>JBGAOR010000066.1:0-25323 GCA_044221705.1 Planctomycetota bacterium
CGTCGATCATCGTCCAGCGCACGGTCGACAGCGACGACAGCGGATCGCCGCTCAGGAGCACCAGGTCGGCGTCCTTGCCGACCTCGATGGATCCGACGCGGTCGCCGAGACCCAGTTGGCGCGCCGGGAACAGCGTGACGAGGTCGAGCGCGCGCACGCGGTCCATCCCGGCGTAGCGCACGGACTTCGCCGCCTCGCCGTACAGGCGCCGCATCATCTCGTCCGAGTCCGAGTTCAAGGACGACAGCACGCCAGCCTTGTCCATCAGCGCCGCGTTCTGCGGGATGCCGTCGTAGGCCTCGATCTTGTACCCCCACCAGTCGCCGAACGTCGACCCGCCCACGCCCAGCGCGGCCATCTCGCGCGCGACCTTGTAGCCCTCGAGCACGTGCTGCAGCGTCGCGATGCGGAAGCCGAAGCGCTGCGAGGCCTCGAGCAGCATGAGGATCTCGTCCTGCCGGTAGCAGTGGCTGTGCACGAGGATCCGGCCGTCGAGGATGCCGGCCAGCGCGTCGAGCCTCACGTCGCGCCGGGGCGGATCGCGGTCCTCGCCGGCCTTCCTCGCCGACTCGTACGCCTTCCACGTCTCTCCGTACTCGCGCGCGCGCTCGAACGCGCGCAGGAACACGGCCTCGACGCCCATGCGACTCGCCGGGAAGCGCTCGCTGCGACCGCCGCCGTTCGAGCGCTTGGGGTTCTCGCCCAGCGCGAACTTGATGCCCTCGTGCGCGCCGGGGAAGCGGATCTCGTCGGCCGTGCGCTTCCACTTCGTCTTGATCACCGCGTCGCGCCCGCCGATGGCGTTCGCCGAGCCGTGCAGGAGCCGCGCGGTCGTCACTCCGCCCGCCGCAGCGCGGTAGATCGACAGGTCGTCGGGATCGACGACGTCCGCGATCGAGACGTCGGCGCTGATCGACACGCTGCCTTCGTTGACGCCGCCGTCGATCGCGATGTGCGAGTGGCAGTCGACGACCCCGGGCGCGAGGTGCAGCCCGTGTGCCTCGATCACCGGGACACCCGCGGGCGCCTCGACGCGTCCGACCGCCGCGATCTTCCCGTCGCGCACGAGCACGTCGCCCTCGAACGCCGGCGCGACCGCGGTGTGGATCGTCGCGCCGCGGATCAGCGCCGAACCGTCGAGCACGAGGCGCGGCTTGCGGTCGGCATCGGTCTCGATCGGGTGATCGCCGGCGACGGGCAGCGCGAGCAGCACCAGGACTGCGAAGCTCATCGCCCACCGTCCTTCGGCGTGCGCTGCGCCGTGAAACCGACAGCCGTCGGCATCACGCCGCCGAGCGTCCCCTTCCACGCGTCGCCGTCGAGCTCGCCCTCGAACTCGAGCACCATGCGCATGTCCTCGACCTCGAGCGTCCCCGAGAGCTTCATCGTCTTGCCGCGGACGCTGCCGCTCAGCGCGGCCTCGACGGGCGCGCCGCTCGGGCTCTTGCCGCGCAGCGTGCCCTCGACCGAACCGTCCTTGTCCATCTGGACCTCGAGCTGGCCGCTCGGAACCTGCGGAACGTCGTAGGCGATGCTCCAGTTGCCGCTCGCGTCGACGCCCTCGTCGGGCGTGTCCTTCGCGTCCTTCTTGGCCTTGTCCTGCGCGTCGAACTCGATCGGGCGGCCGTCGACGAAGAGCCACGCGACCGCGGCGTCCTTCGCCGTCAGCGGGTCCTTCGTCCACAGCGCGAACGTCGCGTCGGATCCGACCGCGAGTCGTCCGAGCGCGGGCGACGCGCCCACGATCTCGGCCGCGACCTCCGTGAGCGCGCGCAAGGCCGTCTCGCGCGGCAGGCCGGCCTCGACGAGCTTGCGCACGCGCTCCACCAATCCCTTGGGCTTCTCCTTCCCCGTCCCGAACGCGATGCGCACGCCGGCCTCGGCCAACACGCGCGCGCCGTCGCGTTCCTCCACCCACAGGCGCCGCTTCTCGCGCTTCGCGGCGACGGGCACGTCGTAGGTCCAGGGCGCGTCCTCGGCCCTGGGCTCCTTCTTCTTCTTCTTCGCGTCCTGGGCGTCGGGGTCCTCCGGCTCGTCGCCGCCCGCGAGCGTCAGGATCACGGGGATCTTCTTGTCCGCCAGCAGACGCGCGCGCTTCCAGGCTTCGCGCCCGCCGGCGATCGCGATCGCGAAACCGTGCTCGTTCGAGAGCGCGAGGAAGCGCTCGATGTCGTCGGCCTCGTCCACCGCGCAGCACACGACGCGGCGCCGCGCGAGGCAGTCCTGCGCCGCCGCGAGGTCCGCGTCGAACGGCGGCCGCTCGCCGGGCTTGCCCGCCGCGCGCCGCGCGAGGATCTCGCCCTGGCGGCGCGCGTCGAGGAAGAACTGGCGCAGCTGCGCGATCGACCCCATCAGCGTGCCGGGATAGCCCGGACCGGTGCTCTGGAAGCTCGCGTGGTCGAACACGCTGGCGCGCACGATCGCGTCGCGCGCCGCCGCCTCGCGCGTCACGACGAGCGCGCTCTGGCCCGCGAGCAGTTGTCCGGCCGGCGCCGACAGCAGCGCGCCGAATCCGTTCTCGCGCCAAGCCGACAGCGCGTCGCCGGCGTCGAACACGTCGGCCGCGCGGAAGGCGGGCTGGATGCCCTTGCGGTTCGCCTCGCGCATGTCGACCAGCACGTCGGTCGACGTCTTCGCCGGCTGATCGCGCTCCGCCTTCGGCTCCGGCGTCGCGCAGCCCGCGAACGAGTACGCGTCGAGGAACGCCGGCAGCACGAGCGCCGCTCGGCCGTCCATCGTGCGCGCGTCGATCGGCGCGTCGATCGTGCCCTCCTGCAGGCGCTCGATGCGGCCGTCGCGCACGAGGATCGACGCTGGTTTCGCGTCGGCGGCCGTCGAGAGGCGGACGTTCGTGATCAGCACAGGTCCCGGTGCATGGACCGGGCCGGAAGCGGCGAGCGCGAGGCCCGCCGCCGCGAGGAGGGGCAGCATCCGGACGATGCTACAGGCCGCGCATCCAGTCCGGAACGAAGCGCGCCCGATCCGGCCGCGCCAGCACCGCGTCGAGCTCGGCCAGGATGCGCGCCTTGTCCTTCGGCAGCGTCCCGGCCAGCGGCAGGAAGTTGCTGGCGTGGTTCGAGCGGAAGATCGAACCCGACAGCTCGAGTCCGGCGACGAACTCGCGCAGTTCGCGCGTCAGCTCGAGCGGATCGAGCTCGTCCACCAGGCCGCGTTCGGCCTCGTCCCACAGCGGCGTGCCCTCGACCGGCGTCATCACGAGCGTGGACACGAAGCGCGGCCGGATGGAGTTGATCACGCGGGCCGACGCGACCGCGTGCTCGAGCGACCCCGCGCGCCCGCCGGCGCCCAGCAGGATCATGGTCGAGATCGCGACGCCCGCCTCGGTCGCTTTGCCCGCGACGCGGATCATCTCGGCCGCGTCGACGCCCTTCTCGAGCCTGCCGAGCACGCGGTCGTCGCCGCTCTCGACGCCCAGGTAGTAGAGGTCGAGCCCGGCCTCGCGCAGCGCGCGCATGTCGTCGATGCTGCGGACCTGCAACGCCTGCGGCGACGCGTAGCACGAAACGCGGCGCAGGTCGGGGAAGGCGGCGCGCAGCTCGGCCAGGACCTGCAGCAGGAACGCCGTCTTCGCGATCAGCGCGTCGCCGTCGGCCAGGAACACCTTGCGCACGGGAGGCAACGCGCGCGCGGCCCACGCGATCTCCGCGCGCAGCTCGTCGAGTCCGCGCACGCGGAACTTCTTCTCGCGGTACATCGCGCAGAAGGTGCAGCGGTTGTACGAGCAGCCGATCGTGGCCTGGAGGATCAGGCTCTCGCCCTCGGACGGCGGACGGTACAGCGTGCCTTCGTAGCGGATCACGGCTGCGGGACGTTCGTTCAGCCGCGCGAGGCCGCCTTGCGGCGCGTCGTCTTCTTCTTCGACGGGCCCGCCGCGCGGCGCTCGGCCAGGAGACGCGCGGCCGACTCGAGCGTGACCTCCTCCGGCGCGGTGCCCTTCGGCAGCGTCGCGTTCGTCTCGCCGTCGGTCACGTAGAGGCCGTACTTGCCGTCCTTGAGGAGGATCGGAGTGCCCGAGTTCGGATCGACGCCGAACTCCTTGAGCGGCGGCGGCGCGGCCGCGCGACCGCGACCGCGCTTGGGCTGCGCGTAGATCGCGCGCGCCTCGTCCAGCGTGACCGAGAAGAGCTGCTCCTCCGTCTTGAGATTGCGGTAGTCCGGCTTCTCCGCGCCCGGGATCGTCTTCATCAGGTACGGCCCGAAGCGGCCGAGCGCGGCGACGATGGGATTGCCGTCGACGTCGTCACCCAACTGGCGCGGGAGCGTCAGGAGCTGCAGCGCCTGCTCGAGGGTCAGCGTCTTCGGGCTCATCGACTTGAGCAGCGACGCGCGGCGCGGCTTGGGTCCGAGGTCGGCCTTCTTCTTGGCCTTCTTCTTGGGCTTCGCCTTGCCGTCCGCGCTCGTCGCGGGAACCTCGGCCTCCTCCGGCGGAGGCTTGGGATCGTCGCCGAGCTGCACGTACGGCCCGAAACGACCGGTCTTGAGGTAGACGGGCAGCCCGCTCGCGTCGTGCCCCATCGGCTCGTCGGCGGCCTTGGCGGTCTCGATGATCTCGATCGCGCGATCGACGTCGATCTCGTCGGGCGCGATGCCGTCGGGCAGCGTGGCGCGCTTGCCGCGGTATTCCAGGTACGGTCCGTAGCGTCCGACGCGCAGGTCGACCGGGTCGCCGTCTTTCGAGCCGAGGGGGATGGTGCAGATCGTCTTCGGGTCGATCGCGCCGATGTGCTCGGTGACGATCTTGTGCAGGCCGGGCTGGTTCCCGCGGTAGAAGTCGCCGAGGAACTTCAGACGGCCGAGCTCGCCGCGCGCGATCTGGTCGAGCTCCTCCTCCATCTCGGCGGTGAACGAGTAGTCGACGAGCGTCGGCGCGAGCGCCTCCATGAGCTGGACGATCGCGAACGCCAGCGGACGCGGGACGAGCGCGGTGCCGCGCTTCTCGACGTACTCGCGGTCCTGGATCGTCGCGATGATGCTCGCGTACGTGGACGGACGCCCGATCCCGAGCTCCTCCATCTTCTGCACGAGGCTGGCTTCCGTGTAGCGCGCGGGCGGCTTCGTGGCGTGACCCGCGGCGTCGGCCTTCGCGACCTGCGCCGTGTCCCCCTGCGCCAGCGCGGGCAGCACCGCTTCGTCGTCGGCGCGCTCGACCGACTCCGCCACGTCCTGTCCCTCGACGTAGGCGCGCAGGAAGCCGTCGAACAGCACCGTGCGGCCGCGCGAGACGAGCTCGACCTTGCGCCCGTCCTTCGTCGCGACGTCGAACGTCGCCGCCACGCTCTTCATGCGCGCGTCGACCATCTGGCACGCGACCGTGCGCTTCCAGATCAGGTCGTACAGGCGCGCCTCGTCCGAGCCGACCTCGGCCTCGACCTCGCGCGGCGTGCGGAACACCTCGCCGGCCGGGCGGATGGCTTCGTGCGCCTCCTGAGCGTTCTTCGACTTCCCGCGGAAGACGCGCGGCGAGCTGGGCAGGTACTCGCGGCCGTACTCGCGCTCGACGTGGCTGCGCGCCGCGGCGATCGCCTGGTCGGACAGCGCGATGCTGTCCGTACGCATGTAGGTGATGTAGCCGTTCTGGTAGAGGGCCTGCGCGGCGGACATCGCGCGCTTGGCCGTCATCCCGAGCTTCCGCCCGGCCTCCTGCTGCATCGTGGAGGTCGTGAACGGAGCCTTGGGCTCGCTCTTGTACTCCTTCTCCTCGACGCGCCGGACGCGCGCTTCCGCGCCGCGCAGACCTGTCGCGAGCTTCGTCGCGGCCGCCTCGTCGAGCACGAGTACGTTGCGGCCCGGCGTCAACTTGCCGTCCGAGCCGAAGTCGCGGCCCTGCGCCAGCGTCTTGCCGTCGACGCTGACGACCGCGGCCGGGAAGCGCGCGGATCCGCGCGAGAGCTCCACGTCCGCGTCCCACCAGCTCGCGGAACGGAACGCCATGCGCTCGCGCTCCTTCTCGACGATCAGGCGCGTCGCGACGCTCTGCACGCGACCGGCCGAGGTGCCCGGGCCGATCTTCTTCCACATGACCGGCGAGACCTCGTAGCCGTACAGACGGTCGAGGATGCGCCGCGACTCCTGTGCATCCACCAGCGCCGCGTCGATCTCGCGGCAGTTCCGCAGCGCCTCGTCGATCGCCTTCTGCGTGATCTCGTGGAAGACCATCCGCTTGACAGGCACCTTGGGCTTCAGGAGCTCCAGGAGGTGCCACGAGATCGCCTCGCCCTCGCGGTCTTCGTCGGTCGCGAGATAGAGCTCGGTCGCGTCCTTGAGCTTCGCCCGCAGCTCGGCGATGCGCTTCTTCTTCTCGCCCGGGACGATGTAGTGCGGCTCGAAGTCCTTCGTGACGTCGACGCCCATCCGACCCCACGTCTCCTTCTTGATCGCCGCGGGAATCTCCGCCGCGTTCGAAGGCAGATCGCGGACGTGCCCGATCGAGGCCTCCACGGTCCAGTTCCGGCCGAGGAACTTGGCGATGGTCTTGGCCTTGGCCGGAGACTCGACGATCACGAGAGGCTTGCTCATCTGGACCCCCACGGTTGGCGAGTGCATCGGCGCGTGTCAAGCCGGGGCCTGAGCGGGGCGGTCCGCGGCACGCGCCGGAGGGGCAGCCCTAACTCGTTTGGCAGGCGTGCCTTGAGCCCGCCCCGCGGAGGCTGCCCCAAAAACTGGCTGGGGCTCTCCCGTCCTGGCGCGCGCGGGCAGGCCGCGGGCCAGCGCGTTCCGCGCGGAGTGTCGCTCGCGCGTGCCGGAGGCGGAGGAGCTTCGCCATCCGGCGGATCGCCACGGGACGGATCCTGCGCGCGCGCAGGACGCGCTGTGCGGCTTCGCGTGCCGGATTGCACGCTCGCTGCGCGATCGATCGTCGGCGCATCCCCGTGGCACTCCTCCGGAATCCGAGGGATGACGCGCCGGCCGGCGGACGTCACGATCGTCGGCACGATGCTCGTTCGTCCGACGCTCACGCCGCCCGGCGACATCCAGCGCAGCCTCGCCGGAGCGGGCTTCGCCGTCCTCGACGCGGCGTCGCTCGCGACCCTCGCCGGCGTGCCGGAGGGCGGGTTCGCGCGCTGGGCGAAGCACTGGGAGGACCTGCGGCGAGACGAGTACCTGCGCGACGGCGGCCGCTATCGGAAGCGGCGTCACGGGTGCTTCGTCGTCGAGCGCGACTCGGTTCGCGCAGTCCCCCACCGCGCGCACTGGCAATCGGTCGAATACAACGCGCTCCACGGCGGGATCGAGCGCTGGTTCGAGCCGCTCGACCCGGCGCTCACGGCCGATCCGGCCTGGAACGCGCTGCTCGTGGGCCTCGCGCGCACGGCGTCGCGTTTGCGCGGCGAGCAGCCGTGGTTCATCGAGGCGCACCCGTTCCGCATCGACACCACCGACGGCATCGGCCGGCCCACGCCCGAGGGCGCGCACCGCGACGGCGTCGACCTCGTCGCCGTGATCCTCGTCGCGCGCCACGCGATCAAGGGCGGCGAGACGCGCGTGTTCGACGCGCGCGGCACGCAGGGCGTGCGCTTCACCCTGGAAGAACCGTGGAGCGCGCTGCTGCTCGACGACGAGCGCGTCATCCACGAGAGCACGCCGATCCAACCCCTCGATCCCGATCGGCCGGGGCACCGCGACACGCTCGTGATCACGCTGCGCGCAGGTGGTTTCCAGGGTCCGGCGGCGCGTCCTCGAGGCTGAACACTTGGGTTTCATCGGCGTGGACCTGGCGCGGAGGATCGAGCGGGCGGAGCGCGCGCTCATCGAGGAGGCCACCGTCGCGCTCGGGCGCATGGGGTCGGACGTCCTCGTGAGGCCGCTCGCCGGCGGCGTGGCCGCATGCTCCGGAGCGGACTCGCCGCTGACGAAGGTCGCGGGACTCGGGTTCGCGGGCCTGCCGCGGGACGACGAGCTCGCGCTCGTCGAAGCGGAGTTCCACGCCCGCGGGGCGGCCGTGCAGGTCGAACTCACGACGCTCGCGGAAACGGGGCTCGCGGAGCAACTCACGTCGCGCGGGTACGCACTCGCGGGCTTCGAGAACGTGCTCGCCCGCACCCTGCATCCGGGCGAGAGCTGGCCTGAGCGACCGGAGATCCGCGTCGAAATCGGCGCCGACGAGGAGCTCGCGAGCTGGCTCGACGTCGTGGTCTCGGCCTTCGCGGCGCCCGATGTCCAGGGCGTCGCCGCGCACGAGTCGTTCCCGCGCGCGGCGCTCGAGCGCGTCGTGCGCGCCATGTCGGACGCGCGCGGAGTCACGCGCTATCTGGCGCGACGCGCCGGGACCGCGGCGGGCGGAGCGAGCCTGCGCGTCGACGCGGAGACGCGCGTGGCGCAGCTCTGCGGCGCCGGGACGCTTCGAGAGCACCGCCGACGCGGCGTCCAGGCGGCGCTGCTCGAGCGCCGTCTCGCGAACGCGACGCGCGCCGGTTGCGATCTCGCGGTCCTCACCACGGCGCCAGGGTCGAAATCGCAGGAGAATGCGCAGAAGATGGGCTTCGAGCTGGCCTATGTGCGGGCGATCCTCCGTCTCGCGCCAGCTCCAGCGCGCTGAACGCCCGGGTTCATGTCGTCCCCGATCCCGATCCTCCACCACCACGAGCGTTTCCTCGTCGCGCTCAAGCCGGCGGGGCTCCTGTCCGCGCCGGAGCGCGGCGGGGCAGCGCGCTCGCTCGTCGAGGTCCTCGCCGAGCAGGGCATCGCCGCGCAGGCGGTGCACCGGCTCGACCTCGACGTGTCGGGCGCGGTCGTCCTCGCGCTCGACGACGAAGCTCGCATCGCGCTCGAGACGCTGTTCCGCGAGCGCGCCGTGAAGAAGACGTACTGGGCGTTGGCGCAGGGCCGCTACCAGGAATCGCGCGGCGTCTACCGCTGGCCGATCGCCGACGACGGCCCCGACGTGCGCGTCGACGAAGCGCGCGGCAAGCCGGCGGAGACGCGCTGGGCCGTCCTCGCGCGCTACGAGGTCGCGACCGAGATGGAGGTCGACCTCGTGACCGGCCGTCGCAACCAGATCCGCGTGCACTTCGCGCACGGCGGGCACGCGCTCATCGGCGACCGCCGCTACGGGCGCGGCAAGGACCAGAAGCTGCGCGCCCCGAGCCGCCGGGTGGCGTTGCACGCGTGGCGGCTCGGGTTCGATTCGCCATTCGGGGGCGGGCGCTTGCAGATCGAAGCCCCCTTGCCCGACGATCTGCTCGACCTGCGCGTGGAAGCAGCCCGCGCGCGCTGATCGGGGCCGAAGTTCCCGCGCACCCCGGCTTCGGACTAGACTGTTCGCCCCGATCCCGAGAGCAACCGAGCGAGCGACCATGCCCACCACCGAAGACGTCTACAAGGAACTCAAGCAGGTGTTCGACCCGGAGATCCCGGTCAACATCGTCGACCTGGGTCTCGTCTACGACGTGAAGCTCGACGACGCCGGCGCCTGCACGATCACGATGACTTTGACGTCGCAGAGCTGCCCCGAGGCGCGCACGATTCCCGAGGTCATGAAGCGCCGCGTGAACGCCATCCCCGGCGTGTCCGGGACGCAGATCGCGATCGTGTGGGAGCCGGTCTGGAGCCCGCAGAAGATCTCCGAGGAAGGCCGCAAGATGCTCGGGATCGACCAGGACGACGACGACTGAGACTCAGTCCTGGATGACCTTGAACCCGCCCTCGGGAGGCGGCGCATTCGGGTTCTTCTTGAGCTCTTCCTTCCAGTTCAGGAGGCGCGCCTTCGCGGCGGCGCTCTCGGCCTCGGGGATCTTGCCGAGGCGCTGCAGGAAGATGGAGAGGCTCGTGAAGGCGAAGGGGTCGTTCGGGTTCTGCGCGATCGCGCGCTCGATCGTCGCGACCGCTTCCGCGTGCCGGCCAGCCTTGCTCTGCGCAGTCGCGAGCGCGTTGAGCACGTCCGTCCAATCGGGCTTGAGCGCGATGGCCTTCTCGTGCTCGACGATCGCTTCCTCGAACCGGTTCTGCCCGAAGAGCTTCAGGCCGGCAAGGTAGTGGCTCTTCGCGTCACTCATGGGCCGGCGAGCATAGCACCCGGTCCCGGACACCGCGGGCAACGACGCGGGGCCGGACAGCCGTCCGACCCCGCGCTCTTCGCCGGATGTCCGGCGGTTCACATGACCGGTTCGATGCCCAGCTCCGCGAACTTCTTCTCGGCGAAGTTCTTGCGGAACAGGTCGCGCAGCTTGTTCGCCGCGACGTCGTAGGCCGCCTTGTCCGTCCACGTGTTGCGCGGGTCGAGGATCTTGGCGTCCACGCCCGGGCAGCTCTTCGGCATCTGCATGTTGAAGGTCGGGTGCGTGACGTACTCGACCTTGCCCGCGTCGAGATCGCCGCGCAGGGCCGCATTGAGCAGTGCGCGCGTGTCCTTGATCGAGATGCGCTTGCCCGTGCCGTACGCTCCCCCGCTCCAGCCCGTGTTGAGCAGGATGCAGCGCGCCTTGTGCTTCTCCATCTTCGCCGCGAGCAGCTTGGCGTAGACGCTCGGCTTGTGGGCCATGAACGGCGCGCCGAAGCACGCGGAGAACGCCGCTTGCGGCTCGGTGACGCCCACTTCCGTGCCAGCGAGCTTCGCCGTGAAGCCCGAGACGAAGTGGTACATGACCTGCTTCGCGTCGAGGACCGCGATCGGCGGCAGCACGCCGAACGCATCCGCCGTCAGCAGGACGATCGTCGTCGGGTGCGGGCCAGCCGAGTTCGGCATCACGTTCGGGTTCGCCGACAGCGGATAGCTGAAGCGCGTGTTCTCCGTGATCGACTTGTCGGTCAGGTCGAACTCGTGCGGCGTGACATCGGAGAGCTTCTTGCCCTTCGGCGCCGGGACGTTCTCGACGATCGTGCCGGGCTTCATCAGCGCGTCCCAGATCACGGGCTCCGCGTCCTTGTTCAGGTCGATGAGCTTCGCGTAGCAGCCGTCCTCCAGGTTGACGAGGCCGCTGTCGCTCCAGATCGTCTCGTCGTCGCCGATCAGGCGGCGATCGGGGTCCGCCGACAGCGTCGTCTTGCCCGTGCCCGACAGGCCGAACAGCACGGCCGCGTCGCCCTTCGGCCCGACGTTGGCCGAGCAGTGCATCGACAGGCGCCCGTCGAGCGGCAGCAGGAAGTTGCCGACCGTGAAGATCGTCTTCTTGACGACGCCGCAGTAGTCCGCGCGACCCGCGACGAGGCAGATCCGGTTCTTGACGTCGATGACGATCGCGGCTTCCGCGCGGCAGCCGTCGCGCTCGGGAACGCACACGAAAGACGGGGCGTTGATCATCGTCCAGCGGCGCTTCTCGACGTCGCGGACACCCTTCAGGTCTTTCGGGAACATGTTGTGCGCGAACATCGCATGCGACGCGTACTCGCCCACGAAGCGGTACGGGATCGCGAACGCCGGGTCCGCGCCGACGAAGACGTCCTTGACGTAGAGCGTCGCCTTCTTCGCGTTCAGGTGGTCCAGCACGCGCTTGAGCAGACCCTGGTACTTGGCCGGGTCGTACTGCTGCATGTCTGCCTTCCACCAGATCTGGTCGATCACCTCCGGCCAGGCGACCGTGTAGGTGTCCTTGACGCGCCGCCCGGTGCAGTCCGGGTCCGTGTAGTAGACCAGAGGCCCTTTCACGCCGAGCTTCGTGGCGAAGGCCTTCTGGTCCGTGCTCGGACCGTCCTTCTTCACGCGGCCCTTGTCGTTCTGGATGGCCTCGTGGAAGAGCTCGTCCTTCGAGAGGTTGTACTTGTAGGTGACGGTCTTGAGGCCGATGGCCTCGAGGTCCTGGCGGAAGTCGGCGGTCAGGGTCATGGCGGGTCCTCTCCGCCCCCGCGGCCCAGGAGGGGCTCGCGCGATTCGGGCCGGAGCGTGTGAAGTCGCCGAGGGTATCCAGACCCAAGAAACCCGGCAAGGAATGGCGGTTCCGGAGGCCGGCCAACGCGCCCCCAGGCCGCTCCGAGCCGTCCAGGGGCTCACGTTCGCGCGACGGTCAGCCGCGCGGGTCAGACCCGTGCCGCCTGCAGCCGCTCGCGATACCAGGCCACGGTTCGCGCGATTCCTTCGCGCCAGCCGACCCGGGGTGCATACCCGAGCAGCGCGCGCGCGCGCTCGATCGACGCGAGGCTGTCGCGCACGTCGCCGGCCCGCACGGGTCCGAAGACCGGTTCGAGATCACTCCCCATGAGCTCGGCCATCGCGCGGTAGATCTCGAGGATGGAGACCCGCTCGCCGGTTCCGACGTTCACCACCGTGCCGGGCTCGAGATCGCGCTCCATCGCCGCGAGGTTCGCGGCGACGACGTTGTCGATGTAGGTCAGGTCGCGCGACTGAGCTCCATCGCCGAAGATCGTCGCGCGACGCCCTTCGAGCAGCGCGCGCGCGAAGATCGCGATGACGCCCGTGTACGGACTGTCGTCCACCTGCCTCGGCCCGAACACGTTGAAGTAGCGCAGCGCGACCGTGCGCATCCCGTAGAGCGAACCGTAGACCCGCAGCAGGTCCTCGCCGGCGAGCTTGCCGCTCGCATAGGGCGACAGCGGCCGCGGGGTCATCGTCTCGACCTTGGGCAACTCGACGGTGTCCCCGTACGCGGCGGACGAGGCCGCGAAGACGACGCGCTTCACCTCCGCGGCGCGACAAGCCTCGAGCACGTTCAGGGTGCCCATGACGTTGATCTGGTAGCTCTCCCGCGGAGCCTGGACGCTGCGCGGGACCGAGACCTGGGCGGCCTCGTGGAACACCCCGGCGATGCCGGCGCAGGCGGCCTCGCAGGCCGCGGGGTCCACGATCGAGCCGCGCACGAATTCGACCGGGAGGCCGGCGAGGTTCTCGGCGCGCCCCGTGGAGAGATCGTCGAGGACTCGCACACGGTCGCCGCGCGCCAGGAGGGCACGCACCAGGTGCGATCCGATGAAGCCCGCCCCGCCGGTCACGAGGTACTGCGCCATGGAGGCATGCTATCGGTCGCGGCGGGCCCGGGCCGCGAGCGCACCGTGGAGGGGCCCGGGAAAAAGACGCAGACCCGACCGGCGAACCGGTCGGGCCTGCATCGAGAAGAATCGGATCCCCAGCGCAGCCTTGCGGGCTGCGCTCGACCCAGCCGGGCGCGAATCGCGACCGAACACGGAACGGTGAACGACCCGCCCGGAAAAGCCGTCAGCCCGTCGGGCGAACCCGGCGGGCTGACGGCGTCGAGAAGAGTTGTCCCCAGCGCAGCTTCAAGCTGCGTCCGGGTGAGCCGGCACCGAGGTCGCGCCGAACCTCGTTTCCCCGCGCTCTCGCGAAGTTCGGCGCGTCATCCGGGTGCCGCCCGCGACCAGGGCCTGGAAAGACATCAGCCCGCCGGGCGAACCCAGCGGGCTGACGGGCATCGAGAAGAGTTGTCCCCAGCGCAGCTTCGTGCTGCACTCGAGTGAGCCGGCGCACGGGCCCGGGCGAACCGGCTTTCCTCGCGCTCTCGGGAATTCCGGTGACTCGAGCAGTCGCGCATCGCGAGCGGGGCCTGGAAAGACATCAGCCCGCCGGGCGGACCCAGCGGGCTGACGGGCATCGAGAAGAGTTGTCCCCAGCGCAGCTTCAGGCTGCATCCGATCGAGCCGGCCGGGAGGCGGGTCCGATCGCGAAAAACCGACTTCCTTCGTGGTCCTCGGGGCAGAGGAGCAGCGGGTCCGCGCTTCGCCCGCAAAAGACCGAACCCGCCGAGGGAGTCAGCGGGTTCGGGCCATCGAAGCAGTCGTTCGCTCACGAGGATCGGCCCCCATTCTGCCGATCCCCCCTCAGGACAGCCTGCAGAGCCGGCGGGTTTGGCGGTTCGAACCGCGCATCCAGGACTTTTCAATTGGTGTGAACGAGCCTCCCGAGGACGTGGACCCAGGGTTCCCCATCGGCGCCGGAGACCCAGACGAGCGCCTCCGCCTCTGCGGTGTTCTCCGTCACGCGCGCATGGATCGCGGGCGCGACCGCGTCCTCGACGATCAGGAAGCTGCCCGTCGCGACCAGGGCCGTTTGGAGCATGCTCGCGAACGACGACGCGGAACTCGGGGTGGCGAATTCGTGGGGGTCGATGCGCACGGCGTAGCGCTGGTCGCCATCGCCGGCGCGTGGCGCCCGCCGTGCGAGGATCGACGAATCGGCGAGTTCGCGCGCCGAGCGGCGGGCGACGGCGTCGGGGCTCCCCGCGCCCACGTCGATGCTCGGCGGGGCGTCGGCCGACCCGGATGGAGCCGCCGAGCGGCATCCGAGGAGACCGCACGCCGCGAGCGCGAGGGGCATGGCCCATCGCACGGCTCCCCATCGCCCGGACTCTTGTCGCACCGTTCCCTGTCGCGTGCTCACGACGCGAAGCGCATTCGCCACGAGCGGGCGGCGGAGGGCATCGGGGCAAAGCGCAGCCGGCGCTCCTCGCCGGGTTTCAGGTCCAAGCTCTGCCAGTCGGCCGCGGCGGAGACCACGACGCCTTGCGCGTCGTACCACTCCGGCGCGCAGCGCGTCTCGACACGCGCATCGCTCGGGTTCGCGAGGGTCACCTCCAGGAATCCCGACCCGCCGTCCTGCCCGGTCCGCGGATCCTCGAGGGCCAGGCGTTCGCCCAGCGCCTTCTCCCGCGCCTCGGGTTCCCGCGGCAGATCCTCCGTGGCTCGCGGCGAGTTGCAGCTCCCCGTGACCAATGCCAGGACGAGGGCCGATGTCAGCCACGGCGAGTACGTTCGGTCGCGCATGCCACGGATCGTCCGCGGCGCGCCCGACCGGCGCAAGCCGCGGGTTCCGCCGAGCCCGGTCCTCTACACTGTCGGGACGCCATGCGCTCGACGTACCTGCCCAAGGACCAGCCCGCGCGATCCGGCGGTCAGCACTCCCCCATGATGGAGCAGTTCTGGCGCGCGAAACGCGAAGCGCCGGACGCCCTGCTGTTCTTCCGCATGGGCGATTTCTACGAGCTCTTCCACGAGGACGCGACGATCGCGGCGCGCGAGTTGGGGATCGCGCTGACGTCGCGCTCGAAGGGCGAGGACGCGATCGCGATGGCCGGAGTACCGGTGCGCGCGGCCGACTCGTACCTGCTGCGCCTCGTGAACAAGGGTTTTCGCGTCGCGATCTGCGAGCAGATGGAGGATCCGCGGCAGGCGAAGGGCATCGTCGACCGCCAGGTCGTGCGCGTCGTGACGGCGGGAACGCTCACCGAGGAGAACGCGCTCGACGCGCGCGCGGCGAACCACCTCGCGTGTCTGCACGCGCAGGGCGACGCGGCGGCACTAACGTGGGTGGACCTGTCCACCGGCCGATTCCAGGCGTGCGAACTCGACATCGAGACACTGTCGGACGAGCTCGCGCGCGTCGCACCGGCGGAACTCATCGTCGCGGCGACCTTCGCCGAGACCCACGCCGCTGCGTCGGCGGAGCTCGCGCGCGTCCTGGGTCCGCGCGTCCACCCGCGCGAGGCCTGGCACTTCGATCGCGAGGCGGCCCTGCGCCTCGTCACGAAGCAGCTCGGCCTGGCGCGGCTGGAGGGCCTGGGCATCGAGGAGCACTCCGCGATCGTGCCGGCCGCGGGCGCGCTGCTCGCGTACCTCGAGGAGACGCAGCGCCAGGGCTGCGCGCACGTCCGCGTGCTCGAGCTCGTCGACCGCGCGCGCCACCTCGTGCTCGACCGCGCGACGCGTTCGTGCCTGGAGCTCTTCGAGACCCAGCGCGAAGGGCGCCGCGAGGGCACGCTCCTCGAAGTGATCGACCTGTCGCGGACGCCCATGGGCGGGCGCACGATGCGCGAGTGGCTCGGCGCGCCGCTGCGCGACGTCGACGGGATCCTGCACCGTCAGAAGGGCGTCGCCGAGCTGGCCGAGGACGGCATCACGCGCGAGAAGCTGCGCGAGATCCTCGGTCGCGTGCTCGACGTCGAACGCCTCGCGGGGAAGATCGCGACCGGCCGCTGCAACGCGCGCGACCTCGTGGGTCTGGCCAACTCGCTGCAGCGCGTGCCCGAGCTGCGCACCGCGATCGAGCGCGCATCGTCCAAGGCCCTCGGCGAGCTCCACGACGCGCTCGATCCGGTCGCCGGCATCGCCGACCGCATCGCGAGCACGTTCGTCGACGCGCCGCCGCCGACCGTCAAGGAGGGCGGCCTGGTCCGCGCCGGCGTCTCGGCCGAACTCGACGAGCTGCACACCCTCGCGCGCGACGCCAAGGGCTGGATGGCGCGGTTCCAGAGCGAGGAGATCGCGCGCACCGGGATGAACGGCCTCAAGGTCGGCTTCAACTCGGTCTTCGGATACTTCCTCGAGGTCCCGCGCGGCCAGGTCGAGCGCGTGCCGGCGCACTGGATCCGCAAGCAGACCGTCAAGAACGCCGAGCGCTACGTCACGCCCGAGCTCAAGGAGTTCGAGGAGAAGGTGCTGCACGCCGAGGAGCGCGCGCGCGACCTGGAGTTCGCGCTCTTCGAAGAGCTGCGCGATGCGGCCGCGGCGGAGGTCCCGCGCGTACTCGCGACCGCGCGCGCGATCGGGGAGATCGACGTCCTGACCGCGCTGGCCCAGTGCGCGGCCGAGAACCGCTGGACGGCGCCCAAGGTCGACGCCGGCGACGCGATCAAGATCGTGGACGGCCGGCACCCGATCGTCGAGCGCTCGCAGCGCGACGTCGCGTTCGTGCCGAACGACAGCCACCTGAACCGCACCGACCGGATGGTGACGGTGCTGACCGGCCCGAACATGGCCGGCAAGTCGACCTACATCCGCCAGACCGCGCTCATCGTCCTCCTGGCGCAGATGGGCTCGTTCGTGCCGGCGAAGGAGGCCAAGGTCGGCGTCGTCGACCGGATCTTCACGCGCATCGGATCCGCGGACGACATCGGGCGCCAGGCCTCGACCTTCATGGTCGAGATGCTCGAGATTGCGAACATCCTGAACAACGCGACCGCACGCTCACTCGTCGTCCTCGACGAGGTCGGCCGCGGAACGAGCACGTTCGACGGCCTCGCGCTGGCCTGGGCGATCGTCGAGCACCTGCACGAGCGCGCCCGCTGTCGCACGCTCTTCGCGACGCACTACCACCAGCTGACGCAGCTCGCGACGCGTTTCGAAGGCGTGTGCAACAAGAGCGTCGCCGTGCGCGAGTGGAACGACGAGATCGTGTTCCTGCACAAGATCGTCGAGGGCGGAACGGACCGCTCGTACGGCATCCACGTCGCACGGCTCGCCGGCGTGCCCGACTCGCTCCTCGTCCGCGCCAAGGAGATCCTGGCCGAGCTCGAGGAGGACGCGGAAGGCCTCGCGCCGCGCATCGCCAGGGCCAAGAAGTCCGAGGACTCCGGGCGTCAGCTGGGGCTCTTCGAGTCGCCCTTCAGCGCCACCGAGGAGGAGATCCGCAAGCTCGACGTCGACCGCCTCACTCCGTTCGAAGCGCTGTGTCTGCTGCGCGACCTGCAACGCAAGCTGCTCTGACGAGCGGCCCACCGCGAAGTCCATGCACGACACGTCTGCAGCCCGGCCCGCACGAGTCTGGCGCGGCGCCCTCGCTTGCGCGCTGATCGCCGCCGCCCTGCGGCTCGCGGTGATCCTCATGCCGCCCGAGGACCTCAAGTGGGGCGGGTTCGTGTGGAACGAGGAGTGGCTGCGCGGCAACGTCGCGCACGAGATCCTGCACGGCCGTCTCGTGCCGCTGCCCGACCATGCGGTCGGGTTGTGGGGTGGCGTCGTCGCGGTCGGCACGGTGGCCGTGCCGTTCTTCGCGGCGTTCGGCGAGTTCCTGCCGGCGCTGCGCATGGCCTGCCTCCCCTTCCCGATGATCGAGGCGGCGGCGGCCTTCGCGCTGCTCCACCGGCTCGCCGGGCCGCGCGCAGCCTGGGCCGGAGCCCTCGTGCTCGCGATCGCGCCGCCGGGACCGGTCCTCGATTCCGTGCTGGCCCAGGGCACGCACCAGCACTTCCAGGCCCTCGTCCTGGCCTGGATGTGGTTCGGGGTGGAAGTGCGTGCGCGCCGCGCGGGTCCGTTCGCGCACGGCGCGCTGGCGGCCTCGCTCGGACTCCTCCTCTACTTCGGCGGGAGCATGCTGATCGCTCTCGCGGTCGTGCTCGATCTGATCCTCGACCGATCCTGGTGGCGCGACGCGAAGCTCGTCGCCGCGCGGATCGGCGGGTTCGCGCTGGGCTGCATGCCGCTCGTGTTCGTGCGCGCGAGCTCGCCCGAGACGGCGCTCGGCATCTACGGACACGGACCGGCGGGGCTCGCGTTCGGCGGCGGCGAACAGCCGCTGACACGCTTCGTCGACCTCGTCGCGCGGCACGTCCCGGAATCGTTCTGGGTGCGCGGCCCCGCGGGGTACGCGATCGGCGTCGCGTGGTCGATCGTCCTCGTCGCGTCGTGGGCGGTCGCGGCGTGGACCTGGAGGCGCCAGCGCGATCCCGCCTACGTCGCGCTGCTCGTCTACCCGCCGATCTTCGTCGCGATCTGGACGGTGTCTCCGCTGGTGCGCGGCGAGGAGGACCACATCGTGGCGCTGCGCTACATGCTGCCGCTGATCGGAGTCCTCTCCCTGACGAGCGGGCTCGCGATCGAGCGCATCGGTCGCGCGCAGCCGCGGACCGCGCTCGCGATCCTGGCTGCGATGCTCGCGCTGTCCGTCGCGACGCTCGTGCCGAAACTGCAGCCCTCCGCGGCCGCCGAGAACTGGCGCACGCCCGGAGCACGGCCCGCCGGCGTCGCGCGCATCCACTTGTGGCGGAACGGCACGGATCCCGCGGCCATGGAGCGATTCCTCGAGCGCGTCGACCAGCGCCGCCAGGGTGCGGAACGCGAGGCCGTGCTGCGCGAGCTCGAGAAGCTCGTCGAGGTCGGTGCGCGGGCCCGGACTCGCGTGCGCGACCGCGGCGAGCCGGGAGAGGACCCCGCGCCGTGGTGGGCCGCTCTCGAGCAGGTGCGCGCGCACGAGAAGCGACCGTGATGGACTCGCCGCCGTCATGACACGCGAGCCGAACTTCCTCACCACGCGCTGGAGCGTGGTCGCGCGCGCCGGATCCACGAGCGCACCCGAGGCGCGCGTGGCGCTCGAGGACCTGTGTCGCGCGTACTGGTGGCCGCTCTACGCGTTCTTGCGCCGTCGCGGGATCGACGGCGAGCGCGCCGCGGACCTCGTGCAGGGACTCTTCACGGAACTCATCGAGAAGGGCCGCCTGGCGCAGGCCGACTCCGAGCGCGGCCGGTTCCGCGGCTGGCTGCTCGCCGCGCTGAAGTACCACGTCGGCCACGAAGACGAGCGCGAGCGTGCCGCCAAACGCGGCGGCGGCGCGAGACACGTGCCGCTCGACGTCGAAGAAGCCGATCGGCGCTGGCGGCTCGCGAGCGCGAGCGACCTCGATCCCGAGCGCACGTTCGAGCGCGCGTGGGCGCTCGCCGTGCTCGACTCCGGACTGGCACGGCTCGAGCGCCGGATGGAGCGCGAGGGCAAATCCGCGCTGTTCGCGGCGCTGAAACCGTTCCTCACGGCCGAACCGGACGCCGCGAGCCTGCGCGCCATCGCGGATTCGCTGAGCTCGACCGAGGGCGCGGTCAAGGTCGCCGCGCACCGCCTGCGCGGCGCGTGGCGCGACGAGATCCGCGCCGAGATCGCGTCCACGCTCGACGACGTGCGCGATCTCGACGACGAGGTGCGGCGGTTGTTCGCGGCCTTGGCGACCTGATCAGCGCGGCCACAGCCAGGCGAACGCACCGGCCGTGAGGCACGCGTACACGAGGCCATCGACGAGGTAGCGGAACGTCGCGGTCCACGGCTTGCCCTTCCAGATCGAGTCGGCCGGCGAGCCCCAGGCGTAGGCGAGCCACGCCGACGCGCCGACGACCTGGAACACCTTGAGGTAGCTCGCGCCGCGCGGCAGCACGCTCCACCCGATGTACGCCACGAGCAGCCCGATCACGATCGTGTACAGGACCCACGCGCCCAGGAACGGGCCGAGCTGGATCGGCCCGTTCGGCCGCAGGTAGACGGTGCCGATCGGACCCTCGGCGAACTTCTTCGTGGTCTCCTCGCTCTGCATCTCCTTGCCGCCCTTGCAGTGCGGCAGCGTGTATTCGCCCGGCACCGGGTTCGTGCGCCGGATCGCGGCGCGCACCTCGTCCTCGTTCGAGAACTTGCGGTAGTCGGGGGCGTGCCACTGGATCACCATGTGGATGATCGAGCTGGCGATGAAGACGAGCACGGCGGCGACGAGGGCCGGGACGACGAGCAGATGCCATTCGGGGAACATGGGGGGCCTCCGGGGGCGTGGTACCCGATCATCCGGTCCGAAACGGTCGCGCAGGGCGGATCTCCGGGGGAGAACCGGATCCGAACTGCCCGTAACCTCCCGGCCGGAACCCGTGACAGAACTGCGGAGGCCTCGAGAGACCCATGAACTGCCCGCGCTGCCACGCCCCGATCCCCGCCGACGGACCCGCGGGAATGTGCCCAAAGTGCCTGCTCTCCGTGGGCTTGGGCGAGCCCGAGGTCGTCCTGACCGCCGCCGGGGAACCCGCCCCGCCCCCGCCGACCCCGGCCGAGCTGCAGCCCCACTTCCCCCAGTTCGAGATCCTGCGGCTGGTCGGCCGCGGCGGCATGGGCGCCGTCTACGAGGCGCGGCAGAAGGGGCTCCAGCGGTCGGTCGCCCTGAAGATCCTGGCCGCCCCGACGCGCGCCGATTCGAGCTTCGAGGAGCGCTTCGTGCGCGAGGCGCAGGCGCTCGCGCGGCTCTCCCACGAGAACATCGTCGCCGTGTACGACGCCGGCCGCGCCGGTCCGCACTTCTACCTGGCGATGGAGTACGTGGACGGCCCGAATCTGCGCCAGGCCGAGCGCGCCGGCCACATCGAGCCCGCACAAGCGCTCGCGCTCGTCGTGCAGATCTGCGCCGCGCTCGACTACGCGCACAAGAACGGCATCGTCCACCGCGACATCAAGCCCGAGAACGTGCTGCTCACGCGCGACGGCAAGGTGAAGATCGTCGACTTCGGGCTGGCCAAGGTGCTCGACCGCGCGGCGCGCGGACTGTCCTTGACGCGCGTGTCGCAGACGATGGGCACGCCGCACTACATGGCGCCCGAGCAGATCGAGCGGCCGAAGGACGTCGACCACCGCGCGGACATCTACTCGCTGGGGGTCGTCTTCTACGAGCTGCTGACGGGCGAGCTGCCGCTCGGTCGCTTCCCGCTTCCGTCGCAGAAGGTCTCGATCGACGTGCGCCTCGACGAGATCGTGATCCGCACGCTCGAGAAGGAGCCCGACCGCCGCTACCAGGCCGCGGGCGAGGTGCGCACGGCGGTGCAGGGCGTGGCGAGTTCGCCAATGCAGCACGCCGCCACGGAGCCCGCCATCGCCGCGTCCGCGACGCCGGTGAGCGGCCGGTGGACGCCGGCCAAGGTGGCGGTGCTCCTGCTCGCGCTCATGCTCCTCGGCGTCGCGTCGATCCTCGTGCTCATGGTGTGGGGCACCGACCATCTCGAGGCTCCGCAGCGCGCATCCGTGACATCCCCGGTGCAGCCCGCGCCACCGGCCGATGCGCTCGCCCCGCGCATGCCGCCGCTGCCCCCGGATCTCGCGCAAGTCCAGGCCCGGGTGAAGAGCGTCGTCCAGAAGCTCAGCGTCGCATCCGGCGAAGTGCCCCGCGCTCTGGTCTTCGAGGCGCTGGCCGGCGACATCGCGGGCACGGAGAGCAGCCTCGACCGACTGCGGGCCGTCGACACCGTGCTCACGCTCGTCGACACGTCCGGCGAGGGTGACTCGCTGCGACGGTACCGCGAGCACGAGGCCGCCCGGACGACCAGACTGCCGCTGGCGAACGACAAGCAGTTGGCTGCGGTCCGCATCGAGCCGACGCACGACCTCGTCGTGGCGCTGCGCAAGGACCTGCGGCGCGAGCTGAACGAGCGCCTGGGACCGCTGGCGCTGTCCGAGCAGCACGTCGAGTGGCTCGTACAGGAGCACATGCCGTTCGATTCCGGTCCGATCGAAGTCCGCGTGTCCCGCGACGGGCCCAGCTGGATCGTCGAGAGCAACTCCGCCGCGGGTCAACGCCAGGTCGAGACGTTCGACGAACTTCCGAACCGCTACAAGCGGCTCGTGTCGGCCTTCCAAGCGAACTCGTCGCCGATGGGCTCGGTCGTCCTCGAGCCCGCGGTCGCGGCGGCCCCCGCGCCGGCGAAGCCGGCCGCGCCCGAGATCGTCTGGATCCCGGAACCGAACGCGTCGGATCCGCTGCGGACGCAGGACATCGAGAGCTTCCGGAGCGCTGCGCGGGTCCTCTCACGGCACGGCGGCGGCCTCCTCGACCAGTATCTGGCGCTCGAAAGTGCCCACTCCACCGTCGAACGCCCGGACGAGCCCGGCGAGATCGCGCGTGTACGCATCTCGGCCTTCACCTCCGAGCGGGTGGTCATCGAGTCCATGATGTGGGCCGTCCTGGCGCGCGAGCTGGACGTGAAGACGTTCGGCGTGCTCCGCGACCGGGACTTCTCGCTCGCCGCTCTGCCCTTCGGAGACCGCCCCTGCACGGTGCACGTCTACGAGCGCGACGGCCACTTCGTGCATTCGACTCGCGGCGAGGGCTGGACGCGCCAGGGCGAAGCCGCCGAGCTCCCCGCGCCATTCCAGCGCATCGTCGCGCGAGCCCGCAGCCGGCCGTGACGCCCGGTGGAGGCCGGCGGATCCTTCAGGCCGTCAGGATCTCGACGTCGTCCTTGGTCAGGTACAGCGAGTGCTCGTACTGCGCGACCATGACGCCCTCGTCCTCGACGAGCGGCGGATAGCGCACGAGCGCGCCCTGACGCGCGAGCTTCGTGAACGTGTCCTCGACGGCGTCGCGGTCGAGGTGGCGGAAGTAGCGGCGTGCGATCGGCAGGCCGCGCCAGGCTTCGATCGCCTTGAGCACGTCGCGGTCGCAGGCCTTCGCCTTCGTCGGCGGGCGCACCATCATGAAGACCTCGGCCTTGCCGGCTTCGCGGATGTAGCCGCGGCCCGTGCTGGCGAAGGGTTCGATCGCGAAGACCATCCCGGCCTTCAACGTGCCTGCGCCGCGCTCGGCGTAGTTCGGGATCTGAGGCGCGGTGTGCACCTTCCAGCGCGCGAGCCCGTGTCCGGTCAGGTTGCGCACGGGCTGGAATCCCGCGGCGAGGATCGTGCGCTCGATCGCGGCGCCGACGTCGGCGACCTGGCAACCGTCCTTCACGGCGCCGATCGCGGCGGCCAGCGCGTTGCGCGACGACTCGACGAGCGGCGTCCAACGCTTGTCGTTCGACAGATCGATCGACGCGGCCGTGTCGGCGATGTAGCCGTCGACGTGCACGCCGATGTCGACCTTGACGCAGTCGCCCTCGGCGTAGACCTGCTCGTCCTCGGGCGCCGAGCAGTAGTGCGCGGCGACGAAGTTCCGGCTCGACTGCGCGGGGAAACCCGGCTGCGCGCCGGCCGCACGGATCTTGTCCTCGATGGTCTCCAGGACGGAGCGGATGGTCACGCCCGGCCGGATGTTCACCTTGGCCCATTCCCGGCACTCGGAAGCGATCTTGCCGGCCTTGCGAAAACAACTGAGCTCGTAGTCGTCCACGCGGCCAGGATACGGGCGTGGGACCGACCCGTCCATTTCAGCTGCTCTGGAGGTCGTCCGATACAGCACCCGTGGACCTCTCGTGCACCGCGATCGTCGCGCTCCTCGTCGCGGGCACCTGCGCGTGCCGGACCACGAAGACCAGTTCACCGCCCGGCCTCGCGGACGCCGTCGTCCTGCGATCGCACGCCGTGCGCGCCTGGGACGTGATCGACGGCGCGCAGCGCGCCGGCTCGATCGTGCGCTTCGAGGAGCCCGGCGACGACGGACGCGCGTGGTACAGCGTGCGCAACGTGTACGCGCAGGAGCTCGGCATCGTGGACGTCGAGGGCCGCGCGTGGCGCTACCGGCCGCACCAGCGCGAGCCCGAATGGCTCGGCAGCGGCACGGTCCTGGCCGGCGCGGTCCGCATCCTCTCCGCCGGCCCCGCGTCGGCGCTCGCCGAGGTCGCGCTCGAGGAGTACGCAGCACGCTGAGCGTGCGTCGCGTACCCTGTGTCCATGATCTCGGGCATCGTGATCGCCGTCTCCATCGTCGCCGCCGGCTTCGTCGTGTCGCGCTTCTCGCGCCCCGGCGGCGGCTGCTGCGGCCGCTGAGCGGACACTCGGCGTGCGCGCCGTCGACGCCCGATCGCGGGCGTCGGATCCGAGCCGTGTCGGCTCCGGGGCGCGGGACCGTCCGGGGCGGAAGGGCGGGAAAAGAACTCAACCCGGGCCCCCGGTCTCCCGATGAGGGCTGAGGTCGCCGCGTGCGATCCGCGACCCTCCCCACCTGCCCGTTCCCCTCGGTCCCCCTCCATGATCAAGCTCGAAGCTGGCGAGCTCATCGGCACGTATCGCGTCATCGAGTTCCTCGCGCGGGGCGGGTTCGCCCTCGTCTACGTCGCCGAGGATCCCGACGGTCGCAAGGTCGCGCTGAAGCTCGGCGACGTCGCCGGCGGCGGCCGCTACGTCACGCGCTTCCTCGAGATCACGAACCAGCGCCGTCCCGAGGGCATCAGCCCGGACGAGACGCCGGCCGAGGCCGTGTTCTTCCGCAACGACGGCGTGCGCATCGACTTCCTCGACGTGCACGAGATCGACGACACGCTGCGCGCCGAGGCGGCGCTGCTCGAGAAGGTGAAGAGCCCGAACGTCGTGCAGCTGCGCGAGTTGTTCAGCCACGAAGGCCGGCCCGTGCTCGCGCTCGAATACGCGCGCGGCAAGACGCTGCGCGAGAAGATCCGCGCGCTCGAAGGCATCCGCCTCAACTGGTTCCTCACGATCGTGCGCTCGCTGATGAAGCTGAACCGCACCGGTCAACTCGCCTACCACGGCGACCTGAAGCCCGAGAACGTGCTCGTGAAGCCGTCGGGCGCGGTCGTCCTGATCGACCCCGCGCTGCGCGTGGACGAGCGCGGCATCGCGACGACGACGCCGCACTACAACCCGCTGCTCCTGCGCGAGAGCAAGGCCGACGTCATGGGCATCGGCGTGATGCTCTACGAGATCCTGACGGGCGTCCTGCCGTTCGACGAGGTGCCGTGGCAGTACGCCGGCCGCGAACAGGGCGGCGAGGTCGAGCGCATGTCGCTGAGCTACTTCCTCAGCTACCCGCCGCCGAAGGACCTGAACCCGAACACGCCCGAGCCGCTCGCGCGCATCGTGTACCGCTGCTTGACGGTGCCGGACTACGGCCTCGCGGAGCTCGAAAAGGACCTGGTCGAGTTCCTGCGCAAGGAGTGATCGACCGGGATCCGACCGGAACCGGCGCGGGGTTCGCGTCGCGGCATCGCCCGCGACGCGAACCCCGC
>JBGAOR010000067.1:0-26420 GCA_044221705.1 Planctomycetota bacterium
GCTCGCGGCCGCGACGGTGAGGCCCGTGAACGACCCGCCGGAGAGTTCGCGGCGCTGCTCTTCGTCGCGCGGCTCCTCGCGCAGGTCGAGCGGCTCCTCCAGGTCGGCGAGCGGCGGCGGATCGACCGCGAGCGAACGCTGGCCGATCGAGCAGGCCGGCAGGAGCGCGAGCGCGCACAGGAAACCGAACCGGGTGACGCGTCCCATCACGGAACATCCCTCCGCTGCACGATGACGAGCGCGATCCCGGCCGCCGCGACGCACCACGCCGCCGGGACCCAGACGGACGCCGCGCCGTGCTCGAACGTGGCGTTGCTCACGCCCTGCGCGACGTCGACGTAGTAGCGCACGTAGGACGTGTCCGAGAGCGGCGACGGCAGGTGATCGCTGGGCAGCGCGCTGCGCGCCCCCACGGCGCGCAGGAAGCTGCGCGCGAGGTCGAGGACCACGCCCGTGCCCAGCGCGAGCGCCAGTGCCGCGGCGCCGACGCGCGCGATCGTCCCGGAGAGGAACCCGACGGCGGCGTAGGCCAGGAGTGGCACGATCGGCGCGAGGAGCGCCAGCCGGAGGTCGGGCCACAGCGCCGCGGCCGGGAGCAGCGTGAAGTGCGCACCATTCGGCAGCACCTCGACGACGTCCCCGAATCCGAACGACAGCGCCGCGAGGCCCACGGCGGCGGCGGCGAGCAGCGCGTAGGAGCCGAGCGTCGCCGCGGCCAGCGCGCCGAACTTCCCCAGCACGACCTGCGCGCGCGTGACCGGACGCAGGAGCGTGTTGCGCAGCGTGCCGCGCGCGAGCTCCGCCGCGATCGACTGGCTGGCGAGCCCGAGCGAGACGAACGCCAGCACGGGCAGCCCGGCCTGGAGCGCGAGCCCGACCGCCTCGAAGCCGTTCACGTCGGTGGCGCTGAAGACCGCCTGCCCGCCGACCGCGCGCGCGTCCTCGGCGGCCTGCGCGGCGCGGTGCGCGATCGCCAGCGCCCCGGCGGCCGCGGGCGCGAGAAGCAGCAGCGGCACGGCGAGCGAGCTGTTCCAGCGGCGCACGTCGGCCGTCGTCACGCGGCGCACGGGATCGCGCGGCGCGAGGCGCTCGCGCACGGGCGCGGCCGCGACCGGTTCGGGCGCTGCGATCCCGGTCGGATGCGCGGCGGCCGGGAAACGCAGGTAGATCTGCTCGAGGCTCTGCGGCGCGGGCGCGAACGCCCGCAGCGGCACGCCGCCCTGCACGAGCGCCTGCGCGAGCTCGGAAGGCGCGCGCGAGCCCAGGTCGAACGCCAGGCTGGCGCCGTCCACGCTCGACGCGACGCCGCGCTGCGCCAGGATGCGCTGCGCCGCCGCCGCATCGCTCGTTTCGAGCCGGTAGAGCGTGCTCGCGCCGAACAGCGCGGCCGTCTCGGACTGGGCCACGAGCCGGCCGCCCTTCAGGACGCCGATGCGGTTGCAGATCGCGGCCAGCTCGTGCAGCTGGTGGCTCGAGACGAGGATCGTCGTGCCGTGCTCGCGGTTCAGCGCGCGCAGCAGCTCGCGCATCTCGGCGATGCCCTCGGGATCGAGCCCGTTCGTCGGCTCGTCGAGCAGCAGGATGCGCGGGGATCCGAGCAGCGCTTGCGCGATCCCCAGGCGCTGCCGCATGCCGTGCGAGTAGGCCTGCACCGGCTTCCGTCCGGCGTGCGCGAGGCCCACGCGCTCGATCCACGTCGCGGCTTCGCGCCGCGCGTCACCCGGCGAGAATCCCTGGATCCGCGCCAGCTCCTCGAGGTTCTTCGGGCCCGACCACGCGCCGTGGAATCCGGGCGTCTCGATGAGCCCGCCCATGCGCGCGCGCGCCTCGCGCGGTTCGCGCGCGGCGTCGATGCCCTCGACGAGCACGGTGCCCGCTTCCGGACGCACCAGACCGAGCGCGACGCGCATCGCGGTCGTCTTGCCCGCGCCGTTGTGTCCGATGAAGCCGTAGATGTCGCCCTTCTGGACCTCGAGCGAGACGCGGTCGAGCGCCAGCTGGGCGCCGTAGCGCTTCGTGATCCCGATCAGACGCAGGGACATGGGGAACCCGGGTTCGAGCGTGGGAGTGAGGCCGGACGAGGCCCGGCCGCGCCGGTCCGCATCCGGAACCGGCCGGTCACGCGCGACCGAGGATGAGGTCCATCCGACGCGAGACGTCGAGGAGGTGCTCGCGGCCCCCGCTTCCGACCTCGGCCGTGAACCAGCCCGAGTAGCCGACCTGCGCCAGGGCCTCCATCACGGCCGGCCAGTCCTCGTCGCCCTCGCCGATCCCGACCCAGCCCTTCGACTTGCTGTAGCCCTTGAAGTCGACCTTGAGCAGGCGGTTGCCGAGCCGGCGGATCCACTCCGCGGACGGCAGGCCGTACTTGATCATGTTCGAGCAGTCGAAGTACGCGCCCACGGTCGGGTCCTGGAACTCGTCCACGTACTTCACGAGGTCCTCCGGGGTCTTCAGGAAGTCGTTCCACACGACCTCGATCGCGATGCGCACGCCCGCCTCCTTGGCCTCGGGCAGGCACTTCGCGATCTCGGCCCGCGAACGCTCCCACACCTGCTGGAAGTTCTCCTTCTCGGCGTCGCGCACCACGCCGGGCACGACGAGCACGGTGGAGGCCCCGTACGTCTTCGCGTCGGCGATCGCGCCGCGCAGCGCGGCGACGGCGCGCTCGCGCACGGTGACGTCGGGGTCCGAGAAGCGGTCGCGCCAGTGGACGGAGTCGATCACGCCGTGGACGACGACGCCCGTCGCCTTCGCGGCCGCGACGACTTCGCGGCGGTCGATCTCGCTCGGGCTGTCGAGCTCCACGCCCTCGAAGCCGCACTCCTTCGCCAGCCGGAAGTTCTCGAGGACGGAGACCTCGCCCGCGATCATGCCGTACTTGATCGCCTTGCGCAGCGCGGGCGCGGCCTTCGTGGCCGGCGCAGCCAACTTCGTCGCGGGGACCGCGCCGCCGTCCTGCGCGCGCGCGGCGCGCAGCAGGGAGGACCCGGCCGCGGCGCCGAGGAGGGACGAGACGAGCAGGCTGCGGCGCGTGGGTTCGGTCATGGCGGTCTCCTCGGGATCCTCGCGACGGAGGATCGAGAGCGCGCCGACCGCTGTCAACTACGCCGCGCGGACTCCCTGTCCATCTCCGGTCAGGCTCGCGACGACCGCGAGAAGCTCCTCGGGCTCCACGGGCAGCGCCAGGTAGCACTGCGCGCCGGCGCGCGCGGCCTCGGCCTCGTGCTCGGGCTCCTGGTAGATGTGGCAACCCAGGACGATCGGCAGGCTCGACGCGGGATGATGGTCGCGGATGCGGCGGCACAGGTCGAAACCCGTGCTGCCCTCGAGGAAGACGTCGAGCAGGACCAGCGCCGGTTTCGACTCGCGCAACCACGCCAGGCATTCCACGGCGCTCGAGGTCGAGCGCACGCGCCACCCGGCGCGCTCCAGGACGGCGCGGCGCGAGCCGGGGCTCGCCTGGAGGTCGTGGACGAGGAGGATGTCGTTCATCGTGGGTTCCGTCGGCTAGCGGTTCAGCGCGCGCTGCACTTCGCGCTCGTTCGTCGCACCGCGGCGCACGAGGTCGCGGCCGCGCTCGTCCAGGGTCGCGATCCCGAGCGCCACGGCCGCGGCGCGCAAGCCGTCGGCACCGGCGTCGCGCTCCACGTGCTCCCGCAGCGGTCCGCGCAGGTCGAGCACTTCGGCGATGCGCGCCGAGCCCTGGAAGCCCGAGCCACCGCACTGCGGACAATCGCGCGCGGGTTGGCCCTCGCCGGCGTGCGAGCGACAACCGGGACACGTGAGCCGGACCTCGCGCAGCGCGACGGATCCCGTGCACGCGCCGGCGACGGCCGCGCCGTCCTCGACCGCGCGCAGGACGGTCGCGAGCGCGCTCGCGCCGTCGCGGGCCTCCACCCGCGCGATCACGAGCGTGCCGGAGCGCGCGAGGTCGAGCGCGGCCCGCCAGGCCGGTCCGCCCGCGACGGGTCCCGCGTCGACGACGTCCGGAGCCTGGTCGCCGATCGCGCGGAGGTCCGAGGCCGTGTCCGCGCCGTGTCGGCGCGAGACCGCGACGATGCCCTCCGCGGGCGCACCCGCCGAGCCCAGCCGGTAGACGCGGCGGCCGGACGTCGCCGCGCGCTCGGCCAGCTCGCTCGCCAGGGAATCGCATCCGGCGCGCGCCGGTCCGACGACGAGCACGAGGCCCGTCGCGGCGGCCCACGAACGGACGGTCGCGCGCTCCTCGACGTCCAGCGGCAGATGCTCGATCGCGACCGGGCTCGCGGGCGCACGCAGCGCGGCGCGCGCGCACGTGCCGTGGGAACCGACGATCGTCGCGACGTCGAGTTCGAGGGCCTGTTCGCCGAGTTGGACGGTTCCCGCGGCGTGCTCGGCTCCCGGCGTCGCGCCGACGAGGGCGACGAGGCAGCGCACGCAGGCCTCGGCCCACTCGGCCGGCAGCAGTGCCGCGGGAGTGCGCGCTCCGTCGACGCGGAACGACATCTCGGCGCCGCGGGCGGTGGATTCGACGTGGAACGAGTCGGCCCCGATCGCGAGCGCCTCGCACAGGGCCGCGCGCACGAGGTTCTCGGCCGCCTCGTCCGGCTCGGATTCGGGCAGCGGGCCGCGCACGAGCGTGAAGCGCGGCGCATCGGCCTCCGATCGGGCCGACTGCGCGCCGGTGCGGTGCACGCGCTCGATCGCATCGGCGATGCGTTCCGGATCCGCGTGCACCGCGAAGACGGGTTCGCCCAGCGCGACCGCGATCGCGTCGACGTCGTACTCCTCGGCCGGGTCCTCCATCGCCACCGTGACGCGGCCGGCGACGCGGTGGACGGGCACGGCGACGTACTGGCGCGCCATGGCCTCGGGCAGCAGGCGCGCGACCTCGGGATCGACCACGCTGGGCGTGAGGTTCAGGCAGTGGACGCGGCCCTGGGAGCGCAGCGCGCCGGCGAGGTCCTGCTGCGTCACGAGGTGCAGCGCCACCAGCGCCTGGCCGAGCTTGAGCCCGCGTTCCTCGCGGTACGCCAACGCTGCCGCGAGTTCCTCGCGCGTGAGCTTGCCCTCGGCCACGAGGAGTTCGCCGAGCTGGGACCGCCGCAGGAGAGTCGGACTGTTGGACATGGAAGCCTGGCGCGCGCGGAAACCGGGGCGCGTGGAGGCGTATCGGAAGCGGATTCCGCGCGGGTTGAGGCCGACGCGGATCCGGGAGTCCGCTGCCTGATCCGGGCGCCTGGGGCTCGCCGCTGGGGCTCCTCGGGGGCTATCCTTCTCGCGATCCGCGTCCCTCGACAGGATCGGCCGACCGTCCCGCATGCCTCCCCCGCCGAACGAGACGGCCGCGCGTCCTGCCGTGGAGCCCCCGCGCCGGCCGGCGGTCGTCGTCACCGTGCCGACCTTCAACGAGTCGGGGAACATCGGCCTCCTCGTGGACGGTCTGCTCGCGCTCGGGCCGGGCTTCCACGTGCTCGTCATCGACGACGATTCGCCCGACGGCACGTGGCGCCTCGTGGCCGAGCGCGCGCTGCAGGATCCGCGCGTGCACCTCCTGCACCGCTGTGCGGACAAGGGCCGCGGGCGTTCGGGGCGCGACGGCTTCGTGCACGCGCTGGCGCTGGGCGCGCCGGTGGTGATCGAGATGGACGCCGACCTCTCGCACCAGCCGAAGTACATCCCCGACATGATCCGGCGCCTGAACGGCGGGCCGACGCCGGTGGGGCTCGTCCTGGGTTCGCGCGCGACGCAGGGCGGCAGGGACGCCGACCGCGGCGTCGCGCGCCGCGCGATCACGAAGCTCGCGAACCTCTACATCCGCGTGGTCCTGGGCGTGCCCGTGCGCGACTGCAACTCGGGCTTCCGCGCCTGGAAGCGCGAGACGCTCGAGGCGATCCGCGTGGGCGAGACGTTCTCGGCCGGGCCCGCGATCGTGCAGGAGCTGCTCTTCAAGACCGCGCGCGCCGGCATCGGCATCGCCGAGGTCCCGATCGAGTTCCAGAACCGCCAGTACGGCGAGTCGACGCTCACGTTCGGCAAGCTGCTCAGCGGCTACGTCACCGTGCTGAAGCTGCGCTGGATGTCCCTCGTCGGCCGGATCTGACGCCACCGCGATGCCGCGCATCCCGCTCGGGCTCCTCCTCGCGTGCGCCGCCTACGTCGTGCTGCGCGGGTTGATCGCGGCCACGAGCTTCGACGAGCTCGCGCTGCCGATGTACGAGCTCTACCCGATGGGGACGATGGCCGAGCTCACGCTGCGCGGCATCGACTTCCCGCTGCGCTACTTCTACGACAACGCCGCGGGCCAGATCCTGATGGGGTTCCTGACGGTGCCGGTGTTCGCGCTGTTCGGCTCGAGCTACCTGGCGCTGAAGATCCTGCCGGCGCTGCTCGGTCTGGCCACGCTCGTCGTCGTGTGGCGGATCGTCGACCGGCACTTCTCGCGGCGCGCGGCCAACTTCGCCGGCTTCCTGTTCGCGATCGGGCCGCCGACCCTGACGAAGTACTCGCTGATCAACTCGGGTAACCACTTCGAGAACCTGTTCTTCACCAGCCTGGCGGTCGCGTGCGCCTACGGCTGGTTCGCGAGCGCGTGGAAGACGCGCGCGGGCCTCTTCGGCTACGCGTTCGCGTGCGGTTTCGCGCTGTTCGTCTTCCTGGGCGCCTTGATCCCCGTCGGGCTGCTGTTCGGCATGCACGCGGGCCTGCGCGGCGCGCGGCGCACGCTGCGCGACCTGCCCGTGCTCGTCGCCGGGTTCGCGCTGGGGCTCGCGCCGCTGCTCGTCGTGAACGTGGCGACCAGCGGGCGCGGACTGGGGTTCCTCGACGCGAAGTTCGGAGCCGAGAACAGCGGCCGCGGAGGGAACGTCCTGGCGCGCGTCGGCGACTTCCTGGGTCCGGCGCTGGCGCGCTCGGGCGTCTTCGAGCCGTTCGCGGGCCTGTCGCGCGAGCTGCTCACGACGCTGTTCCTGGCGGCGTTCGCCGCGGCGTACCTGGCGGCCATCCCGAGCACGGGCGCGAGCCTGGCGCAGTTCGTGCGCACGCTGTTCCGCCCCGCGCCATCCCCGCCCGAGGAGGCGCGGCGGTTCGAATCGGCGCGGCTCCTCCCGTTCGTGCTCTACGTGCCGCTCGCCGCGCTGGCGTACGGCGTCTCGAACTTCCGGCTCGGCGGCCACACGCCGCCGGTCGAGGTCGCGGGCTACCGCTACTTCCTGCCGACGCTGCTCTGCGCGCTCGTGCTCGTCGCCGTGTGGGCCGACCGGTGGATCGCGCGCGGCGGCGCGGCGAAGTACGCCGGCTTCGCGCTGCTCAGCGCGGCCGCGATCCCCTCCGCGTCGAGCATCGGCATCGTCGACTGGACGTTCCGCTCGACGAACGTGGGAGCGAAGCTCGACGGGTACAACCTGGCGCAGGTGGCGCGCGCGCTCCTCAGCTCGCGCAACGCCGTCCCGCACGACGAGATCGTCGCGCGCGTCGAAGCCCTGCCCGCCGACGTGAAGCCGCGCGTGATCCTCGCGGTCGGCTTCAACCTGGGCGTGCAGGCCGCGGAGAAGTCGCTCGCGCGCGGCGGGACGCTGGATCTCCCCGAGTTCCTCGCGGCCTGGCCGGCGACGTGGCACGAGGCCCTGACCACCGGCCTGGGCAACGGCTTGCGCTGGCAGGCGCGCATCCGCGGTGCGCCGATCGACGCGGCCTTCGACGACGCGCGGCGCGTGACGAACGCGAGCCCGGCGCAGCGCGTCGCGCTCGAGGCCGGCCTCGCGCGCCCCGGCGTGTCGCTGCCGATGCCCTGGGACACCGCCGCCGTGCTCGAGCAGGACGCCGACTGGATCGCGCGCACCGGCGCGGAGTCCGCGGGCTTCCGGCGCGGTGCGAGCGCGCTGTCGCGCGAGCTGATCGAGCGCGGGATCGAAGCGGACCTCGCCCCCGCGCGCGCGCTCGAACGCGTTAGCGCCGCGACCGCGCCGCGCTGACGCGGAGGGCGCTCGACGCCTACGCGCCCCAGCTGACCTCGATCCCGTTCGACAGGTTGAACGTCGACGCCGTGCAGAAGGCCGCCGCGTTGCGGTACCACACCTGGTACGTGCGCGTGCCCGGCGCCAGCACGAGGCCGCGCACGGAGACGCTCGGGTCCCCCGCCGCGGGATACTGCGAGCCGCCGCTCGCGTTCGTCTTCGTGCCCAGGCGCACGATGGATCCGCCGGCGCAACGCTTGCCGTCGCCGAAGACGACCGAGACCTGCGTCGTGCCCTGGAAGTACAGGGCCGAAGAGTTCGGCATCCCGGTGCCCGCGAGCACGACCGTGTCGTTCGACAGGCTCGCGATCCCGGTGCCTCCGAGCAGCGCGCCCGCGGAGTTCACGCTGTTCGCGCAGCCGTGACCGGGCGCGCCGCTGTTCCCGCACGGGCACGCGGTGCCGGTGCCGTCGCCGGCGCAGAAGCCGGTGCAGGCGCACACCCCGCACAGCTGGATCGTGTTGCCGAAGATGCACCCGCCCTGCTGGCAGAACGTGATGCAGCCCGGATCCGCCTGCCCCACGACGTGGACGTAGTCGCCGACGACGAACGCGGCATAGTCGGAGAGCAGCCACGTGCCGCCGCTGTCGGCCTGGAAGAGCTTCGGGCACGTGACGCCCGGCACGATCGTGCCGCAGCCGTCGAAGGGAACCTGCGCCGACGCGTCGCGCGCGACGACGGATCCGGCGGCGTGCGCGAGGGTCAGGACGGCGAGCGCGCGCCGCAGGCCGACTCGGATGGTGGACCGATGCAACATGGGACGAATCCTCCGCGGTCGGCGCCCGGGACTTCCTCGTCGCCGACGGGACGACCCTACCACCGCCGTCGCGATCGGTCACCACGATGTGGCGCGCGCGCGAGCCGCTTCCCGCGCGACGCTAGCATGCGCCCGACGCTCCACCCCGAACCCGCGGCGCGCACGCCCCGATCGCTCGCGGCGGGTGCCGACATCACGCCATGCGCACGCACCGCATCCACGCAACCCTCGCGATCCTGGCCGGGGTACTGGGCGGCGTACTGGGCGGCGTACTGGGCGCCTGCACGGCCCCGGCCGGACCCGAGCGCGCGCCGCGCGACCTCGCTCCGCTCGTGGAGCGCATTCGAGTGGAGTCGGACCTGCCCGCGCTCGGTGCCGCGCTCGTCACGTCGGGCGGGATCGACGCGATCGGCGTCTCCGGCGTGCGCTCGGCCACCGGCGCGGCGCGCGTCACCGTCGACGACCAGTGGCACATCGGCTCGTGCACGAAGGCGCTGACGGCGACGCTCGCGGCGCGGCGGATCGAGCGCGGCGATCTGACCTGGGACACCACGATCGGCGACGTCTTCGGCACGGCGGTGCATCCGGGATGGAAGGACGTGCCGATCCTGTGGCTCCTCTGCCATCGATCCGGCGCCTCGATGAACTTCGAGCAGGACCTGTGGGAGCGCACGGTCGCGCGCGGCGGGTCCCCGCGCGAGCAGCGCGCGTACTTCGTCCGCCAAGGCCTGAGCGTCGCGCCCACTTCGACGCCGAACACCGAGACCGTGTACTCGAACGCCGGCGTCGTCGTCGCCGGCGCGATGCTCGAGGCGCGTACCGGCGCGAGCTGGGAAGAGCTCATGGCGCGCGAGGTGTTCGAGCCTCTCGGCATGACGCGCACGGGTTTCGGTGCGCCCGGGACGCCGGGAACGCTCGACGAACCGCTGGGGCACATGCGCGGGACCGACGGCTGGACCCCGGTCGAGCTCGGCCCGAACGCCGACAACCCGGCCCTCTCCGGCCCGACGGGGACGATCCACACGACGCTCGGGGACTGGGCGCGCTTCGTCGCGGCGCACCTGCGCGGCGAGCGCGGCGACACGAGCTACCTCGCGGCGGCGACGTGGCAGAGGCTGCATTCTCCGGGCGGAACGGACTGGGGCTACTCGCCCGGCTGGGTCGTGACGGAGCAGTCGTGGGCCGGCGGCAAGCTGCTGCGACACCTCGGCAGCAACGGCTTCTGGGTCGCGGAAGCGTCGCTCGCCCCGCACGCGGACTTCGCCGTGCTGATCGTGACGAACGTCGGCGACGATGCGGCCGAACCGGCGTTCCGGCGCGTGCTCGAGGCGCTGGTCGCGGAGCACGCGGCGCGCGCACGGTGAGGACCGACGGGAACGCCCAAGGCGCTCGCTCACCGGCTCGCGCGTGCGTGAGTCGCTGGACAGCGCGATCCCGTCCTGCTTCCGAGCCCGCCGCACCGCCCGGGCCGCGTCTTGATCGACGCTCGACAAGGAACCGCCGCGGCGGGTATGGACCAGCATGAGCTTCGCGCTGCCGGACACGCTGGATCTCCTCGCTCGCACGCCCGCCGCCCTCGACGCGCTCCTGCGCGGGACGAGCCCCGCCTGGCACGCGCGGCGCGACGCGCCCGACGCGTGGAGCGCGTTCGACGTCGTCGGCCATCTCATCCACGGCGAGGAGGCCGACTGGGTACAGCGCGCCCGCCTGATCCTCGAGCACGGCGATGCGCGCCCGTTCGAGCCGGTCGACCGCTTCGCGCAGTTCGAGCGCTCCGCGGGCTCGTCGCTCGAACAGCTCCTCGACCGGTTCGCCGAGCTGCGTCGCGAGAGCCTCGAGGTCGTGCGCGGCTGGCGGCTGACCGAGGCGCAGTTGGCCCTCCCCGGCCGTCACCCGGCGCTGGGTGCGGTCACGCTCGGACAGCTGCTCTCCACCTGGGCCGTGCACGATCTCGACCATCTGGCGCAGATCAGCCGCGTCATGGGCCGTCGGTACACGGAGGAGGTGGGACCGTGGCGCGAGTACCTGCCCGTCCTGAAGCGCTGACGTTGGACACCACGGTTCCTGGGAAGGACGCCCGGTCGAGACACGACGCTCGGTGGATGGCGGCGATCGCGCTGGCGTGCGCCGCGGCGTGCTCGCGTGCGGCCCCGGCTCCAACGGCACGCAGCGGCGATTCGAGCGGCGCCACACCCGCCGTCTCGCCGGTCGGCACGGACGCGGACGCGATCGACCTGCTCGTCGTCCTGCACGCCATCACGGTCGCGCGCGAATGGGGTCGCGCCCCGGAGCTTGCGCCGCCGCTGAAGCGGCGCGTCGCGCCGTATGAGGGGCGCGTGCAGCTCGACTTCGCGATCGAGGGCGTGGACGACAGCGTGACGGCCGAAGGCGTCAAGACCGGCATCCCGCCGGGCGCGCGCTTCGGGGCGACGCTGACCGGCGCGCTGCGCGCCGCGGTCCACGTCGCGGGCGGCGAGGTCGGGCTCGAGCGCGGCGACGTGTACGCCGCGGAAGGAACGCTCGCTACGGTCGACGGGCGCGCGTACTGGCGCACGAATGGACGCTGGCTGCCCGCGGGCAGCGCGGGACGCTGACGCACGGGACGCTGATGCACGGGCGCTAGGCCGGCGCCGGGACGCGCAGCACGAGCCGCACGCGCGCGCCGGGCAACAGGCCCGCGCGCATCCCGCCGTCGAGCGTGCGGAAGATCGCGCGCTGGAGTCGTTGCGCGAGGGTCGGCGAGGCCGCCTTGAAGAGGTGCGCGGGCAGCGGCACCGAGCGTTCGACGCGCTCGACCGTGAACCCCGCGCGCTCCGCCAGCGTGCGCAGCGCGCGCAGATCGAACTCGAGGATGTGGTACGGGTAGCCGTTGTCCGCGCCGTCGAGCTTCAGGAGCTTCAGCGTCTGCGGTCCGAGCAGCGCGCGCGGCACGAGCTTCTGCGCGGTCTGCAGCGCGCGGAAGTAGGGCGAGTTCACGTAGCTCGGGCAGATCACGATCAGCGCGCCGCCGGGCACGAGCAGCTCGCGCAGCTTCACCAGCACGCCCAGCGGATCCGTCGTGTGCTCGAGCACGTTGTCGGCCAGCGCCACGTCGAAGCTCTGCGGCCGGAAGGGTGCCTCCTCGAGCAGGCCGCGGAAGACGGGCAGGCCCAGCTCGCGGATCGAGTACTCGGCGGCGGGCGGCGAGAGCTCGACGCCCTGCACGCGCCATCCGCGGCGCCGCGCGGCCTCGAGGAAGAAGCCGCCGGCGCTGCCCAGCTCGAAGAAGGTCCCCTTCGCGATGCCCGTCTCGCGCTCGTACTGCGCCACGACGCCGTCGTAGAGCGCGAGCAGCTCGTCGCGGCGCTCGAAGTAGTTCTGCGTCTCGACGCCCAGGTTGTAGCCGTCGGTGTAGTAGTCGGCGTCGTCGTACATCGCGCCGAGCGTCGGGCCGTCCGGCCGCGGATCGACGTACACCATCCCGCAACCGCAGCGCACGAGGTCGAAGCTCGTCGCGCCGATCCGGTACATGCCGCCGCGGTACGGGCGCGCGTCGTCGGCGCCGCAGACGACGCAGCGCGTCTTCTCGGTGCGGACGGGAAAGGAGCGCCGGACGCGCGCCGGCGGCTCCACGGCGGGGTTCGAGTTCGGGATCGCGGTCACGGGGGCGGAGAATCCTATCCCGTGGGCGAGCCGCCGGCCCTCGCGACTCCGTCGCGGACGGACGCGGCGCGGCCGCGACTCAGGGAACGACGGACGCCCCCTGGCCCATCAGGAGCCGCACCATCTCGTCCAGGTCGAGCACGCTCGGCACGCGCGGGTCGTTCGCGTTCAGCGTCACGGCTTTCAGGTTCAGGTTCTCGGCCGCCTTGCGCGCGAGCAGGATGCGGCCGCCCTCCGTGTCGTAGAGCTCGTTCGCGAGGATCTCCTGGAGTCCCTGCGCCTGGAGCAGCGCGCGGTCGCCCTCGGCGACGAGCCGGTCGTACTCGGCCTGGCCCTCGACCTTGCGGCGCCGGTCGTACTCCTTGGCCTCCTGCTCGAGCGCCACGATCTGCTTGCGGCCGGCGGCGTAGCGCGTCTGGATCACGGCGTCGCGCTCGGCGCGGATCGCCTTCTCGGACGCGTCGATGCGCGCCTCGGCGACCGCGATCACCTCGCGGTTCGTCTCCAGCTCGCGCTGCGCCTCCGTCATCAGCTGCTGCTGGGCCAGGAGCTGCTGCTCCTGGAGCTTGAGCTCGTACTGCATCGCGAACAGGAACTGGGTGACGAGCAGCGAGTCGGCCTCCACGTGGTACTCGAGGAGCGGCGCCTTGAGCCGCTGCAGCGTCGCGGCGCAGCGCGCCAGACGCACGTCCGTGTCGGCGTACTCCGAGCTCGTGAGCTTCCCGAACTCCTCGAGCACGATCTTCTCCGTCGTGCCCTTCACGCGCTGGTGGAAGGCGGTGCGCAGGCCGTCGCGCACGAGCGCGTGCGCCTCGCCGGGCTTCACGCGGTAGAGCAGCGACACGCCCAGGTGGCAGATGTTGCCGTCCTTCGTGCGCACCTCGATCGGCGGCCAGTCGCCGCCCTCGCTCTCCCAGGTGAAGTCGAGCACGTAGGTCTTCTTCTCGACGCCGTGCCAGGTGACGAAGCCGCGCGGGGCGAAGTAGATGCCCGACTCGTAGTCGACGTCGCGGATGCCGTTGCCGAAGTTGTCCTGGCGCACCCCCACGAAGCCGGCCGGCACGCGCTGGAACGCGAACCAGCCGGTGCCCAGCGCGAGCGCGGCGAACAGCGCGGTCCAGGCCGTCACGCGCACGAGCGACAGCACGATCGCGACCGCCGCGCGCAACGCGCGGCTCTTCGCGACCGCGATGGTCCCGCGAAACGTGCCGCGCGCGATCGCGCGCACGAGGCTCGCCAGCATCTCTCCGAGCGCTTGGAAGAAGGCACGCATGTTCGGACCTCAGGGTTTCCCGGCCGGTTGCTCGTACTCGATGCGCTGCGGCGCCGGATCGCGGCTGTAGGGCACGATCTGGAACTGGATGCCGGCCAATTGGTCGACGAGAGCCGCGCGCACCGCGCCCGCGCCGTGCACGCGCAACGCTTCGGCGCGCGCCTGCGCGTCCTCGGCCAGGCCGCGGTACTTCGCGGTCAGGACCGAGGCCTGCAGCTCCTTCTCGGCCTTCGCGATCCGTCCCTGGCTCACGCGTTCGGCGACCACGTTGTCGGCCTCCGCGCGCGCGCGGATCAGCTCGCTCTCGGCCTTGCCCACGTCGCGGGCCAGGTTGCCCTCCAGCGCGAGCAGCTCGAGATCCTTCTCCTTGCGGACCTTCTGCTCGCGCAGCCGGGCCTTCTCCTCCAGCGAGGAGACCTCGACCCGCAGCTTCTCCGTCTCCTGATTGGCCAGCTTGCGGCGGTTGATCAGGTCCTCGTAGCCCTTGTCGAAGGCGGGCTTCGGCGAGCTGACCTCGAGCACCTCGATCCCGTGCGCCTCGAGCGCCTTGTTCATCCGCTCGAGGCTGGCGCGCGTCGCCGCCGCCACCGACTCGGGCCGCGCGGAATCGCCGGCCGCGAAACGGCCGAACTCGTCGCGCAGGATCGCGCGCGCGTGACAGCGGAGGAGCTCCTCCTTGAACGCATCGCCCCCGCCCGAGTCGTCGAGGACTCCTTCCGCGCGCTCGACGCGCAGCGCGTACTGCAGCGTGACCTCGTCGAACCAGAAGCTCGAACCGTCCCGCGCGCGGATCAGAAGTCGCGGCACCTGGTTCAGGCCTTCCGTCAGGTTGCCGCGAAACACGAACGCGTTCGGACTCTTGTCGATCGTGTGCACCTCCTGGAACCAGGGCAGGTACGGCCGGTATCCGGGCGTGTCGACGGTCGTCTTCGTGCGATTCCAGCTGTCGACGACGACGCCGACCTGGTCGTCGCGGATCTCGGCGAGACCCGTCGCGTCGCCCAGCCGCCGCAGGCACTCGAGCGCGACGATCGGCGCGACGAGCAGGGCCGCGGCGACTTCGAGGCGACGCCTCCGGCGTTTCCGGAAGGGAACGGGCTGCGCGGCGGGCGTGGGTTGCGGAATCGAGTCCATGGTTTCCTCTCCGGAACCACAGCACCGGCGCCGGTCGGCGATCCTCGGCCGGAATCTCCGGGAAAAAGCGCGCGACGAGCGCGCGTCGCGCTTGCGTCCGGTCGCGCGCGCCGCCAACCTGCTCGCGTCACAACGACGGCCCACGGAAACCAACCATGATCAAGATCCTCGTCCCCACCCTCTCGCTCGCCGCGCTCGCGCTGGGCGGCCTCGCCCTCACCGCCGCCAAGACCCCGGCCGTCGTCGCGACGTCGCCGGACGCGGGCGGCACGTACAAGATCGACCCGGTCCACTCGACCGTCATCTTCTCGACGACGCACCTGAACACGAGCCGTTCCTACGGCCGCTTCGACGACATCGCCGGGACGATCACGCTCGACGCCGCGAAGCCCGAGGCTTCCAAGGTCGAGATCCAGATCCAGGTCGCGAGCCTGAACACGAACAACAAGGCGCGCGACGAGCACCTGCGCGGTCCCGACTTCTTCGACGTGAAGGAGTTCCCGGTCGCGACGTTCCAGAGCAAGAGCGTCAAGAACACGGACAAGAACTGGGAAGTCGCCGGCACGCTCGCGCTGCACGGCGTGAAGAAGGACGTCACGATCGCACTCGAGGAGGTCGGCCGCGGCAAGGGCCGCGACGGCGAGGCGCTGATCGGCTTCCACGGCACGTTCTCGATCGCGCGCTCCGACTTCGGCATCCACTACGGCAAGGGCATGCTGGGCGACAAAGTCGACCTGATCGTCAGCGTCGAAGCCGCGGCGGCGAAGTAGCCCGGGACCTCGACGCCCGACCATGGACGGCCCGTCCGCGATCGCCTTCGGCATCCTGATCCCGGCGATCGTCGCCGGGATCGTGCTGCTCGTCTCCGCGCGCCGCGCGCGGAGCGAGCCGGCGGTCGCGCGGCCGGTCGCGGGCGCCGTGGCGCTCGGTGGCGCGTACCTCGCGGCGCACGTCGGGCTCAAGGCGCTCCCGGCGCTTCCCGGGTCGGACGTCCAGCTCGACACGATGGCCAAGGTGTTCTGGATGATCGCCGCGGCCGTCGTTCTGTCGCCGCTGCGCACGATCCCGCTCGTCGCGCGCTTCGGGAACGCCTTCTACCTGGCGCTCTTCGCGATCCTCCCCTACCACTTCGTCCGCCAGGCCGGGGTCGAGCGTGCGGCGCTCGACGTCGCGGGCCTGGGCAGCGTGCTGCTCGTCTACGCGATCTGGACGGGCCTCGAGCGCCTCGCGATCCGACGGCCGGGACCGTCCCTGCCCGTGGCACTGTGGGTCGCGTGCGCGGGAACGGCGGCGATGGCGGTGCTGAACCGCAGCGGGTTCCAGGCGCAGCTCCTCGGCGCTCTCGCGGCTGCGCTCGGGGCGGCCGTCGTCGTCGCGTTGCTCGTGCGCAGCGCGCACCTCGCCACCGGCGCGCTCGCGATCCTCGCGGTCGCCGTGTCGTCGATCGTGCGGCAGACGGTGATCTACGACCTGCCCACGATCTGCTGGGTGCTCGTCGCCGCGGCGTTCGTCGGACCCTGGGCGGGCGAGATCCCGAGCCTGCGCGCGCGCTCGCCGTTCCTCTCCGGCGCGGTCGCCTTCCTGGCCGCGCTGATCCCCGCCGCCGCCGCGGCCTGGTTCGCGTTCGACGCGCGGCCGGCGTCGGACTACTGAAGCGCGCGGAATCCGGCGTCGCGGGCCGTTCGAACGCCGACCCATGAACCGCAGCGCGCCCGCCGTCCCGCCGCTCAGGGTCCAGGCACGGAATCCGCGCGCCGCCCGCGCGAGCGGCGAGTACGTCCTCTACTGGATGATCGCCAACCGGCGCACGGGCTGGAACTTCGCGCTCGAGCGCGCGGTGCAGCTCGCCTGCGAATTCGACAAGCCGCTGCTCGTGTTCGAGCCGCTGCGCGTCGGCTACCGCTGGAACAGCGACCGCCTGCACCGCTTCGTGCTGGACGGCATGCGCGCGAACCGCGACGCGTGCGCCGCGGCTGGCGTCGCGTACTACCCCTACGTCGAGCCCGCGGAGGGCGCGGGCGCGGGGCTGCTCGAAGCGCTCGCGCAGCGCGCGACCGTCGTCGTCACGGACGACTACCCGTGCTTCTTCCTGCCGCGCATGGTCGCGAGCGCGGCCGCGAAGCTGCCGGTGCTGCTCGAGGCGGTCGACGCGAATGGCCTCCTGCCGATGCGCGCCGCCGACGCGCCGTACCCGAGCGCGTACGCGTTCCGGCGCTTCCTGCAGAAGCATCTGAAGCCGCACCTCGACGAGGGCCCGCTCGAGCACCCGCTCGAGGCCGCCGCGCGGATCGGCGGTCCCGTCGAGGTGGCGAGCGGGATCGAGAAGCGCTGGCCGCGCGCCTCGGCGAAGCTCCTCGAGGGCGACGCGCGCCTGCTGGCCGCGCTGCCGATCGACCACGCCGTGCCCGCGGCGCCGAAGTCCGGCGGCAGCGACGCGGCCGCGCGGGCACTGCGCGAGTTCGTGCGCCACAAGCTGCCGCGCTACGCCGAGGAACGCAGCGCCGTGTCCGAGGACGTCGCGTCGGGCTTCTCGCCCTGGCTGCACTTCGGCCACCTCTCGACGCACCAGATCCTCGCCTCGATCGCGGAGCTCGAGGGTTGGACCCCGGCGCGCATCGCGTCGACGACCGCCGGCAAGAAGGACGGCTGGTGGAACCTCTCGCCGTCGGGCGAGGCGTTCCTCGACGAGCTGGTCACGTGGCGCGAGCTGGGTTTCAACCTGTGCTCGCGGCGCGACGACCACGACCGCTACGAGTCGCTGCCCGCGTGGGCGCAACAGACGCTGGCCGACCACGCCCAGGATCCGCGCGAGCACGTCTACTCGCTCGAGGAGTTCGAGCGCGCCGAGACGCACGACGAGCTGTGGAACTGCGCTCAGCGCCAGCTCGTGCGCGAGGGCCGCATCCACAACTACCTGCGCATGCTGTGGGGCAAGAAGATCCTGGAGTGGACGCGCAACCCGCGCGCGGCGCTCCAGGTGCTGATCGAGCTGAACAACCGCTGGGCGCTCGACGGCCGCGACCCGAACTCCTACAGCGGGATCTTCTGGACGCTCGGACGCTACGACCGCCCGTGGGGCCCGGTGCGCAAGGTGTTCGGGACGATCCGCTACATGAGCTCGGACAACACCGCGCGGAAGATGGACGTGAAGCCCTACCTGCGCCGGTACGCGGCTCTGCGGCTGGCGCCGCTCGAGGACGCCGGCGCGTTCCCGGAATCCCCGAAGTCGGGGGCTTGACGACCCCGTCCAGCATGTTGGACATTCAGTCCACCATGAAGGACGCCCCCCCGGACCTGAACCAGCGCATCGCCGGCCGCGTGCGCGAGCTGCGCGCCGCGCGCGGGTTGTCCCTGGACGCCCTGGCGGGAGCGAGCGGCGTGAGCCGTTCGATGATCTCGCTGGTCGAGCGCGGCGAGAGCAGCCCGACCGCCGTGGTCCTCGAGCGGATCGCCACGGGGCTGGGCGTGACGCTGTCCGCGCTCTTCGACCCGCCCGCCGACGCGCCCCGCGCCGCGGACGGGCCCCTCGCGCGGCGCGACGACCAACCGCAGTGGCGCGACCCCGCCTCGGGCTACGTGCGGCGCAACGTGTCCCCGCCGGGATCGCCGCAGCCGATGCAGATCGTCGAGGTCCGCTTCCCGCCCGGCGCGCGCGTCGCGTTCGAGAACGGCGCGCGCGACGTGCGTGTGCAGCAGCAGGTGTGGATCCTCGCCGGTGCGATGGACGTCACCGTGGGCCGCGAGCGCCACCGCCTGCGCGAGGGCGACTGCCTGGCCATGCAGCTCGACCTGCCCGTCCTGTTCCACAACCCGACGCGAAAGACCGCGCGCTACGCCGTGGTGATCGCGTCCAGCACCGCTCCCCGACGATGAGCTCGACGACCTGGTCCCTGCGCCGCGTGCGCGCCCTCGACGACGACTGCATCGAGGCGCTCTCCACCGTCCTGATCGACTGCGTCGACGGCGGAGCTTCGGTCAGCTTCCTCGGCCCGCTGACGCGCGAACGCGCCGTCGCGTTCTGGCGTCGCGTGGCGCTGGGCGTCGCCGCCGGCGAGCGCGCGCTGCTCGTCGCCGAGGACGAGCACGGCTTGTGCGGCACCGTGCAGCTCGTGCTTGACCAGCCCGAGAACCAGCCGCACCGCGCCGACCTGGCCAAGATGCTCGTGCACAGCCGCGCGCGCCGCCGCGGCCTGGGCGCCGCGCTCATGCGCGCCGCCGAGAGCCTGGCGCGCGACTGCGGGAAGACGCTGCTCGTCCTCGACGCCGTGACCGGCGGCGACGCGGCGCGACTGTACGAACGCCTGGGCTGGACGCGTGTCGGGGACATCCCGCGCTATGCGCTCTACCCCGACGGCCGCCCGTGCGGCACCACGTACTACTACCGGGACCTCGCCGGATAGCCGGCGCTCGGCGCGGGAGGTCGACGCGGGCCGTCGACGCGGGCGGAGCGCGATCACCAGGTGATCTGCCAGACCAGCGGTTCCTTGCCCGCGCGCGCCGCCTCGATCGGGACGATCAGCGTCGCGGTCTTGCCGTCCGAGGTGCTCTTCGTCCCGCGCAGCTTGCCGCTCGCGCCGAGGCTCACGACGGCCGCCGGCAGCTCGATCTCGATCTTGATCGTCTTGCCGACGTCGCGCGCCTGGGTGCCGACCTCGAACGCCTCCGCGGCGGAACGGCGCGCGGCCTCGTCGAGCGGCACGAACAGGTCCGGCCAGCGCGCGTCGGGGCCGGTCGGGACCTCGACCCGCGCCCAGCGCAGGCCGCTCTCCGAAGCGCCGGCCGAGAAGCGCACGTCCCCGATCCTCAGGCCGTCCAGCGCGGCGAAGCGGCCCTTCGCGCCGCGCAGCTCGACCTGGCGATCGAACGTCGCGCCCTCCGCGGCGGTCTCGACGGCACCGGGGCCGGCGGGTTGAGCCAGCGCGCTCGTGATCACGGTGCCGGACAGGTTCTCCTCCAAGCGCAGGCGGACCGAGATCGCGTTGTCCTCGTCGCAGGCGGAGACGAAGGCCAGGAGGCACAGGGCGGTGAGCGCGCGCAGGAGCTTCATGGGCCGCAGTCTAGGTCCGGAAAAAGGCGAAAGGGAGAAGGATCGCGGCGGCCCACGGCACCCTGACGGCGGAGCCATGACGCACTCCGCACCCGACACCCCGCCTCTCACGGCCGCCGACGCGGCCGAGACGCGCCTGCGCCGCCGCATCCTGGCGGGCGAGGCCGGCGCCGCGGCCGAGCTGCTCGACGAGCACCTGACCCCCGTCTACCAGTTCGTCCACTTCCGGATCGGGCGCGATCGCGACCTCGTCGAGGACGTCGTGCAGGACACGTTCCTCACGGCGCTGCAGGCGCTCGAGAGCTGGGACGGGCGCTCGGGGCTGCGCGGCTGGCTCGTCGGCATCGCGAAGAACAAGATCCGCGAGGCGCGCCGCAAGCGCGCGCCCGTTCCGCTCGAGGACGCGCTGGCCGAGGCGGACGTGGAGATCGACGCGATCCTGGCCGAGGTCTCGCGCGAGCCGCTGCCGGACCACGTGCTGGAGCGGCGCGAGACGAGCGAACTCGTCGGCGCGGCGCTCTCGTCGCTGCCGGCCGAGTACCAGCGCGCGCTGCTGGACAAGTACGTCGAGGGTCGTTCGACCGCCGACATCGCGCGCGCGACGGGGCGCAGCGCGAAGGCCGCGGAGTCGCTGCTCACGCGCTCGCGCAGCGCGTTCGCGCGTGTGTTCGAGCTGCTCGCGAGGAAGCGCGGAGGTCTGGCGTGAGCGCCGACGAGATCCTCGAGCACAACCTGACGCGGCTCTTCCGCGTCGCCTGGCGCCCCGTCACGCCGAACGCGCGCTTCGCCGCCGGCCTGCGCGCGCGGCTCGAGGCCGAGGTCGCGCGGTCCGCGGAGGCGTCCGCGCCCCGGCGTTCGCCGGCACGGACCACGCTCCCCGCCCGCGCGAGCGCCGCGCGCCGCGTGCGCCTCGCGGCCGCGTTCCTGGCGCTCCTCGCCGGACTCGCAGCCGCGTGGTTCCTCGTGCGCGCCTCGAACCGCGCCGCCAGCGCGGATCCGCTCGTCGCCGCGGGCTGCGTCGCCGTGCAGGACGATGCCGACGCATCCTCGTGGCGCGCCGCGACCGAGCGCGAGCTCGCGCACGGCATCGAGGTCGGCGCGCGCGCTGCGCGCGTCGTCACCCCGCCCGATCGCGAGGTCACGCTGCACCTCGGCTCCGCGGGCCGCGTCGAGGTCGCGCCGCGCACGCGCGTCGGGGTCGGGGCGGCGGGCGCGGACGGCGCGCGCGAGATCGCGCTCGACGGCGAGTCGGCGCGCGTGCGCCGCGACGACGCCGGCGAACCGTGGCGCCTCGTCACGCCCGGCGGCATCGTCGCGCTGGCCCGCGGTATCGTGTCGTGGTCGCACTCCGTCGACGGACCGGGCGGCTCGACGAACCTCGTCGAACTCGCCGCCGGCATCGCCTGGATCGCGAGCGGAGAACGCGCCGAGCTCTCGGTCGGCCAGCGCACCTGGCTGCGCGACGGCCGCGTCGTCGTCGTCAGCGCCGGACCGTCCCCGTCCGCGGCCCCGAGCGCGCGCACGAGCGCCGCTTTCGCGACCGAGCCCGGCCCGGGCGCGGCGGAACCGGCCGCGTCGGAGCCGCGTCGGAACCTGACCGGTGCGATCGTGCTCTCGCCCGACGCCGCGGCGCCGGCGAGCGTGCGCGTGACGCTCCTGCGCCGTGTGCGCCTGCCCGAGGTCAGCCAGCCCGAGACGACCGAGTTCCGCGGCACGCTGGCCTTCGCCTACGAGGACCTGCGCGCGGGAACGTACGACGTGTTCGTCGAGGCCGAGGGCTTCGCGGTCGCGCGCCGGAACGGCGTCGAGGTCGCGGCGGATCGCGCGGCCGAGCTGCGCATCGAGCTCGCGCCGAGCCGCTCGGTCCGCGGCCGCGTGCTCGACGCCGCGACCGGCGCGCCGATCGCGGACGCCGCCGTGCTGGCCGAGACGCTCGTGCCGTCGCAGGTCGTCCCCTTCGACGTCGACGTCGAGGGCTCCGGCTGGCGCGCCGCGACGCGCGCGCGCACCGACGGATCGTTCGTGCTGGACGGGCTGGGCCCGGACGGCGACGTGCTGCGCGTCACGGCGCCGGGCTACGCGGCCGCCTGGAGTCCGGCTCCCGCCGCGAGCGGCGAGGAGCGCGCGGCGGACGGCGCGTCCGTCGAGCTCGCGCCGGTCCGACTCGCGCGCGGCGGCTCGGTCGAAGGCCGCGTGCTGCGCCAGGACGGGTCCGCGTGGCCCGGCGCGTTCGTGATCGCGAGCCGCATGGGCACCGGCGCGGTCGGCGAGCGGATGAGCTACGCCCGCGTTCAGAGCGACTCCGACGGCGCCTACTCGATCGCCGACCTGCCGCCCGGCGCGTACGTCGTGTTCAGCTTCGTGCCGTCGGCGGGCGGCACGCCGGCGACGCGCGACCTGCGCATCGCCGGCACCGAGGTCGTGCACCTCGACCTCGGTCCGACGGAGCGCCGCACGCGCCTCGTCGGCACCGTGCGCGACGCGAGCGGCGCCGCGCTCGCCGACATGGACGTCATGGTCGGCTACGAGCAGCCGGGCGCGCCGCGCGACTCGTCGTGGATCGCGGCGCGCACGGACGCCGAGGGACGCTTCGCGTTCGAGGGCGTCGATCCGCGCCGCTACGAGATCTTCGTCGGCCGCGGCCTGGGCACGAGCTTCGCCGTCGTCAACGAGATCGACGTCCCGCTCGCGCCCGAGGTGCGGCACGACGTCCGGCTTCCCGCGGGTTCGATCCGCGGACGCGTGTTCGCGATCGACGGCACGCCGGCCGCGGGCGCGTACCTCGTCATCATGCGCACGCTCGGCCGCGAGTCGCGCTTCGTGGGGCGCGCGCAGGCCGATTCCGCCGGCGCGTTCGAGGTGCTGGGCCTCGCGCCCGGGACCTACGGCGTGTTCGCGCACGCCGCCGCGCCGGGCGTGGCGGCGGTGCGCGCGCCGGGCGTCGAGGTCGCGCTCGAGAGCCGCGCGGTCGAGCTGCGTTTCGCGCCGGGTGTCGAGCTCGTCGTGCGCGTGCTGGACGGATCCGGGCGCGCGCTCGCGGACCGTGCGGTGCGCTTCACCGACGAGGCCGGCGTCGAGTGGCAGTTCTCCGTCGACGGGGTCACGGACGCGCAGGGCACGATCGCGGTCCCCGGCCTCGCGCCGGGACGCTGGCGGATCGCGGTGGACGGCGCGGAGGCGCAGACGGTCGACCTGGAGCTCGGGCCGCGGCGCGAGGTCGAGTTCCGGACGACCGCGCGCTGAGCGATCGCGATCGCGACGAACACGAGCCGGGCGCGGTCCCGCTCGCAGCAGGGCGCCCCTCGCGGGGCATTTCCCAGGAACGGATCGAGGACACGATGAACCAGACGGTGACGACGGTGGTGTTGGCGGCCGCGTGCGGGCTCGGCGGCGGGTTCGTGGGCGCGCGCCTGGGATCGGCGCGCGAGGCGCAGGTCGCCGCGACCGCGGTGGGCGTCGCGCCCGAGCCTCAGGTCGCGGCGGAGCTCGCCGCGGTGGCGGAGCGCAACGCAGCGCTCGAGCGCGCGGTCGAGCAGTTGCGCCTGGCCCTCGCGGACGTGTCCGCGGCGCAGCGCACGGCGATCGCGGCGCGCTCCGCCGAACCGGCGCCGGCCCTGGCCGCCGCGCCGAAGTCGGACGCCGCTTCGGACGCGCGATCCGGCGCGGCCTCGGCGATGGACCGCATCCTCGCCGGCGGGCTCGAGTGGGAGGAGGCGCAGGCCCTGTGGAAGGAGGTCGCCTCCGCCGGAAAGCTCGACGAGCTCGTGACCCTGCTCGAGGAGCGCGCGAAGGCGCGCGGCAACGACCCCGAGGCGCAGACGCAGCTCGGTCTGGCCTACCTGCAGAAGACCTTCCGCGCCGGCGGCGGACCCGAGGCCGGCGTGTGGGCCTCGAAGGCCGACCGCGCGTTCGACGCCGCGCTCGCCGTGGACGATACGCACTGGGAGGCGCGCTTCCAGAAGGCCGTGTCGCTCTCGTTCTGGCCGCCGATGCTGGGCAAGCAGCCCGACGCCGTGAAGCAGTTCGAGAAGCTCGTCGCGCAGCAGGAGGCCTCGGGCTCGAAGCAGAAGGGCTATGCGGCGACGTACCTCTTCCTGGGCAACATGCACCTGCAGATGGGCGCGAAGGACAAGGCGCTCGCGGCCTGGAACCAGGGCCTGGCGCAGTTCCCGGACAACGCCGACCTGCTGAAGAAGATCGCCGACGTGCAGTGATCGATTGACAGGGCGCGCGCCGGTGTGGTGCCCTGCGCGCGATGGGCGTTCCCCCCGTTGTCGTGCGCGCCCGCGGGCCCCTCGCGGTCGAAGCCGAGCTCGTCGCCGCGCTGCGTGCGGAGCGCGACGCGATCCGCGCGGACCCGCGGCGGCTCGCGGCGTCGGTCGTGATCGCTGTCCCGTCCGAGATCCTGCGCGTCCACGTCACGGCGCTCGCCGCGCGCGAGCTCGGTGCGCTGGCCGGCGTGCGCGTGCAGACCCTCGCCGGGCTCGCACACGAGGTCGTCGCGTGCGCCGGCGAGCCGCGCACGCGCGGCGCGGCCGCCGCCGGGATCGTGAGGCGCGCCGCGCGCGATCCGGATCAACCGCAGGGCGAGGCCTTCGCGGCCGCCGGGAAGCCTCGATCACCGACCTCCTCGATGCCGGACTCGCCCGACCTCGCGCGGCCGGTGCTCGAGGAGGCGGCGGTGGATTCGGAAGGAGGCCGCCGGCGTCTCGCGGCTTCGAGAACGCGTGGCCGCGGCGGTCGTCGGTGCGGCCCGCGCTCGCGCCGAGTGTGCCGCGCAGGGCGTCGCGCGCCATGCCGACGTCTACGCGCGCGCGGCCGACGCGCTGCGCGGTGTCGGGCTGAGCGGTGGCGGGCTGAGCGGTGGCGCGCCGCCAGGAGGACCGCGCGCGGTCTGGTCTGCACGGATTCACGGACGCCACGGGTCTCCAGGGCGACCTGATCGAGGCGCTCGGGGCCGCTCATCCGCTGTGCGTCTTCTGGGACGACGCCGCCGCGTCGCCGCGCTACGGCGCCGCGCTGCGCGCGCGCCTCGGCATCGACGAGCGCGCGGGCGAGCTCCCGCGGCGCGATCCGCCCGCGGCGTTCCGTGCGCGCGGAGCCGAGGCCGAAGTGCGCGAGGTGCTGCCGCGTGCGCCGCCTGCTCGACACCGGCACGGCGCCCGAGAGGATCGCCATCGTGGCGCGCGATCCCGGGCCGTACTGCGCGCCGCTGCGCACGCGCGCCGCGCGCCTCGCGATACCCTTCTCGCACCGGGCGTGCCCGGCCTGGCTCGGCGCGGCCGGCCGCGCCGCTCTGGCGCGCCTCGACATCCTGCGCGACGCGCGGCGCGTGCCCGTCGACCGCTGGCTCGCCGCGGCGGGCGAGCGCGACCTGGACGACCTCGCGCTGCTCACGGGTTGCGTGTGCTCGGCGCGGCGCGCCTGGGCGCCGTCGCGGAGATCGATCTGGCGGCGGTGCTCGGCGACCGCGCCTCGCTGCAACTCCCCTTCCACGTCGCGCGCGAGACCAGACCCGAGGACGACGGCGCCGTCGAACGCGAGGATGCGGCCGGCGAAGAGGCCGAGGATTCCGCGCCGCCGGAGGCCGATCGCGCCGAGGAGGAGGACCGCGCGTCCGCCCGCACGCTGCCGCGCGCCGCCCTCGAGCGCGCGATCGCGGCCGCGCGCGCGCTGCTCGCCGACCTCGACGCCTGGCCGGCGAACGCCGCGTGCGGCAGCCACGCGCGGCACGCGGAGATCGTGCTGCGCCACCTCGGTGCCGCTGCCGACGACGTCGTTTCGCGCGCCGCGTCGGCGCTCGCGGCCGATGTGCCTGCGGACCTCGCGATCACCGCGTCCGAGTTCCTCGAGAGCCTCGCGCCGGCCGTCGAGTCCGCCGCGCACTCGGACGCCGGTGGCCTCGGCGCCGGAGTGCAGTTCCAGAGCGTCGCGTCCGCGCGCGGCCGGGCCTTCGAGCACCTCTTCGTGCTGGGGCTCAACGCCGGCGTCTTCCCCGCGACCGCGCGCGAGGACCCGCTGCTCGGCGACGAGATCCGCCGTCTCGCGCGCGCGTGCCTCGCCGACCTGCCCCTGAAGCGCGCGCGCGCCGAGGAGGAGTCCGCGACCTTCGCGCAGCTCCTGGGCGCGTCTCCGCACGTCACGCTGTCGTGGCTCGTCGCCGACGCCGACGACGAGCCGCTCGCGCCGTCGCCGCTGCTCGACGCCGCCGGTATCGAGAAGCCCGACGAGACCGGGATCTGCAGCGGCGCCTTCGAACCGCAGGACGGCGTGCCGCAACCGGCGCACGAGCACGCGCTGCTCGCCGCACGCGACGGCGGCACGGCTGCGTTCGCGGCGGTCCTGGAGATCGCCGTCGCCACGGCGCGCGCCGCGAACGGTCTCGCGCCCGCGCGATCGCGCGGCGTGGCGGCCGCGCAGGTGGCCGCGTTGTCGGAGATCGACCGCCCGCCCGGACCGGCGGAACCGCTCGGCCCGTTCTTCGGCTTCGCGGGCGCGAACGGGCCGCGGCGAGCGGGCAACCTGCCGGTCACGACGCTCGAAGGCGTCGCGAGGTGTCCCTGGCAGACG
>JBGAOR010000068.1:0-25073 GCA_044221705.1 Planctomycetota bacterium
AGGAACTGGGGGCATTCGAAGCTCGAGCGGAACCTGGGCTGGCACCTGGCCGTTTGGATGCTCTACCGGAACTACGTGCGCGAGCGGAGCGTGTTCCACAGGCGGGCCTCGTCGGCACAGGTCGCCGGCGTCGCGCACCGGCGCCTGACTGCGCGCGAGCTCCTCGAGTGGAGGGGGGCGATTCCCCGGGCCGCCTGAGCTCCGGGCGGCGCGTGCGCTGCGCCCGGCGCCCGCGAATCGGGCCGAGCAAGGCGCAGCGAAGAGGGTCAGCTTCTGCTGACGCGGGTCGGCCTGGTCCGCTAGGATGCGTGCATGGGACTCTTCGACCTCTTCAAGAAGAAGGACGCGGACGCCGCGCCGACTGCCGAGGTCCGCGCGCTGATCGCGCAGCTCGGCGCGGGCGACGCGCGCCAGAAGACGGCCGCCTGTCACGCGCTGGCCAAGATCGGTCCGCCGGCTCAGGCCGCGGTCCCGGCGCTCATGGAGCTGCTCCACGACGACGACGGCGACCTGTGCAACGCGGCCGCGGCGGCGATGTCGTCGATCGAACGCCGCCTGGCCTGATCGCGGGTCGGCCCCGTCCGGCCCCTTGATCGATCCGGCTTCGCGCTGCACCCTCTACCGGACCGGCGTCGCGGTGCCGCGCGCTGTCCCCCCGCCGATCCGAGGATTGCGACCATGGCCGAACTCAAGGGCTCGAAGACCCACCAGAACCTCAAGGCCGCGTTCGCCGGCGAGAGCCAGGCGAATCGCCGCTACCTCTACTTCGCGAAGATCGCGGACGTGGAGGGCTACCCCGAGATCGCGGGCAACTTCCGCGACACCGCCGAGGGCGAGACGGGGCACGCGCACGGACACCTCGACTACCTGAAGAAGGCCGGCGACCCGGCGACCGACATGCCCTTCGGCTCGACCGAGCAGAACCTGGCCGCCGCCGTCGCGGGCGAGACGCACGAGTACACGGACATGTACCCGGGGATGGCGAAGGCCGCGCGCCAGGAGGGCTTCGGCGAGATCGCCGACTGGTTCGAGACGCTGGCCAAGGCCGAGAAGTCGCACGCCGGCAAGTTCGCCAACCTGCTCAAGTCGATCTCCTGACGCGCGCGGCGTGAGCGAGTCCGATCCGACGATCTCGTACGCGCCGACGGCCGGACTCACGTACGACCCTTCCGACGCGCGCTACTGGGACGAGCGCGCGCTGCGCGGCGAGGTCGAGCGCGCGTTCGAGATCTGCCACGGCTGTCGCATGTGCTTCAAGTACTGCGACAGCTTCCCGATCCTCTTCCGCGCGATCGACGCGCAGGCGGAGCCCGACCCGCGGCGGCTCGCGCCCGAGGTCACGGAGCAGGTCATGGACGCCTGCTTCCAGTGCAAGTTGTGCGAGGTGCAGTGCCCGTACACGCCGCGCGAGGGCCACGCGTTCCAGCTCGACTTCCCGAAGATCGTGCACCGCTGGAAGGCGCAGCGCGGGAAGCGGCGCGGCCCGAGCCTGCGCGACCGCGTCCTCGGGAACCCGGACCTCGCCGGGCGCGCAGCGCGCGCGAGCTTCGGCCTCGCGAACGCGCTGAATCGCGTCGGGGCGCACCGCTGGTTCCTCGAGAAGGTGCTGGGCGTCCACCGCGAGAAGCTCCTGCCCGAATTCGCGCCGCGCACGTTCGAGCGCTGGGCCGAGGAATCGGGCAAGGTCGCGCAGGCGCCGCCGGCCGAGGCCGTGCTCTTCCCGACGTGCTACGTGCAGAACAACGAGCCCGAGATCGGCCGCGACGCGCTGGCGGTGCTCGAGCACAACGGCATCGGCGTGCGCTGCGTCGCCGGGCTCGCCTGCTGCGGCATGCCGGCCTGGGAGCACGGCGACCTCGACACGCTGCGCGCGCGCGCGCGGCAGACGCTCGACGTCCTCGAGCCGTTCGTGGCGGGCGGCTCCCGCGTGGTGGCGATCAACCCGACCTGCTCGATGATGATGCGCCGCGAGTGGCCCGAGTTGCTCGAGGGCCGCGACCGCGAACGCGCGCGCGCGCTGGCTGCGCTCGTCGCCGATCCCAGCGAGCTCCTGTGGTCGATCCGCGACGAGCCGCGGTTCAAGACCGACGTGCGCTCGCGTCCGGAGGGCCCGGTCGCGTACCACGCGCCCTGCCACCTGCGCGCGCAGTCGATCGGCTTCCGCGCGCGCGACCTGTTCAAGCGGATCCTGGGCGCGCAGGTCGTGCCCGTGATGGAGTGCTGCGGCCACGACGGGACGCACGCGCTGACGACCGAGGGCTTCGAGCCCAGCCAGCGCGCCGGCGCGCGCGCGTTCGAGGGCATGCGCGCGCCCGCGACCGCAACGTGGTCCACGGACTGCCCGCTCGCCGCGATCCAGTTCGAGCAGCACGCCGGGACGAAGCCGATGCACCCGATGAGCGTCCTGGCGCGCGCGTACCGCGGCGATCCGTTCCCCGTGGCGAAAGCGCGCGGTGGGGCATGAGGCGCGTCCGACGCAGCGAGGTCCTGGACTACGTGACCTACGGCGAACAGCGCGACGCGTTGCGCGCGCAAGCGCTCGTCGAGAAGGACCTGCGCCGCGTCCAGGTCGGCGAGCACCTCACGTTCCTCTTCGAGAACACGACCACGATCCGGCACCAGATCCACGAGATGGTGCGCATCGAGCGCCTGGTGCGCGAAGCCGACGTGCAGCACGAGATCGACACGTACAACGAGCTGCTCGGCGGCCCGGGCGTGCTGGGCTGCACGCTGCTCGTCGGGATCGAGGACGAGGCCGAGCGCGACCGGCTGCTCACGGCCTGGCTCCAACTCCCCGAGCACGTCTACGTACGCCTCGACGACGGACGGCGCGCGCGCGCGACGGTCGACGATCGCCAGCGCGGCCGGGGGCGACTCTCCGCCGTGCAGTACTTCAAGTTCGCCGTCGGAAACGCCCTGCCGCTGGCCGTCGGCTGCGACCTCCCGGGCGCGGCGGCGGAGACCGACCTCGAACCCGCTCAGCGCGCGGCGTTGGCGCGCGACCTCGGACCCGACGCATGAACTCGACGGCTCTCCTCCTCCTGGCGTGCGCACCCTTCGCGTTCGCGGCGTCCACGCCGCAGGGCGAGCGGGCGAACGCGGCTTCGAACGCGGTGCCCGACTCCGCTCCCGAATCCGCACCTCAGGCGCCCGTGTTCCCGCTGCCCGCGCGCGCGACGCAGGTCGCGCCGCAACCGCTGCCCGCGCTCATCACGAGCTTCGACGGTGCGACCGTCGAGCGCATCCTGCGCACGGGTCCCGACGGCAACCCGCTGCGCGCGAGCTACGTGCGCGCCGGGACGCAGATCGATCACGGCCCCGACCTGCGCTGGTATCCGAACGGCGGGCTCGCCGTGTCGCGCACGTGGCGCGAGGGGCGGCAGGACGGACTCACGGAGGAGTGGCACGAGAGCGGATTCCAGAAGAGCTCCGGGAGGTGGGTCGCCGACCTGCGCGAAGGCACGTGGACGACCTGGTACGAGAGCGGTTCGCCGAAGTTCCTGCGCGAGTACGCCGGCGGCACGTTCCATGGCCTCTCGCTGGAGTGGTTCCCGGCCGGCGTGCTGCGCTCGGTGACGAACTGGAAGAACGGACGGCAGCACGGCGAATCCGTGCAGTGCAGCCGCGAAGGGCGCGTCCTCTCGCGCGGCAACTACGTGGACGGCCAGCGCGACGGACCGTGGGTCGAGTACGGCGCCGACGGCGCGCTCGCCGCTCGCGGCCGCTACGTCGCGGGCAAGGAGGACGGACCGTGGATGCGCATCGACGAGGCGCACCAGAAGATCGAGGAGGAGTACGCGAAGGGCGCGCTGCAGGGGACGCGGCGCGTGACCGACCCGAGCGGCAAGGTCCTCTCCGAGGGAACCTACGTGGCCGGCAAGGCGCACGGCGTCACGCGCGAGTGGTATCCGGACGGCGCGAAGAAGAGCGAGATCACCTTCGCGGACGGCCAGCAGGACGGACCCGTGCGCTACTGGTTCGAGAACGGCCAGGTCCAGATCGAGGGCACGATGAAGGCCGGCAAGCGCGAGGGGCCGTGGGGCTATTGGAAGTCCGACGGCACGCGCGACCCGGAGTGGACGGGCACGTACCGCGACGACAAGAAGGTCGCGGACTGACGGCGAGGCGCGCGCGATGCTGCACGTCGTCCGGCGCGCCGATGGGACCCGCGCGGCGCAGGGCCCGCTCGCGGACGGCGCGCGCTCGGGCACGTGGACGACGTTCACGCGCGCCGGCCGCAAGCTGGCCGAGTGCGAGTACGAGCGCGGCCTGCGCCACGGCTGGTGCACGCGCTCGGCGCCGAACGGGGCGCGCCGCGCCCAGGGCGCGTTCGACCACGGCGCGCGGCACGGTCCGTGGACGTACTGGCGCGCGGACGGGACCGAGCGCGCGCGCGGCGCCTACCGCGCCGGCCGCGCGCACGGCCCGTGGGAGTTCCGGCACGAGAACGGCGTGCTCGCCGAGGAGGGCGAGTACGCCGACGGTCTTCGCACCGGCGCGTGGCGCGCGTGGCACCGGAACCAGCGGCCGCGCAGCGAGAGCGCGTGGCACCGCGGCGTGCTCGAGGGTCCGTGGCGCGCCTGGCACCCGGGCGGGAATCGGCTCGCGCTCGGCGAGTACCGAGCCGGCGCGCGCGAGGGCGTGTGGACCACGTGGCATCCCAACGGCGTGCGCGCCGCGGAGGGCGACTACCAGGCCGGCCGGCGCAACCTCCTGTGGACCTCGTGGCACGCGAACGGCGAGCGCCGCGCCGAGGGCACGTTCGTCGACGACGTCCTGGAGGGCTGGTGGAGCGCCTGGTACGAGCACGGCCAGCGCCTGTCCGAGGGCGAGTACCGCGGCGGCCTCCAGCAGGGGCCGTGGCGCTTCTGGCACGCCGACGGTTCGCTCGACGGGCGCCGCACGGGCGTGTACTCGGACGACGTGCGCGTCACCGGCCTGGACGGGCGGCCGGACTCGTGAGCGCCGCGAACGGATCGCCCGATCGCGGACGCGGATCCGCGCGTCGCCGCGCAACGGCGCGCGTCGCGTGAGCTAACCTGGACGCCGCATGCTGACCCCTCTCGTCCTTCTTCTCCTGCAGCAGGCCGCGGCCTCCGCGCCGACGCCCGAGATCGTCACGTTCCACCACGACAACGGCGTGAAGTCGCGCTCGGGGCCCGTCGTCGACGGCCGTCGCGACGGCCTGTGGACCGCGTGGCACGACAACGGCTCGAAGATGTACGAGGGCCGGTTCCACGACTACCAGCGCATCGGCCGCTGGACCTACTGGTCGCGCACCGGCGCCAAGCACTCGGAAGGCGAATGGACCGACGGTCAGCGCTCCGGCCGCTGGACCTACTGGCATCCGAACGGGACGAAGGACTCCGAGGGCGAGTACGCCAACGGACTGCGCACGGGTCCGTGGACCTTCTGGAACGACAAGGGGACGCTCGAGCGCGCCGGGTCGTTCCGCTACGACCTGCAGGACGGCGACTGGGTGATCTACGCCGCCGGCACCGGGCGCAAGGCGTCCGAGGGACCGTACAAGCGCGGGCAGCGCTCGGGCGAGTGGACGCGCTACCGCGACGACGGGACGCGCGAATGGACCGGCCGCTTCGCCGCCGACAAGGAAGAGGGCGCGTGGACGCGCTGGCATCCGAACGGCGAGGTGCTCGCGCGCGGTTCGTACAGCGACGGCCAGATGGAGGGCGAGTGGGTGGGCTTCCACTCGAACGGCCAGCGCGACTACCGCGGCACGTTCCAGAAGGGCAAGGAAGTCGACCTGTGGACCTACTGGTGGCCGAACGGGAACAAGAAGTCCGAGGGGATGTTCGGCGCGGGCAAGCGCTACGGCCCGTGGCGGGTGTGGACCGAGGACGGCGACCTGAGCCTCGAACTCAGCGGCGAGTACGTCGACGGCAAGAGGAAGCCCTGATGCGCGGCGTGCGGTTCGTGTTCGCCCTGGCGAGCGTGCTCGTGTTCACCGGCTCCGTGTCCGCGTCGCAGACCGCGCCCGCGGCCGCGGACCTCGTCGCGTTGCGCCGCAAGCCCGTGGCGGGCGAGCGCGTCGTCAGCGCGTTCGTCCTCGATCACACGCTGGTCGCGCAGCGGATGTCGACGCGCAACGGCGCGGACGAGCAGCTCTCGCAGGACCAGATCGAGATCGGCGGTCGCACGACGATGCGCTTCGCCGACGAGATCCGCGAGGTCGACGGCGCGCGCGCGACGCTCTTGCGGCGCGTGGTCGAGGACGCCAGCGTGCACGTCGACATGCGCCTGCAGACACCCGGCGCGAAGCCGCGCACGCTGGTGCTCGACGGCGGGTCGCCGCTCGCGAAGGCGGGCGTGCTGCACCGCTTCGTGCCGGCGCGTGGCGGGTACGGGAAGCTGTACGACGGCATCGAGACCAGCGAGGAGTTCCTGCCGCGGCTGTCGACGGAGATCGACCTCGCGTCGCTCCTGCCCGCGGCGCCGGTGGCCGCGGGCGCGCGGTGGAGCATCGAGCCGACGCGGATCGCGGACGTGTTCTCCTTCGGCGGGCTCGTGCCGATCCGCTTCGCCAAGGGCGCGGATCCGCTGCTCGTGCGGACGGCGGCGCTGGGCGTGGGCGGGCCGCTGTACGAGGTGTTCGGGGGCGAGACGACAGGTACGGTCGACGCGGAGCTCGCGGGCGTCGAGGGCGGTGTCGCGCGCATCGTGTTGAAGGTGGATGTGCGCGCGGTGAGGGACCAGACCGCGCTGAACCAGGAGAAGCTGACGCCGCCGGAGTTGTACGACGGTCTCGTCGTGCAGAGCGGGAAGGTCGAGTGGAAGTTTCGCGGCGAAGGCGAGCTGCGCTGGAACGTCGCGGCCGGGCGAGCGGAGGGATTGGCGCTGGCGGGCGCGGAGGAAGTGCGGTTGACGCTCGCGCTCCAGGGGCCGAACGGGGTGACGGGGAGCGATCTGGCGCTGGCGGGGGGGCTCAAGGTGTCGATCGACGTGCGCTAGCGGAAGCGAAGCGGACGCCACCAGGAGCTTCTGGGTTCTGGGTCTGCAGGTGGCGAGCACGGACGGTCAGAAGCTGCTCGTGGCCTCCGCTTCGCTTCGGCTAGGGGCAGTACGCCACCCTGACCGCGTTCGACAGCCCGACGCCCCACGGATCGCCCGCGTCCTGGAACCACAGCTGATACAGGCGCGTCGTCCCGACGAGCTGCGGCGTCACCGGCAGGCTCAGCGCAACCCCGCCCAGGAAGTCGAACTGGAACATCCGCTCCCGGCGCAGCGGCCGCTGCACGAGCAGCGTCCCCCCGAAGAACGGCGCCGCCGCCGCGGTCCCGCCCGAGAAGAGGATGCCGGTCGCGTTCGGGATCCCGTTCCCCGTCCCGATGATCAGGTCGTCGATGCCGACGATCGCCCGACCTTGCGCGAAGAGGTCCGCCGGCACGCCGAGCGACGTCGTCTTCGCCGTGCCGTAGATCTCGACCGCCGGACACGGCGGCCGCAGCGGATCGAACGGGAACGCGTTCGAGAGCGCGGCGCCGCTCGTCCCGGGAACGCGCACGAGCACGTCGCCCGCGATCGCCGCGGCCGGGATCGTGAGCGTGATCTCCGTCCCGTTCGCGCTCGACGCGAGCGGTCCCACCGCGAGCGGCGTCCCGTCGGCCGTCGGCGAGCCGTCCGTGAACCACACGAAGTTCTGCGTCGCATCGAACGCTTGTCCGCGCAGCGTGACCTGGTTCCCGTTCAGCTCGTACGTCCGGACGTGCGGCTTGCCCGCGGAGATCGCGCCGTACAGCCCGCGCACGCCGTCGATGTCGTCGGACTCGATCGAGCGCTTGTTGACGTTCGTGCCGCCGCCGGACGGGAACATCGTCCACTCGCTGCTCGAGCCGGAGTGGCCGAGCCCGAGCGCGTGCCCGTACTCGTGGCACATCACGCCCTGGATGTCCTTGAAGTCGGTCTGGCTGGCGAAGTTGTCCGGGCCGTCCTGCCAGATCGCCGCGTCGCGGTAGAAGCGGATGCGCCAGCCGTCCTGGATCGGCGTCTCGGTGAAGGCCAGCACGCCGAGCGACGCGCCCGGGATCTCGGACACCACGTTGTCGTCGAGGCCGCCGACGCCGGTGGCCAGGCCCTGCCAGGTCGAGTCGAAGTTCGCGCCGCCGCTGCCGATGCCGCCCGGCTGGGACGGGTCGCCCTCGCCGTCGTGGCGCCGCTCGCTGCCCCATTCCGCCACGCCCTTCCAGATCGCGAGCGCGGCGCCGTGCGCTCCCGGGAAGTTCGGGTCGGGCTGCAGGTTGTCGTTGGCGCTCGGCGCGGTGAAGTTGTCGAAGACGCGCACGTCGCGCTGCGAGAGGTCCAGCGTGCCGCCCAGCGCCGTCCAGGCGCGCGGCTCGGCGGGCAGCAGCAGGACGCCCGCGGCGGCCAGTCCGGCGGCGGTGAGGAGCGTGCGGCGGGCGGTGGCGTGCATGCGGGGGTCGGGTGCCGGGCGGTCGGCTCCGGCGCGGGTCTTCCTAGGACGCAGCCCGCGCCGCGCGCGTTCCGAGGTCCTGGAATTCCCTTCCGAGCGGCGGAGCCCGGCCGGGAAACCCGTGGAGAAGGCTACCCCGGGGGTTCGGACCGCGCTTGCCGCGCGCGCGAAAACGCCCAGAATCTCCGCCCCGGCGAGCGCGCCGCGCACGCCGGAGACCCGAACCATGACGACCACCACGACCACCCCCGAGACCCGTCCGTTCCAAGCCGAGGCGGCCGAGCTCCTCTCGCTCGTCGTCCACTCCCTGTACCGGAACCGCGAGGTGTTCCTGCGCGAGCTGATCAGCAACGCCAGCGACGCGCTCGACAAGCGCCGGCTCGAGGGCCTGCGCGATCCGGCGCTCGCCGCGGCCGCGCCGGGCGAGATCGGCATCGCGGTCGACCGCGCCGCGCGCACGATCTCGATCGCCGACGACGGGATCGGCATGAGCCGCGACGAGCTCGTGTCGAACCTGGGCACGATCGCGCGCTCGGGGACGCGCGCCTTCCTCGAGAAGCTGCGCGCGGCCGGCGACGCGGCGCCCACGCTGATCGGCCAGTTCGGCGTGGGGTTCTACGCCAGCTTCCTCGTGTCCGACGAGGTCACCGTCGACTCGCGCCGCGCCGGATCCGACGAGGCCTGGCGCTGGCGCTCGGACGGCAAGGGCGCGTACACGATCGAGAAGGGCGAGCGCGCGAGCGCGGGCACGACCGTGACGCTGCACCTGCGCGAGAAGCAGGGCGAGGACGACGAGGACCCGGCCGACTTCCTGGAGGTCGACGCGATCCGCGACGTCGTGAAGCGCTGGTCGGACTTCGTCGAGCACCCGATCCGCATCGCGTACGACGAGGACGAGGACGGCAAGACGGAGCGGCGCACCGAGACGCTGAACTCGCAGCGCCCGCTGTGGGTACGGCCGAAGGATGAGATCCGGCGCGAGGAGTACGACGAGTTCTACCGCCGCCTCGCGCACGACTGGACGCCGCCGGCCGAGGTCGTGCACTTCAAGGCCGAGGGGACGACCGAGTACGTCGCGCTGCTCTTCGTTCCCGGCCAGCGTCCGATGGACCTGTTCGACGGCTCGCAGGGGCGCTCGAAGATCGCGCTCTACGTGCGGCGCGTGCTCATCCTGGAGGAATGCCAGGACCTCCTGCCGTCGTGGCTGCGCTTCGTGCGCGGGATCGTCGACGCGCCCGACCTGCCCCTGAACGTGTCGCGCGAGGTGCTGCAGCAGAACGCGCTCGTGCGCCAGATCGGGAAGCGCCTCGTGAAGCGCGTGCTCGAGTCGCTCGCGACGATGCTCGAGAAGGAGCGCGAGAAGTACCAGAAGGTCTGGGCCGACTTCGGCATCGTGCTCAAGGAGGGGATCTACCTGGGCGGCGACGAGGACGGCCGCATCTCGAAGATCGCGCTGTTCGAGTCGACGCACGGAAGCGAGCCGACGACCCTCCAGGAGTACGTCGCGCGCAAGAAGCCCGACCAGAAGGCGATCTGGTACCTCGCCGGCAGCGAGCGCCGGATCCTCGAGAGCTCGCCGCAACTCGAGCCGTTCACGAAGCGCGGCGAGGAAGTGCTCTTCTTCACCGACCCGATCGATGAGTGGGTCGTCGAGCGCCTCCACGAGTTCGGCGGCCTGCCGCTGAAGCGGATCGACCGCGCCGACCTCGACCTCGAGACCTCCGCCGAGAAGGAGGCGCGCGAGAAGCTCGACCGCGACCACCGCGACGCGCTGCAGGCGATCGAGACGAAGCTCGCCGGCGAGGTCAAGGCGGCGCGCTTCTCGACGCGGCTCTCGGACAGCCCGGCGGTGCTCGTCAGCGAGGGCGGCCTGTCGCCGAACATGGAGCGGATCCTGCGCGCGGCGCGGCAGGACGTGCCGAAGGAGAAGCGCGTGCTCGAGCTCAACCCCGACCACGCGCTCGTGAAGAAGCTGCTCGAGCTCCACGCGGCGGACGCGCGCAGCGAGCGCGTCGGCGACCTCGTCGAGCTCCTGCACGGGCAGGCGCTGCTCGCCGAGGGCTCGGCGCTGCCGGATCCGGCGCGGTTCTCGAAGCTGCTCGCGCGCCTGTACGGGTGACGCGACCGGGACCGAGGATCCGCTCGTATCGGCCTTTCGCCGGCGCGGCTAGGGTGGACGTTTCCACCACGCCCCGTCCGCACCCCCGATCCCATGCGCCTCCCCGTCCTGCTCGTTCCCTGGGTCCTCGTCGGCGCCGTGCTCCCGCGCGACGCCGCCGCGCAGACGCCGTTCACGCGCCTCGTCAGCACGCACGCCGGCGTCGGGGGGGCCGGCCACGCGCAGCGTGCGGAGATGTCCGCCGAGGGACGCTTCGTCGTGTTCGAGAGCGCGGCCGCCGACCACGTGCCGGGCGACGTCAACGGACAGGGTGACGTGTTCCTGACCGACACGCTGCTCGGCACGACCGAGCTGATCAGCCGGAGCGCGGCCGGCGTGCAGGGCAACGGGCGCTCGGGCTCGCCCGCGGTCTCTGCCGACGGGCGGTACATCGCGTTCCTGAGCGCCGCGACGAACCTCGTCGCGAACGACGCGAACGGCCGCGTCGACGTCTTCGTCCGCGACCGCGCGGCGAACACGGTCGAGCTCGTCAGCCGATCGACCGCCGGCGTCCAGGGCTCCGGCGACAACGGGACGTTCGACACCGACTGCGTCGACATCTCGGCCGACGGCACGACGGTCGCGTTCGCGAGCTACTCGTCGAACCTGACGGTCCCGAGCTTCGGCAACGGGTTCGTCGCCAACGTCTACGTGCGCCACCTCCCGTCCGGCGTGACGACGCGCGAGAGCTACGGCGACGGCGGCCAGGTCCTCGGCGGCGCCGACCCGACGCTCTCGGGCGACGGGCGCTACGTCGCGTACCTGAGCTCGTCCTTCCACGTCGGCGGACCGCTCGGCCACGTCGGCGTGTACCTGCGCGATCGCCAGACGGGGACGCAGCTGCTCGCCGACGGCACGGCGCAGGGCGGCCAGGACTGCGCGTTCCCCGATATCTCCGACGACGGGTCGCTGCTCGTGTTCGCGACGGCGAGCGCGATCGCGGGCGACACGAACGGCGCCGTCGACGTGTACGCCTGGGACGTCGCCGCAGGCGCGCTCGAGCGCGTCAGCGATCGGACGTGGAGCTCCGTCGACTGGGGGGCCGCGACGGCGCCTTCGGTGTCGGCGACCGGGCGCTTCGTCGCGTTCTACGGCCGCTACTTCGCCGCGGGCGAGAGCTCCGTGCCGACGCTTTACGTCGAGGACAGGACGAGCGGGGAGTTGCGCACGGCGTCCGTGGCGTGGACCGGCGTCCCGTCCGCGCAGTGGCCGGGCTCTCCGGGCCGCGTGTCGTCCGACGGCGAAACCGTCGTGTTCGCGAGCGAGCTGGCGACGATCGCGCCGGGCGACGCGAACGCGCAGGCGGACGTGTTCCAGCACGTCCGACCGGCGACGACGCCGTCGACCGCGCTGTGCACGCTGGCGGTCGCGCCGTGTCCCTGCGCCGTGCCGGGACCGCCGTGGGCCGGTTGCCAGAACGTCGCGGCGTTCGGCTCGCTCTCGGCGCTCGGCGTCGCGAGCGTGTCGAACGACAGCCTCGTCCTCGTCGCGGCGACCTTGCCGCCGAACGCGAGCGTCCTCTTCTTCCAGGGGACCGCGGCGGAGAACGGCGGGCTCGGCACGGCGTTCGGAGACGGAGCGCGCTGCGCGGGGGGCGCGACGCGACGGCTCGCTATGCGCACCGCGGTGCAGGGCGCGAGCTCGCTCGGACGCTACGCGCTCGACCAGGTCGGCATCGCGCAGCTCGGGCTCGTCCCGGCGGCGGGCGGCGTGCGCACGTACCAGGCCTGGTATCGCGACCCGAGCAGCACGTGCACGCCGTCGACCTTCAACCTGACGAACGGCCTGGAGCTGACCTGGGCGCCGTAGTCGTACGGGGTTCTAGTCGAGGAACCGCCAGCTCGGCGCCGCGGCCGGATCGGGCGCGACGCCGAGCAGCCGCGCGCGCACGAACTCGATCGGGATGTTGCCGCCCTGCAGGATCGAGTCGTGGAACGCGCGGTTCGTCCACTTGCCGCTGTCGACGAGCTCCTTGTGCAGCGCGCGCAGCTGCATCCCGCCCGTGAGGTACGCGGCCTGGTAGAGCGGACCGTAGTCGCCGCCGAAGGACCGGCGCACCTCGCCCTCCGCCGACCGCCGCTCGTGCCCGACCTCGTCCACGAGCAGGTCCACGCACTCCGCCTCGGTCATCGTGCCAACGTGGTACGAAAGGCTGAACACGATCCTGGCGCAGCGGTGCGAGCGCCAGAAGAGCATCCCGATCCTCTCGTCGGGCGTGCGCGCGAAGCCCTGGTCCCAGAGCAGCATCTCCCAGTACAGCGCCCAGCCCTCGGTCCAGAACGGCGTCGAGAACGCGCGGCGGTGCGTCGCGTAGCGGTCGGTCATGAACCCTTGCAGGTGGTGCCCCGGGATCAGCTCGTGGTGCACGACCGCGCGCGAGAAGGCGCGATTGTTCGCGCGCAGGGACATCAGCTTGTCCTCGTGCGACATCGACGCCGTCGGGTAGCTCACCTGGACGACCTCGCCGCCCAGGAAGAACGGGTTCACGCGCTGCGCGTCCGCGGACAGCATCGACATGCGCCAGGTTTCGGCCGCGATCGGCGGCACGGTGACGAGGTCGTGCGCCTCGACGTAGTCGATCGCCTCGCGCGCCAGCGTGCGCACGAGCTCGGGCTGTTCGCCCGGTCCGACGTGACGGTCCTTCACGGCGGCCAGCGCGGCGCGCCAGTCGGAGCCGAACCCCAGCTCGGCCGCGGCCTTCTCCAGCTCGGCGCGGCACCACGCGAGCTCGCGCCGCGCCATCGCGACGAGCTCCTCGGGCGTGTGCGCGATGCGCTCGAAGCGCAGCTCCTCGAGCAGCGCGTCGCGGCCGATCGGATCCCCGAGGATCGTGTCCCGGTCGCCCTTCTCGAGCTTCGCGACGTGCTTGCGCAGCGCGTCCTCGTGCTCCTGCAGCCGCGCCGCCGCGTCGCGCGCGGGTTGCGCGACCCACCAGTCGAACTGCGGGTCGTAGCCGGCGCGGAACTCGCGCCACTCCTCCAGGCTGCCGCGCAGGCGCGACAGCTCGCGCGCGGCGCGGAACCCCACGGAACGCGCGGCGACGGGCTCGGTCGCCTTCTCGAGCGATTCGCGCGCGGACTTCGCGGCGCGCGCGATCTCGTCCAGCTCGGTCGCCGCCGCGCGCGCGTCGAGCGGCTCCGCGCGCTGACGCGCCTCGAGCAGCGCGACGATGCGCGGCGCGTAGGGGACGAGCCGCACGACGTCGGTGCGCCGCGCATCGGCGCGGGCGAGGCGCGCGCGGCCCTGCGCGATGCGGTTCGCGAGCAGCGCCAGGTCCAGGGCGCCCTCGACGTCGAGCTGCGCGCGGTCGACGCGCGCGAGCTCCGCGGACTGCGCGTCGAGGAACTCGCGCAGCCGCGCCGTGCGATCGAGCGAGAGCGGCGCGTCGTGGAACCGCTGCAGGCTGTCCCAGTCGGCGAGGAAGCGCTCCACCCGCTGCGGCATCGGATCCGCGGCGCCGACGGCGGGCACGCTGCGGCAGGCGCACACGATGGAGAGGACCAGGGCCAGCGATCGGATCGTCATGGGCGCGGAGTCTAGGGGCGGCGCGGCCCGCGCGGGACCGCCGTTTTCCCCCGGATTCGGCTCCACGCCGCGGACCGGTGCATCACGGAGGTGCGTCCCGTTCTCTTCCGCACCCGCCCGCCGCGAGGTCTCGCCATGACTCGATTCCGCCGCCTCCTCACCACGTCCGTCCCCGTCGCCGCCCTGAGCGCGGTCCCGGTGCACGCGCAGCAGTTCCCGATCTTCTCCGTCGACTGGAACGGCCCGTCGATCGGCCTGCCGAACTCGTTCACCGGGACCCCGATCACGGAGGGGGACCTGCTCGCCGCACCCGGGCTCGTCCCGGCGATCGGTCCCTTGCCCGCGCCGGGCACCGTCGAGACCGGCGGCTTCGTCGCGCCGCTCGGGTTGGGCCTCGGGTTCTACGCCGTCTGCTCCGGCCACCCGGCCTACACGCCGTGCAAGGTCGAGGTCGACGCGCTGAGCCACGGACTCGACGCGATCGTGAGCTGCGGCGGCACCGTCGCGGCCGGGCGCCAGTGGGCGTTCTCGGTCGCGTACCGTGGCATCGGCTTCCCCGGCTCGCCCGTCCCGCCGGCGGTGTGGACCGAGGGCCCGTGCCAGGACGAGGGCGCCGACGTGTTCGTGGACCTGGGCGTGCCGTGCGGCCCGCTCGCGCCGTCGGCGGTGGTCTTCGGCCACACGGGCTACGTCGACGGCAACGGTCTCGCGAGCTGCTCCGGGTTCGCGTACCCCGGCACGGGCCTGATCGAGAACCCGCCCGGCACGGTCCGCGGCGACAACCTGGACGCGCTCGACGACGACGTGCCCGACCGCTGGTTCGCCTCGGCGACGTGCACGTACTTCTCGCTCGACAGCGCGTTCGTCGACCCGGTGACGCTGATCCCGAACTCGGGCTCCGCGCTGGCGCAGGGGTTCGTCGGCGGCGACGTGCTGCGCTCGTGCCCGGGCTGCGCGCCGTCCGTGTACGCGGCGGCGTTCCAGCTGGGCCTCTCGCCCAACGACGCCGACGACCTCGACGCGCTCGCGCTGCGCGAGAACGGGATCGCCGGCTACCAGCGCTCGTTCCTGCCGTACGACTGGACGAACGGACAGACGGACATGCTGTTCTTCTCCGTGCGCCGCGGCAGCGCGATCATCGGCACGCCGGACGCGTTCTTCGGCATCCCGATCAGCGAGGCGGACATCCTCGTGCCGACCGGCGCGTTGGGCGGTCCTCCGGGCATCTGGATGGCGGGGGAGAACCTGGGCCTGCGCACGCAGCGCATGGGCACGGCGCTCGTCGCCGACGACCTCGACGCGCTCGACACGCTCCACCAGCGCGAGCAGGGCAACGGCTTCTGCTTCGGCGACGGCACCGGCGCGCTCTGCCCGTGCGCGAACTTCGGCATGCCCGGACGCGGCTGCGCGAACAGCCAGCGCAGCGAAGGCGCGCTCCTGTGGTCGAACGGGACGCCGTCGCTCTCGAACGACACGGTGAACATGACGGTGTCGGGCGCGCCGAACAACGCGACGATGCTGCTCTACCAGGGCACGCTGCCGCTCTTCGGCACGCCGTTCGGCGACGGATTGCGCTGCGTCGGCGGCAACACGCTGCGCCTGTACCAGCGTCCGGCGCTGTGCGGCAACCGCGAGTTCGGCTACGGCGTCCCTGGCGACGCGCGGATCAGCGTGCAGGGCAACCTCGCGATCCCGGGCAACGTCTACTACCAGGTGCGCTACCGCGACGCGAACCCGACGTACTGCTCGGTGCCGGACCTGTTCAACTGGACGAACGGATACCGGCTGGCCTGGACGCCCTGACGTACGGTGCCTGGAACGACCCCGACACATTCGCCCGGACGGCACGCCTGCGCGGTTCCCGTCGGAGCGAATGTGTCGGGGTCGTTCCAGGCACCGTACCGCCGCGCGCGTGGGTCGGGTAGCCTCCCGCGCGTGCTGAAACGAGCGCTGCCCCCCGTCGCCCTGTTCCTCTCCGCCTGCACGAGCCCCACATCGCCGGAACCGGCGCGAGCACCAGCGGCCGCGTCGCCGACCGCCCAGGTCATCGACCGCAAGCCGGCTCCGCCGGCCCCATCGCCCGTGGGCGGGGTGCGCGTCGAGGCCGCGCCGCAGGCCCCGCCGGTGATCGACCGCAAGCCGATGCCGGAGGCCGCGGCGCCGGTGGTCGCCGCGGATCCGACGCGCGCCCTGTTCGTCGCGAACTGCGCGCAGTGCCACGGCGAGAAGGGCGACGGCGAGGGCGTGACGCAGCTCGACCGGAAGGCGCGCAGCTTCCTCGAGGGCGGGTTCAGCTACGGAAACACGAAGGACGCGATCGTGCGCTCGATCACGCACGGGATCCCGGGGACGCCGATGCCGTCGTTCGAGAAGGCGCTGACGGTCGAGCAGCGCGCGGCGCTCGCGGACTACGTGATCGCGCTCGGGCCCGAGCGGCTCGTCGTCGATCCGAGCGAGAGCGAGATGGTCGTGGAGGACAAGCCGCTCGTCGTGCGCGGGAAGCTGCCGCCGCTCGTCGAGGGCGGGCCGGAGATCCCGCGCGGGCTCGCGATCGGGACGCCGGACGGGTTGACGTTCGAGTACCGCGCCGACGACGTGCAGCTCGTGCGCGTGCGTGCGGGACGGTTCGTCAATCGCGCCGACTGGAACGACCGCGGCGGGCAGGCGCTCGAGATGCTTGGCGGGGTCGTCCTGACGTTTCGCCCGCAATGGAATCCGGCGCAGCTCTCGCTCGTCGGAATCGGCGCCGACCAGTTACCCGCCGACGTGCTGCCTCGTCACGCTCAACTGCTCGCGACGGAAGCACACGGTGATCGCGCGAGCGTCGAGTATCGGCTGACGAGCGGAGCGGGATCCGATCTGCGTTCGGTGCTGGTCCGCGAGCACTGCGCGGCGTTTCGGAATCGGTTTGGAAGCGGCATCCGGGTGACCAGCACCGTTCGAGCAGAGAAGGTTGCCTCGCAGCTAGCGATCGGTGACTTGGAATCGACTAGGTCGTCCGCTCAGACTCTCCGAGGTTCGGTTCAGGTCGGGCCATACAGCCCGTCGGCTTCGAACAAGCAGTACTTGATCGTGTCGCGAGCACTCCCCGAGCATCCGAATGGGGGCCGTGCTCTCCGACACAGCCCTGTGATCGATGTGTCGACGGCGAGCGACGTGGTCATCGATGTGTTCGTCTTGACGGACTTGACCACTTCCGTCGATCTCCAAGACAACGCGCAGCTCGAACAACTGTTCAAGGAGTTCGGCCTGTGATCCCGCTCCTTCTCGCAGTGTTCACCGTTACCGTTCAAGCGGACGAATCTGCCTACTACGCCGTCGACCACCTCGTCGCCCCCAAAGGCTGCGTCGCGGAAGTCGGCGGCATCGGCTGGCTCCCCGGCAACCGGCTCGTCGTCAGCACGCGTCGTGGACAAGTCTGGATCGTCGACGACGCGCTCGCTCCCGATCCCGCCGCCGCGAAGTGGCACTTGTTTGCGGAAGGCCTGCGCGAAGGCCTCGGCCTCGCGATCGTCGACGGCGAGATCGTCGTCATGCAGCGCCAGGAGATCTCGCGCCTCCTCGACACCGACAAGGACGGCACCTGCGACCGCATCGAGACGATCTGCGACACGTGGGGCCTCTCGACGAACTACCACGAGTTCGGCTTCGGCCTGCCGCGCGACAAGGACGGCAACTACTACATCTCGCTCAACCTCGGCTTCGGCTCGCCCTTGTGGTGGCACGGCGTCTCGTACGAGCCGTGGCGCGGGTGGGTCTCTCAAGTTTCGCCCGACGGGAAGCTGACGCCCTTCGCCTGCGGCTTCCGCTCGCCCTGCGGCATCGCGATGAACGCCGTCGGCGACCTCTTCGTCACGGACAACCAGGGCGACTGGGTCCCGACGTCGTCGATCGCGCACGTCGAGAAGGGCAAGTTCTACGGCGCGCCCGCGTCGCTCAAGTGGACGCCCGAATACCGCAACGCGAACACGGAACCGTCGCTGACGAACCCGGTCGCGACGCCGCGCACGCCGCCGGCGATCTGGATCCCGTACGGGTGGTCGCGCTCGACCGGCGACCTCGCGCCGTTCCCGGCGGGCGGGAAGTTCGCGCCGTTCGGGCCGGACCAGTTGGCCGTCGCCGAGATGACGAACGGCGCCGTCCTGCGTGCCGACCTCGAGAAGGTCAACGGCAAGTACCAGGGCGCCGTGATCCCGTTCCGCAAGGGTGTCGGTTCGGCGATCCGCACGAACTTCGGGCCCGACGGGACGCTGTTCCTCGGTCTGACCGAGCGCGGGTGGGGCGGACGCCCGCCGGGCTACGGCGTCGCGCGCGTGCGACCGACCGGCCGCGCGCCGTTCGAGATCGCGCACGTCGCGCTGCTGCAGGACGGCTTCACGGTGTCGTTCACGCAAGCCATCGCGAGCGGCGCGACCGTGAAGCCGGCCGACGTGCTGCTGCGGCGCCACCATTACGACTGGTGGTGGGAGTACGGCTCGCCCGAGCGCGATCGCCGCGTCCTGCCCGTCGATTCCGTGACGATCGCGCCCGACCGGCGGTCGCTCACGCTGCGCTCGTCGCAGCTCGAGTGCGGCGCCGTCGCGACCGTGGTGCTGCCGGATCTCGCGTCGCAGAGCGGCGAGCCGCTCCTGCACCCCGAGTTCGCGTACACGGTCAACGAGCTGCCGAACGGCCCGTGCGCGCAGCCGATCGCGCGTGTCGCTCCGCCGCCGCCGGCGCGCGAGAGCTCGGACCAGGGCTGGTTGCGGATGTGCTACTCGGACGCGTTCCAGATGTGGGAGGGCGCGTCGTGGAAGCTGGTCGACGTCGACCTCGACGCGGCCGATCCGACGAAGCTCGCGCTGCGCGAGGGCGTGGGCGCGCTCGTGAACACGGACTCGGCGCCGTTCCAGACGAAGCTCGAGTTCGGCGACATGCGCCTGCGCGTCGACTTCCTGCTGCCCAAGGACGGCCGCGCCGCGCTGCGCCTGGGCGGCCGCTACGACCTGATCCTGGCGGCGACGCCGGACGAGCGGACCACGAACCTCGCGAGCTGCGGCGCGATCGCCGCGGGGCCCGGGTTCGCCGGCCGCGCGCCGGACAACCCGTGCTTTCGCGGTCCGGGCGAGTGGCACGGGCTCGACCTCACGTACCGCGCGCCGCGCTTCGACGCGGCGGGGAAGAAGACCGCGAACGCCCGCGTCGTCCGCGCGCTCGTCGACGACGTGCTCTTGCACGAGGAGGTCGAGTTGCCGGGCCCGAGCGCCGGCGCGCCGGCGGACGAGCTGCCGCTCGGGGCGCTGTCCTTCCGCGCGCTGTCGGGCGCGATCGCGTTGAACGCCATCCGCGTGAAGCCGACCGAGGTCGAACCGGAGGGCGGCGGATGGCGCGCGCTGCAATCCGACGAGGACCTCGCGTCCTGGCGCAAGACCGGCGGCGTCACGGCGACGAACGAGGACGGCGAGCTCGTGCTGGGCGGCGGGCCCGGCGCGTTGATCACGACCGCGGCGGACTTCGCCGACGTCGAGGTCGCCTGCCGCGTCAAGATCAGCGCGAGCGGGCAATCGGGCCTGTGGCTGCGCGCGAGCGAGGCCGGCGGTGCGCTGAGCGGCTACTGCGTGCGCGTCGACGCCGACGGTCCGAGCGCCGAGCACACGGGATCGCTCGCGGGGTTCACCGCGCTGCGCGTGCAGCTCGTCGGCCCCGAGACGTGGTGCTGGCTGCGCGCCTCGGCGCGCGAGGAGTCGGGCGGCACGCGCGTGCGCGTGCACGTGAACGGCATCGAGGTCGCGAATGTGTTCGACGCGCGGCCCGACCGGCCGAAGCGCGGCGCGCTGGCGCTCGAGCAGCACCACGACGGCTCGCGCGCGGTGTTCGAGAACCTGCGCTCGCGATGAAGCTCGTCCGCTTCGGCCCGGTCGGCCGCGAGAAGCCCGGCGTGCTGCTGCGCGACGGGACGCGGATCGACTGCAGCGGCTTCGGCCTCGACTGGGGCGCGCCGTTCTTCGAGTCGGACGGACTGCCGCGGCTCGCGGCCTGGCTCGAGCAGCACGCCGCGCGCGCTCCGCGGGTCGCCGCCGCCGAACGCGCGGGACCGCCGGTCGCGCGACCCTCGAAGATCGTCGGCATCGGACTCAACTACTCCGACCACGCCGCCGAGATGGGCGTCGCGATCCCGAAGGAGCCCGTGCTCTTCCAGAAGTCGTCGTCGGCCTTGTGCGGGCCGAACGACGATCTCGCGATGCCGCGCGGCGCGACGAAGCTCGACTGGGAGGTCGAGCTGGCCGTCGTGATCGGCCGCACGGCGCGCGGCGTGGCTCTCGAGCGCGCGCTCGAGCACGTGTTCGGCTATGCGCTGGCCTGCGACTACTCGGAACGGGCCTGGCAGAAGGAGCGCGGGGGACAGTTCACGAAGGGCAAGAGCTTCGACGGCGCGTTCCCGCTCGGCCCGTTCCTCTTGTCCGCGGACGAGCTCGCGGACCCGCAGGACATCGAGCTGCGACTGTCCGTGAACGGCGCGACGCGCCAGCACGGCTCGACCCGCGACATGATCTTCGGCGTCGCGGAGATCGTGAGCTACGTCAGCGGCTTCATGACGCTGCTGCCCGGCGACGTGATCACGACCGGGACGCCGGCGGGCGTCGGGCTGGGCGCGAAACCGCCGGTGTTCCTGTCCGTCGGCGACGTGGTCGAGCTCGTGGGAGACGGACTGGGATCGCAGCGCCAGCGCGTCGTCGCGGCGGAGTGAGCGTGGTCGCGTGAGCCGCATGCCCCCCGACGACTGGCGCCGCACGGGACAGGAGCGGTACCTGACCGGTGCGACGTTCTTCGCGCGCCGATACCGGCCTCGCCGCCCGGGATGGGATCACGATCACTGCGAGTTCTGCGGCGCGAAGTTCGCGTCGAACGAGGGGGATCTGGACTCCGGCTACACGACGGCGGACGAATACCGCTGGGTGTGCGCGCGGTGCTTCGCCGACTTCCGCGACGAGTTCGGCTGGTCGGTCGGCGTCGAGCGGCCGGCAGGCGGTTGATCCCCGGTCCGGACCTCGCGGCTAGTGGCCGCACTCCCGCGTCGCTATCGTCGTCGGCGATGTCGAAGCCGATCGCGCTCCTCGCCACGTTCGCGCTGGCCCTCGCCACGACGGCCTGCGTCTCCTACCCGGATCCGCAGCCGCCGCGGCCGCCGCTCGCGACCGGGCCGGCGCCGTCGCTCGCCGAGCAGGCCGCGCTGCAGGAAGCCGGCACGCGGCCGGGCAAGGAGCACCGCGCGCTCGATCCGCTCGTCGGCGCGTGGATCACGTCGAACGTCGCGGTGGACGCGCAGGCGCGCGAGAGCGATCCCGTCGCCGGCCGCGCGGCGATCGAGTGGGTGCTCGGCGGCCGCTACCTGCGCATCGACGCGAACCTGGAGATCCCGGGCAGCGCCGCGCACACGTGGACGGGCTTCCTGGGCTTCGACCAGGTGCAGGACGAGTACCAGTGGCTCATGGTCTCGGACCTCTCGACGGGGATGGGCGTCGCGCACGGCCGCGGCGAGCTCTCGCACGCCGGCATACGGTTCGTGCTCGACGTCGTCGATCCGCGCACGGGAGCCTTGGCGCGCGCGACGAGCGTGCTGCACGCGCTCGACCCCGACCACATCGTGCTGGAGCAGATCGGTCCGGACGTGAACGGGATCGAGCGCGTGCTGCGGCGCACGCACTACCGGCGCGCGCCGAAGCAGCCCTGAGATCGGCGCTCGGGAAGCGATCTTCAGGACGCCATCACGAACTCGCGGCGCGCGATGCGCCACGAGCCCAGCGCGAGCGCGATCAGCACGATGCCGGCCAGGGTGAACGCGGCCGTGCGCGCGTCGACGAAGCCGACGGTGACGAGGCTCTCGACCTTGCCCCACGCCTCCGAACCGTCGGCGATGATCAGGCTGCGCAGGTAGTGCTGCACCGTCAGCAGCTGGTTGCGGCCGGGCAGGTTGGCCAGGAAGCCCTCGACCGCGAAGGCGTAGCCGAGCCCCACGACGATCGGGTTGCGGACGAACGCGCCCAGCGCGGCGGCCAGCGCGCTGTACGCCAGTGCGCCGGAGAGCACGGCCGTGAAGAGCGGCCGCGTGATGCCGGGGTCGATCGCGGGCCCCTTGCCGCGCGCGCCGGACGCGGCGAGGAGGAAGAGCCCGGTCGCGACCGCGAGGACCGCGAGCAGGGCGAGCGCGATCGCGGCCCAGCGCCCGAGCAGGAGCGCCGCGCGCGGCATCGGGCGCGTGAACAAGTAGGTCAGCGTGCGGTCCTCGACCTCCTCGGCGACGGCCGCGGACCCGAGGATCAGGCTCGCGAGCGGCGTCACGACCTGGACCAGCAGCAGCCAGCCGCCGTTCACCGCCAGCTCGGCCGGCGCCGGTCGCCCCGACACCTTCGTGGCGATCCACGCGACGAGCGCGGGGCCGAGCGCGAGCAGAACGACGAGCAGCGCGCGGCGCGAGCGCAGGAGTCGCGGCAGGCTCGTGGCGAGGATGAGCCACGTCGCGGCGAACAGCGCCCTCATCGCACGCCTCCCACGAGGTCGTCGAACAGCGCGTCGAGGCTCGCGTCCGAGACGGACAGCCCGCGCACGCCGGCCCGCTGCTCGGCCGCGATCGCGGGGAGGCGCGACTGCAGCTCCTCGAGCCGCGACGTCTCGACGTCCAGGAGGCCCTCGTCGCCGAGGCGCACGGCCGTGACGCCGTCCACGTCGAGCAGGGCGCGCGCCAGGCGGCGCGGGTCGCGCGCGCGGATCGCGACGCGGCGCGGGCGCTGGTCGAGCAGCGCGCGGATCTCGGGCGACGATCCCAGGGCCAGCACGCGGCCGCGGTGCAACAGCACGATCGTGCGCGTGAGGTCCTCGACCTCGTGCAGGACGTGGCTCGAGATCAGGACGTGCGTGCCGGCGGCGCCCAGCTCGCGCAGGAGGTCGAGCGTGTCGCGCCGCGCCAGCGGGTCGAGCCCGTTCAGCGGCTCGTCGAGCACGACGAAGGCCGGATCGTGCGCGATCGCCTGCGCGATGCGCACGCGCTGGCGCATGCCCTTGCTGAAACCCGCGACGCGCCGTTCCGCGGCGTCGACGAGCTTCACGCGCTCCAGCGCGCGCCGCGCGCGGGCGTGCGCGTCGGCCTTCGACGACCCCGAGACGCGCAGCAGGAACTCGAGCGTCTCGCGCGCCGTCATGTCGCCCCACAGCGCGTCCTGCTGCGGCGCGAAGCCGAGGCGGCGGTAGAGCCGCGCGTTCGCGAACGGCTCCTCGCCCAGGACGCGGATGGAGCCGCGCGACGGCCGCAGCTCGCCGACGAGCAGCTTCAGGAACGTGGACTTCCCCGCGCCGTTCGCGCCGAGCAGTCCGACGATGCCGCCCTCGATCGCGAGCGTCACGTCCGACACGCCCACGACGTCGCCGTACCAGCGGCCGAGGTCCCGCGCTTCGACGACCAGCGTCACGCGACGGCCTCCATGCGGCGCACGCGCCACGCGAGCACCGCGCACGACGCGACGAACAGGATCGACACGGAGAGGTAGGCCAGGTTCGGATCCCAGCGCGACGCGCGGTCGGACACGTGGAAGACCTCGTTGGCGATCCGCGCCCAGGACATGCCCGGGGACAGCGCGCGCCACGCCGGCTCCTTCTGGATCTGCGCCAGCAGGCTGCCGATGGCGCCCAGTCCGAAGACGGCGCCGAACGTGCCGGCGAGCGCGAAGGCCTTGCGCGAGGCGAGGCTCGAAGCCGCGAGCACGAACACCCCGAGCCACGTGACCCAGGCGATCCCGTACAGCACGGACCGCACGATCACGTCGCCTTCCAAGCGGACGAACGACCAGTCGGGCGACGCGAGCGCGGCCACGGCGCAGACGAGCAGCGTGGGGGCGATCGCTCCCAGCGCTCCGAACGTGGCGACGGTCAGGAATCGCCCGAGGACGTACCCCGTCCGCGAGAGCGGCCGCGCGAACAGGAGGAGGTGCGCACCGTTCTTCCGGTCCTCGGCGATCAGCCCGGCGCCGTACCACGCGACGAGCAGCACCGAGAAGCCCGACATCGCCAGGTGGAATCCGACGATCATCTTGCGGACGGCGAGCGCTTCGCTGGCGAGGTCCTTGACCATCGTGCCGGCCATCTGGCCGACCACGCTGGCGCCGCCCAGCGCGTCGGGCGTCGTGCCCTGCTCGAGCGCGTACTTCGTGTAGACGACGAACGAGAAGATGACGGCCGCGATGGCCGGCGGCGCGAGCAGCAGGAGCAGCGCGAGACGGCGGCGGAACGCGACGCGCATTCCGGCCTTCCACAGCGCGATCGGCGCCCGCGGATTCTCCTGCAGCGCGCCGGCGAACGGCCGGTAGACCTCGAGGTTCGCTTCGGCCTTCATCGCGGCGGCGCTCCGTTCGCGCGCTCCGCGGCCTCGTCCAGCGCGCGCAGGAACGCCTGCTGGAGCGTCGCGCGCTCGGCCTCGATGGCCACGACGCGGCTGCCCGATCGGGCCGCGGCGGCGAGCGCCGCGTCGGCGTCGGGCTCCGTACCGGGGAAGTCGATCGCGAACGCCGACGGGCCGGCCGACTCGTGCGCGATGCCGGCTCGCGCGAGCTCGGCGCCGAACGCCGCGCCGTCTCCGTGCACCTCGACGCGCAGCCGGGCGCGCGCCGTGCCGACCAGGTCGTCGATGCGCCCCGACGCCGCCGCTCGCCCGCGCGAGAGCACGACGACCGCGTCGCACGTGGACTCGACGTCGGGCAGCAGGTGCGAGCACAGGATCAGGCTCTTCTTCTGCGCGTGCCCGAGATCGTGCACGAGCGTCAGCATGTGTCGCCGGCCGGTGGGATCGAGGCCGTCCGTCGGTTCATCGAGGAGCAGCAGCGGCGGATCGTGCACGAGCGCCTGCGCCAGCTTGAGGCGCTGCTTCATGCCCGTCGACCAGCCGGCGACCTCGCGGTAGCGCGCCTCGTCGAGCCCCACGTAGTCGAGCACCTC
>JBGAOR010000069.1:0-25014 GCA_044221705.1 Planctomycetota bacterium
GTTCGACGCGCGTGCACAGCGCGTGGCGCTCTCGGCCAAGGCGCTGGACGCGATCTCGCCCTTCCGCGTGCTCGAGCGCGGCTACTCGATCACGCGCCGCGTCGCGGACGGCACCGCCGTGCGCTCGGGCGCCGAGCTCGTGCGCGGCACGGAGATCGAGACGCTCTTCGCCGCCGGATCGGCGATCTCGCGCGTGGAATCCAGCTCGAAGTCGCGCCCGGGCGAAACGGGACCGTGAACGTGCGCGTCGCGGCGGTCGTGGCGAACTGGAACGGCGGCGAGGAGAACCTCGACTGCCTGCGGTCGCTCGTGGCGCACGGCATCGCCGAGCCGGACGTCGTGTTCGTCGACAACGGCTCGACCGACGGTTCGCTCGAGCGCGTCGTCGCGCAGTTCCCGCGCGCCGCGGTGATCCAGAACGGGACGAACCTGGGCTTCGGCGAGGCCAGCAACCAGGGCGCGCGCCTCGCGCTCGAACGCGGCGCCGACCTGGTCTTCTTCGTGAACAACGACGTCGTGCTGTCCGCGGGGACGCTGGATCGGCTGACGCGCGAGCTCGAGCGCGATCCGCGCGTCGGCATCGTCGGCCCGCGCGTCCTGTACCGCGACGACCCGGCGCGCGTGTGGGCCGCCGGCGGGATGCTGACGTGGCGCGAGAACCTCTCGACGCTCGTCGGCCACGGAGAGCGCGACGCGCCCGAGTTCCACGCGACGCGCGACGTCGACTACGTGGCCGGCTGCGCGCTGCTCGCGACGCGCGCGTGCCTGGAGCGCGTCGGCCTCTTCGACGCCACGTACTTCGCGTACATGGAGGACGTGGACCTGTGCCTGCGCGCCAAGCACGCGGGCTTCGGCGTGCGCGTGGTGGGGGAGGTCTCCGTGCTGCACGCGACGAGCTCGGCGACCGGCGGCGGCTACAACCCGCGCCGCAAGTGGATGATGGGCGTGAACTCGATCTGGTTCTTGCGCCGGCACGCGCGCGCGCCGCAGTGGATCCGGTTCGCGGCGTTCGACGTGGTCCCGTTGCCGTTCCTGTGGATCGCGGGACTCTTCCGCGGCCGGGCGAAGGCCGTGGCGGCGAAGGGGCTCGGGATCGTGGACGGTTTGCGCGGGAAGCGCGTGACGGCCGATGCGATCCGCGAGGGCGCGAGCTGGCTCTGGTGACGCGGTCGGCCCATCGACGCACGTCGAACGGCGTGTGCTCTTGCATCCGTGGCCGAGGCGCGTCCTGATGTCCGGGCTTCGGCCTGCAACGGCCGGGCCCGCTCCCGAGCGCGCGCGACCGTCCCGACCCGAGATCCGGCACCGAACCCCGATGATCCGAGCCCTCCTGTTCATGTCCCTCGTCGCCGCGGCGACGAGCTGCAACACCGTGAAGACCACCGAAGTACCGGCCAGCGCGAAGAACCCGCTCCTCGCTCCCTGGAGCGGTCCGTTCGGCGGCGTGCCGCCGCTCGCGACGGCGCGCGTCGAGCACTTCAAGCCCGCGCTCGAAGCGGCGATGGCCGAGGAGCTCCTCGAGATCGACGCCATCGCGCAGTCGAAGGCGCCGCCGACGTTCGAGAACACGATCGCGGCGCTCGAGAACGCCGGACGGACGCTGTCGCGCGTGCAGACCGTGTACGACATCCACGCCTCGACGCTGAGCACGAAGGAGTTCCAGGCCGTCGAGAACGAGATGGCACCGCGGCTCGCCGAACTCGCCGACAAGATCGTCCAGAACGAGAAGCTCTTCGCGCGCATCGCCGCGGTCTACGACGCGCGCGAGAAGTCGGGCCTCACGGCGGAGCAGAAGCGCGTCGCGTGGCTGACCTATTCGAACTTCGTCCACGCTGGCGCCAAGCTCGCCGGGCCGGCGAAAGCGCGCCTGTCCGAGATCAACCAGAAGCTCGCGGGTCTCTTCGCGGCCTTCAACCAGCACGTGATGGCCGACGAGACGGGCCGCATGCTCGTGCTCGAGAGCGAAGCCGACCTCGCCGGCCTGCCCGAGTCCGTGCGCGCCGGCGCGGCCGCCGCGGCGGCGGAGCGCGGGCAGAAGGGCAAGTGGGGGATCGTGAACACGCGCTCGTCCGTCGAGCCGTTCCTCACCTACTCCGACCGCCGCGACCTGCGCGAGAAGGTGTGGCGCGCGTTCTACGCGCGCGGGAACAACGGCGACGCGAACGACACCAAGTCGACGATCGCCGAGATCCTGCAGCTGCGCGCCGAGCGCGCGCGACTCCTGGGTTTCCCGACGCACGCGCACTGGCGCCTCGAGCAGTCGATGGCGAAGACGCCCGAGGCCACGCTCGCGCTGATGGAGTCCGTGTGGAAGCCCGCGGTCGCGCGCGTCCACGAGGAGGTCGCGGACATGCAGAAGCTCGCCGACAAGGAGGGCGCGAAGATCGCGATCGAGGGCTGGGACTACCGCTACTACGCGGAGAAGGTCCGGAAGGAGAAGTACGACCTCGACCAGGGCGCGCTGCAGCCCTACCTCCAGCTCGACAAGCTGCGCGACGGCCTCTTCTTCACCGCCGACAAGCTGTTCGGCCTGAAGTTCACGCCCGTCTCGGGCCTGCCGCTGCTCGTCGACGACGAGCTCGTCTACGAGGTCAAGGACAAGTCCGGCAAGCACGTCGGCCTGTGGTACTTCGATCCGTACTCGCGCGCGGGCAAGCGCTCGGGCGCGTGGATGAACGCGTACCGCCGCCAGGAGCGCTTCGCCGGCGACATCTCGACGATCGTCTCGAACAACTGCAACTTCGTGAAGGGCGCGCCGGGCGAGCCCGTGCTGATCAGCTGGGACGACGCGCGCACGCTCTTCCACGAGTTCGGGCACGCGCTGCACGGCCTGCTCTCGAACGTGACCTACCCGAGCGTCTCGGGCACGTCGGTCTTCAACGACTACGTCGAGTTCCCGTCGCAGGTGCTCGAGCAATGGCTCGAGACGCCCGAGGTGCTGAACCAGTTCGCGCTGCACGTGAAGACGGGCCAGCCGATGCCGAAGGAGCTGCTCGAGAAGCTGCACCGCGCGTCGACGTTCAACCAGGGCTTCGCGACGGTCGAGTACCTCGCGTCGGCGCTCGTCGACATGAAGCTGCACCTCGCGGCGACGCCCGACACGGCGATCGACCCGGCCGCGTTCGAGCGCGACACCCTCGCCGCGCTGGGCATGCCGAAGGAGATCGTCATGCGCCACCGCACGACGCAGTTCCTGCACCTCTTCGCGTCCGACGACTACTCGGCCGGCTACTACAGCTACCTGTGGTCCGAAGTGCACTCGGCCGACGCGTGGGAAGCGTTCGTGGAAGCGGGCAGCCCGTGGGATTCGGCGACGGCGAAGAAGCTGCGCGACCACGTGTTCTCGATCGGCAACACGATCGACCCGGCGGACGGCTACCGCGCGTTCCGCGGCCGCGACGCCAAGGTGGACGCGCTGATGCGCGAGCGGGGGTTCTTGACGAAGTGAAGTCCAGGAGGCCGGGGCGGGAAGCGTTGCCCCGGGCCGACGGTGTGGGAGTTGTTGTTCTGCACTTCGGGCTTTCGTGTGGGTTGAGATCGGATCGCTCGCCCTCCACGCGCAGCGGGCGAGAGGCGCGCCGCAGCCGGAGATCCGCGCTCAACCCACACGAGAAGCCTGGGGCACCCAAGAAAGACGGCAAGTAGTTGGCAGCACGACAAGGCCATGCAGCCGCCGGCGCCCCCAGCGGCACCGGCGGCCGATGGTCAAAGACCATGAGCCGTTCGGCTTGATCCCATGGAAGACCTTCCCAAGTTCCGCTATCACCCTGACCCTGTTGCGACAGGGGCCATTGTGCGGACGGAAGACGAGTGCGAGTGCTGCGGATTGCCTCGAGGATACAAGTACTCCTCCGCGGTCTACTGCGAAGACGACGTCGCTACGGTCTGCCCCTGGTGTATCGCGGACGGGTCGTTGGCCGCCAAGTTCGGTGCGAGCCTGGTCGATGATCATCCGCTGCGAAGCGCCGGACTGTCGGCGGAGACCGTCGAGGAGGTCACGACACGGACACCGGGCTACGTGTCATGGCAACAGGAAGTATGGATGTCGTGTTGCGAGGATGCGTGCGAGTTTCACGGGGACGCCCCTCGAGCTGAGCTGGAAGCTCTCGACGGTGCCGGATTGCAGCAGCTCGCGAGTGACTCGGGATTCTCCGTCGAGGTTCTTCGTGGCGTCATTCCCAGCTACCGGCCGGGCGGGACTCCGGCGTTCTACAAGTTCGTCTGCAGGCACTGTCGGCGGACGCGACTCAACGGAGACTGTGACTGAAGTGCGGTGCCGGACTTCCCGCTACGACCCAGGAGATGGCGAGCTCCACGAGCGAGCTCGCGCCTCAGAGTCAAGGGCGTTCGAGGATGGGAATCACATGGGCCCACGCGCCTGATGTGAGCGCATGTGCGATGTCCGACGCCTTCACCGCCCGCGTTTCCGTGGATGGGGAGGCCGAGGAGTGGTATTGCCCAAATGCGCGAGCCGATACTCCGATTCCTTGCGCAGCCGCGGGACCTCCTTCTTCACCGCCTTCATGAGCTTCGCCATCAGCTCGTCGCGGCGGTCGTAGAGCCGATACCCCGCCGGATCGCGCAGGTACCCGCGCGCCGCCGGGTGCTTCTTGAAGAGCGATTCGCGGCCCATCTTCTCGGCCCAGCGCTCGAAGCGCGCCTTCTTCGCGAGCAGCGCCTTCACCACGAACGGCATGACCATCGAGTAGTCGGCCGGCACGCTCTCGGTCGTCGACTGGAACTTGTCCTTGTCGACCTTGCCCCACGTCACGGCCTCGGCCGGCGGGCACGAGGACAGCGAGCCGTCCGTCACCGGCGCCGTCGTGATCTGCACGTCGTACGCGTAGCCCGAGATGTTCGGCAGGCCGAGCACCTGCGAGAGCGCGGGCTCGGGCTGCAGGTTGTAGTTCTTGGGCACGCCGCCGCCGAGGATCAGCGTGCCGAGCGCCTTCGTCTCGCTCTCGCGCAGACCCCAGTAGTGGTACGCGCAGCTCTCGAAGACCTCCTTGTGCAGGTCGAGGTCGAAGCCGTACGGCGTGCCGTCGATCTGCGACAGCGCCCAGAGCTTCATCGAGTTCAGGAACACGGACCCGTCGCCCGGCGCGCCGACGAAGACCGGGATCGACTTGCGGTGGCACAGCGCGAGCAGGCCCTCGCGCGCCTTGTTCTTCTGCTCCTGCGCGGCGTAGCGCCGGCCGAGCAGCCAGCGCATCTCGGTGCCGGTCATCTTGCGCTGGAACTCCGGCTGCTGGAGCACGGCCGAGATGTACTGGTCCTGGCCCAGCAGCACGTCCTCGTCGAAGCCGATGTCCGTGATGCGGATCGTGCGTTCGTCGCGCAGCTCGGCGTCGGCGCCCGAGATCGGCACGGAGTGGAACGGGTGCTTCTTCGCGTCGTCGAGCGCGCGGTGCCCGTCGTGGTAGCAGACCGCGTCGGTGGTCGACATGTAGGCGAACCAGCCCGTGTCGAGCAGCGGGTTCAGCCAGGCGTAGTGCTGGCCCGACGCCGTGACCGGACCGGACGCGGCCAGCGTCATCGGCAGGCCCTGGCCGACCGCCTCGTCGAGCAGCGTCCAGAGGCGTCGCACGTAACCGCCGCCGAAGCTCGGCAGGCAGCTCTCGATGAGCTCGTCGAACTCGTGGACCTCGGTGACCGGCTTGTGGACGAGCTCGCGGGACGCGCCGCCGCCGGCGCCGAAACAGCTCGAGTTCTGATCCTTCCTGGTGGGCATGGGCGCAGAGTCTAGCAGTCGGTCGGAGGTCGTCCGCACGGGCGCGCCCGCGGTCGTCGCGATCGGCTGGCGTGATCCCGGTCGTCGTCGACGTCGTCGCACGAACCTCCCGCGATCCGCGGCGCGGACGAGATCCTCGTCGAGTCGCACCCGTCCGACGAAAGTGATTGGCACTCAAACGATCGGTTGCTAGTTTCGACTCGATGGGCGCGGGCGGGCGGACGGCGACGGGGCGGACCGCGGGCGCGCGCGCGCCCGATCTGCGAACGCGCGATCTCGAGCCCGGAGTCGACCTCGGTCCCACGCTCGACTTCATGCGTGTGCTGTGGGCCCTCGACCACGCGGTGCAGCGCACATCGAAGCGCATGGAGCGCCATCTCGGCGCGACCGGCCCCCAGCGTCTCGTCCTGCGCATCGTCGGCCGCTTTCCCGGCATCTCGGCCGGTCGCCTCGCGCGACTCCTGCACGTCCATCCGAGCACCCTGACGGGCGTCCTCTCGCGCCTGGATCGGCGCGGTCTGCTGCGCCGGAGGCCCGATCCGCGCGACGGCCGGCGCTGGCAGGTCGCCCTGACTCCGCGCGGCCGCGAGATGGACGTCGAGGCCGAGGGCACCGTCGAGGCCGCGGTCCAGCACGCGCTCGACCACATGCGTCCGGCCGACATCGAGGGGGCGCGCGCGGTCCTCGTGGCGATCGCGGAGCGGCTCGGCTCGGGTCCGCCAGCGCACGACGCGAGGCCACGGCGGGCCTCGGTCGGCGTTTCCAGGACGTGACCATGAAGCCTGGACCGAGGCCGAGCGCGCTCGACGAATCCGTGCGTACCGCGGCCACGACGCTGCGTCGGGCGCAGGTCTGGCACGGCGCGAGGTGGCTCGTCTACTGCGCGCTCGTCGGCGTCGTCGCCGGCGCCGCGGCCCTCGGTTTCGACGTGATCTCGAGCTGGAGCGGACACCTCTTCCTGGAGCGGATCGCGGGCTGGAGCCCCGATCGCCCGAGCGGTGAACACTCGCTGTTCGAAACCGTCGGACTCGAGCGGAACCTCTGGCTCCTCGCGCTCGTCCCGGCTCTCGGCGGGCTGATCTCGGGGGTTCTCGTGGCGTGGCTGGCACCCGAAGCCTCGGGCCACGGGACCGACGCCGCGATCGACGCGTACCACCGTCGCGGGGGCGTCATTCGGCCGCGCGTGCCGCTCGTGAAGATCGTGGCGTCGGCGATCACGCTCGGCTCCGGAGGCTCGGGCGGGCGCGAGGGCCCGATCGCCCAGGTCGGCGCGGGTTTCGGCTCGTTCATCGCGACGCGCCTGCGGCTCTCCAGCGCCGATCGTCGCATCCTGCTCGCCGCCGGCATGGGGGCGGGGATCGGGAGCATCTTCCGCGCGCCGCTCGCCGGGAGCCTGTTCGCCGCGGAGATCCTCTACAGCTCCGCCGAGTTCGAGGCGTCCGTCCTGATCCCGGCGTGCGTGTCGTCGATCATCGCCTACGCACTGTTCACGGTCGTCCGCGGGCCCGGCACGCTGTTCGAGACACCCACGATGGTGTTCGCGTCTCCGCTCGAGCTCGTCGGCTACTCGGTGCTCGCGCTCGTCCTCGTCGTCTACGGCTTGCTCTACGTGCGCGTCCTCTACGGCGTGCACGGTGTCTTCGGTCGCTGGCGCATCCCGTCCGCGGTCAAGCCCGCGATCGGCGGGCTCGCCACGGGGCTGATCGGGGTCGGGCTGTTCTTCGCCACGCGGAGCGAGGAGTCGCTCTCCGTGCTCGGCCTCGGCTACGGCGTCATCCAGCACGCGCTCGACGCGCCCGCGTCGGTCTCGATCGGCGCCGGGCTGCTCGCGCTGATCGCGGTCGGGAAGATCGTGACGACGTCGACGACGATCGGCTCCGGCGGCAGCGCCGGCGTGTTCGGACCGTCCATGGTGATCGGCGGCTGCGCGGGCGGAGCGGTCGGGCTCGTGCTCCACCAGCTCGTGCCCGAACTCGTGCCGAACCCGGCCGCATTCGTCCTCGTCGGCATGGCCGGGTTCTTCGCCGGGATCGCGAAGACGCCGATTTCCTCGCTCGTGATCGTCAGCGAGATCACCGGCAGCTACTCGCTCCTGATCCCGTCGATGTGGGTGTGCGTGCTGACGTTCGCGATGTCGCGCGGCTGGAACCTGTACGCGAAGCAGGTCGTGTCCCGCATCGACTCTCCGGCACACCAGGGTCGGTTCGCGATCGACGTGCTGCGCGGGATCCGGATCGGAGACGGCTTCGCATCGTCGCGTCGCGTCGCCGTCTTGCATCCGAGCGACCCGACGGCGCGTGCGTACCAGGTCGCGCGCTCTGCGCAGCAGTCGACGCTGCCCGTCGTGGACTCGGACGGGGCACTCGTCGGCGTGATCTCGCTCGCCGACCTCCACCGCTCGTTGGACGAAGCGCCGCAGTGGATCATCGCGCACGACCTGATGACGGTCGACTTCCCGCGGCTCTCGTCGACCGACGACTATGCGGCCGCGCTGCGCGCCCTGTCGAGCACGGACCTCGACGAACTCCCGGTGTGGGACGAGGAACGGGGCTTGGTGTACGGTCTGATCTCACGCGAGCAGGTGACGCGGACCTACGTCGAGCGCATGGCCGCCCTGCAAGGCGCTGTGGCGGCGGACGACGCCTAGCCCGCCGAGACGGAACCTGCTGCGGCTTCGCGCGCACTCGCGCTGCGGCGTCGGGCTCGTCGGACCGTGCTCGGCGGCCAAGGAGAACGCCTCCGCCGTTCCTCTGTCGCTCTCCTTGCATCGCGAGCGCGTCCGCGGGAGCCGTCCGGCCCGTGGGCCCGAGGCGCACACGCGCCGAGGAACGGTTCTCGAGGTGGCTCCCGCGGGGGACGTGGCCGGATGGCCGATCCAGCGCCGGCCCGTCGCGCGCTCCGCCGTGACGATCGATCCGTGGGCCGCGCTGCACGGCCGTGCAGCGCGCATCCGGGGGATTGCGCCGGCCGCGCGGTTCGACGATCCTCTGCGCCGTGGATGACCCGATGACGAAGAACCCGACCGACGCGTTCCAGCCCAAGGCGAAGGCCGCGTACTCGAAGCAGGACTACCGGGCCAAGCGCCGCATCGAGGGCCTCGAGGTCGTCGAGTTGAAGCGCTTCAACGACGACGGCGGCTCGATGTGCGAGCTCGGCCGTCTGAACGAGGGGTTGCACGCGCAGCTCCCGGGGTTCGTGGTGCGCCAGGTGAACTACAGCGTGCTCGAGCCGCTGGCGATCAAGGCCTTCCACCTGCACACGCGCCAGACGGACGTCTGGTTCGTGCCGCCGACGGACAAGATCCTGCTCGTCCTCGGTGACGTGCGCGCCGGATCGCCGACCGAAGGTCAGGTGATGCGCTTCCCGCTCGGCGACGGGACCTCGCGCCTCGTGCGCATCCCGCCCGGCGTCGCGCACGGCTGTCGGAACCTGAAGACGGCGCAGACGAGCCAGATCCTGTACTTCGTCGACGTCCAGTTCTCGACGGACGAGACGTGCGACGAGGGCCGGCTGCCGTGGGACTACTTCGGCGCGGACGTGTGGGAGACCGAGCGCGGCTAGCCGCGCTCCGGAGCAGGTGCTCGCCGAGGATCGCTGGAATTGCGCAGCGCACCCGCGCGTAGTCCACTGGAGTTCCTCTCGACCCCGCTCTTCCCGGAGACGTGACATGCCGAACCCCGGCTCGCCCGACCCTGCCGCGCAACTGCGCAGCACGCAGACCGTGATCGCCGCCCTGGCGCTGGGCGTCCTGGTGTTCGCCGGCGTCGCGGCCTACCGCGGCCCGGTGACCGCGGCGCTCCCGCCGCTCGTGCTCGGCCTCGACGGCTTCACCCTGAGCGCGATCGTCGTCTCGATCACCACCGTGCCGCTCTCCTTCTTCCTGCCCGCGCGCATGGTGGAGGCGGAGCGCGGAGCCGACGCCGCGCGGCGCGTCCTGGTGTTCCGCACGAGCCGCGTGGTGGCCGGCGCGCTGTGCGAGGGTGCGGCGCTCCTGTGGTGCGTGTCGGTGCTCCTCTCGGGCAACCTGTGGCACCTCGCGCCGGTCGCGCTGATCGTCGCCGCGATGCTGCTTCACCTCCCGACGCGCGAGTCGTTCCAGGACGCGACGGGCGAGCGCGTCCCGAACGCCTGAGCGCGCCTCAGCGCGGAGCGGGCTCGACGTAGGCGCGACCGGCCCGGTACTGCGCGAGCCGCGCCTCGAGCGGCGCGCGCGCGGCGGCCGGTGCGAGCCGCACCGCCGACTCCGCGTGGCGGACCGCGGCGACGAAATCGCCGCCCGCCGCGCACGCTGCGGCCAGCGTGTCGAGCAGACCCGGGTCGTCCGGACGGCGCGCGAGCAGCGCTTCCGCCAGCGCGAGCGCGCGCGCCGGGTCGCGCACGCTCGCGTCGGCGCTGACCGCGCGCACCCAGGCTTCGATCTGCGCGAAGCGCGCGTCGTCGGGGCAGTCGGCGCGCGCCTGTTCCAGCGCGCGCAGGCCCTCCGCCGTCGCGCCGCGCGCCGCCACCGCCTGCCGGTGCGCCTCGGCGAGCCCCGCGCGCGCGCGAACGTGGGTCGGATCGGCGCGCAGTGCGGCGCGGAAGTGCTCGATCGCGCCGACCGCGTCGCCGTGGACCAGCGCCCACTGGCCCAGGTTCGATTCGGCCTGGTCGCGCAGGTTCGGATCGGCGGCCGCTTCCTCGAAGAGCGCCTTCGCGCGCGCGGCGTCGGCGGGCGTGCGCGCCGGATCCTGCATGAGCTCGATGCCCAGGCTGACCTGCGCCAGTGACGCCGCCGGGTTCTCGGCGATCGTCGCCTCCCACAGCGCGCGCGCGTCGCGGTAGTTGCGCGCCTCGACGTGGACGAGCGCGGCGCAGGCCGCGAGTGCGAGCGCGCTCGAGCCCAGCGCGAACGCCGCGCGGCGCGCGTCGGGCACGAATCCCCGGAGCGAACGCGCCGCGAGAACGAGCAGCGCGATCAGCGGGATGCTGCCCAGGTACGCGAAGTGGTCCGCGACCCACGAGTAGCGGTGCGGGTAGACGGGCACGAAGCCCAGCGCCGGCGCGAGCGTGACCGCGCTCGCGAAGACCAGGAGGATCGGCGCCCATCCGGTGCGCCGTTTCGCCGCGAAGAGCCCCGCGACGAGCAGCACGATCGCGACCGGCGCGATCCAGCGCACGGCTCCCGGAGCGCCCGGATCCCAGCGCGGATACACGAACATCAGCGGGTGGGGGAACCACGTCGTCTGCGCGTAGTGCCACCACGCGCGCGGCGCGACGAAGAGCCAGCGCTCGATGTTCGAGTGCGCGAACTCGGCGCCCGTCGCGCCGACCTTGACCTGCTCGAGCCAGGCCGTGAACCAGCCCGAGAACGTGCCCAGCGCGAGGAACGGCAGGAGCGGCGCGAGCTCGCGCCAGCCGAGCTTCCGCCGGCGCCAGAAGATCGCCGTGCCGAGCACGATGGGCAACGTCGCCGTCACCGATTTCGAGAGCAGCGCCGCGACGAAGGCCAGGAACGCCAGGATCCACCAGCGCGGCCGGCGCTCGTCGTCGAAGCGCAGGTACGCCAGGAACGCCAGCAGGTAGAAGGCGCCCGACATCACGTTCTTGCGCTCCGTCACCCACGCGACCGACTCGACGTGCATCGGGTGCAGCGCGAAGAGCGCCGCCGCGAAGCCCGCGCCCGGCACGCCGAGCCGCGCCAGCAGCCGCCACAGGAGCCACGCGTTCGCGAGGTGCAGCGCCACGTTGGTCAGGTGGAACACGAACGGCTGGAGTCCGAACAGCGCGTGCTCGATCCAGAACGACGTGAAGACGAACGGGTAGTACTGCGGCGTGTTCGAGACGACGGCGCCGGTCGCCGGATCGCGCGCGAGGCCCCAGATCCCGGCCAGCCCGGACGGGCTCTTCACGAGCGCGTTCGCGGTGACGTAGCTGTCGTCGTCCCAGATCCACCCGGCGCGCAGCGCGGGGACGTAAGCCGCGAGGACCGCCGCGCCCACGAGCAGCGCGATCCAGACGCGTCGCCGTGCGGCCAGGTCCGTGCGCGCGTCCATCGCGCGGACATCCATACACGCGGCGCGGGCGCGTTGCGACAGCGCGGTCCGATCCCGGCCTCCGCGCCCGCGCTTGACCGGCGGAGGCGCGACGGTTCTCCTGCGCGCCATGCCGATCCCGCGCCGCGCCCAGCGCGTCCTGGCCGTGTTCGCCGGACTCGGGCTCGCGCTCGCCTGCGCCGAGATCGCGTGCCGCATCGACGCGTTCTTCCCCGGCTCGCACTACGCGCCCGACGCCGCGCGCGGCTTCTTCGAGGTCCGCGCCACGTCGCAGGCCGCCGCGCAGATGCGCGCGTACGGCCGGCCGGATCCGCACCTCGCGGAGAAGGACGCGCTGCCCTTCGTGCACCCCTACGTCGGGTGGACGAACGTGGCGACGGACGACTACGCGGCGCAGATGGCGCGCGAGACCGCCGACGCGGGCGACGCGTGGTTCGACCTGCTCGTCGTCGGCGGCTCGGTCGCGGGGAACCTCTCGCAGCACGGCATCCCGCGCATCGTCGCGCTGCTCGAGGCCGATCCGCGCCTGCGCGGCCGGAAGGTGCGCGTGTGGAGCTTCGCGCGGCCGTCCTACCGCGCGCCGCAACCGCTGGGCTGGGTGCAGTGGCTCCTGGCGCTGGGAGCGCACCCCGACGCCGTGCTCGCGATCGACGGGTTCAACGAGGTCGCGATGGCGCTCGAGAACTCGCGCCGCGGCCTGCATCCGGCCTACCCGTCGTTCCACTACTGGTCGGGCGTCGTGCGCGGCGCCGCGTCGGATCCGGAAGTGCTGGAGCTCGTGGCCGACGTGCGCCTCGCGCGGCGCGTGCAGACGGGGATCGCGAGCCGCGCGCTCGAGCTCGGGTTCCACCACAGCGCGCTGCTCACGCGCGTGACGGAGGCGCGCCTGCACGCCGCGAAGCGCGCGGTCGACGAGGCGTCAGCGCGCCTGCGCGCGCGCCAGGGTGAGGGTTCCGAGAGCGACCCGACGCTGCGCGGTCCGCCCTTCGCGGGCGACGACCGCGCCGCGGTCTCGGCGGCGATCGCGAGCTGGGAATCGGCCGCGCGCACCCTGCACGCGATCTGCGCCGAGCGCCGCATCGCGTACCTGCAGGTCGTGCAGCCCACGCTCGCCGACGGGGGATCCAAGCGCGCCAGCGCCGAAGAGCTGCGCAACCAGGCCGCGATCCCCGAGTGGGTCGAGGGGGTGGCGATCGGCTACCCGCTCCTGCGCGAGCGCGCCGCCGTGCTCCACGCCGAGGGCTTCCCGGTCGTCGACGCCACGCGGATCTTCGCCGACGTCGAGGAGACGCGCTTCGCCGACGTCGTCCACTTCGACGAGCGCGGCAACGTCGCGATCGCCGAGTGGATCGCGCCGCGTCTGCTCGAACGCCTGCCCTGACGTCCGCCAGCGACTCCCGGAAACGCACGGAGCGCGCCGCTCGTCGCGACGCGCTCCGCGCAGGCCGGACGTCACCGCTCGGGCGACGCGGCCTTCGCCCTCACGGAGCCCAGACCACCTCCACGCCGTTCGTCAGGTTGAACGTGCTCGCCGTGCAGAACGCGGCGGCGTTGCGGTACCAGACCTGGTAGTCGCGCGTCCCCGGTCCGGTCACGACCCCGCGCACCGACACGCTCGCGTCGCCGGGAGCCGGGTACAGCGAGGCGCCGCCCGAGTTCGTCTTCGTGGCGAGACGCGTGATCGTGCCCGCCGCGCAGCGCAATCCGTCGCCGAACACCGCCCCCGCGCCGGCGGTCTGTTGGGCCGTGCCCTGGAAGAAGAGCGCGCTCGAGTTGGGCATCTGCGTGCCGTTCAGGTGCAGCGTGTCGCCCGACAAGCTCGGCGTGCCCGTCGCGGCCAGCTTTCCGCCCAGGCCGAGCGAGTTCAGGCAGCCCTCGTTCGCGCCGAACGCGCTCGAGTTCGCGCACGGGCAGGCCGTGCCGGTGCCGTCGCCGAAGCAGAACGGCGTCCCGGCCGAGCCGCCGCCGCCGCCGGTCGCGATCTTGATCTGGAAGCCGTTCACCGTCGGCAGGTTGAGCACCGGCGTGCCCGGGTCGCTCGTGACGACGACGAGGGTCTGGCTCGCGCCGACGGTCACCGTGTGCTTCGCGTGCGTGATCAGGTAGGCGTACGGCGCGCCGGACCAGGCGCCGCCGACGATCTGCGCCGGTTCCGCCGCGCCCGTGACGGCGACGCGCGTCTTGTACGTCGCGGGCAGGTCGGGCGCGATCGCGTACGTGTACACCTCGTAGTTGCCCGGCGCGATGCCGCCGAACGTCCACGTGATGTTCCCTCCGCCCTGGCCGGCGTTGCCGACGTCCGCGGCGAACTCGAGGAGCTTCTCGTCGTCGCCAGTCCAGGTCGGATTCGCGATCGCGAAGTTGCCGAAGCCGCCCACGAGCGACACCGAGACGCCGGTCGGGTTGCCGGCGAGGTCCGCCAGGCCCGTCGTCGTCGGGTTGTTCGCGCTGACCAGGTTCCAGAACCCGGGCTGACCGGCGGCCGCGCCGAACGTGGCCGACGGACGGTTGCCCGTGAGCGTCGTGCCGATGTTGATGTTCAGGTTCTGGGCCGAAGCGAGCGAGGCGGACAGCGCGAGGGCCGCGACGGAGAGGAGTCGGTTCGTGAGTTTCATGGTGCGGAGCACGGTGGTCGGAGTGCGGAGCACGGAACTCGTGCCGCGGGGCACGTAGCCGCGTCGAGAGGGGTGTTCCTCGAAACGTACACCGCGCTCCGCACGCGTGTCGGACCGCATCCGGCCCGTCGAACGGACCGGGAAATCCCTTCCCGATCAGCCCGCGGCTTCGGTGATCTCGATCATCCGCTCGAGCGCGCGGCGCGCGTCGCGCACCACCGTCGCGCGCTCGTCGGGCTCGAGCCTCTCGCGGCGCCCGGTGGTCTCGTCGACGACGTCGCCGGCCAGCACGCGGTTCAGGTCCGGCCCCTTCCCGCGGCGCAGGAGGTCGAGCATGCCCGCGAGGTGCGGCGGATCGTTGCGCGACATCGTGGCGCAACCGCAACCGGCGGCGGGGAAGCCCGGCTCGGGGATCTCGGTCAGGTGCATCACCTCGACGCCGCGCGAGCGCGCCAGCTCGCGCGCGTTGCGCACGAAGTGCCCTTCGGTGCCGATCGCGAGCCGCTCGCCGCGCTGCGCGTTCTGGACGGCCTTCCACAAGAAGTCCGTCGAGCCCGAACCGTCGGCCGCCTGCACGACCTCGAGCGGGGACTCGGGGTGCACGAGCACCTTCCAGCCGTGCGCTCGCCACCACTCCACGTGCTCGCGGCGGAAGACCGTGTGCACGCCGCAGTAGCTGCCCCACAGGATCATCTCGGCCGCGTCGAGCGCGGCGATGCCGCCGGGAGCGGACTTGTCGCCGAGCTTCATGCCCTTGGCCCACTCGCGCGGCTCGGCGAGTTGCACGACGCGGTCGAGCGGGATGCCGAGCTTCCAGGCCGTGTTCCGTCCGAGGTGGTGGTCGGGCACGAACAGCACGCGCCGGCCTTCCTTCCGGATCTGCGCCACGATCTTGTGCGCGTTCGAGCTGGTGCACACCGCGCCGTTCGTGCGGCCGGCGAGCGCCTTGAGCCGCCCGCCCGTGTTCATGTACGCGACGACGGCCAGGTCGTCGCCGTAGCGCGCGACGAGCTGCTCCGCCGCCGGGAGCACCATCCACTCCTTGGCCAGCATCTCCATCGTGCAGCCGGCCTTGGGGTTCGTGATCCACACCGACTGGTCGTCGTTCGCGAGGATCGCGATCGTCTCGGCCATGAAGTGCACGGCCGACTCCACGATCACGCGCTTCGTCGGGTTCCGCGCGGCCTGCAGCGCGAGCACGTAGCTGTCGGCGATCGTGCCGCCGTAGCGCTCGACGAGCTTCACGACCTCGCCGCCCATGTAGAAGTGCGCCAGCAAGAGGAGCGCGTCGCCGAAGTGATCGCGCGCCGGGATCGCGTAGCGGTCGAGCCAGGAGAGCACCGTGCCGGGCCGGCGATCGGGCAGCGCCAGGTACTCCTCGGCGTACGGTTTGAACTCCTCCTGGTACCAGTCGAGCGGCAGGTCGGTCTGGCAGACCGGGAGATCCGGGCGCAGGACGATGCCGGACGAGGCGACGGTGGGCACGGGGGACGGCGGGGGCACCCTCCGACCATAGCCTGAGCGCGCGCGGGATGCAGCATGGCCGCCGGCGACCACCGGGTTCCGGCCCCGCGCGTCGGGAACCGCGGGCGCGACTGCTAGCATGCCCGCCGATGCGTCCCTGGACTTGCGCGCTCCTCCTGTTCGCCGCGAGCTGCGGCGCCTCCCGCCCGAACGACCGCGTGGCCCAAGACCTGGGAGGGATCGAGCTCGTCCCCGGGCACGCGCTCGTCGTCCAGGAGGCGCGGGCCGACCTGCCCGTCCGCGTCAAGCCGGGCGCCTACGTGATCCCGCCCCTCGGCGACGACGGATCGCGCGGCGTCATCGTGCTCGAAGGCCTGCGCGGCGGCACGCTCGACCTCGCGGGCGTCGAACTGCGCGGCACGCCGGCCGGGACGGATCTCGACCGCGACGCGGGCCACGGGATCGTGCTGCGCGACTGCCGCGACGTCACGATCCGCGGCGGGAAGCTCGGCGGCTACAAGGTCTGCGTCGTCGCGACCGGGTGCGAGCGGATCGTGCTCGAGGACATGGCCTTCGACGGCTGGTACGGGCAGCGGCTCTTGTCGACGGCGCTGGCCGAGGACCAGTCCGATTGGCTCTTCCCGCACCGGAACGACGAGCGCGAGTGGATGACGAACCACGGCGCGGCCATCGCGCTCGAGGACTGCCGCGGCGTGACGATCCGGCGCTCGCGCGGACGCCACGGCCAGAACGGGATCCTCCTGACGCGCTGCGAGGGGACGCGCGTCTACGACTGCGACTTCTCGTTCCTGTCGGGCTGGGGCCTCGCGCTGTACCGCACGAACTCCTCGCTCGTGTCGCGGAACCGCTTCGACCACTGCGTGCGCGGCTACAGCCACGGCGTGTACTGGCGCGGCCAGGATTCGGCCGGGATCCTGATGTTCGAGCGCTGCTCGGACAACGTGTTCGTCGAGAACAGCGCCACTCACGGCGGCGACGGGGTGTTCCTGTTCGCGGGCCGCGACTCGGTCGAGGGGCTGGCCGCCGCGCGCGGCGAGCACGCGGCCGGCGGCTCGGACCGGAACGTGTGGTGGCACAACGATTTCTCGTACGCCGTGGCGAACGCGATCGAGGCCACGTTCTCCGTCGACAACTGGGCGATCGGCAACCTCCTCGACGGATCGCACATGCACGGCGTGTGGGGCGGCTACTCGCGGCGCCTGGTCGTGCTGGACAACTCGATCCAGGGCACGAAGGGCGGCGGCGTCTCCATCGAGCACGGCCAGGAGTGCGCGATCGTCGGGAACCAGTTCACCGGCAACGACATGGCGGTCGAGCTGTGGTGGGACGAGGACGCGTCGCTCGTCGGCGCGCCCTACGGCCAGTCGCACGACACGTCGTCGCGCGACCACCTCGTGCTCGGCAACCGCTTCGCGGAGAACGCGCAGGACCTCGTGCTGCGCCGGACGCAGGGCGTCTGGTTCGGCGCGAACGACGTGGGGCTGGGCTCGCGCTCGCTCGAGGTCGAGCGCAGCAGCGTGGTCCTCCCGCCCGGCGCGAAACCGCTCGAGGTGCGTCCGTTCTTCGCCAGCCTGGGCGAGCTGCCGAGCGGCGCGCTGGTCGACTCCACCGTGCGCCGGTTCGAGGGCGAGGAGCCCGAGTGGCTGCGCCGTGCGCGCGACTGGAAGCCGGCCGAGATCCCGGGCTCGCAGAAGCCCTGCGCGAAGGACCGCGGCGGCCGGGCCGGCCTCGACACGATCGTGATGGGCGAGTGGGGGCCGTGGGACTTCGAGAGCGGCGAACCGCGGCCGGCGCAGCGACAGCCCGGCGGTCTGCTCGCCGGCGCGCGCTGGGATGCGGTGTGGTTCCGCTGGGAAGCCGTGCGCGAGGGCTTGCGCGGATCGGGTTCCGACCCGCGCGAGGACGTACAGCGCTGGCGCGCGCTGGCCGCGAAGCCGATCGCGCGCCGCGCGGTGGGGATCTGGACGAACCCGTGGGCCGGCGACGACGCGCTGCGGCGCGAGGTCGGCAACGACCACTTCGGGATGATCGCGACGACGCGCGTCGCGCTGGCCGAGGGCGGGAAGCACCGGCTCGCCGTGGTGTCCGACGACGGCGTGCGCGTGCGCGTGGACGGGCGCACGGTGCTCGAGAACTGGACCTGGCACGCGCCGACGCGCGACGCGGTCGAGGTCGACCTCGCCGCGGGCGAGCACGAGTTCGCGCTGGAGTACTTCCAGATCGACGGCGCCACGGCGCTCTCGATCGAGCTCGAGCGCGCGGCGGGCACGCGCTGACCCCGCCCGTGCGCCTCAGCGCCCGAGGAACGGGTAGCGCCAGTCGTGCGGCGGCACGAACGTCTCCTTGATCGTGCGCGGCGAGACCCAGCGCAGGAGGTTCAGGATCGAACCGGCCTTGTCGTTCGTGCCCGACATGCGCGATCCGCCGAACGGCTGCTGCCCGACGATCGCGCCGGTCGGCTTGTCGTTCACGTAGAAGTTCCCGGCCGAGAACCGCAGCGCAGTCGTCGCCTGCGCGATCGCGGCGCGATCGGTGGCGAAGATCGCGCCGGTGAGCGCATACGTCGACGTCGAGTCGCACAGGGAGAGCGCCTGCTCGTAGCGCTTGTCCTCGTACACGTGGATCGTGAGCACGGGCCCGAAGAGCTCCGTCTGCATCGTGTCGTAGCGCGGATCGATCGCCTCGATCACGGTCGGCTCGACGAACCAGCCGGTCTTCGAGTCGCACCTGCCGCCGAACACGACCTGGGCGTCCTTCGACTTCGCGGCGGCGTCGATCGCGCCCTTCTGCTTCTTGAAGCTCGGCTCGTCGATCACGGCGCCGACGAAGTTCGAGAGGTCGCGCACGTCGCCCATCTTCACCTCGGCCAGCATCGCGCCGAGCTCGGCCTTCAGCTTCTTCCACAGGCTCTTCGGCACGTAGGCGCGGCTCGCCGCGCTGCACTTCTGGCCCTGGTACTCGAACGCGCCGCGCACCAGCGCGACCGCCAGCGCGCGCACGTCGCACGAGGCGTGCGCGAACACGAAGTCCTTGCCGCCCGTCTCGCCCACGAGGCGCGGGTACTGGCCGTAGCGGTCGAGGTTCTTCGCCACGGTCGCCTGGATCGAGTTGAACGTGCTCGTCGAGCCGGTGAAGTGCACGCCGCCGAGCCGCGGGCTGGCGAGCGCGATCTCGCCCACGACGGCGCCCGGCCCGGGGATCCAGTTGACGACGCCATCGGGCAGGCCCGCGGCGCGCAGGACCTGGAAGAGCTCCCAGTTCGAGAGGATCGACGTCGACGCCGGCTTCCACAGCGCGGTGTTGCCCAGGATCGCCGGCGCCGTCGGCAGGTTCCCGCCGATCGACGTGAAGTTGAACGGCGTGATCGCCAGCACGAAGCCGTCGAGCGGGCGGTGCTCGAGCCGGTTCCACACGCCGGGCGAGCTGATCGGCTGCTCGGCGTAGATGCGCTCGGCGAAGTGCACGTTGAAGCGCCAGAAGTCGATCATCTCGCAGGCCGAGTCGATCTCGGCCTGGTGCGCGGTCTTCGATTGGCCCAGCATCGTCGCCGCGTTCACGCGGTCGCGGTGCGTGGTCGCGAGCATCTCGGCCGCGCGCAGGAAGACCGCCGCGCGCTCTTCCCACGGCAGCGCGCACCACGCCGGGCGCGCGGCCTCGGCGGCGTCGACGGCGGCCTGGACCTCGGCCGCGCCCGCCTGGTGGAAGCGCGCCAGCACGTGTCCGTGGTCGTGCGGCATGACCGTGGTGCCGACCTTCTTCGTGCGCACCTCCTTGCCGCCGATCACGAGCGGGATCTCGACCTCGCGGCTCGCCGTCAGGGCCAGCTCGTTCTCCAGGGCGGCCCGCTCCGGACTGCGCGGCGCGTAGGACTTGACGGGCTCGTTGATCGGGGTCGGGACGCGGAAGGAGCCGAGGCTCATGGGGGACCTGGATTCGGCGTGGATACGGACGGAATCGGAGCCCGGCAGTATTCCCGCGACGCTCGGCGTTGTCGATGCGGACTCCCGGAACGAGCGAACGCACCTGCGCGTGCGCGGTGCGTTCGCTCCGCGGGCCCGAGCCGTCCGATCAGGGCAGCGTGACCAGGGTCCGCACGCTGCTCAGGTAGCGCTGGCCCTGCGTGGTGAGCAGCGAGGCCTGGATGAACGAGGTCTGCGACTGCACGCCGGGCGGCAGCGTGGAGATCGCCAGCGGGAACTCGAGCGCGCCGCTTTGGGGCACGACGCCGAGGTACAGGACTCGCGTCGCCGCCGGCGCGGGACGCAGCGGCACGAAGAGCATCCCGTGCCACGCCGGGACGAAGCTCCCGATCGTCGTCGGGGAGACGTAGAGCCCGACCAGATCGCCGGGGTCGCCGCGGACGGTGAAGGACTCCGTAGTGCCCCCGTGGACGATGGCGTGCGACGACAGCGTGCGCGCGGATCCGGCGATGTCGACGAACGTCGAGCCCCTGCGGGCCAGCCCGGGGCTTCCGTCCCCGCCCCAATTCCCGCACGACGAGTCGAAGCACCGCCCAGCGCTGCCGGCTGCGGTCGCCGAATCGAGGATCCGGACCGTCCCCTGGCCACAGAAGATGCCGTCGCCGCCGTCGCCGCCGTAAGCACCCGCGGGAAAGGCACTGGTCACGGCGTCCCCTCCGCGACCACCGGTGAACGTCGAGTTCGAACTGAAGAGTGTCGACTGCAGAACACTGGCTCCGGGGCCGCCAAACCCGCCGTCGCAGTTGCACCCGCCCTGCGCCCCATTGCTGCCTTGGACGATGCAGCCGTAGAGCGAAACGACCGACCCGCCTTGGACCGTGAGTCCCGGGGTGCCGGTCGTACCACAGCCACTACCCACGTAGCCCAGGCCGCTCAGTGTGCAGGCGGTGAGCGCGACGTCCGCACACGTCGTCACCGAGAGGGGCGAGCCAGACGGTGCCCAGGCTCCAGCGAGGCGGCAACGCTCGACGCGAACCGGTCCGGAGTTGTTGGTGAGGGTCAGCCCGGTCGCAACCAGCGGATCGGTCATGCTTGGCGCGCCCTGCAGGCCGAGGTCGATGAGCGCGACGGTGCGCGTGGGGGCCAGATCGCGCACGCGGGTGCCGTTTGCGACCGTGACCTGCGCGCCGGCATCGGCGACGACGGAGAGCGCCTTGTCCGTGATGACGAAGCCCGCGTAGGAGCCGCCGCGCACGAGAAGGACGTCACCGTCCTGCGACGCGTCCACCGCGGCCTGGATCGTCGTGTACGACCCGGCTCCAGTGCCGTCGACCACGAGGACGTTGCCGGCCGCGAAGGACGACGCCGCGCTCGCGAGCGCGACCGTCGCGGCGGGGAGGAGACTGCGCAGAGCGCGGACGACTCGATGCACCATCGGAATGATCTCCAGTTCGTGGGAAGGACCGAGACCGAGGATAGCAGCCCCCCCGATTCGCGACCCATCGAGTTGCCTGCGCACGGGTCGAGTCCTGTCCCGGCGCTTGCGCCACGCGGACCCCGATGAGGGGTGAGCGATGGCCGCATGGGTAAGCCCCAGTTCGTACCGGACCCATGCGGTCCGCGGCGGCCTCTCGGAGTAGGCTCGTGCGCGTGCTGACCTCCATCCTCCTCACGCTCCTCGTCCAGTCGGCGCCCGCCGCCGCGCCCACGCCCCACACGCCGATCATGGACGCGCCGGCCGAGCTCGGCGTCGACGCGGCGCGCACGTCGATCGCCAAGGCGCTCGGCTGGATCGTGGGCAACCAGCGCACGAACGGCGCGTGGGCCAGCGGCTCGACGGACTCGCTGCAGCTCACGTTCTTCGGCGCCGAGACGCACTTCGCGTTCCAGTACGCGGCCACCGCGCTGACGACGCGGGCGCTGCTCGACGCGGAGCCGACGGCCGAGCGCCGCGCCGCGCTCGAGAAGGGCCTGGGCTGGCTGTGCGACGTCACGCTGCCGAAGCGGACGAGCAACTGGGACGTCGACTGCTCGTGGAGCGCGCTCTACGGCTTCGACGGGATCGCGCGCGCGGCGCTCGATCCGCGCTTCGCGGCGAGCCCGTGGAAGGAACGGCTCGAGAAGCGCGGGCGCGAGCTGTACGCGCTGCTCGACAAGAACCAGTCGCCCGAGGGCGGCTGGGGCTACTACGAGGGTCCGGTCGTCTCGCGCCGGCCGACATGGGCGACGAGCTTCAGCACGGCCAGCGTGATCCCGGCGCTCGTGCTGGCGCGCGACAAGCTCGCCTGGGGCGTCGACCCGAAGCTCGTCGAGCGCGCCGTGGACTACGTGCGCCGCTGCGCGCTCCCGACCGGCGCGTACGAGTACGACCTGAACCCCGTGCCGCGCGTCACGGGCGGCAACATGATCAACGACGTCAAGGGCAGCCTGGGCCGCATCCAGGTGTGCAACCTGGCGCGCCGCAAGGCCGGCGACCCGAAGATGACGGACGACGTGATCCGCCGCGGGCTGGAGCTCTTCCTCGAGAACCACCGCTTCCTCGACGCCGCGCGGCTGAAGCCGATCCCGCACGAGTCCTGGTACCAGAACGCCGCGTACTTCTACAACTTCGGCCACTGCTACGCGTCGCTGCTCGTGAACGAACTGCCCGAGGCGGAGCGCGAGAGCTGGCATGCGCGCCTGCGCCCGCACTTCGTCAAGGTGCAGTTCGCGGACGGCTCGACCTACGACTTCATCGGCAACGGCTGGGCCGAGGCGTCGGGCACGAGCTTCCTGGCCCTGGCGCTCCAGGCCGGCGTTCCCAAGACGCCGCTCGGGCGCTGACTTCCTTCGCGCGCCTCCCGTTCGCATCCTATCGAGCCCGGCACACGCGACACGCGTGCAGGGCAGCCCCCTCCGACACCCACACATGAAGCACCTGATCCTCCTCCTGGCCCTGCCGATGTCCCTGTGGTTCGCCGCGTGCGAGTCGATGCCCTCGGGCGGCGATGGTGGCGGAGGCAAGGCGGCCGCGGCCGAGGAGGGCGACGACGCCGAGGACTCCGGCAAGGACGACGTCGCGAAGTGCGACCGCGCGCTGCAGGACGCGCGCATCGAGCTGAAGATCGCGCAGGCCGAGACCGAGAGCAGCGCGCGCAAGGCGCAGGACGACGTGGAGTCGGCCGAGGACGAGCTGAAGGTCGCGTCCGAGGCGCTGGACCACTTCCTGAAGTCGGAGCGCGACCTCGAGCTGTCCAAGGCGCAGCTGGACGTCGACCGCGCGACGTGGGGGCTCGAGGCCGAGCGGCAGGAGCTGGCCGAGCTCGAGGCGATGTACAAGAAGGACGACGTCGCGGCGCTCACGAAGGAGCTGGTGCTCCAGCGCGGCAAGAAGGGCGTCGAGTTCGCCGAGCGCGGGCTGGCGCACGAACAGCGCGAGGCGGCGATGAAGCGCGACTACGAGCTGCCCAAGAAGCTGCGCGAGCTCGAGGTCGGGAAGCGCGAGAAGGAGAACGCGCTGCGCGAGGCGCGCGCCGAACAGACGAAGGCCAAGGACGAGATCGAGCTCAAGCTGCGCAAGGCGCGCGCCGAGGTCGAGGACGCGGAGAAGGCGTTGACGAAGGCGCGCGCGAAGGCGGCGAAGGCCTCGAAGACGTGATCGGCGTCCCGCGACTCGCGATCGCACTGCTCGCCGCGGCGGCCGGCCCGTGGACGGGTTCGGCCATCGCCGGCGACACGCCGGCGGCGCGGCCGGCCGCCGTGCCGGCGCCCGACGACGTCCCCCAGGACGTGCCCGTCGGCGCGGACGAGGCGCGCACGTCGCTGAACCGCGCTCTGCAGTGGATCGTCGGCCACCAGAACCCGGACGGCTCGTGGGGGACCGACACGGTCGAGTCGCTCTACGAGATGAACTACTCGCCGGCCAGCTTCGCGGCCTGGAAGCTCGCCGGCGGCGCGATCTCGACCTTGGCGCTGCTCGGCGCGGAGGAGACGCCCGAGCGGCGCGTCGCGCTCGACCGCGCGGTGGAGTTCGTGCTGAAGTCCGAGCGCCCGCGCCGCGGGAACCACTGGGACGTCGACAACAACTGGGCCGCGCTCTACGTCACCGTGCTGCTCGAGAAGCTGGCGCGCGACCCGCGCTATGCCGGCGAGCCGTGGAAGACGCGGATCGCGGCGCGCGGCGCCGAGTACCTGCAGCACCTCTCCGACCAGCAGGACCCGCTGGGCGGGTGGGGCTACTACGAGGGGCCGGTCGTCTCGCGCCGGCCGACGTGGTCGACGAGCTTCGCCACGGCCTGCGTCGTGCCGTCGCTGATCGGCGCGAAGGAGCTGGGCTGGCCCGTCGACGAGAAGATGCTCGCGCGCGCGATCGAGTACGTGCGCCGCTGCGCGCTGCCGAACGGCGCGTACGAGTACGACCTGCGCCCGATCCCGCGCATCACGGGCGGCGAGAACATCAACGACGTCAAGGGCAGCCTCGGGCGCATCCAGGTGTGCAACTGGGCGCGGTACCGCGCCAAGGATCCGCGCGCGACGCTGGACCGGTTGCGCGAGGGGCTGAAGCAGTTCTTCGACAACCACCAGTTCCTCGACGTCGCGCGCATGCGGCCGATCCCGCACGAGGCCTACTACCAGAACGCGGGCTACTTCTACTTCTTCGGGCACTACCACGCGGCGATGGTGATCGAGTGCCTGCCCGAGGCGGAGCGCGAGGCCTGGCACGCGCGGCTGCGGGCCGAGCTCGTGAAGGCGCAGGGCACCGAGGGCCAGTTCGTGGACTTCATCGGCTCGTTCTACAGCTACACGTACGCCACCGGCTTCGCCGCGCTGGCGTTGCAGGCCGGCTTGCGCGGAGGCGCGATCCCGCGGTGAGCGGCGCCCGCGAGTTCCTGGACGGACTGCTGCGCGGCCGGTTGCCCGAGGCGTCGCGCGCGTGGCTCGCCGAGGCGCAGCGCTCCGTGGAGGCGCTCGCGCCCGGCCCCGGGCCGTCGTTCGCGACGCTCCTGTCGCAGGCCAGCCGGCGCATCCCGCGCGGCGACCTCGCGCCGACCGCGGACGAGCTCGGGCGGGCGAACGAGGTGCTCGAGGGCTGGAACCCCGAGCGCTGGACGCTGCTCGACGCGGCGCGCGCGGTGCTCGTGCTGTCGCGCCGCGACGTGTCCACGCCGGCCGGCGTCGCCGCGCTCGAGGACTGCTTCGCGTACGCCGACGTGGGCGAGCTGTGCTCGCTCTACCGCGTGCTGTGCATCCTC
>JBGAOR010000070.1:0-24957 GCA_044221705.1 Planctomycetota bacterium
CGGTGCTCTCGATCGCCGTGCCGGCTCGCGACGCCTCCGCGAAGGGCTGATCGGGAGCCGGGCCGAGCGAGGCGAGCGACGCTCCACGCCCGTTCGAGCACCGCGCGCGATCCGTTCTCGGAACACGGTCGCGACGCGTCGGCCCCGGCGTCGGACGCTCGACCGGCACCGCGCGTCGCTGGGTGCGATACCACACGCCGAGGACCAGCTCCGGACCTCTCCCGCCCTGACGGCCCGGTGGTACAGGGCTTGCGGGCGCCGCGCGCCCGAGCGCGCCCAGTGCCCGCCCGCTTCCCTCTCCGGAGATCCCGACATGCCCGCGACTTCCCGATCCTCCCGCTCGACCTTCGGCCACGCGCTGCCCGTCCTGACCGCGCTCGGACTCCCTCTGCTCCTCGTCGAGGCGCTGGGCGCCGCGCCGACAGGTGGACAGGGCGCGGGCCAGGTTTTCCAGGGCTTCGACGGATCGTCGGGCGAGGACCTGACCGCCGGCCGCCGCGACGAGCGCGCGCTGTGGGGTCGCAACAGCAGCCTGACCGCCACGTCGCACTTCCCCGGCGACGGCGGACCCGGCGGCGACTTCGACTGGACGATCCCCTTCGGGCAGACCTTCGTGCTCGACACGACGTTCGGGGTCATCACGAACGAGACGCAGACCGCGACCGAGACGGTGCTGAACGGCAACGTGTACGTCCGCGACCTGACCGTGCTCGGCACGCTGCGCATCGTGGGACCGAACGGCTGCCGCATCGTCGCGACGGGCGACGTGCTCGTGGAAGGCCAGATCCTGGCGCGCGGCGTGAACCACCCCGGCGTGACCAGCTTCAACACCGGCGGGCCCTCGCCGGGCGCGGCCGGCAACGCGGGCGGTGGACGCGGCGGGACGGGCAGCATCCTCGCCACGCAATCCACGCCGCAAGGCGAGAGCGGCGCCGGCGCCTTCAACGCGGTCGGCGGCGGAGGCGGCGGCGGCGAGAGCGGCTACAACGGCGCCGCGAGCGCCGACTTCCGGCGCGGCGCGGGCGGCGGGGGCGGACGCTTCGGCCCGGACATGCGCGTCGCCGCGACCGGGTGCCCCGACCAGGCCCGCATCGGGCTCGACGTCGAGCAGGGCGGACCCGGCGCGCCGAACGCGAGCGGCGCCCTGAGCGGTCTCGGCATCCGTCCCCATCCCGGCCTCCCGGGCGCCGGCCCGTTCACGGACGGCGATCCGACGAACGACTTCTGGGGCCGCATGCGCACCGCCGGCGGCGCGACGATCGTCGGAGAGCTCACGCGGCCGTGGGCCGGAGCGGGCGGCGGCGGCGGCGGCGATTCGTGCCAGACCGCGACGTTCCCGACCACGCCCTACACGCCGTTCGGCGACGAGATCGGGTGCGGCGGCGGCGGCGGCGGCGGATCGCTCGTGATCCAGGCTCTGGGCGACATCGTGCTCGGCACGACCGCTCGCCTGGACGTCTCGGGCGGAACCGGCGGCGGCGGGGAGAACACGAGCGGCATCAACCGCGTCGGCGGCGGTGGCGGCGGCGGATCGGGCGGCCACCTCGTGCTGCAGGCCGGTCGCACGATCGACCTGCGCGCGCTTCCGAACCCGGGCTCGGGCGACGGCACGGTCCTCGCGCTCGGCGGCCAGGGCGGCGAGGGCATGAACGGGCTCGGCGGAGCCGGGCCGGGTGGAGTCCCGACGACGCCGGCGCAGGATTCGATCAACCTCGTGACGCCGTTCGATCCGAACTGCCAGCCGGCGAACCCCGTGGTGGTCGGCAGCGGCGGCGACGGCGGTCCGGGCCTGATCCAACTGCACGTCCAGGACCTCGCGTCGATCCTGCCGCCGACCCTGCCGGGCGCGACGATCTCCAACGCGATCCGGCCGGCGCCCGTCGGCGCGGTGAACGTGGACGACCCGAGCACGTGGAACCGGCTCGTGCCGCCGTACGGACCGGATTCGTTCTCGCGTTCGCAGTGGACCGCGCTCGGCACGACGGGGCCTTCGCTCGACTTCGTCTTCGCCGGCACGGATGCGAACGGGTTCGTGCGGACGAACGGCGCGGGCGCGAACGCGCGCGTCCTGTTGGCGCCGCCCATCGTCGTCGAGACCCTGCACGACGGCGCGAACCTGCCGCGCGTCGACGTCGACGGCCGCACTCTGCTCGTGGATGCCATCAGCTTCTACCAGGACGTGTGGTGGCTGGAGCCGGCGACGCTCGTCGACTCCGTGGTCCAACTCGGCGGCGCGCGCTTCGAGGTCGCCTCCGCTTCGGTCGCGGGCGGGATCGTGCGCCTGACGGTGGCCGAACCGGGGACGCCGCTGGCCGGGTTCCCGTCGGGCATCCCGGCCCAGGTGCGTCCCCGCTTCTTCCGCGTCGCGACGGACGGAGTGCGCGACTCGCTGCCGACGTCGGCCTCGATCCGCATCACGTTCCAGGGCGCGCCGAACGACGGATCCGGTCATCCCGACACGTCGCTCGCGACCGCGTGGTCGGCCGACGTGAACACGCTGAGCGCCACGCCGACCCTGGCTTTCCTGCGGTTCCAGGTGGACTTCGACCTCGCGGCCGACGGCTCGGATCTGACGACGAACTCGCCGCGGCCGAGCCTCGAGTTCCTGCGGATTCCCTTCGTGCGCTGACCACGCGCGGATCGGAGGCTTGCCAGCGCGGGGCGCGTCGCCATGATGACGCGCCCCGCGCTCATGCAATACGGCTTCCTGATCGACCATCGGCGCTGCATCGGCTGTCACGCCTGCACCGTCGCCTGCAAGGCCGAGAACGACGTTCCCGTCGGCAGCTTCCGCACGTGGGTCAAGTATCAGGAGAAGGGGCGCTTTCCCGCGGTGAAGCGCCACTTCGCGGTGCTGCGCTGCAACCACTGCACGAAGGCGCCGTGCGTCACGATCTGTCCGGTCAACGCGCTCTCGAAGCGCAAGGACGGCATCGTCGACCTCGACCGCGACGCGTGCATCGGCTGCCGCGCGTGCATGCAGGGCTGTCCGTACGACGCGATCTACCTGAACGAGGACACGGGATCGGCTGAGAAGTGCCACTTCTGCGCGCACCGCGTCGAGAAGAAGCTCGAGCCGGCGTGCGTCATCGTGTGCCCCGAGGGCGCGATCGTCGCCGGCGATCTGCACGACCCGACGTCGCGCATCGCGAAGATGGTCGGTGAACTGCCGACCGAGCAGCGGCGGCTCGAGCAGGGCACGGGCCCGAACGTCCACTACGTCGAGGTCGAGCCGACGCTCTTGAAGCCCGGGCTCGCCGAGCGGCCCGAGACGTACATCTGGAGCGACCGACCGCCGCACAAGACCGATGCGTGGCCCGAGGAGGTCGCGACGCAGGCGGACACGCGCACCGTGCTCGACGCCGGCCACAAGGTCGAGTGGGGCTGGCACGTCGCCGCGTACCTCGTGACGAAGGGCATCGCGGCGGGCGCGGCGGTGCTCGCGCCGTTCGCGGCCGCGCTGGGTCTCGGCGGATGGGCGGCCGCCTACCTGCCGGAAGCACTCGCGCTCGTGTTTACGCTGGTCACGACGTTCCTGCTCGTGCACGACCTCGCGCGCCCGATGCTCTTCTTCCGGCTGCTGACGCGGCCCAACACGAAGAGCTGGCTCGTGAAGGGCGGTTGGATCCTGTCGGCGTTCGGCGCGACCACGTTCGCGATCCTCGCCAGCCGATTCCTCGGATACGACGCTGTCGCGGACGCGCTGCGCTGGCCGAACGCGGTGTTCGGACTCGCGACCGCGGGCTACACGGCGTTCCTCTTCAAGCAGTGCGAGGGCCGCGACCTGTGGCAGGGTTCGCTCGTGCTGCCGCACCTGCTCGTGCAGGCCGTGATGTGCGGCGCGGTCGCGCTGGCGCCGTTCGCGTCGCAGCCGGCGAAGCTGGCCGTGATCGTCGTCGCGTCGGCGCTGCTGCACGCGGGGTTCGCCGCGGCGGAACGGATGAAACGGCACCCGACCGAGAACGCGCGCCAGGCCGCCGCGTTCCTCGGAACGATCGGCATCCACGGGATCCCGCGCGCGTTCCAGGCCTCGATCCTCGTCGGCGCGATCGTGCCGGCGGCGCTCGCGACGGCCTGGTGGGCGCTCGCGGCGCCGATCGCGCTGCTCTTCGCGGTCGCGCTGCTCGCACTCGCCGGGCTGTACCTCTACGAAGCCGCGTTCGTGCGCGCCGGACAGCTGCCGCCGCTCTCTTGAAGATCGAGCCAGGCTCGATCTTCAACGCTTCGCATCGGGGCCCTTCCACTTCTTCCAGGTCGATTCGTACTGCTTCCAGCCGTCGTCGACGGCTTTCGTGTAGAGATCCCAGTCGGCCCACTTCTTCGCGGCCTTGGGCGAGACCTCGACCTTCTTCAGCTTCCACGCGTCCATGCGCTCGCGCAGGTTCGCGGGCAGCCCGTCGACGAGGAAGCACTTGCCGATCGACTCGAGGACCGCCTCGGCGCAGGCGGACTCGGGCTTGTCTCCGTACCACGCGTCGTAGAGCGGCTTCGCGGCCTTGGCGTGCGCCTCGGCGGCCTTGTCGAAGCCGATTTCGGCCAGGAACTTCTCGACCGGCTCGACGCCGCGGAAGTCCTCGCGCAGCGGCAGCAGGTGGCCCACCCAGGGCTTGCCGTCGAGCGCCAGCGCACCCTTCTTCGGCACGAGCGAACGCAGCGTCTTCACCTGCTCTTCGCCCGCTGCGTCGATCTTCGCGGACCACTCGCGCGCGTCCTTCGCGACATCCTCGGGCACGTCCGCGATCGGGACCGGGCCTTTGCCCAGGAGGCGCTCGAGCACGAGCCGCGCTCCCGAGTAGTCGACCACGCTCGTCCACTGGTACTCGTCGGCCGGCTTCGCGCGCAGCATCGCCAGCGCGCACGCGAGCGCCTCCTTCGGGTCCGCGCACGTCATGCCCTGGCACCAGTCGAGTTCCTCGGTCGCGCGCACCGCGTTCGGCCAGTGGTTGTAGTTCGCGAGCCGCCGCAGGTGCGTGAGCGCGAACCCCTTCTCGACGTAGTAGTCCCGCGATCCCGGGCTCTGTCCGTACGGCACGACCGGATCGCTCGAGCCGTGCATGAAGACGAGCGCGAGCTTCTTCAGCTCCTTCGGCGTCTTCGACCAGTTCCACGCGCCGCTCGCGTGCGCGACGCCGCCCGTCACGGTCTCGGGAAAGAGCCCCATGTAGTACGGCACGAAGAAGCCGCCCTGGCTGTGGCCGTACAGGAACACCCGGTCCACCGCGAACGTCGCGCGCATCTCGGTCAGGAAGTCGCGGAAGAGGTCCGCGTCCTTGGGCTCGCCCAGGAAGAGCCGCGACTTCTGGTCCGGCGTCGTGCCGTCGACCGACACCACGACGTCGTCTGGCCGGAAGACGCCGGGCGGGTTGTTCCAGTGGCCCCAGCGGTAGTCGAGCCCGGTCCCGTGCAGGATCACGGTCAGGTTGCGCGGCGTCTTGCCGTCGTACTCCCGCGGCAGCACCCACGTGTAGCGCAGGCCGCCCGCCTTCGCGGTCGAGGCGAAGACCTTGTGCGGCGGCGCGCCTGCTGCGGGAGCGCGCTCGGGCGGATCGTCCGCGCGTGCGGCCGTGGCGATCGAACAGATCAGCGCGAGCGCGAGCCAGAGCGTGCGGTGGGACATCGAGGCCTCCTGCGGGACGGCGAGCCTACGCGATGGCGCGCTCCGAGTTGGCGGGTCGTCGACGCGGGTGGTCCCGACCGTTGCCGCCCGCGGATCCGCGCCGGGATCCCCCACGAGTCCGCGCGGGATTCCTAGACTGCGCGGATGCGCAGACTGGTCCTCGGCGTCGGTTCCCTCCTCCTGCTCCAGGCGACCGCGCAGGCGCAGCTCGAACTGCGGCCGGGCGACGTCGTCGCGATCGTCGGCAACGCGCTGGCGGAGCGCATGGTGCACGACGGGACGTTCGAGGCGCGACTGCAGCTCGCGCATCCGAAGCACTGGCTGAGCGTCCGCAACCTCGGGTTCGCTGGAGACGAGGTCGTGACGCGCCAGCGGACGAACGGTTTCGGCACGCCGGACGAGCATCTCGCCGAGGTGAACGCCTCCGTCGTCGTAGCGATGTTCGGCGAGGTCGAGTCGTTCCGCGGCGAAGGCGGGAAGTCGCAGTTCGCATACGAGCTCGCGCAGTACGTTCGCCACCTGCGCGAGACGCGCTACGACAAGCGCGGCCTCGGTGAGCGCTCGACGCGGACGCCCGACGTCGTGCTCGTCGCGCCGATCCCCTACGAGGACCTCGGCGATCCGCTCCTGCCCGACGCGAAGAGCGCGAACGCGCGGATCGCGCTCTACACCGACGCCGTGCGCGCCGTCGCGACCGAGCTCGCGGTGCCCTTCGTCGACGTCGGCCCGGCTCTGCGCGCGGCATACGAGCGCGAGACCGAGCCGCTGACCGTCGACGGCATCCGCTTGAACGCGCGCGGCAACGCGGTCTTCGCCGCGGCGCTCTCGAAGGCGCTGTTCCCGGCCGTGCAGGAGCCCGATGCGGCGCGCCTCGAGTCGGTCCGCAGGCTCGTCGCCGAGAAGGACGAGCACTGGTTCCGCCGTCACCACGTGGCCGACGGCTACAACGTCTTCGGCGAGCGCTCGCTGCTCTCCTACAACGACCAGACGAACCGCGTCGTCATGCAGCGCGAGCTCGAGTTCCTCGACGCGACGTGCGCGAACCTCGACCGCGCGATCTGGGAGGAGATCGGCGGGATCCCGCGCGGCTCGATCTCGCGCGTAGCCGTCCCGCCGCAGATCCCGGTCCCGACGAACCGCCCCGGCGACGGCCCGAACGGCGAGCACCGCTTCCTCTCCGGATCCCAGGCGATCGGACGCATGACGCCCGGCAAGGGCCTCGACGTCACGCTATTCGCCGACGAAGCGCGCTTTCCCGAGCTCGCGAAGCCCGTGCAGATGTCCTTCGACGCGCGCGGCCGCCTGTGGGTCGCCGTGTGGCCCTCGTACCCGAACTCGAAGCCCGACGAGCCGGCGCGCGACAAGCTGCTCGTGCTCGAGGACGTCGATGGCGACGGGAAGGCGGACACGTGCAAGGCGTTCGTGTCCGACCTGCACAACCCGACCGGTTTCGAGTTCTGGAACGGCGGCGTGTTCGTCGCGACGGCGCCGCACCTCCAGTTCCTGCGCGACACGGACGGCGACGGCGTCGCCGACCAGCGCGAGAACGTGCTCGAAGGCCTCGGCTCGGGCGACACGCACCACGCGTCGAACAGCTTCGTGCTCGGGCCCGACGGCGCGCTGTACTTCCAGGAAGGGATCTTCCACCGCACGCAGGTCGAGACCGTGCACGGCGTCGTGCGGCAGAAGGACGGCTGCGCGTGGCGCTACGAACCGCGCACGCGCCGGCTCGAGCGCTACGCGCCGTACGGGTTCCTCAACCCCCACGGCCACGTGTTCGATGCCTGGGGACAGGACTTCATCACCGACGGCACGGGCAACGAGAACTTCTACGCGCTGCCGATCACGGGCGCGCTCGAGTCGCCGCAGCAGCACCCGCGCATCGCGACGTTCTTCGAGCAGCGCAGCCGGCCGGCCGGCGGCACCGAGATCGTCTCCGGCGGACATTTCCCGCCCGAGATGCTGGGCGACTACCTGATCGCGAACGTGATCGGGTTCCAGGGGATCTTCCGCTACCACCTGCGCGAGGACGGCTCGGGATTCGGCGCGGACGAGCGCGAGCCGATCGTCTACAGCGCGGACCCGAACTTCCGGCCGGTGGACTTGGAGATCGGTCCCGACGGCGCGCTGTACTTCCTCGACTGGCAGAACCCGCTGATCGGGCACATGCAACACCACCTGCGCGACCCGAGCCGCGACCACGTGCATGGCCGGATCTACCGCGTGACGGCGCGCGGTCGCGCGCTCGCGAAACCCACAGCGATCGCGGGTCGTCCGATCCCGGAGCTGCTCGAGCTCTTGAAGTCGCCCGAGGACCGCGTGCGCTACCGCGCGCGTATCGAGCTGTCGTCGCGGCCGTCGAAGGACGTCGTCGAGGCGGCGCGCGCGTGGGTCGCGAAGCTGGATGCGAAGGACGCGGAGCACGAGCACCACCTGCTCGAGGCGCTGTGGCTCCAGGCGCAGCACCAATCGCTCGACTGGCAACTGCTCGAGCGCGTGCTGCGTTCGCCCGACGCGCGCGCCCGCGCCGCCGCGACGCGCGTGGCGCGCAACCTGCGCCGCGAGCTGGTCGACCCGCTGCCGTACTTCGAGCGGGCGATCGAGGACGATCACCCGCGCGTGCGGCTCGAGGCGCTGGTCGCGCTGAGCTTCGTGCCGACGGCCGCGGCGGCCGAGACGGCGCTGCGCGTGCTGCGGGCGCCGATGGACGCGAACCTCGAGTACGCGCTGACGGAGACGATGCGCGCGCTCGAGCCGCTGTGGCGCGCGGAGGTCGCGCAGGGCCGAGGCTTCGCGGCGTCGGATCCCAAGGCGCAGGCGTGGGTGCTCGCGCGGACGGAGACGGACGTGCTGCTCGCGCAGAGAATGCCCAGCGCGGCGCTGTACGCCGAGCTGCTCGGACGGCACGGGCTGGATCCCGCGCAGTACGTCGTCGCGGCACGCGGGCTCGCGACGATGCATGCGACGAAGCCCGTGGAGGAACTCGGGCTCGCGATCGCGCGCGCGGACGGACTCGACGGCGGTCACACCGACCACCTGCTGTCCGGCCTGTTCCAGGCCTTGCCGGAGCTCGCTCCGCACCAGATCCCGGAGTCGATCGACGCACTGCGCACGAGCGCGCGCCGCGAATCGACGCGGCGCCTCGCGACCGCGGCCTGGATCGATCGCCAGGGCCGCGACGGTCCGCAGGAGCTCATGCGGAAGCCGGCCGACTTCGCGGCGCTGCTCGGCGCGATCCCCTACGTCCACGACGAGCGCGCGCTCGACGCGGCCTACGGGCTGGTGCACGCATTCCTCGCCGCGCCGATCGAGGACGGTCCCGCGCCGGCGGCGTCCCCACGCGGACGCTACGTGCGCGTGGAGATTCCCGGCGCGTCGCGCACGCTGACCCTCGCCGAGGTCGAGGTCTACTGCGGCGACCAGAACGTCGCGCGCCGCGGGCAGGCATCGCAGTCGTCGACGAACTGGGGCGGCGTCGCGGCGCGAGCCATCGACGGCAACACGAGCGGTGCCTGGGGCGACGGCGGCCAGACGCACACGATCGAGGACCGGCCCGATCCGTGGTGGGAGCTCGACCTCGGCGCGGAGACGCCGGTCGATCGCGTGGTGCTGTGGAACCGCACCGACGAGCGGCTGGGCGAGCGGCTGAGCGGCGTCCACGTGTCGTTGCTCGACGGCGGCCGCAAGCGCGTGCAGGAGTTCGTCGCACCGGCGGTCGGGGCCAAGGCGACGTGGGAGCTCGTCGACGAGGCCGTGCTGCTGCGCCGCACCGCGGCCGGCGCCCTCGCGTCGCTCGCGCGCACGCCACCGCGCGCGGCGGAGACCGCCAAGCTGCTGGCCGACCAGGCCTTCGACCTGTCGATGGGCTCGGCCGCGGTCGGCGCGTTGCGAACGATCCCCGTCGCGTCGTGGCCGGCCAGCGTCGTGCAGATGGTCGCGCGCGACCTGACGGCCAAGCTGGCGCAGAGCGCCGGCACGAGCGTCGATCGCGCCTGGCTCGCGCTCGCCGACGAGCTCGCGACGGCGGATGCACGGCTCGACGCGCCGTCGGTGGCCGCCCTGCGCAAGGCGCGCCGCAACGCCGGACCCAAGGTCGCGATGATCCGGCCGGTCCCCGACTCGCTGACCTACGACCGCGCGCTGATCACCGTCGCCGCCGGCCGGCCCGTCGAGATCGTGTTCGAGAACGTCGACATCATGCCGCACAACCTCGTCGTCGCCGCGCGCGGCGCGCTGGCGAAGGTCGGGATGGCGGCCGAGGCGATGAGCGCGTCGCCCGACGCGTGGTCCAAGAACTTCGTGCCGGACATGCCCGAAGTGCTGCACGCGTCGAAGCTCCTGCAGCCGGGCACGACGGAGACGCTCGCCTTCACCGCGCCGACGGAGCTGGGCGACTACCCCTACGTCTGCACGTTCCCCGGCCACTGGATCCGCATGAACGGGATCCTGCGCGTCGTCGCCAGCGAGGACGGCGCGGAGGACGCGGTCGTGGCCAAGGCCGCGCCGACGCGCAAGTTCGTGCGCAACTGGAAGTACGAGGACCTCGCGACCGACGTCGCGTCCGTCGCGCAGCACGACGCGGCGCGCGGCCGAGCCGTGTTCGAGACCGCCTCGTGCCTCTCGTGCCACAAGGTCGACGACGCCGGCGGGACGACCGGGCCCGAGCTGCGCGGCGTCGTCGCGCGCTACACGCCGGCCGAGATCCTCCAGAACGTGCTCGATCCCTCGAAGACGATCGCGCCCGAGTTCGTGGCCGAGATCCTGCAGACGACCGACGGCCGCGTCGTCGCCGGTCGCATCGTCTCGCAGGACGCGCAGTCCGTGCGCGTCCAGGTCGACCCCTACGGCGGCGCGCCGGTCGAGATCGCGCTCGCGGACATCGAAGAGCGCGGCACCTCCAAGGTGTCGGTCATGCCGAGCGGCCTGCTCTCGACGTTCGAGCGCGCGGAGATCCTCGACCTGCTGGCCTACCTCATGTCGCTGAAGCGCTGACCAGTTGAAGAACGAGCCAGGCTCGATCTTCACGGAAGAACGAGCCTGGCTCGAGCTTCACTTCGCGGGTGTGGGCATCGCGAAGTCCGACGGCTTCATCCCGCGGCGGAACGCGCCGAAGCCGAACATCGTCGGTTCGAAGGTGCCGACCAGGTCGGCCTTCGGCTCGGCGGCGATCTGCGATTCGAGGCCGGTGCACCAGTAGGCCAGGTTCACGAACAGGCGTCGCAGGTCGCGCGAGGGCAGGTCGATCGACGCGCCGATCGTCGAGCAGGCGATGCGTTGCACGCTGCCTTTCTTCGGGCCGCTGTCGAGCGTGCGCAGGCGGATCCACGCGATCGGCATGCGCGGCGCGTTGCGCGGATCCGCGACGGCCTTCGCGGCCGGATCGAGGCTCTCCAGGATCGAGCCCTCGAGGATCACCGTGGCGTCGCTCGGCAGGGCGCCGATCCCGTACACGTCGGTCTTGCCCCACACGTCGACGACGCCGTTCAGGATCGGCAGCGACCTCACCGCGTCGGGCACGATGCCGCGCGTGCTCTCCGTGCCGTGCTTGCCGTGGTGGCTGACCCACGTCTCGCCCAGCACCTGCTTGCCGAAGCCGCCGGGCCACGCCTTCGAGTCCCACGACCACGAGGCGTACGGGCTCTTCGAGTCCGCTTCGTACGCGAACGCGTGCGTCGCGGTGCGGATGCCGAGGATCGGCTTGCCGCGCTCGACGTAGTCGACGACGTGCTTCATGTCCGCGTCGGGCAGGCGCCGGAAGCGCGTGAACAGCACGAGCAGGTCGGCCGTGTCGAGCGCCTCGAGCCCGGGGATGGACTCGCGCTTGTCCGGATCGATCGCGCCCGTCGCGGGATCGATCGAGAAGAGGACGGTGCACCGGAATCCGTGCTGGACGCTGAGGATGCGCGCGAGCTGCGGCAGCGCTTCCTCGGAGCGGTACTCCTCGTCGCCCGCGACGAGCACGACGTGCTTGCCCGCGCCCGGTCCCATGCCGCCGGCGTAGACGAGCGGCGCGTAGACGAGCGGCGCATGGGCGGGCGGCGCGAGGGGGGTCGTCGCCGGTTCCTGACCGAGACTACCGGTCGCGCTCGCGGCGAGGACGATGACCGCGGCGAGCGATCGGGCGAGAATCGTGGTGGTCACGTGCGAGAGACTGCTCATGGGTTGGCTCCGCCAGTACGCTACGCGGCCCGCACGTCTCACGAAAGGAAACGTCCCTTGATCGTCCCCCGCACCTCGCGCGCCGAGATCCTCGCGAAGCTCCAGAAGAAGACCTCGTCGCGCACCCCGGTCATGATCGCCAGCGCGGGCAGCGGCCTGGTGGCGAAGCTGCTCGAGCAGGCCGGCGTCGACTGCATCAACACGTTCTCGGGCGCGCGCCTGCGCGCGAACGGCATGGGGACCATGGCCATGATGTGGCCGATCCTGGACAGCAACGAGCAGACGCTGCGCTACACCGAGCAGGACATCCTGCCCGCGATCGAGGGCAAGTCGTTCGTGTGCGCGTGCCTGAACGCCAACGATCCGCTGCGCGACATGCGCACGGTGCTCCAGCACCTGCTGTCGATCGGCGTGAACTCGGTCTCGAACATCGGGCCGTCCCTCAGCTACGTCGACAAGGACAGCACGATCTACCAGGTGCTCGTGAAGAGCGGCATCACGTTCCAGAACGAGATCGACATGCTCGTGCTGGCTAAGGCGATGGGCCACGTGACGATCGGGCTCGCGTTCGACGAGGAGGACTCGCTCGCGCTGGCCCGGGGCGCGAAGCCCGACATCTTCTGCTTCCACGCCGGCACGACGAAGGGCGGGCGCACGGGCTACGACTCGGGCGAGACGATCGCCGAGACGGCCAAGCGCACCGAAGCCGTCTACCGAGAGGTCCGCAAGATCCACCCCGAGGCGATCCTCGTCGCGCACGGCGCGGCGATGGAGACGCCCAAGGACGCGCAGTACATGCTCGACCACACCTCGGGCCACGGATTCTGGACGGGCTCGTCGACCGAGCGCCTGCCCATCGAGCGCGCCGTGCTCGGCGCCGCCCGCGAGTTCAGCGCGCTGCGTTTCGCGGCGAAGTCCTGAGGTTCCAGCCATGCACCACGTGATCGCCGTCCTGGCCACGCTCGACACGAAGGGCGCCGAGGCGCAGTTCCTGCGCGAGCGCATCGAAGCGCTCGGCAGCCAGGCCTTGCTGATCGACATCGGCGTCGTCGGCAAGCCCGGCGCGCGGCCCGACGTGACCCGCGAGGAGGTCGCCAAGGCCGGCGGCAGCTCGCTGGCGCAGTTGCTCGTCGATCCCACGCGCGCCGCGGCGTCGCCGGTGATGGTCGCGGGCGCGACGAAGGTGCTGCTCGACCTGTTCCACATGCACGGCGACCACGGAGCTCGCGTCCCCCACGACGCGCACGCCGTGCACCGCGTGCACGCGGTGATCGGCCTCGGCGGCACGCAGGGCACGTCGAACTGCACCGCGGTCATGCAGGCGCTGCCGTACGGCTTCCCGAAGGTCATGGTCTCGACGGTCGCTTCGGGCGACGTGTCCGCCTTCGTCGGCATCAAGGACGTCACGATGATGTTCTCCGTCGGCGACCTCTTGGGCCTGAACCCGGTCACGCGGCGCATCCTGGCGAACGCGGCCGGCGCCGCGCACGGCATGGCGCTGGCGGGCGGCGACATCCAGATGCGCCGCGGCGGCAAGCCGACGATCGGCATCTCGAACCTGGGCGTGCTGACCGACGGCACGCTGCTCGCGATCGAGCTCCTCAAGCAGCGCGGCTACGAGTCGATCGTCTTCCACGCCGTCGGCTCCGGCGGCCGCGCGATGGAGCAGATGATGAAGGAAGGCCTGATCGGCGCCGTCCTCGACTACGCGATGGGCGAGATCGCCGACGACGTCTTCCACGGCCTGCGCGCCGGCGGACCGGAGCGCATGACGGTCGCGGGCGAGCTGGGGCTGCCCCAGGTGATCGTGCCCGGCGGCGCGGAGCACATCGGGCTCGTCGTCGAAGCGAACACGGTCCCGGCGCGCTGGAAAAAGCACAAGCACGTGTTCCACAACCCGATCATCTTCGCGCCGCGTCTGTCGGCCTCCGAGCTCGAGCAGGTCGGCCACGAGGCCGTGCGACGTCTCTCGCGCACGAAGGGCGACGCGTGCCTGATGCTCCCGCTGCGCGGAGTCAGCCGGTACTCGATCCCCGGCGGACCGTTGCACGATCCCGCGGGAGACCGCGCGTTCTTCGCGGCGTTGAAGAGCGGACTGCCGAAGGGCATCGAGGTCGTCGAGATCGACGCCGGCGCGGAGGATCCGGCCTTCGTGCGCGCGATGGTCGATCGGCTGAGCGCCCTCGTCGAAGCGCGCTCGACGCGTCGCTGAAAGTCGGAGGGTCGGCCCGGACGAGCCGGAACGCGAGCCGACGCGTCCGTCAGCCCGTGAGCGCGTTCATGAGCTCGACGAACTCCTCCGACGGCTTCAGCGCGACCGAATTCTCCTCGACTGCGACGGTCATGACCGCGAAGCGTCCGTCGCGCGTCCTCCAGTAGAGATGCGGCAGGATCGACCCGGGGCCGTCGGCGCAGAACCGGTACGCGAACCACGACATCGCTCGCAACGACTGCGTCACCGCCGCGGACTCGATCGGATACGCGAGGACCGTGTCCCGCGTCGGCACGGCGAACAGCGTCCCGTGCGCACCGACGAGCTCAGGCCACGCGTCGAGGCGCAGCGCGTGGGACGCGACGAACAGGTGCTCGCCCTGGAGGAGGAACGCGCGGATCCCCGCCTCCTCATCGAGGTCGATCGGCTCGACGGTGACCGGGTGCTGCCGCGCGAGGTTCACGAGCGCGACGGCGAACAGCTCGTCGGCCGTGCGACCCCACGTCGCGCACACCTCGCGTTCGACGGTCATGATCGAGCTGGGTCGGTCGGCGACGAGCACCGTCGCGAGCCCCGGGAGGTCGTCGCGTACGAGCGACAGGTCGGCGATCGCGACGGGCTCGCCGTTCGCGCCCGTGAAATCCTCCACGTGCAGTCGCACGCACAGTTGCGGCGCGACCCAGGCGAAGTCCGACTTGCGGGCGTGCCATTCTTCCGACTCGCGCTCCGAGCGCTCGAACGCGTCGAAGTGCTCCGCGATCAGCCGCGGCCAGTCGTCGGGCGGATTCGCGTGACAGAGCTGCGCGAGGTTGTCGAGGCCGCATGTCGAGCCGTTCAGCGTGACGACGCCGCCGACGGCGCGGGCCGTCTCGCCCCGAGCGGCGAGGTGCGCGTTCACGAGCTCGTCGAACCGTCGCTCCTGCCGGGCGTTCAGGATCTGCGACCAGGGCGGCGTCTCGTCGCGCGGCTTGCGCTTCAACCAGTCGAACATCGGTGGACCTCGGTCGAGATCATACGTCGCCCTGCTCGCTCGTGACGGATCGGGCCGCGCTCGGGTCGAGCACGCAAACCTCGGAGCGCTCGTTCCCGTCCGGACGATCGTCCGTGAGCGCGAGGCCCGCTTCGCCATACGAGGGAGAGGGCCGATGTCGTCCACGTGATCGAGCACCGGCGCAGCTCGCTGGACGATCCGGCGACGATCACGTGCTCCTCGCGACGTCGATGCGCGGACCGTCGCATCGAGCTCCGCGAGATCGACGCGGACGCCGAGGATCCGGCCTTCGTGCGCGCGATGGTCGAGAAGCTCGTCGAGCGCAAGTCGCCGACGCTCGCGCGCTGATTCGCGGCGGGGTCAGCGCGATCCCGGCGTCGACGCGGCCTCACCGGCGGAACGAACTCGCGGGAAGCGAGCCAGGCACCGGACAGCGGGTGTTCGCGACCCTCAGGGCTGGTACAGCTCGACCTGCAGCGGGCCGCCGCCCAGGACCACGGCGCGGCCGTCGGGAAGCGCCGAGGCCGATGCGCCCGAACGCGCGGACACGAGCGCGGGTCCCGGCCGCGCCGCGCTGGCGGTGACGAGATCGCTGGTCGCGACCGGCGTCGGCAGCCGGAACTTGCCCGTCGCGATCGATCCGAGGTCGAGCGTGCCGGTCACTCCGCCCGCGAGCAGCACTTTCCCGTTGGCGAGGCGCGTCGCCGTGTGCAGCGCGCGGCCGGCCGCGACCGTGGGGCCGTTCGAGAACGCGCCGAAACCGCTGGTCGAGTAGACCGAGGTGCCGTCGACCGCGACGAACGCGATCTGCGTGAGGTCGCCGGTCTTCAGCACGCCCGTGAGATCGGCCGTGAGCCCGCCGGCGAGCAGCACGCGCCCGTCGGCGAGGCGCGTCGCCGTGTGCAGCAGCCGCCCGGTCGTGAACACCTTGGGCAGCGCGACGAAGCTCGTCGCGCTCGCGTTCGAGACGTAGCCCAGGTTCGAGACGAACGGGATGCCGAGGACCGGCACGATGCCGAGGCCGCCGGCGACGAGCACGGCGCCGTTCGCGAGCACGGTCGCCGAGTGGAACGCCTTGCGCTCGGGCATCGCCGGCCCGGCGGCGAACGTCGCGAGCGCCGGATCGAAGACCTCGGTCGAGCTCGCGATCGCGTCGAAGAACGCGGTCGGATCGGTGAGCGTGATCGCCGACAGCCCGCCGGTCACGAGCACGCGCCCGCTCGGGAGCAGGACGGCGGCCGCGCCCGCGCGCGGGGTCGCGAGCGCGCCGACCGGGTTGGCCTTCCCGCTGGCCGGATCGAAGACGTACGCGTCGGCCGAGGGCTGGCCCGTCGTGTCGAGGCCGCCGCACACGAGCACGCGACCGTCGGCGAGCTGCACGCGCGCGGCGAAGACGTTCGAGCTCGGGAGCAGTCCGGCGACCTGCACCTCGAACCGGCACGCGTCGTAGACCTGCGCGATCGGCCCGCTCCCGCCCAGGAAGAGCACGCGGCCTTCGGCGAGCGGGAACGCGTCGCCCAGGAACGAAGCGGTCGCGGCGGGCAACGCGCCGAACGAGTTCGGCGCGAGGTACATCGCGCGGCACAGATTCGAGACCTGCACGCTCGGGTGAACCGACGCGGCCTGGAAGGACAGGCGCTGACCGATCAGCGCCTCGGTGGTCACGAAGCCGAACGTCGCCTGCCCCGCGCCGTCGAGGACGCCGGCAAGTTCGACGCCGGCCGCGAACTGACGGATCGGGTTCACGTCGAGCGTGATCAGCTCGCTGATCGGCGTCGGCGCCTCGGTCGCCGAGATGTAGAGCGAGAACGCGCGCCCCGGATCGCCCGTGATCCGCGTGACGGACTGGCCCGGCGCGATGGCTCCGGTCAGCTCGACGCGCAGATCGGCGGCGGACGCGAGCGGGGCAAGAGAGAGGAACAGGGCGATCGCGCGTGCAACGTGCATGGTGAGCTCGAGGGGACCCACCCAGCCTACCCGGGCGATTTCGGATTCCGGGCGGAACTGCGCCGCGGCCCGGTTCGGGGCGCGCGCCGGCCCACGGTCGGCTCGGCGAGGAACGGGATCCCATGTCGAACCTCAACTCGTTCTCGCTCACCCCGTTCCTCGTCCTCGCGCTCGCGGCATCGGCCGGCGCGCAGGTCCCCCCCAAGCCGGCGCCGAACCTCCCGCCCTTCCTCCCGGACGTCAAAGCCCCGGTCCGGTTCGAGGGGGCGAGACCGGTCCTGGAACCTCGGGTTCTCCAGGCGCGGCCAGCGATGCCCCCGGCCCAGGTCAGGGAGCCGAGCGCCGTCGAGCCGCGTCCCGCCGCGACGATCGACTTCTCGCGCCTCTACTTCGACGAGCCGGGCGATGGACGCACCTGGGTTCGCGCGCGCTCGTACAAGGCCAGCTTCGACGCGGAGGGAGCGACCTACATCCCCTTCCTCGGCTCGCAGGCGCCGCGCAACTTCCCCGTGAGCATCGCCCTCGCCAGCGCGAGCGCGGGCGGAGCGCCGATCCCGCTCGAGACCCGTGGCGTCACGCACGATGCCGACTCCGTCACGATCGAACGCGGGGCCGTCCGCGAGGTCTGGAAGCTCGGCCTCGACGCCGCCGAACAGACGTTCGAGATCGCCGCGCGCCCCGCGGCGCAGGGCGACGTCGAGCTGCGGCTCGCGCTCGCGAGCGAGCTCGCGTTGCGCGCCGACGGCGACGGGTTCGCGCTCGACGGCCCGCACGGCGGCGTGCGCATCGGCCGCGCGACCGCGATCGACGCGGACGGCCGCCGGCTCGACCTGCGCGCGCGCATCGAGGACGGAGGCCTCGCGATCGGCGTGCCCGCCGACTTCGTCGCGAGCGCGCGCTACCCGCTCGTCGTGGACCCGATGTACACCACGAACCTGCTGGAAAACCTGCCCAATTCGGCGCGCAACCCCGACATCGCCGGCGGTGGCGGGGGCGTGAGCGGGAACTTCGGCGCCGTCTACGACTACCAGTTCAGCCAGACCGACTTCGACGTCTGGACGCAGGACCTGTTCTTCGGGACCCCGATCTCCGGGACCGGCCTGTGGGTCGACTACACGTCGGTCTCGTGGGGCGCGCCGCGGATCGCGCACAACGGACTGCTCGACACCTACCTCACGGTCGCCTGGGTCACGACGGCCTCGGGAGCCAGCGAGGTGTGGTGCCGCGCGCGCTACGCCGGCAGCCAGACGCAGTTCGCGCAGTCGCTCGTGCAGAACTCGGCCGGGGGTAACTGCTACTACCCGGACGTCGGCGGCGATCCCGCGCTCTCGGGCCCGACGTACTTCCTGGCGGTGTGGACGCGCGACTACTCGGCCAGCGACTCCGACATCCACGCGCAGCTCCTCGACGGGACCGGCGCGCGCGTCGGCGGCGTGATTTACCTCGAGAACTCGGGCTCGTACGACTGGTACGCACAGGTCTCGAAGACGAACGGGCGCCCGAGCAACGGCGTCCAGACGTGGAACATCACCTGGATGCGCAGCCCCTTGTCCGGCGACGACGACGCGTACGGCGCACAGGTCGACTGGGACGGCAGCGTGCGCACGCCGTCGTTCGTGATCTCCGACAGCTTCTTCTTCTCCGAGTCGTTCCCGGCCCCGTCGAGCCCGCTCGACGGTCCCCCCGGCCCGCAGCATCCGTGGATGGTGGCCTATGCGCGCTCGACGGGCGGCGTCAGCGACATCCACGTCCGCGTCATGGGCGGTTCGACGACGCTCGCGCAGGTGAACCTGTCGGCGCTCGAGGGCGTCGCGCAGGCCGAGGTCCAGCACTGGCCGAACGTCGACAGCAACGGCCAGCGTTTCGTCGTCACGTACAACGAGACCGCGCCCGGGGGATACCTCGACGCCTACCTCGCGACGCTCCAGTACGTGGGCGGGACGATCCAGCTCGACGAGGGTCACGTTCCCATCCACCTGTCCGTCGACGACCACTACCAGACGCAGATCGCGGGCTGCACGACGGCGACGAACCGTGGCTTCGGCCTCTACGGACTCGCCTGGCAGCTCTACAGCTCGGGTCAGCACGGCGACGCGTACTGTGGCGCGTACGTCGAGCCGTTCCCGTACGAGTCGTACTGCTCGGGCGACGGCAGCCACGGGGCGTGCCCGTGCGGGAACGTCGGCGACCCCGGCGCCGGTTGCGCCAACTCGGTGTCGGGCGGCGGGCTGCTCACGCCCGGCGGCGTGAGCGCGGTCGGCGCCGACTCGTTCGCGCTCGACGCGACGAACCTGCCGGCCACGTCGTCGTGCCTCTTCTTCCAGGGCACGTCGGAGTCCGCGCCGGGCACGGCGTTCGGGGACGGTCTGCGCTGCGTCGCCGGCTCGATCGTGCGCATCGCCACGAAGACCGCATCGGGCGGCGCGGCTCGCTATCCGGAAGCGGGCGACCTCCCGATCTCGTACCGCGGGGGGCTCGCGTCCGAGGGCGGCGCGCGCACCTACCAGGTCTGGTACCGCAATGCCGCGAGCTTCTGCACGCCGTCGACGTTCAACCTGACGAACGGCGTGCGGGTGAGCTGGCTGCGCTGAAGGGGGCTCGAGCCGGACGACGCGTCCGGCTCCGCGCCCGAGGGCCCCCGCGCGAGCGGGGCGCGGGACGGCCGGCGCGCGCGCGCTCGTCCTCTCGGCAGCGTGGACGGGGCCGGGAGCCCCGCACGGAAGCCACGGAGACGACATGACACCCCAGCACGCCCTCACCACATCCCTGTTCCTCGCGCTCTCCGCCGCTGCCGGAGCGCAGGGGACCCCGAAGCCCGCACCGCGACTCCCGCCCCCGATTCCGGAGTCGAAGCCGGCCGGCCTGCCCGGCCCCGCGACGCGCGAGGAACCGCGCGGCGAGTCCGGAGCGCGCCGCGCCGGTCCGGCGACGAAGGAACCCGGCACGGGCGCGCGGCCCGCGGCGTCCGTCATCGACTCCACGCGCCTCCACTTCGACGGTTCGGGCGACGGCACGACCTGGGTCCGCGGCGCGACCTACAAGGCCAGCTTCGACGCGGCGGGAGCGACCTACATCCCCTTCCTCGGCTCGCAGGCGCCGCGGAACTTCCCGGTGCGGGTCGAGCTCGACTCCGCCACCGCGGGAGGATCGCCGGTCGCGCTGGAGCAGCGCGGCGTTTCGCGGGACGGTTCTTCCGTCACGATCGACCGCGGCGCGATCCGCGAGGTCTGGCACATGGGGCTCGAATCCGCCGAGCAGACCTTCGAGTTCGCCGCGCGCCCGGCGAGCGGCGGCGCGCTCGAGCTCCGGCTCGCGCTCGAGACCGAGCTCACGGTCCGCGCCCAGGCCGACGGGTTCGCGCTCGACGGCGAGAGCGGCGGCGTGCGCATCGGCCGCGCGACGGCGGTGGACGCCGACGGGCGGAGGCTCGAGCTCGCGACGCGCGTCGACGGTTCGCGGCTCGCGATCGACGTCCCGGCCGAGTTCGCCGGCGCGGCGCGCTACCCGCTCGTGGTCGACCCCGTGTACTCGACGAACGCGCTCGAGGGCTTCACGAACGAGTGCTCCGTCCCGGACGTCGCGAACTCCGGCGTGTCGGGCAACTTCGCGGCCGTCTACGAGTTCGCGTACAGCGCGACGGACGCGGACCTCTACACCGTCGACCTCTACTACGGCATCCCGGTCGCCGGCTCCGGCACGTGGGTCGATTCGTCCACGACGAGCTGGCAATTGCCGCGCATCGCGTACAACGCCCTGCACGACACGTACCTCGTCGTGGCGCAACGGCGGACGTCGCCCAACGCGGCCGCGGAGATCTGGTGCCGCGCGCGCCAGGCCGGAACGGGCACGCAGTACGCGCAGACCTTGATCCAGAGCAACGTCCTCGGCTCGTGCTTCTACGCCGACGTGGGCGGCGATCCGGCGCTCGCGGGACCGACCTACTTCCTCGCCGCCTGGACGCGCAACTTCGCCGCGAACGACTGGGACGTGCACGCGCGACTGGTCGAGTGGGACGGCACGCCGGTCGGCGGCCCGATCTTCCTGTCCAACACGGGCTCGTTCGACTGGCGCCCGAGCGTCTCGAAGACCGACGGTCGACCGCCCTACGACACGCAGAACTGGAACGTCGTGTGGATGCGCGACACGACCCCGACGAACATCGACGTCTGGGGCGCGCAGGTCCGCTGGGACGGCCTCGTGACATCGCCCGAGTTCATCGTCGATGCGAACTTCTTCTCCGACTCGTATCCGTCGGCTTCGAGCCCGCTCGACGCGGCGTCGGGACCGCGACCGTGGATGGCTACGTACCAGCGCTACACGGTCGAATCGGACATCTGGGCGTCCGTGTTCGTCGGCAGCACGCTGCAGACGACGGTCGACCTCTCGTACCTCGAGAACGCAGCGCCGGCCGAGCAGCAGATCCAACCCGACGTCGACTCGGACGGACAACGCTTCGTCGTCGCGTACTCCGAGAGCTACCTGGGCAGCGCGACCGACCGCGATCTCTACGTCGCGACGCTCGCGTACGACGAGAACGGCCTGCGTCTCGACGAGGGCCACGTGAACGTCGACTTCTCGGGGCGCGACACCTACGGCGCGCAGATCTCCTGTGGCATCACGGAGGGCAACTACGGCTTCGCGTACTACGGCCTCGCCTGGCCGCAGTACGGCGGCGGACCCGGCGACGCCTTCTGCGGCGCGTACTACGAGCCGGCGACGTACGAGAACTTCTGCTCCGGCGACGGCAGCTCGGGCGCGTGTCCGTGCGGCAACACGGGGGGCAGCGGGCGCGGCTGCGCGAACTCGGCCACGGTCGGCGCAGGGCTCTACCCGAGCGGTTCGCCCAACATCGCGGCGGACACCTTCAACCTCCTCGCGTTCGCGATGCCGTCCTCCACGACGTGCCTCTTCTTTCAGGGGACGTCGGGAGCGGCGACCGGCAGCTCCTTCGGCGACGGGCTGCGCTGCGTGTCGGGCAGCGTCGTGCGCCTCGGCACGAAGACGGCCGTCGGCGGGAACGCGACCTACCCCGAGGCCGGCGACCAGCCGATCTCCGTGCGCGGCCTGATCCCCCTCGTGGGCGCGGTGCGCACGTACCAGGCCTGGTACCGCAACGCGGCGAGCTTCTGCACGCCTTCGACGTTCAACACGTCGAGCGGGGTGCGCGTGCGCTGGTTGCGCTGACTCGCGGCCTGCGCGTACGCGAGCGCGCGGCTGTCGGCTTCCGCCGGCGGCCGCGCGCCTTCGCTTTCAGCGGGACTCGAACTCCGAACTCCCACGGACACGAGCGACGGGGACGGCGCGACCGCGCGCTATGCTCTCGGCCCCTATGCCGAGATCCCACGACGCGGACCCGATGCAGGTCACCCCGCTCGAGTCGTTCCCGCCCTTCGAGCAGTGGGACGACTGGGTCGAGTACGAGGCGAAGGCCTGGCCGAAGAAGGTCGAGAAGCACTACACGCTCGTGCCGACGACGTGCTTCAACTGCGAGGCGGCCTGCGGACTCGTCGCGTACGTCGACAAGGAGACGAACCAGGTCCGCAAGCTCGAGGGCAACCCGTACCACCCCGGCTCGCGCGGCAAGAACTGCGCGAAGGGTCCGGCGACGCTCAACCAGGTCCAGGACCCGCAGCGCATCCTGTACCCGCTGAAGCGCGTCGGTCCGCGCGGCTCGGGCCGGTTCGAGCGCACGACGTGGGATCACGTGCTCGACGTGTTCGCGGCCCAGATCCGCGCGTCGCTGGTCGCTGGCAAGAAGACCGAGGTCATGTACCACGTCGGCCGGCCCGGCCACGACGGCTACATGGACCGCGTGCTGCAGAGCTGGGGCGTCGACGGGCACAACAGCCACACGAACGTGTGCTCGGCGGCCGCGCGCCTGGGATACGCGCTGTGGAGCGGGGCGGATCGCCCTTCGCCCGACCACGCGAATTCGAAGTTCATGCTGCTGCTCTCGTCGCACCTCGAGACGGGGCACTACTTCAACCCGCACGCGCAGCGGATCATCGAGGGCAAGATGCGCGGCGCGAAGATCGCCGTGATCGACGTGCGCCTGTCGAACACGGCGTCGATGGCCGACTGGTGGCTCGCGACGTGGCCGGGCACCGAGGCGATGCTGCTCCTGGCGTTCGCGCACGTGATCCTGAAGGAGAAGCTGTACGACCGCGAATTCCTGGAGACGTGGGTGAACTGGCGCGAGTACCTGGCCGCGCAGTCGCCGAACTCGCCGCGCACGTTCGAGGGCTTCCTCGCCGCCGTGACCGAGCGCTACGCGCGCTACACGCCCGCCGCCGCGGCGAAGGAATGCGGGATCGAGGAGGGCGTGATCGTCGACATCGCGCGCGAGATCGGCAAGGCGGGCAGCGCCTTCGCCTCGCACGTGTGGCGCAACGCCGCGTCGGGAAACGAAGGCGGCTGGCAGGTCGCGCGCTGTCTCCAGTTCCTGTGCGTGCTGGTCGGCGCGGTCGGCGCCGAGGGCGGGACGCTCTTGAACACGCAGTCGAAGTTCGTGCCCCCGCCGTTCCTGAAGCCGCCGCCGCAGAACGCCTGGAACGAGCTGCTCTACCCGCGCGAGTGGCCGCTCAGCCACCACGAGCTCTCGTACCTGCTCCCCCACCTGCTGATGGATGGTCAGCACAAGATCAGCACCTACTTCACGCGCGTCTACAACCCGGTGTGGACGAATCCCGATGGCATGTTGTGGGAGCAGGTGCTGCAGGACGAATCGAAGATCGGCCTGCACGCAGCACTCACGCCGACCTGGAGCGAGACCGCGCAGTACGCCGACTACGTGCTGCCGATGGGCCACGGCACCGAGCGCCACGACCTGATGTCGTCCGAGACGCACGGCGCGAAGTGGCTCGGCTTCCGCCAGCCCGTCGCGCGCGTCGTCGCCGAGCGCGCCGGCCGCCGGATCGAGAACACGTACGAGACGAATCCCGGCGAGGTCTGGGAAGAGGACGAGTTCTGGATCTCGCTGTCGTGGCGCATCGACCCCGACGGCTCGCTCGGCATCCGCAAGTACTACGAATCGCCGTACCGCCCGGGCCAGAGGATCACCGTCGACGAGTACTACGGCTGGATCTTCGAGAACTCGGTGCCCGGCCTTCCCGCCGAAGCGAAGAAGCTCGGGATGACGCCGCTCGAGTACATGCGGCGACACGGCGCGTTCCTCGTCGAGAAGGACGTGTACGACAGCCACATGCGCGCTCTGAGCGAGAAGGAGCTCGCCGGCACGACGACCGACATCGCGACGTCGACCGTGCTCGCCGCCGGCAAGCCCGCCGGCGTGGTGGCCGAGGGCAAGCCGCGCGCCGGTTTCGCGACGCTGTCGAAGCGCCTCGAGATCCACAGCCAGACGATGGTCGACTGGGGCTGGCCCGAGTACGCGCTGCCCGAATACATCGAGAGCCACGTGCACCGGAAGCACATGGACCGCTCGAAGGGCCAGATGTGCCTCGTGCCGACGTTCCGCCTGCCGACCTTGATCCACACGCGCTCGGGCAACGCGAAGTGGCTGTACGAGCTGTCGAACACGAACCCGGTGTGGATCCACCCCGAGGACGCGGACCGGATGGGGATCGCGACGGGCGACCTGCTGCGCATCTCGACGCGCATCGGTCACTTCGTGAACAAGGCCTGGGTCACCGAGGGCCTGCGGCCGGGGATCGTCGCCTGCTCGCACCACCTCGGACGCTGGCGGTTGTTCGACGACGTGGGCACGGACAAGTGGGCCAGCGCGCTCGTGCGCAAGGACGAGCTCGGCGACGGACGATTCCGTTTCCGCCGTCTGGCCGACATCGCTCCGTTTGATTCGGCGGACAAGGACAGCCAGCGCATCTGGTGGACCGACGGCGGCGTGCACCAGAACCTGACCTTCCCGGTGCAGCCCGATCCGGTGAGCGGCATGCACTGCTGGCACCAGGCCGTGACGGTCGAGCCGGCGCGCGCCGGCGACGAATACGGCGACGTCGAGGTCGACACGACGAAGTCGATGGCGATCTACCGCGAGTGGAAGGCGAAAGCGCGCCC
>JBGAOR010000071.1:0-24745 GCA_044221705.1 Planctomycetota bacterium
AGCACCGTGGTACGCGAGCGCGGGCCGGTCGTTGCGCAGGATCGGTCGTGCGTTTCCGTCGCGCAGCGCGAGGAGCTTCGCGTCGATCTCGGCGATCAGCGCGTCGGCCTCCGCGCCGGGCGACACGATGCCGCTCTCGTCCACGTCCGGCGTGTGCTCGTCGTCCTTCTCGCGGCCCTTCAGGTTCAGGTACAGGCCGTTGAATCCCACGCCGTACGCGCGAGTCTTCGTCCAGTCGACCGCGTCGAAGATCACGACCGGCTCGCGCGTCGGATCGGAGTCGGGCTTCTCGCGCGTGCGGCCTTCCTTCAGCACGAGGTAGCCGTTCTCGAGCAGCCACGTGTTGAGCGAGAACTTGCGCCGATAGGACTCGAACCCGTGGTCGCTCATGACGATCACGGTGGCGTCGGCCCCGGCCTCGTCGAGCACGCGCCCGACGACCGGGTCCATGCGCAGATAGAGGTCGAAGATCACGTCCTTCCACGTGCTGCCCGGCCGGTGCGACCAGGCGGACGTGTCCTGCCCCGCCATCTGCGCGTCGTGGTTCGGGTGCTGTGCGTCGTGGTGGCGCCACATCATGTGCCCGCACAGGTCGACGCCGGAGAAGTAGAAGAACAGGAAGCCGCCGCGGTCCTTCCAGCGCTGGAACCCGTAGTCGAGCAGGCGCACGCCTTCCTGGTGCACGACCTCGCCCTGCGCCAGGAACTCCGCGTCGGTCAGCACGCCTTCCTTGAGCGCGTTGACGTCCTCGGGCATGCCCTGCGTGTAGTAGAGGCCGACCTTCTCGGCGACCTCCTTGCTGGCCGACGCCGGCTCCGACACCGGCGCGATCGGCGCAGTCGGGTCGATGTTCACGGGCGACGCGTACAGCTCGAAAGGCGCGAGGCTCTTCAGGTGGAAGCGCACGATGCCGTGCACCGGCGCCAGGCCCAGCGGCAGCAGGTCGAACGAGACCCGGATCCAGTCGCTCCACGCGCCCTTGGGCACGACGACGACGCGACCGGCCAGCTCGATCGCCGCGGCGCCCGCCTCGTGGTCGAGCAGCACGCGCAGCGGGATCGTCGCGGCCTCGCCGTCCTTCTTGAACGGGCTCGCAGGTCCCGACAGCGCCGTGTCGATGCGTCCGTCGAACTCGCGCACCGCGACGATGCGTCCCTCGCTCGCGATCGCGTCCGGATCCGGCTGGCTCGTGTAGTAGGTGTACTTGCCGTAGGCCGAGTCGATCGCGGGCGTCATCATCCCGCTGAACGACCAGCCGTCGGAGCCCTCGACCGGGAAGTTCGCCGGCATGCGCCACACGTCGGCCTGGATGCCGTGGTCCTTCAGCACGCTCCAGAACGCGACGCCGCTACGGTTCGACTCGGAGTCGCCGCCGAGCGGGAACTGCCAGCCGGCCGGCAGCGAGATCGAGCTCGCCGCGGTCGCCTTGACCGTCGACGGGATCGGCATGCGCGTCGTCGGATCGCGGTGGATGAAGTCGAAGATGCCGTGGCCACCCGGATCGCGGCCGGTGATGAAGTTCGACCACGCGACCGGCGACTGCGGCGGCACCGACGTGCGCAGCGAGTGGATGCCGTTCGCGTCGGCGAGCCGCGCGAAGTTGCGCGTGCGCTCGGGGAACCGCTGGATCGCCTCGCGCAGGAGCTCGGGATCGAGCCCGTCGATGCCGAGCACGACGCAGCGCGGCGCGCGCGGCGCCTTCTCCGGCTCGCGGCGCGCGATGCCGGGCACGAGGAATGCCGCCAGCACCGCCAGCGCAGGCCACACCGTCCAGCGCGGGATCCTCACGCGGGCTCGCTCCGATCGCCCGTGCGCGGAGTCGGCCGCGGCGGCGGAGTCGTGCCGCCGATCACGGCGCCCAGCGCGTCGCCGCGAGCGCGCGGGATCGCGTGCCCGTGCGCGTGCTCGTGGCCGTGCCCGTGAGCGTGCTCGCGCGGCGGGGCCACGTCCGCGCCGCGACCCGGCTTCGCGCGCCGCTCCGTGCCGTCCGCGAACAGCGCGCGACCCTGCATGTACGCCGGGATCTCGAGGCCGAACAGGTCGAGCACGGTCGGCGCGATGTCGATCAGCGCCGGAGCGGTGATCGCGGGCTTCTTGTCGCAGAAGAAGACGCCCGGAACGAGCCGCGGATCGACGCAGTGGTCGCCCGACCAGCTCTTCGTGTTGTCCGTGAACACGTCCTTCGACACGGAGCCCGTCGCGCAATCCCACGAATGCCGGAAGCCCTCGTGGTAGCCGATCAGGAGCTCCGGCGCCGCGTCGGCGTACGGCCCGTCGTGGACCTCGCGCGTCAGGAAGACCTCGCGGATCACGTGCTCGCCCGTCGCCGGATCGCGCAGCGCCTCGAGCTTCGTCTTGAGCTCGCGGCAGAGCGCGTCGAGCTCGCGCTTCTCGACGATGCCCTCGGCTTCGCGCCCCTTGCGATTGACGAAAACACCGGTCAATCCCAGCGTGAACGCCTTGGTGCGCGACCAGTCGACGTGCGCGAACCAGTCGGCCGACGTCTCGTGCCCGTCCTTCAGGAACAGGTACCCGTTCTCCTTCAACCACGTGTTCAGGTTCACGCCGCGGCGGAAGTTCGTGAAGCCGTGGTCCGAGATGACCATCAGCATCGTGCGCGGATGATCGCCGAGCTTCGCGACGACCTGCCCGACCAGGCTGTCCATCTTCGCGTACGTCTCGGGGATGACGTCCTTCCAGCGCTCGACCTCCTTGCCCGGGTTGGCCGGGTGCGTCGGATCGAGCGTGCGCCAGAACATGTGGCTGACGCGGTCGCTCGTGTCGAAGACGACGGTGACGAAGCCCTTCTTCGTCTTCTCGAGCGCGTCGAACAGCTGCAGCCGCCGCTCCTCGTAGTAGAGCCAGGCCTGCTGGAGGAACGCTTCCTCGTCGATGACGCGCTCGTTGAGCGCCCACGTGTCCTCGGCGAGCCCCAGCGTCCCGAACTGCCCCAGCGTCTTCGCCAGGTAGATCGAATAGACGAACGGATGGCTGATCGGCATCGCCGGCTGATCCGGGTTGATCTGCACCGGCGTCGCGTACAGCTCGAAATCCGTGCCCGCCCACGTCTGCACGTAGAAGCGCACGATGCCCGTGACGCCGTCGAAGGGCGCGACGAGCCAGGGCGTGTACTCCTTGACGCCGACCTCGACCGTCTCGGTCCCGAGCGTGATGCGCGCCTTCCTCGTCGCCTCGTCGAGCTGGACCGCGAACGGACACTTCTGGTGGTGCCCGTCCTTGCCCGTCGGCCCGATCAAGTTCGATTCGACGCGCCCCTTGCGCACGACGACCTGGAACTGCTGCCCGCCGATCTTGGCGCCCGCCGGCCGCGGCTTCGTCGAATAGAACGAGAACGAACCCTGCGTCCCCTGCAGGTCGGGCACGCACATCCCGCTCAACAACACGCCGTTCTTGAACGGCTGCGGCGGAAACGTGATCGGCACGCGGATGATCGACGACCACACGCGCGTGTCGCCCAAGAGCTTCCAGAACGGCTGGCTCTTCTGCAGCGAGCGATAGACGAACTTCGTCCCGAGCGGGATCTCCGCCAGGCCCAGGTTGAGCGTCTTCGGCACCGCGCGGATGTCGCTCGAGCTCAGCATCGGCGCGTAGCTGCACGGATCGCGCGTGAGGAAGTCGTAGATGTTGTGCCGAGACGCGTCCGTGCCCGTCGCGAACGTCGACCACGCGACGGGCGAGATCGACGGGCAGGCCGTGTCGAGGTCCGAGAAGAAGCCCTTCTCCGCCAGCTTCGACAGGTGCGGCAGCCGCCCCTCGGCCATCAGCTTGCGCGCCATCCGCGGATCGAACCCGTCGAGGCCGATGACGACGACGCGGTCGTACCTGGACGGCCCGCGCTTCTTCCCGACCACCGCGCGGATCACGACCTTGAACGGCCAGATCGCGATGATCCCGAACGCCAGGAAGAACGTTCCGAGCAGGACGAGGACCGACCCCGCCGCCGCGAACCCCGCGCCCGGGCCGATGTAGGCCTGGGCCGGGACGGTCAGGGTCGCGAGGACCAGGCCGGCGGCGAGGACTCGCTGGATGGGGCGGGGATGCACGGGTCGGAGAGGCGCGAAGGTGCCGGTACGAGGCCGCCGAGGGCCCGGTTGGCGCGGATCGAGGCGGACACTTTATCGTCCAAGGGCGCGCCTTCCCTCAGAGGGCCGTCCCGGTACTTCTTGGTCGCGCACCCCGGCGGGCGAAGGCCCCGCTGCCGCTCCGCCGGCCGCACGATCCGACCGCAGTTCGACTTCGACCCGTGGGCCGGGATGCCGCTCCTACCGACGCTCTGCTTCTCACGGCCAGCGCGTCACGACGAACCGACTCTCGCCGTCACGCGCCCCACACCACGACGAGCCCGTTCGTCAAATTGAACGTGCTCACCGTGCAGAACGCCGCCGCGTTGCGGTACCAGACCTGGTACGTCCGCGATCCCGGTGCCGCGACCGCGCCGCGCACCGACACCGAAGGATCGCCGCCCGCGGGATAGATCGACGTGTTGCCGGAGTTCATCTTCGTGCCGAGCCGGATCACCGACCCCGCCGCGCAGCGCAGACCGTCGCCGAACACAGCGCCGCCCCCGCCGCCTTGGGGCGTCGTCCCCTGGAAGTACAGCGCGGACGAGTTGGGCATGTCTCCACCCGACAGCACGAGCGTGTCGTTCGCGAGGCTCGCCCCGCCGCTCGCGGTCAGTCGTCCGCCGAACCCGAGCGAATTCAGACAGCCGCGCCGTCCGCCTGGTGCGCTCGAGTTGCCGCACGGGCACGGCGTTCCGCTGCCGTCGCCGGCGCACACGGCGACGACGGGCAGCGGCGAGCGCACGTGGAAGGAGAAGTCGAACGCGCCGGGCAGGTTGAAGGTCGAGTGGAATGCGTAGTCGCCCGTCGAGTCGATCGCTCCGGGTAAGCACGGACCGCCCATGCCTTCGTACACGCACGACGATCCGTCGGCGTTCACCGTGTAGCTTCCGCCGCCGACCGCGTGCCCGACTCCGCTTCCGCTGGGCGACTGGCACACCTCGTCGCTCGTCGCGAAGTGCGTCCCGGCGATGCCGTTGATGACGGCCTGGAACGAGCTCGAGCACAACTCCGGCACGAACGGTCCCGCGCCAAGAGCCGCATGGATGTTCGTGCCGTTGCGCAGGCCGGCGGGCAGGTCGAGCGTCGCGGCGACCGAGTAGCGCAAGCCGACCAGGAGCGCGACGTCCTGCCCCTCCGCGTCGACGGCGAAGAAGAACGCGCCGTCGGCTGCGACAGCTCCATTCCACGCGATCGCGCCGGGAAGCCCGCCGAACGCGAGCTGTCCGTCGCCGGCGATCGTGCACGTGCCGGAGGGCATCGGGTTCGTGAACGTCGTCACACCGACGGCATCGATCGACTTCTGCTGCAAGTTCGCGCCGAACGCGCCACCGCCGCTGAAGGTGATCGTCCCTTTCCACAACATCGCTCGCGTGCCCGAGCCGTCGTTGGAGAAGCCGAACGCGCCGACGTGGTAGCTGCCGCTGAGCGCGCTCGTGTCGAGGCCGCTCGCCGCCTTCGTCGCGATCGCGAGATACGGATCCTGCCCCGCCGAATCGCTGGACCAGGTCAGGACGAGGAGGTCGCGGCCGACGCTGACGCGCACGGGGCTCGGCACCGGATCGAGCGTCATCGTCCCGTCGGAGCCGACGACGTAAGCGCCGGATCCTCCGCCGGGCAGGTCCGTCGCGGTTCCGCTCTGGCAGACCTCGTGGTCGATCGAGCTCGAGGAGTAGGTACCGTTCGACGCGAACGTGACGCTGCCGAGTTCGGCGCCGATCGCATCGAGCATCGGTCCGCACGTCGCGCCGTGCCGGGCGTGGACGCGGCCGAGGTGGTACGGGCCGGCGAGCGGAACCGCGCCCTGCGAGAAGGCGGGCGCGGCGCCGAGAGCGAGGACGAGCAGGGCGATGGGCGAGCGCACGGCGATTCCTCCAGGGGGTGTCTCCCAGCGTATCTCCGCGGCGGGGCCCGAGGCCGAACGCTCGGCTTCCGCGCCCCGACGAGCTGACGGACGGAGCGCGGAAGTCGAGCGAGTCGGCCGCGATCACCAGGGCGGCGTTTGCGATCCGCCGTACGTGCCTCCCAGATATCCGGTCAGCGCCGCGGCATGATCGGCGGACACGAAGGGCGAGCCCGTATTCACGGTCGGAGTGCCGAGCGGGAATCCGCAGCCTCCTCCGCTCGGAGGATTCGGACCGCCGGGCATTCCGGGAGCATCGGGACCGTACGCGGGCGGACGCACGTAGGTCCGCCGGTACCACCATTCGACACGCCCGACGAGAGCCGCCGCGGCCGGAGGGCAGGTCAGGTACACGTACGTCGTGTAGCGGAACTCGACGGTGATGCTGGTCACGTCGTCTCCCGGAGGGAACAAGGGATCGGTCTCGATCGTGGCCTCGAGCAGATCGAGGTTCTCGAGGTTGGGCCCGTCCTCCATCGCGGTCGTGCTCTGCCCGGGATCGTTGGGGTTGGGAACCGGCGGCTGCGCGGGGTAGTCGCCGCTCGGGACGTCGCTGTCGACGTAGACGTGCCGGCCGTCGCAGATCTGGGGCTTCCCATTGTTCCCGGTGGCCTTCATCGGGAAGCCGCACACACCACCGCCGCCGGCTGCGCCGGACCAGCTCACCTTCGTCGATACGAACTGCTTGAAGCTGACCGTGCACTCCGCAGGAGCTTCGACCGCGATGCGCACGCCCTTCTCGCCGTCCGGTCGGTCGACCTCCGTGACGCAGATCTGGACCGACGGGCCACCGCCACCGCCGGGCCCCGGCGTCGTGTCGGTGCCGCCTGTGTCGACGACCGGGGTCGCGACGATGGAGGCGATCACGGTCCCGTTCGTCCCGTCGAACGTGCAGTCGCTCGCGTCCCACTGGAGCGGGAGCGTGATGCCGTACTGGAGGAAGCCGAGCAGGTAGTCGCCCACCTGCGGGAGGGGCACGAACACGAGCGGACCGAACGGCGACGAGGTCACGCCGAGCCATCCGGGGTAGCCCGGGAGCTCGATCGGGGAGACGGCGAACTCCACCGGCGCGTAGCCGACGGCCGTGACCGTGACCTCGAGGCTGTTCAGGCCGAGCATGGCCGGCCCGACAGGCGGCGTGGAGTCGATGAAGACCGGTCCACCATCTTCGTCGCTGCTCTGGGCCTGCGCGCACTCGACGGTGCACGAGGCCGCCAAGGCCAGCGTGGCGGCGAAGGACAGGAATCGTCGGAGAGTTCGAGGCGATTTCGGGCGATGCACGGGGAGCCTCCGGGTTGGAGCACGATTGAGTCTGGGTCCAGCGTGTCGGACGGTTCCGGCCGACATCTCGAAGGCGGAGGTGGAACCGGGATCCGCCGGGGGATCCGGGCGCAACTCGTCTCGCGGAGTCGCGGCCCCGCGAGCAGCCCCATCAGGAGGCCCCTCGGTTGCCTGCACGATGGCGCCACGGCAGTTGGCGTGCGACTTCCTTCGAGGCGCGATCCCTCACGGACGCGCGCACGCGCATCCCCCACGCGCCAGGACGAACGTGCGCGAACGAACGAAGGAGCGGACCGACGCGTGTCGGCCCGCCCCCTCGGTCCGCGAGCCCGAGATCGAGCTTCAGTCGATCTCGATGCGCACCCGGTTGCTCGAGGTCCCCGGGACCGGGTTCCCCGCGGGCGTGATGCCGACCGCCTGGAAGTAGAACTGGCTCTCGAGCAGACCCGTGACCGAGGGGATCGTCACCGTCGCGCGTCCGGCCGCGTCGAGCACCAGCACATTGCCGTTGATCTGATCGCAGAACGGCAGGAGGACCGTGCCGACCGGCGGGAGGAACGCGTTGTTGTAGACGACGTCGTCGAACGGGTCGGTCGAGCAGTCCCACCACGACTGGATCGCGGCCAGGTCGCCCGGGATGCCCTGGACGGTGAACGTCACGGTGCTGCCGTAGGTGACGCCCCCGGTGCGGTCGGCGTCCGTGGTGAGCCGCATGCCGAAGGCGGCGTTGCCGTACACCTCGTCACCGCCGCGATCGGTCACGAACATGGTGTCGCGATTGCGATCGATGTGACGCACGTCGCCGTCCACGTCGGTGCGCACGTCGCAAGGGAGGAAGCTCGTGCCGAGCGTCATGAGCAGACCGGGCTGGACGTCAGCGAAGCTGCCCGACTCGACTTGCGTCGCGTTCGGTTGCAGGTGGATGTCCGGCGCAGTGAGGCTGACGAACAGCGGCGTGGCCACGGGGCGGTTGTTGCCGGCCCCCTGGCGCAGGTCGACGATCTGGAGCGCCGTGCTCGGCTCGAAATCGGTGTTCGACACCACGATCGTTCCCGTCCCGGAGAACGTGGCGATCGGCCACGTGATCCCGGAAGGCGGACCGTAGGGTTCGATGGGTTGCACCGAGTGCTCGAACACGCAATTGCGCACGGCGAATCCGAACCGCTCGTTCTCCGGGACCGCATTCGCCGGGATCGTCGGCGCGATGTGATGGACGATGCGCCGATCCGGCCCGTCGCAGTAGTCGTGCGTGCGATAGACCGTGTTGTTGTAGAAGAGCGGGCCCGAGTTGACGGCCCACACGTGCTGTTCGTGGTCCCAGAGCAAGTTCGACTGGATGCGCGGGCGGATCCACGTGTCCTTCGGTTCGACGAAGCCCGACATCTGGATGCCCGTCTCCTGCCTGTAGATCTGGTTCCCGCGGATCAACGTCGAGTCGTGCGCGCTCGGTCGGCCCTGGATCCAGACGCCGCGGCTCGCGACTCCCGACAGGTTGGGCTCGCCGTTGCCGTGGATCCGGTTGCTCTCGATCACGTACTCGGTCGGCACGGCCGCGAAGGAGTCGATGAAGATGCCGTTGCCGCCGAGCCCCGAGCCGCCCCAGTTCTCCTTGATCTCGCAATCACGGATCTCCGTGCGCAGCGGGGTCGTGACGTCGGCCGACGGCGTCTGCACGGCGAGTTGGATGCCGTGGCCGCCGTGTTGGATCGTGAATCCCTGGATGATGCTGTCGGGCATGCGCGTGCCGTCCGGCATCCAATCCGGACCCGTCGTGCCGACGAAGAGCACGGGAACGCTCATGTTGTTCCCGTCGAGCACGATCCCGGGGTTCCCGAAGGTCTGGAGCTTCAGTCCTCGCGCCGGCAGGTTCAGGCTCTGCACGGTGTGCACCTGCGCAGTGAGCGCGAAGTCCGAGACGTTGACGACGATCGGGAACGTCGGGCTCGTTCCCAGGATGTCCTGCACCGCGAATTGGACGGTCCGATACGCGGCTCCGAGCGACTTGCCTTGCGTGGGATTGCCGGAGCGTGTCGTGTCCGTGCCGAGGCCGGCATCGACGTAGAAGATGTCGCCGGACGTCCAGATGGCGCCGTGCACCTTGCTCGACTGCGCGTGCAGCGGTGTCGGAGCGACGACGAAGAGCGCGCTCGCGAGCGCGCCGATCGAGAAGATTCGGGAGTGGATGTTCATCGAGAGTCCTGGCGGGAGATGCCCCGCGGATGCGAGTTCACGAGTCGAAGCCCTGGCCCTGAATGGCTCGTCGCCTGCCGCGCTCACGCGAACGTTGCTGCGACGCTCACCCGGCCAAGGATGAAGGCGCGGTGCGCACCGTTGTCCACCGCGAAAAGTGCGGTGCGTGCCGGGTCGAACGTCGGTTCGCCGTGCCTCGACGTCGGCGTGCGCGGAAGTCGATCGCGCGCGCGTCGCCACGCAGCGCCCGGACTCGACGGATGCGGTGCGTCACCGCGGCGCCGGCATCGGATCGCGCGTCCCGCAGAGAGTTCGTGAGCCGCGCGCCCGCCTGCGGGCTGCGAGGATCTCGGGCGGCGCCGCCTGAGCAACGGATCGCAGCCGGATCTCCGCGGTCGAGCGGCGTTGCCCGCGGGGAGGACTCCTCGAAAGGCGTGGGCACGATCGGACGGCGATCGGACTGCATCCGAGTGCCGGGACGACGGTGCGAACGCGGACGTGGCCGATCTCGGCGCGCGCGCGCTCGCGCTGACCGGGGGAACACCGGCCCGGCCGGCTCCTCGAACGAGTCCTCCGATCCCGCCCGGCTCGCCGGAATACCCGGGAAAGGCCGGCAGAACGCGAGCCCGCTTCCGCCAGGAGAAATGCGAGCCGCGCGCTTCCTGACCGCTCGCAGTCGAGTCGCCGACTCGAGTGCGCGGCATCGACGGCGTCCTCGGCGGGCGCCGGCACTGTCCCCTTCCCTGCTCCGGACTCTCGAGACCAAACATGTCGGACGGACGACCTCCCAGATCTGGCCTGATCCTCTTGTCGTGCCTGACGATCGCCGCGTGGTGCGGATCCGCACACGCCCAATCCACGGCCCCCTTCGACATCCTCGACAACGTCGAGGGTGACTTCGTCAACCTGAACGCGCCTCCCGTGCGCCCGATGGCGATGACGTCGGACAACCTGACGCTCTTCGCCCTGAACACGCACGCGAGCCGCATCCTGCGCTTCGACCTCGTCACGGGGGCGAATACGCAGGTCATCCACACGGCGAAGTCGCCGGTCGCGATCGGGCTGTGGACCGAATCGGGCGCGAGCCCGGGCGACCGGCTCGTGGTCGCGTGCCGCGACACGTACGCGCTCCTCATCCACGATCGTGCCTCGGGGGACGTGCGCAAGGTCCTCGAGCTGCGCGACACGAACGGTCGCATCCTGGGAGAGCCGGGCGACCTCCTGATCGATCAGGCCGCGAACCGCGCCTTCGTGTCCTGCCAGGCCGCGGACGCCGTGGCCGAGGTGGACCTGACGGTGCCCAGCGTCGTCCGGGTGTTCCGGATGCCGTGCAAGAACCCGCTCTTCATGTGTTTCGACGCCAACAACGACGTGCTCGTCGCGCCGCTCTTGTCGGGCAACAACTCGGGTGCGCGACGCCGCAACACCGGATTGATCAACCCGATGCACGACGGCCCCACCGTCGTGGACTTCGAGACGGCGGCTCTGCACGGCACCCAGCTGCCGGACGAGGACCTGTTCCGCCTGATCCGGGCCGGCGCCGGCTCGGTCCAGGCGCTGACCACGGACGTCGGCACGGTCCAGTTCGCCGTCGGGATCAACCCGGCGACGGGCCAGGTCTGGCAGCTGAACACCGACGCGAACAACAAGAACCCGGCCAAGCAGACGGAAGCGTCGATCCGGGGCGACATCGTCGTGAACCAGCTCTCGATCAGCGCGCTGCCCACGACGACCCAGCCCAAGACGACGCCGCTCGCCCGGGTCGACCTGGACCTGGCCACCGGCATCTATGACCCGACGAAGTCCGTCGGGCAGCCGTACGCCCTCGCGTTCGGTCAGTACGGGTTCGCCGTCATCGCCGGGCTCTTGACGGACAACGTCATGCTGGTCGGACCGACCGGCGGCTTCGTCAGCGAGTTCGACCTGACGCCGGGGAGCATCCCGCGCGCCCTGCTCTACTCGCCGGTCTCCGACCGCGTGCTGGTCTACTGCTGGGGTACGAACACGATCGACGTGCGCCAGGTCGGCATGACCTGGACCCAGGTGTTCAACCTGTCGCTCGGCCTCGATCCCACGCCGGCCAAGATCAAGGCGGGCCGGACCATCGCCTACGACGCATCCCGCTCGGCCAAGAACAACGCGTCGTGCCTGAGCTGCCACGTCGACGGTCGCACGGACATGGTCGTGTGGAACCTGAGCAGCGAGAGTGACGACAAGGGCCCGATGGTCACGCAGACCCTCGACGGCATCTCCAAGTCGGTGCCGTTCCACTGGCGCGGCGAGCAGCGGAACAACCTGGCCGACTTCAACGGGGCCTTCGTCAGCCTGCTCGGAGCGAGCGCACAGCTCGCGCCCTCGGAGTTCTCCGACTTCGAGGCGTTCGTCCTGTCGCTACAGACCCCGCCCAACCCCTTCGAGGACGAGACGCGGGTGGTGAACAGCGCGCTGCAGCCCGTACTGCCCCCGGGTGCTCCCGTGGCGAAGGCCGTCAAGGGCAAGGCATTCTTCGCGCAAGGCGCGTTCTGCGAGAGCTGCCACAACGGGCCGATCGCCTCGAGCAACGACACAGTCCCCGACGGATTCAACTTCGGCGACCTCAATCCGCGTCGCAAGTTCATCAAGATCGCGCCCTTCAACGAGGTCTACCGGAAGGACCAGGACGCCGACATCACGACCCCCGGAATGCAGTTGAGGACCGTGACCTTGGCGCCGTTGAGCGGCTCGGGACCGCTGGAGCAACTGCAGTACTCGTTGCTCGGCTCCGGCCTGACTCACGCCGGACTGGCACCGAGCATCCACGACTTCGTGGGGTTCTTCACGGTCGGCGCTCCTCAAGACCAGAGCGACATCACCGCATTCGTGCAGCAGTACGACCAGGGGATCGCACCCGCGGCGTACCGCGCGGTGCTCGTCAACCAGGCCAACATCGCCGCGGCGACGACGGCGATGACCAACTACTTCGTCCCGCAGGCCGAGAAGCGGAACTGCGACATCGTCCTCTTCGGGAAGTTCACCCGGAGCGGATCGCTCGTGCCGATGCGCTGGTGGTTCGACCGCCGACGCACGGTGGCCCAGGGTCGGTTCGTGCCCGAGGACGGCGGAACGACCGAGGAGCTCTCGTTCTTCCTCACGCAGGCCGGCAACGGTCAGGCCAGCGTCACGTGCGTCGCGCTCCCCGTGGGGACCGGCGAGGGCTTCGGCATCGACTTCGACCGCGACCAGTGGGTCAACCAGAAAGAGGTCTCGAACGGGTCCAATCCGGACGTGAGCGACACGGACGGCGACGGCTGGCCCGACGGACACGAGCAGCTGAACGGCGGCAACCCGACGAACGCCTCGATCGGGTCGAACGACGTCACGAATCCGGTCATCGTCCGCGCCGTGACGCAACTGGTCACGGGCAAGATCGCGCGCATCAACCTCGAGACGAGCGAGCCGTGCGTCATCCAGGCGAACTACTCGTTCAGCGGTGGGCCGGCCCAGTCCGCGGCCACGCAGATACCGTCGCTCACGCACAGCCTGGTGCTGAACGATCTCCGCCCGAGAGTGCCGGGGGGCCCGTTCCTGAACTACTCGGGGACGCTGGTCGCGGTCGACCTCGCCGGTCGCTGGTCCACGGCCGCGGTGCTGCCCCAGATGCCGGCGTACAACCCGGGTCCTGGCCCGGTGACGACGCGGGACTTCAACGACCTGTCCCAGGTGGCCATCGTGGGCAGCCTGGCCTGGACCAGCATGTCCAAGGTCGGAGGAACGATGACCGCGACAGCGACGATCCGCGTCGACGAGAAGTTGAGCGGACCGCCCGAGACGCCCCTGGCGAACAGGCGGGTCGTCGCACGCATCTTCAAGAACGACGTGCTGCAGAGCACGTGGACTCCAGGAGGCTCGTCGATCCAGCTCACCGGCTTCAACGTGACGAACATCACATCACTGCTGCCGTTCGACGCGTTCGGCGGACCGTTCCTGGTGTCGTCGCTGACGAACGCGAGCGGCATCACCACCCTCACCTTCTCGATGAACGGCCTCGTCGCGAGCGACAAGATCACGCTCAACATCGAGCTCGTCGGCACGGAAGCGCCGGCGCCCAACCCGTTCCTCACGATCGACCAGGGCAGCCAGTGGAACATGCCGAGCACGCCGGCACCGAACCGAGGTCTGCTCGAGGTGTATTGATCGCAGCGCGCCGTCGCAGCGGCGTCTGCTCGTGATCCCATTCGGGCCGGCCCGGTCAGGGTCGGCCCGACGTCGTTCGTGGATGCCGTTCCCGATGTCCCCGGCCGTTCGAGGCATGCAGCACGCAGCCCGAGGCGTCGTGGCTGCGGCGATCCACGACCCTACGTCCCGATGCGAGCCGCCGAGTCGCTCGCCCTCGCGGGACGCGCTCGCGATCCCGCCTCGCGCGGCCAGCAGTCCGAGGGCAGGTCGAGGTCGAGGACGCGCCAGCGCGGCGCGGCGGCCCCGCCACCGTGCGAGGCCCGTGTCGGCGAGATCGGATGCCCGTTCGAGTCCACGGGCGCTGCGTGCGACCGGCGGAACGAGTCCGGCGAGTTCCCGACGCCGACCTCGTGTCCGGCGAGAACCTGCACCCGCGACACTTCGCCCCGGAACGCCGCGGGCCCGCGCGAGCGGGTTCAGTGCTCGATGCTGAGCACGCAGCTCGAGCGCAACGGCGTCACCACCAACCCGGGGTTGAAGTCCAGGGCGATGAGCTCCGCACTGCAGCGGAACGACTTCCCGAGGATCGCGCACGACAGCGGGCAGGTCAGCTCGATCGTGTTCCGCAGCTGCGCCGCACCGTCGATCAGGATCGGGCTGCCCCAGGGAGTCGACGGACCCGGAGTCGAGCCGGGATCCACCGCGTCGCTCTCCGTGTAGAGCTGGACGATGCCGAACATGTGCTGGCCGAAGTCCATCCCGGTGATCTGCAGGTGCAGGAAGTCGTCCGGCGACGTGGTGTCGCTGGTCGACCCGGAAGGAGGCGGATGGTTGCACGTGCGCAGCCCGGAGAACCCGAGGGTCCCCGCTCCGGCCTTGAGCTTGTCGGTCGCCACCGCCACGACGGGGTAGATGCGGTAGCGCTCGATCGGGTCGCCGCCGCACGTGCCCGTGACGTTGTCGGGGTCGCCGCCCTCGCCCGCCACGGTCAGCAGGCCGAGCTTCTCGGAGATCAACTCCGAGGGAGGGAAGGCCGGGTCCGTGGCGAGAGGCCTCACTTCCGTGGTCGTGTAGCGCTGATACACGAGGATCTGATCGTAGGGGCCGACCAGGTCACTCGCCGGCGTCAGCGAGAGCACGACGCGACTGGGCGCATCCCACGTTCCGTTGCCCTTGTCGATGGAGAGTGCATCGATCTCGATGCTCCCTGGAGTCTTCCCAGGGAAGAGCATGCTGTGGTCGAACGCGACCACCGGCGCGGACCAAGGCGGCACCGACGTCGCGGTCCACTTCATCGCGAAGACCGTCGAAGCGTTCGCCAACTGCCCGCCGAGCTGGAATCCCGGGTGATTCGTCAGCCAGCTCTCCGTCAGCGTGAAGTAGAAGCAATCGCGCACGGGGAACATCGATCCGGCGCGGGCCAACGGATCGACCGAGATCACCCCCATGCCGTAGTCGAGGTTCTGGATCGAGCGCACGGACGTCGGGGGCGTCGGGATCAGATCGAGCTTGAGCTGCTCGCGCGAGCTCTCGAGCCAGGTCTTGTCGACGTACGCGGTGTTGATCCCCTGACTTCCGATCGTGTAGTACGACAGGATGTCCCCCGACGCGTCACGGGCGATCTGGGTCACCGGGTCGATCTGAGTCTGCAGATCGACGATGCTGCCCGGCTGGCCCTGAGCGGCCGAATCCAAGCTGATCGAGATCATGTACCAGTTGGTCGACACCATCTGGAGTCGACCCGACGCGTCGACGGACGGCATGACCTCGCCGCCGGTCGAGATGCCGCCGAAGCTCACTCCGGATCCCCCGGCCCAGTGCGTCAAGGCCGCCATCGTGTAATCGGGGTGGAGCGGAGAGGCAGCCGTGAACGCTCCCGCGCTCCAGGCGGTCGGGACGCCGGCGTTGACTCCCGGTGCGCGGATGAGCAGCGGATCGGGCGAGCTCACGCCCCCGACCGTGATGCCCACCGCGAAGTTCGAGAACATGCCCTGCGCCAACTGGGGGTTGGAGGGATTCGCCTGGAGTGGGTGTGCGTCGCCGATCCGTGCCAGCGAGGCGATGGCGAGCGGGATCGCTGCCGATCGAATGGAATGGTTCATGGGAGATCTACCGTGTGGGTCGAGGAATGCGCAGGTCCTGGCCGGGCCCTACTTGGCGGGCTCTGCAATCGTGCTCGGTGCGAGTGCCTCGAGGACGCGCCGCATCCCGGCGGTCGCGCTCAGTCCGAGGTCCTCGGGGAAGTGGCGATGGAGTAGCTGGAGCCGCCACCAGGACCGCGGCTCCTCCGCCAGCTGATTCGCGAGCACCGCGAGCAGCGCGTCGCGGTTGCCGATCTCCAACGCCTTCGAAATGCGATACGCAGTGTCGGTCGTGCGACGCTGCTTCTCGGGAACGCGCGCGAAGAATGTCCGCGCCTGCTCGAGCCGACGCGTGCGCTCGGCGACGTCCTTGGCGGCGTCGGCGTCGAGCGCTGCGTAGGCGCTGATCCAGCCCGACCAGGAGTCGGCCCAGGTGCTCTCCGCCGGCACGAGATCCGGCTCCGCCTGGCGCACGAGCTCGAGCGCCGCGTCGAACCGACGCTCGGCGACGTCCAACCACACGAGATTCTGTACGACGTGCGCGTAGCTCGGCTTGAGTTCGCGGGCGACGTCGAGGTGCTCGCGTGCGAGGTCCATCCGCCCAAGGACGAAGGCGCAGTACCCAGCGGTCACGCGCATCACGTGTGCGCGCGGCGCGAGCGCGATCGCCTCCGTGCTCGCCTGGAGCGCGTCCTCGTGCCGGTCGAGGATCGCGAGCATGCGGCTGGCGATGTGCGCCGTCGCGGCGGTACGCCCGCCGATCCTGCTCTCCAGGCGCAGCACGTCCTCGAAGCGCATGCCCGCGAGCCGGTGTTCCTCCGGGCTGCTCAGGCCATCGAAGTTCGTGAACGCCAGGAAGAGCTCCTCCGCGTGCGCGATCCGGCGCACGTCGGGATCTCCGAGCAGTTCGAGCGCGGCCGCGGTGCGTTCGTTGCGCAGCTTGTGGTAGCCGAGCAGGTACCGATCGAGCGGCGACGACGGCTCGGGCAGGCCGTCCAGCGAGATCGCCGCGATGCCGCGCGTGTCGCGGTCGGCCGCCGCGTAGCGCGCCGCGAGTTCGCGCGCGAGATCGGTGCGCACCTCGTCCGCGACCGCGCGCATGTCGCTCGCCGCGCCGTCGGGATCGCCGTGGTCCTGGCGGTACGAGGCGCGCAGCAGCCGGGTCGGCAGCGGATCCAGCGCGACCTCCGCCGCTTCGTCGAGCAGCGCGGTCAGCGCCGTGCGGTCCGCGACGTCGCGGACCTCGCGATTGGCCGCCCCGACGACCGTGAAATTCGGCGGGAAGTGGCGCGCGAGCTCCGTGTAGCGCGCGCGCCGCCCGTCCAGCGCGTGCTCGCGCCAGGCGCGCGCGCCGAACGCGACCGCGACGAGCAGCAGCGCCGCGAGCGCACCCAGCGCCGCGCGCGAGCGCACGAGTCGGCGCAGTCCGCGCTCGAGCGGCGTCACGGCGCGCGCGGACACCGGCCTGTACTCGAGGAACGCGCGCAAGTCCGCCTCGAACGCGGCGGCCGAGGCGTAGCGGCGCGCCGGGTTCCTGTGCATCCCCCGGTCGAGCACGGCCTGCAGGTCGCGCGGCAGCCCCAGGCGGTGCTGCGCGGCCGGCACGGGCTCGCGCATCGCGAGCGCGGCCAGGATCTGCGTCGGTGTCCCTTCGTAGGGCGCGTGCAGAGTGAGCAGGTGGTAGAGGGTCGCCGCCAATCCGTACACGTCGCTCGTCGGAGTGCGCGGCACTTCGCGCCGCAGGGTCTCGGGCGCCATGTAGGCGGGCGTACCGACGCTCGTGGGCGTGCGCGTACCGCTGCCCTGCTCGTCGAGCAGCGCGATGCCGAAGTCGAGCAGCACCGGACGGCCATCCTTGCGCACCAGGATGTTCGACGGCTTGACGTCGCGGTGCAGCACGCCCGCCTGATGCACGGCTTCGAGGCCCAACGCGAGGTCGGCGACCCAGCGCACGACGGTGCGCACGTAGCTCGCCTCGGCCGTCGCGATCCCGAGATCCGGACGGATCCACGAGCCGTCGTCGCTGCACAGGCTGCCCGGTCGCGCGCGCGCCGCATTCAGGAACTCCGACAGCGGCGGCCCGTCGATGAGCTCCATGACGATGTAGACCTGATCGGCCTCGGTGCGGCCGCGGTCGTGGACCGTGACCACCGCCGGGTGCTGCACCGCGGCCATCGCCTCGGCCTCGCGCGCGAACCGATCGAGCGCCTCGCGCGGCGCCATCAGGCCGTGGTGCACGACCTTGCAGGCGACGCGGCGGCGGAGCTCGAGGTCCTCGGCCAGGTAGACGACTCCCATCGCGCCGACGCCGATGCGCTCGAGCAGGCGGAAACGCCCGCCCAACGCCAGACCGCGCATCGGATCGTGCTCGCCCGTCCGGCGGATCAGCTCCGGCAACCGGTCGGCGTGCTCGACGGCGTCTCGGACGGCCGCGAGAGCGTGCGGATGATGCTGGCAAGCCTGCGCGAGCCAGTCGGCGCGGCCCTCGTCGCGCAGCTCCAGGGCACTGGAGACCAGCGACGAGAGCGTGGCGGAGTCCAGCGCGGCGTCGGGCCTTCCGGCCGCGTCTGGTGCGGGCTTCAACCGTCCTCCCGCAGGTCGATCGACAGCTTCGCCTGCGCGTCGAAGAACGCGCGGCGGGCGGCGGATTCCGAGCCATATCCGAGCTGTTCGGCGAGTTCGCGGAACGAAGCGAGGCCTTCCATGCGGGCGCGCAGCAGGTGTTGAGCGCGCGGTTCGAGCCGGCCGAGCGCCGCCATCAACTGCTGCATGCCCTCGGTCGAGATCGCCGCGTCGGCCGGATCGCCCTCGCGTCCCTCGGCATCGAACTCCGGAGCGATCGAATGCGCACGGCGTCCGTCGCGCCGAGCCGCCTCGTGGAAACGCACGGCGTCGAGGATCCGATTGCGCACGACGGTCGCGAGGTAGCCGACGAACGCCTCCTCGGTCCGACCCGCGAACGTCCCGATGTCGCGCAGAACGCCCTCGAACACCGACTGCACGACGTCCCCCGTGCTGAAGCGCGCCGCGAGCCACGGGCGTCGGTGGCGCATATCCGTCGCCAGGCGGTGGTGCACCAGGTCCTGGACGGCCGGATAGAAGCGCTGCGTCAGCTCGTTGAGCGCCTCGGCGTCCCCGTGCCTGGCACTTTCGAGCGTGCTCGAGAACGTGCGTCCTTCGGCCACGAGGGGCAGTGTAACTCGGAACATGCTGGTGCCGGATTGCGCCGCGCCCGGCGCGGCGATCTCCCCGATGAAGAAGGCGTGGACTCTCGTGGCGTCCGTCACGAGAAATCGAAAAAACCGGGCACTCCGCGCGGGTCCGATGCGCAGCACCGCCGACATCCGCATCGTCCATCCGGCCGTCACGCCGCCCGGGATCGCGCGGACCGCGCCCACGTTCGACTTCCTTCACGGGGACGGGGCGACTCAGGGCTCGACGCCGCACACCGAAGTGCTCAGCCTGACCCGCGGGATGCCGTTCGCCGGCCTCCCCGTCGAGATCGCCTCGCGCTCGAGGTCAGCGCGCTCGCGTGTCCGTCGTCGGTCTGCGATCCGATGGGCCTCTTCGCGGAGGCGACCGGGATCGCCTACGGCGTGGACAGCTCCTGCCACGAGCCGTCGGGATCGACGTGCGCCTGCAACCGCAGGCACCCTTCAGCCCTCGACACCAAGCCGGTGGAGGAAGGTGTCTCGGTCACTTCGACGAGGAGGGCAGGCTGTACCTGGCGCAATCACGGCGCCCAAGTGGCCTGCAAACCGTTCGAGAGGTTGAACCTCTCCGCGTTGCAGAACGCCGCCGCGTTGCGGTACCAGCACTGGTAGGTGCGCACGTCCCCCGCCACGTTGCCGGTCTGTGCGGAGATCGCCGGGTCGCCGGCCGACGGGAACTGCGACGCGCCGGCGGAGTTCGTGCGCGTGCCGAGTCGCACGACGGACCCTCCCGCGCACCGCAGTCCATCGCCGAACGCCGAGCCGACGCCCCCGCCCTGCTGCGCCGTGCCCTGGAAGTAGAGCGCGGTGCCGTTGGGCATCCCGGATCCGAGCAGCGTGAACGTGTCCGCGGTGACGCTCGCCGTCCCCGCGGGCCGCAGCGCGGCTCCGGTGCCGAACGAGTTCAGGCAGCCGGCGTCCGCGCCCACGGGGCTCTGGTTCCCGCACGGGCACGGCGCGGCGGAGCCGTCGCCGAAACAGAACCCGAGCGCCGCCGGTCCGCCGGACGGGATCTCCGCCGCCACGAGCAGCGCCGCGGGCGTGCCCGTCTTCCACAGGCCGAGCTCGACGCTGCCGCTCGCCGGCGGCACGTCCGCGTCGAAGCGGAAGTTGTAGAGCGTCCCCCAGCGGATCGCGTTGGGTCCCGGGATCGCGCCGCCCGTCGACGCGCTCCAGGTCAGGAACCCGCCCGCCTGCGTCGTCGTCCAATCGCCGCCGTCGACGTTCACGTTGCCGGGGCCGTCGCCGTTCCGGTACATCACGTCGCGGAATCCGATGTTCGTCACCAGCGCTCCAGCCGGGATCGGCACGGAGATCGAGGCCGCGCCGCGGTCGCTGTTCTGGTTGAACACGGCGAACTCGTAGTGGTAGAGCCCGCCGCCCAGCGCGGTGGCGTGCGAACCGACGACGAACAGGCCCTCGCCCGGAACGCGCGCGTCCGTGATCGTCACGCCCGGTTCGTGCACGGCCCAGGCGCGGATCGCGGGGATCATCCGCTGGATGCCGCCGGAGGTCGCGAACGTGTAGTCGGCCGGCCCGCCCGAGACCGCGACCTCCTTGTAGCTCGTGTTGTTGTCCGAATTGGCGGCGGCGTCGTCGGGCGTGATGTACGTGCACTCGCCGAAGTAGTGCGTCGTCCCGCCGGTCGGGGTCAGGTCCGCGAGCGCGACCTCGCAGCGCCGCGCCGTGCTGCCCGACCAGGTCGGGTTGGCTTGCGGGTACGTGAAGACGCCCGTGTGCGCGTTCACCTGCCAGCGCGGCCCCAGCGACGCTTGCGATCCGTTCAGGGACGCGCCGTACGTGTCCGCGCAGCCGACGCCCAGGATCTGGCTGTTGCCGGGGTTCTGGCAGACACAGCACGAGTTGGCGACCGCGGCCGCGTAGCCGTGCTTGAGCCAGCTCAAGCCGACCTGCTCGAAGCGGCCGGCGCCGTCCACGATGCTGTAGCGATAGAGGTTCGTGGCGATCACCGGGTGCAGCGTGCTGTTGGCGTACCAGTTCAGCCCCGCGTCGCCGACGTTGCAGGCCGTGGTGCCCAGCGACAGCGCGTCGAGCCCGCCGGCGGCCGGCGCGTTGAGCACGTCCGTGATGTTGCCGACGATGACGTCCGGCCCGGAGCTCGGCCCGGGGCAGCTCGGGTTCGTGCCGGGCACGATCGTGAACGTGCCCGGGCCCGAAACGGCGCCGGGATACGAGCCGACGTGGATGGTGTACGTGCTGCCGGCGACGGCGTCGAAGTACGCGCGCGACTGCAGGGTGCACGCGTCGTCGTTGCACGCGATCGCGGCCGAGGTCGGGCAGCCGCTGCCGGCGTACACGGCGACCTTCGTGTCGAACGCGGCCGCGCCGCACGTGCTGAGCTCCATGGAGGTCGTGGCCGCCGCCGTCCACGAGAACCAGACGTCGCGGTCGATGCCGGCGGGCGATCCGCAGAGCGGGTTCGCCTGACCCTCGGTCCCCGTCGTGGCGAAGCTCGTGTCGAACGCGAACGGTCCCGGGCCCGAGATGGCCGCGGCCGCCGCGCAGGCGTCGTTCGCGGGAGGGATCGGCTGGGCGATGGTGAACGTGCCGGTCCAGGTCGTGGCCGCGCCGTACGCGCCGAGCTGGATCAGGTAGACGCTCCCGCTCGACGCGGTGAACTGGATCGAGGACTGCAGCGCGCACGAGTCGTCGTTGCAGGCGAGCTCGGTTCCCGAGGTCGGGCAGCCCGGCCCGGCGTATGCGGCCAGCAACGTGTCCACCGTCGCGCCTCCGCAGGTCTGGACCGTGACGGTCCCCGATTGCGGGGCCGTCCAGGCGAACCACACGTCCCTGTGCGCCACGACGCACGCCCCGCTCTGCTGCGCGCTGTCGGTCGCGCCCACGGTCGTGACCGCGAAGGTGCCCGGGCCGGAGATCGGCGACGCGGTCGCGCAGTCGTCGGATCCCTGCGCGCGAGCGTTGGCGGCGGAGGCGACGGCGAGGATCGGGCCGAGGACGAGGATCGGGCGCATGCGTGGTCCTTGAAGGGCTGGGGGGGGAGAAGGCGACGGTGCGAGCCCTGACACGGATGCGATCCGGTGCGCAGCCGGCGCGGGACGCGCGCGGCGCACTCCCACCTCACCACCTCGGGTCCGATTCCGGAAGTCCGGGAGGTTCGGGGATTCGCGTGGTGGGCCCTACCCGCGCCGCAGATCGGCTCCGCAGCGAGGAACGGGGCGGAACCCGGTCGCCGCGGGCATCCGCCGTCGCAGGCATCACGCCGGAATCCGGCGGCGCAGCCGATCTCGCGTCCCGCGCGCGACGCGGCGTCGCGCCGGACATCGACCCCGCGTCCGTTACCGGGCTGGCGCGGATCGCTAGCCCCTCGGGACGCGAGAAAGGACCGTTCGATGCTCCTGGCAGCCAGCCTGCTCCTCCTGTGCGCCACGTTCGCCCCCGGCGATCCGGTCCGCGTTTCGAGCGCGCACTACGACATCGAATGGTCCGGCACGCAGGCGGAGGCCGACGATGCCGCTCGACTCGCGGACCGTGCCTTCGACGAGCTCGTGATCTTCTTCGGCGGCAAGCCGACGGAGCGCCTGAAGGTGCGCGTGTTCGCCGACGAGGAGGCGCGCGTGGCGGCCGCGTGGAACGACGGGGTCACGATTCCCGTGCAGCATCGCTACGCCTCGTTCGCCGAGCGGACGCGGACGGCCTACGTCGCGCGCGTGCACGGACACGGAGCGACGCGCACGCGGCTCCTGTACGCGTTGTGCTTGCAGTTCCACTCGCTCGCGAAAGCGAAGAACATCGACGCGCAGCGCACGTGGTCCGGCCTGGGGATCGCGCAGGACTTCGGGCGCAGCACGTGGGACGGCCGCAAGCTCGTCGCCTTCGCGACGCCGCGCGTCGAAGCCGTCGAGCTGCCGAAACCCGCGCTCGACGCGCTGGTCGAGACGACGCTCGACCTGCGACAGCTCGAGGCCGTGGGCGGCGTCGAGCCCGCGCTGATGTGGGGTGTCGCGGCGCTGTGCCTGCACGGGCCCGAGCGTTCGTACCGCAAGGCGTTCGAGAAGTACGCGCTGGGCACGACGGGCAGCAAGATGAGCACCGAGGACTTCCTGCGCACGCTGGGCCCCGCGAAGGAGTTCGCGAACGACCTGTACGAGTACCTCGTCGCGGCGCAGGTCCCCTTCCAGGCCTACGGCGATTGGCGCGACGACGGCGCCGAGGGCCTGGTCGGATCGATCGAGAGCCCGCTCATCGGCTACTGCGTCCTGCGCGAGAGCGCGACGCGGCTCTCCGCCCGCGCATCGGCGCTGCCGAAGCAGGGCGGGCGACTGGGCTTCGTCGCCGGCTGGTCCTCGCGCGACGACTGCGTCCAGATCGACATCGAGGCGCCCGAGATCAACCTCTACATCACGCGTGCCGGCGAGGTCACGAGGAGCTGGCGCCTCGCGATCCCGGGCGACGCGAGCCGCGAGCGACGCATCGTGCTCGAGAAGGTCGACGGCCAGTACGTGCTCTCGGTGGACGACTCGAAGTACCCGAACCTCGACCTGCCCGACGGCCGCATGGGGTTCCTGGTCGGCGGCGCCACGGTGAACTTCCGCGACGTGGAGTGGCGCTGATCCGCCGGCGCGCGCAGTCGCGTCTCGCTCGAGGACATCGACCGTCGAGGTGAGCGGCCGCGGCTCGCCCGGGTCGGAGGGCGCGTCCGCTCAGGGATCCGTGCGCGCGGACGGACGGCCCACGTGCGCGCCGTCCGCCGTGGCGAGCACGCGCACGTCGAGTCCCTCCGCGCGCAGGCGTTCGAGCTCGACGCTGCGATCGAACACGCCCGGCGCGCCCAGGACGGTCACGTCCGCCGGCGCGTCGCGACCGAGCAGGCCGCGCGCGACCTCGTGCAGCGGCGCGGCATCGGCTGCGTCGCCGACCGCGGAGCCGTCCACGCACGCGAGCCGCAGCCGCGGCGCGAAACCGTGCCGCGCGCGGTGTTCTCGCAGCGAGCGCTGCACGTGCAGCACACACGTCAGAGCGCCGCGGGCGTCCTCGAAGTACACCGCGTACTCGCCGTCGTTCAGGTTCAGCGGCGTCCCGCCGTGGTCCGCCCAGCAGCGGGTCAGCACGCGGTTCAACCAGGCGTTCAGGTCGGCCCATGCCGCGGGCCCGAGCACGCTCTCCAACCGCGCGGCGTCGACGACCTCTCCGCAGGCGACGGCCTGACGTCCGCGTGGCGCATCGCCGGCCAGCACCGCGCGACGCCGGTCGTGCAGTCGACGCGCGTCGAGCACGGCACCCAGGCGGTCCAGCGTCTCGGCGGCGCCCGCGAACTCGAGCGCGGCGCGCGATGCGTCGCCCTCGGAGAGCAGTGCCAGACCGATGCGTTCGCGCGTCAGCGCGGCCTCGTAGGGCGCGGGCAGGTTCGTCCACTCGCGGAGAGCGCCGCGCAGGAGCGCGAGAGCACTCGCGCAGCGCCCTTCCGCCAGTGCCAGCACGCCGGCCACGTCGTCGAGCGCCGCGCGGTGGTAGGCCGAGCGCGTTCCGTCGGCGATCGACTCGATCGCCGCGCGGGCTTCGCGCGCTGCGGCGAGATCGCCGGCGTCCAGCGCCAGCTTGACCAGGACGGCCAGGGCTTCGAAGCGGTTCTCGCGGTCGAGCAACGTGCGCGTCGCACCGCCTTCGGCGGACAGGAAGCGCTCGAGGTCGCGCCGCGCGGCCGTGAGTTCGCCGCGCGCGGCGCGCAGCAGCGCGAGCCCGGGCTGCGGATCGGTGCCGACCTCGAGCGCGCGCGCGAACGCCTCCTCGGCGCCGGCGAGATCGCCGCGGCGCAGGCGCACGACGCCCAGCTCGCGCCAGCCGGGACCGACGAACCCCGAC
>JBGAOR010000072.1:0-24733 GCA_044221705.1 Planctomycetota bacterium
CCTCGGCCGCGCGCTCGCCGTCGCGCTCGACCTGATCCCGCCCGATCGCCAGGGTTCCGTGCTGCTCGTCTCGGACGGCGAGGGCAACGGCCGCGATCCCCTGCCCGCCGCGCGGCGTGCGTTCGCGCGCGGCGTCCACGTCGATGCGCGACCCGTCTCGCGCCCCGACGTCGCCGACGTCTCCGTCGACCACATCGACGCGCCCGAGGAGGTCGGGCCCGGCGAGCCGTTCCAGTTCAGCGCGTGGGTGCGCTCCGACCGCCGCATCGAGGCCGATTTCGCGCTCGAGCGCGGCGGCCGCGTGCTGACGCGCGGGCACCGCGTGTTCGAGCCGGGCATGAACCGCATCGTGCTGCGCGACGTGCTCGGCGAAGCCGGCGTGGCCGACTACCGGCTCGTGCTGCAGGCGCCCGAGGACCGGACGCCCGAGAACGACGCGGCCGTCGCCGCGGTGCGCATCGGTTCGCCGCGCTCGATCCTCGTCTTGAACGACGACGGCTCGGAGGACGCGCTGGTCCGCGCGCTGCGGGCTGCGGCGATCCCGGTGAAGGTCGCGGCGCCGGAGACTGCACGGCTCGACGCGGTCGGGCTCGTCGCGCACCGCGCGGTGATCCTCGAGAACGTCGCCGCGAGCCGCATCGGCAGCCGGCTGCGCACCCTGGCGGCGTTCGTGACGGACCTCGGCGGCGGTCTGCTGATCACCGGCGGCAAGGCCAGCTTCGGCACGGGCGGCTACTTCAAGTCCGTGCTCGATCCGGTGATTCCGGTCTCGATGGAGATGCGGCAGGAGCACCGCAAGCAGTCGATCGCGCTGGGCATCACGATGGACCGCTCGGGGTCGATGGCGGCGTCGGCGGGCGCGGGCTTGACCAAGATGGACCTGGCCAACCTGGGCGCGTCGGCGGCGATCGAGCTGCTTTCCCCGATGGATTCCGTCGCCGTGCACGCGGTCGACTCGTCGCCGCACGTGGTCCAGGAGCTGGCGCGCGTCGAGGATCCGTCCGGGATCGTCTCGAAGGTCCGACGCGTCCAGTCCGCGGGCGGCGGCATCTTCACCTACACGGCGCTGCTCGCGATCGGCAAGGAGATGGAGGACGCCGAGCAGGCCACGCGCCACATCATCCTCTTCGCCGACGCGGCCGACGCCGAGGAGCAGGAGCAGTGCCCCGAGCTCTTGGCCCAGATGGTGCGCGCCGGCATGACGGTGTCGGTCATCGCGCTCGGGAACGAGAGCGACGTCGACGCCGACTTCCTGAAGTCCGTCGCGGCCGCGGGCAACGGCACGGCGTACTTCACGACCGATCCGGAGGAGCTGCCGCGCCTCTTCGCGCAGGACACGCTGACGGTCGCGCGCGCGACCTTCGTCGAGGAAGCGACGGCGACGCGCGTGCTGCCCGACCTATTCGGGCTCGGCCCCGTCGGCGGGACGGAGTTCGCGGCGCTCGACGGCTACAACCTGACGTACCTGCGCGGCGGCGCGGTGGCGGGCGTGATCACGGCCGACGACTACGCCGCGCCGGTCTTCGCGTTCCAGCAGTCGGGCCTGGGCCGCTCGGCCGCGTTCACGGGACAGATCGGCGGAACGTTCGGCGCGAGCGTGCTGAACTGGCCCGGATTCGCCGAGTTCTTCGCCACGACGGGCCGCTGGCTCGTGGGACAGGAGGAACCCGGCGAGGTCTTCGCCAGCGTGCGGCGCGACGGCAAGGAGGCGGTCGTCGCGCTCGACGTGGACCCCGATCGCGCGGCGCAGCTCGACCTCTCGAAGCTCGCCGGCCGCATGCGCGGCGGCGACGGCGAGTCGCGCCCTCTCGTCTTCGAGCGCGTGGGCGAGCACCGCTACGAGGCGCGCTCGAAGCTGTCGGCCGAGGGCATCGCGCTCGGCAGCGTGGCGCTGGGCGACGGACGCACGATCCGCCTGCCGCCCGTCACGCTGCCCTACAGTCCCGAGTTCGAGCGCGGCAGCGATCCCGCGCGCGGCGAGCGGCTGTTGCGGCGGCTGGCGAGCGAATCGGGCGGCCTCGTGAACCCGGGCGCGGCGGATCTCTTCCGCGGCGAGCGCGCGAGCAAGGGCTGGCGCCCGATCGGTCGCGAGCTGGCGCTGCTGGCGCTCGCGCTGCTCGTGCTCGAGATCGCGGTGCGGCGGCTCGAACTGGCGAGCTTCGTGCGCGTGCCGGCACGGCTGCGCGCCCGAGCGCGCAGCCCACTAGCAACGCTACCGACGCCCGCACGCTCCGATGCCGGCTCGAGCACAGCCACGCCGGCACCGCAGTCCGCCGAGTCGCCGAGCCCGACGTCGACGGACCCGTCGACGAGCGTCGAGTCCGCGCTCGCCCGCGCGCGCAAGGCGGCGGGCAAGCGACTCGAGCGCTGAGCCGGCGTTTTCGCGACTTTTCCTGCGACCCGCGCGCACGCGCGGCGTCCTCGGAATGGAGGACGTACGATGCGACGCGCCGTGGACGAGTTCGATCTGTCCGACCTGAAGCCCTGGACGGCGCCGCCGGCTCCGCGCGCGACGGATGCCGTCTTCTGGGAGAACGTCGAGCGCTGGGAAGCCGCCTCGTGGAATCGCCCGGGCACGGAGAAGGTCTGGGTCGATCGGCTCCACGAGGACTGGGCGGCGATGACCGCGTCGGTGGTCCACGACCGGCCCGCTCCGTCCGGACGCGCGCGTCTCTTCCGGGCGCTGAACCAGGCTCGCGTGCGCTACCTCGTCATCGGCGTGGGCGGCGCAGACCTGCACGCGGAGAAGTACAAGGCGCGCTTCCACACCAACGACCTCGACATCTTCCTCCCCGGCGACGCAGCCAACCTCGTCGGGTGCTGGCGGGCGTGCGAGGACGCGGGCATGACACTGTGGTGCAACGGCGAACCGCTGGACACGCCGCGCGACCTGTGGCTCGCGCGGCGCGTCGTGAGCTGGCGCTCGCTGACCACCGCGCGCGCCGAGGACATCGTGCCGACCGATCTCACGCTGGTGATGGGCTCGCTCGACTTCGAGGACGTCTGGTTGCGACGGGGACCTGGCTACCCCGACGGCGTCACGGTCGACCTCGCGCGGATGTCGGACATCGTCGCTTCCAAGCGTGAGGCCAACCGCGCGAAGGACGTGGCGTTCCTCGCGCAGAACCGTGCGCTCATCGAGCGCATCCTCGAGGGCGAAGGACCGCCCGACATGCTGCCGTGACGCGATGAGGCCTCAACACGAACTCCTGCGAGCCCTGGGAGCCGCACGCGTGCGACACGTCCTCGTCGGCATCGCCGGCGCGAACTGCTGGGCGCTCGACGGGTCGCTCGTCGCGTCCCACGACGCGCACGAGATCGCCATCGAGCCCCGCGCGGAATCCCTGACGGCGGCCTGGCTCACGCTGCGCGGGCTGGGCTTCACCCTGCGCGACGGCACGGCGCGCATCCCCGATCCGATCCCTGACGCTTTCGCGGACGAGGTGACGGCCGGATTGCGCTCGACGACCGCCTATCGCATGCGCGATCGGACGCTCGTGGAGCTGCACCTCTCCATCCCCTGCTTCACCTTCGAAGAGCTCTGGCGCGAACACCGCACCTTCCGCGCCGGCGACGTCGAGCTGCACGTCGCGCGTCTACGCCACATCCTGGCGTCGATGCACCAGCGCGACCGGGGCTTCGATCACCTGGCCGTCGCCACGTGGTCGCAGGGCATGCACGACCTCTTCGTTCCGGACCCGGCCATCGCGCTCATCCTGGCCGAGCACCGCCGTCGCCACGGCATCGTGCGCGCCGGCGACCCGCTCGGGCCGGAGAGCGTCGCGGATCCGCGGCCGTCCTCGGATCGACCCGCGGAGTGACGCCCCGCCCCGCGCGAACCGCGCTATCCTCGGAACATGCGCACTCCCCTCCTCGTCGCCGCACTCGTCCTGTCCGCCGCGTCCGCCGGGGCGCAGACCCTCACCGCGAACTTCGAGATCCAGAGCGAGGGCTGGTTCGCGCAGACCTACACCGAGGGATCGCTGACGTTCCAGAACCTCGACCAGGCCTTCCCCGGAGGCAGCAACTACAACTTCGCGATCGAGCGCGCCGACGGGACGCTCGCCGGCCAGCCCGGGTTCACGCCGGTGAACACGCTCGGGTTCGGCGGCTACTCGCCCGGCACCGGCGCGGCGTTCTCGCGCTGCAAGTCGTTCGACATCGTGTGGGGCGGAGCGACGGCTTCGGAAGCGCAGATCGAGCTCTACGAGTTCGGCAACAGCGCGGGCAACACCGTCACGCTCCAGGCGCTCGCCGGCGGAGTGGTCGTCGCGACGGACGCGTTCACGTTCGGCGGCGGGTTCTCGCTGCAGCACCACACGCTGCACGTCTTGAACTCGTCGTTCGACTCGCTGCACGTCGTCGGCGGCGGCGCCAGCGACAACGGCGTGTTCTTCGCGCTGGTCGACACGCTGCGCGTCGAGCTCGCGGGCGCGGGCACGCTCTACTGCGCCGGCGACGGGTCGGGAGCGGCCTGCCCGTGCGCCAACGCGAGCCCCGTGGGCGCCGACATCGGCTGCCTCAGCTCGCTCGGCCTGGGCGGCAAGCTGCGCGCGAGCGGCATCGCGAGCATCGCGGCGGACACGCTCGAGCTCGAGGGTTCGCAGATGCCGAACTCGTCGGCGCTCTACTTCCAGGGCACGTCGCGGCAGAGCGGCGGCGCGGGCATCGTCTTCGGCGACGGCCTGCGCTGCGCCGGCGGCACGATCATCCGCCTCGGGACGCAATCGAACGTCGCCGGCGCCTCGGAGTACCCCGAGCCGGGCGACCCGTCGGTGTCGGTGCGCGGTCTCGTGACCACGCCGGGCACGCGCGTCTACCAGGTCTGGTACCGCAACGCGGCGAGCTTCTGCACGCCGAGCACGTTCAACCTGACGAACGGGCTCGAGGTCGTCTGGTCCTGAGGAGCTCGTCGAGGACGCCCAGCACGGGGAAGCCGACCGCGAGCACGTAGCCGAAGGCCGGCGGTTCGCCCAGCGCGCGCGGCAGCCAGCCGAGATCGCGCACGATCAGCATCGCCGCGAGGTACGCCGCCGCCAGCACGAACAGCCGCAGGACGGGACGGCCGGCCGGCGCGGCCGCTGCGGTTCGATTCTCCGGCTCGGGGAGCGCGTCCACGTCCTCGAGCGTAGGCGCGGGCCGGTCCCGCCGCCAGCCAGCCGCGCCGCCAGCCAGCGCGCCGCCAGCCGCTCGCGCGCGCCTACACGCCGGCCAGCATCCGCGGCACCGCGCGCTTCTGGATCGGCTCGCCGATCCCGAGCGGGGTGTCGAGCGGAACCGTCCGCGGGTCGACCCACGTGCCGAACAGTCGGTCCCACAGGCTGAACGTCGGCGCCAGGTTCTTCAGCGGGCGCTCGGTGATCGAGTGGTGCACGCGGTGGTAGTCGGGCGTCACCATCACGCGGTCGAGCTTCCCGAGGTCGACGCGCCAGTTCACGTGCTCCCAGAACTGGATCACCATGCCGATCGCGAAGCAGATCGCGGTCTCGAACGTGCCCATGCCGAGGAGCAGCACGGGGATCGCGACCTGCGGCAGGTTGTAGACGAGCGAGTGCAGGAAGCTCGTGCGGAAGCCCGAGAACCAGTACAGCTCCTCGACCGAGTGGTGCCACGCGTGCGTGCGCCAGGCCCAGTCCCACGTGTGCTGCGCGCGGTGGATCCAGTACAGGCAGAAATCGGCAAGCACGACGGCGATCCCGATCTTGGCCCACGTCGGCAGGCCGCGCAGGCCTTCGAGCGCGGCCGCGACCGATGCCGGCGCGTGCGCCGCGACGACGGGCGCGAGCAGCGCGTCGATCGAGCGGTTCAACAGCACCGCGAACCCGAACGATCCGAGGTCCGTCACGAGGTGGCGCAGTCGGTCGACGCGCCGCGCGGGGCGCCAGCGCTCGAGGATCTCGGAGACGAGCGCCAGGAAGACGAACACCGCGACCGACGACGTGATCCACTTCTCCATGGAAGCCGCGGATTCTACGCCCGGCCTAGGGTCCGTCGAGATCCAGGATCCCCGCGCGCGCCAGGGACCGCGCGGCGGCGTCCAGCGGCGTGCCGGCCGCGACGCGGACGAAGCGGGCTCCCGCGCGCCGGCATTCCTCTTCGAGGCCGTCGGTGAGGCGCGCGAGCCGCTCCAGGTAGCGCTCGACCGTGCGGCGGTCGAGCACGAGGTCGTGGGCCGCGTCCGACTCGGCGTCCCCGAGGCGCAGCCCCGAACCGGCCTCGGGCCGCGCGTCGCCCGTGCCCAGGACCTGGACCAGAGCCAGTCCCCCGCCGCGCGCCGCGAGCGGCCGGACGAGCTCGCGCGCGTCGTGCGCGAAGAGGAAGTCGCTCACGAGCACGCGCATCGATCCGGAGCGCAGCGTCGCCAGTGCGGCGGAGAGCGCCGGCGGCCAGGCCGTGCGCGATTCGAACTCGACGCCCGCGGCCTCGAAGCGCTCGGCGTCGACGATCTCGGGGCGGTCGCCGGCCAGCGCGACGACGGATTGGAATCCGGCGCCGCGCGCCGCGCCCGCGAGGATCGCCGCGAGGTCGACGCAGAGTTCCGCCTTGGCCGGCTCGACCGCCATGGACCGCGACGGATCGACGACGATCTCGACGCGCGGCAGGACCTCCTCGCGGTGCTGCCGCACGAGGACCTGGTCGGTGCGCGCCAGCGCGCGCCAGTCGACGTGGCGCACGTCGTCTCCGGCCTGGTACGCGCGCCGGTCCTGGAACTCGAGGCTCGAGCCCGTGCCGCGCGCGATGCGCTCGCCGATGCGGCCGCGCTGCGGATCTCCCAGCAGCGCCAGCCGGTGCAGCGCGCCGAGGCGCCGCGCTTCAGCGCTGGGCCTGGGCACCGAGTCCCTCCACGACGGGCACGGAGCGGCGCTCGCGCTCGCGGCGGACTTCGTTCAACGAACGCAGCACGCGCGGCGCGTTGATGCCGACCGAGAGTGCGACCGCTGCGACCGAAACGAGCACGATCGGCAGGACGTCGGCGATCTCCCGTGCCTCGAACACGAGCCTCGCCGTGCGCCCCGGGTTGCCGGGATGCGCGAACGCATCCGAAGCCGAGCCGGCCAGGAAGCGCAGGAACGCCGGCAGGAGCAGCAGCAGGAGCGGGAACGCGATGCACGCGAGGCGCGTGGCCTTCTGCACCCACGGGCGGTCCAGCCAGCGCGCGGCGAGCCCCGCGGGCACGAGCACGGCGAACACGAGCCAGGCCTCGACCGCGGCGAGCGCGCCGGTCGTGCGCAGCCAATCCAGCCGGCGACCGGGTGCGAACGCGACCGCGAGGAGCGCCGCGGCGAGCAGCAGCGCGCAGGTCACGAGCAGGAGGAGCACGCCGCGTCCGCCGCCCGGCATCCACGGCGCGAGGTACCACGGCGCCCCACGGCGCCGCGCACGCGCGAGGACGGCGCGCGGCAGGCGCTCGGGCTCGGCCAGCGCGATCAGGATCGAGGGCAGTGCGAACCCGAGCCCCACGAGGAACCACACGAACGCCTCGTTCGCGCTGCCGGAGGCCAGCCCGAATCCGCACGCGACGAGCAGGGACGAGGTCCCGAGGACACGGAACGCGGTCGAACGGTTCTCCTCGGCGTGCTGGAGCCGCGCCGTCGCCTGCACGCAGCAGGACGACGCCACGAGCACCGTGATCGCCAGCCCGAGCAGGTACTCCGACCACGTGAAGCTGCTGCCGCCGTAGAGCCCCATCGCGATCCAGGCGAAGAGCCCCTGCACGCCCACCATGAGCGCGACCGCGAGTCCCACGTAGCCCAACACGCGCATCCAGCGCACGCGCAGCGTCGCGCCCAGCAGGATCCCGATCGACGAGAACGCGATCGAGCCCGCGAACGAGGCGACGATGCCGGCCGCGAGCAGCACCAGGTCGACACCTTGCAGGAGGAACGCGAAGGCCAGGAACGGCAGGAACGCCGCGTAGAGCAGCGCCGCCTGGACCGCCGACGCGCCCAACTTGCCGAGCACGAGTCGGCCGGGCGAGATCCCCGACAGCTGCAGGAGTTCCAGCGAGCCCTCGTCGTGCTCGCCGCTCATGGATGCCATCGCCGTGAAGGGCACGAGTCCGTGCGCGCCCAGGGCGAACACGACGGACATGGCGAGCAGGTAGCCGAGGCCCGAAGGGATCTCCTCGGAGTTCGAGGTCGCGACGAGCATCACGATCGAGCCCACGGCCAGCGCGAGCGCGAGGACGGTGACGAACCCGGCCACGAACGCGCGACCGCGCAGGGCCGCGCGCACTTCCTTGACGAGAACCGGGTTCGCGCGCTCGCCCAGCCGGTCGAGCAGCGCGGTGCCCGGGAACGGACTAGAGGGCATGGGCCGCCACCTCGCTCGGTCGTGCGACGATCGCGCGGCGCTTGCGGCTCGCGGCGAGGACCTCCTGCACCGAGCGCACGAGCCGCGGGCCGTTGGCCAGCAGGACGAGCGCGGCGACGACGACAGCTCCGGCGCGCGCCGGCCCCTGGTCCGCCTGGAACGCGACCCAGAACGGCAGCAGGACGTGCTCGCCGTTCTGCCACGCGCGCTTCTCGAGCAGGAAGCCGATCAGGATCGGCACGACCATGGAGAGGATCGCGACGGAGGGCAGGATCAGTCGCGCTGCGAGCGGACCGTACGAGCGCTCGCGCAGACGCGTCAGGAGCAGCGAGAGCCCCGCGAGGTACACGGCGAAGTAGGCGGCGAACGCGCAGAAGCGCTCGAACCCGTCGCCCCCCCAGTTCCGCCAGGCCGACATGACGCCGCCGCCGGCCGTGCCGCGGCTCGCGGACATCAGGGAGGCCCACGCGACGAGGATCGCGAGCTGCACGAACCACCACAGCACGCCGCGTCCGCCGCCGGGCAGGTACGGGGCTGCGAGCGCCGCCAGCACGGGACGCCGCGGAACGCGCGTCGCGGTCCGGCGCGGCAGGCGCTCGGGCTCGGTCACGAAGAAGACGGCGAAGATGGCGGTGACGACGACCAGCGCGACGGCGATCTGCGTGATCGCCACCGTTCCGATGACGGAGACCGGCGCGAGGTACAGCCACGCGAGGAGCCCGACGAGAAGCGCGGTGAACGCGATGCGCACCGGCCCCGACCGGTCGTCCTCGGCGTGCGCGATGCGCGTCGCCGCGAAGGCGAACGTCAGCGTGCCGACGATGACGATCATGAGGATCGTCCCCCACACCTCGTCGTTCGCGTACGTCGAACCGAGGCCGCGCCCGCGCAGCACGAAGCCCTCGCAGATGTCGTAGCCGACGACGAGCGCGAGCAGTCCGATCCCGGCCAATGCCGCCAGGAGGATCACGCGCCAGAAGCGGTGGCGCGACAACCCGGCCAGCGACATGGCGACGCAGCTCATCGCGAGCGACGCGGCGTACAGGGTGCCCACGAGGAACAGGACGTCGCGCACGTCCACGCCCGACAGGAGGAACGTGAAGAGCAGCAGCGGCAGGAACGCGCACACGTACAGGCCGGATTCGATGGCCGACGTCAGGAGCTTGCCGAGCACGATGCGCGTCGGCGAGAGGTGCGACAGGACCAGCAGGTCCTGCGTGCCCTCGTCCCATTCGCCGGACGTCGACTGGAACGTCGAGAACGGGACGAGCCCGAGCGTCGCTACGCCCAGCACGGTGAAGATCGGCATGAACACCATCGGCCCGCGGTTCTCGCGCGAACCGGAGTCGACGAGCACGGTGATGGCCAACGCGACCGCCAGCGCCACCGTCGCCGGGAACAGGATCGCGAACGTGCGCCCGCGCAGCGACTGGCGCAGCTCCTTCAGGAAGACCGGGTTCAACCGGTCCGATCGCGTCCGCGCGCTCACTGCATCCGGCCTTCGGTGAGCGACAGGAAGACCTCCTCGAGCCCCATCGCGCGCGGCGTGAACTCGATCGGGCGCAGTCCGGCCTTCAGCAGGCCGGCGAGCACGTCGCTCTGCGATTCGGGCGTGCCGGCGTGCTCGAACACGACGCCCTCGCCCTCGCGGCGCACGCGCTCGACGCCGGGCATCTCGTGCAGCGCGCGCTCGAGACGGTCGCAGCCTTCGAGCACGCGCACGTAGATCGGCACGGCGCGCTGGATGCCGCGCGTCACGTCGCCGACGGACCCGGTGGCCTTCAACTGCCCCGCCTCGATGACCGCGATGCCGTCGCACATCTCGGCCAGCTCGGTCAGGATGTGCGACGACACGAGGATCGCCTTGCCCATGCCGGCCAGCGCGCGCACGAGCTCGCGCAGCTCGACGCGCGCGCGCGGATCGAGGCCCGCCGCCGGCTCGTCCAGGATCAGGATGCTCGGGTCGTGCAGCAGCGTCTTCGCCAGGCACAGCCGCTGTTTGAGGCCCTTCGAGAGCGAGTTCATCTCCTTCTCGCGCAGCGCGCCGAGCGACGTGAACTCGAGCACCTCCTCGACGCGCCGCCGGCGCACGTCGCCGGCCAGGTCGTACGCGCGTGCGAAGAAGTCCAGGTACTCCCACAGCGTCGTGCTCGGGTACCCGCCGTAGCTGTCGGGCATGAAGCCCAGCTTCGCGCGCGCGCCGCGCGGGTCGTCGAGCACCGAGACGCCGTCGAGCAGCACGTCGCCCTCGTCGGGCAGCTCCAGCGTGGCCGCGATGCGCATGGTGGTCGTCTTGCCCGCGCCGTTCGGGCCGATGAAGCCTGTGATGCGGCCCTTCTCGATGCCGAACGAGACGCCGTCGACGGCCGTGAGCTTGCCGAAGCGCTTCGTGATGCCGCGGACCTCCAGAGCGGGCATCAGCGCTTCTCCGCGGCGTCGAGGACGCCCAGGACGACGTGGTCGTGCGCGAGCTCGTCGTACTCGATCCCGCACGGGTCGAGCAGCGGCGACGCGTCGACGCGCGCGATCCACGCGCCGCGCGGGAGGAAGTCGCCGTCCGCCACCGGCGCCGCGAGCACGCGCTGCGACCGGAACGACGCGACGACGTCCGGATCCGCATCGGCGGCGGCGGCGACGAGGCTGCGCCCGGGGACGACCGGGCCGACGAACGCGTGCAGCTCGCCCTCCGCGTCGCGGAAGAGCAGCTGGCTCACGGTCGCGTCGAGCCCGTTCGTGAGCTTCCACCCGTCAGCCGTGCGCTCGACGTCCACGCGCCCGCGCGCGGCGCGGTCGACGGTGACCGAGAACCGCGTCGGCGTCCGCACCGGGAGCCACGAACCCGACAGCGTGAGCCCCGCGTCGCTGTTCGTGCGGTACTCGCGGCGGTTGCTCCAGTCGAGCGCCTCCTCGCCGACGCGCTCGACGACCGCCCCCGGGCCGGGCCGGATGCCCGGTCCCGCGGCGAGGCCGGCGAACACCGTCCGCCGCTCGTGCGCCGAACCGTGGTGCGAGCGCTGGTCGAGCACGCCCACCGACGACGACGAGGCCTTGACGTCGAGCCCCTGCGCCACCGCGCCGTACGCGACGAGCCCGACCGAGAAGACCAGCGCGATCGCCGGGATCGTCAGCAGGAGCAGTGCCGGCCGCTTGCTGCGGCGCACGAGGATCAGGTTCACCGGACCGACCAGGATCGCAAACAGGACGAGCAGCAGCGTGAGCGAGCGGAACGGCACCGCGATGCCCGGGATCGCGAGCTCGAAGGCACTGTGCGGCGCCAGCGTGTCGAGCGGCGCGCGCGCCTCGATCGCCGCGTTCAGGTCCGCGATCTGCACCGGATCCGTGAGCAGCTTCTCGCCATCCATCACGAGCAGCAGCCCGAGCCCGCACGCGTACGTCGCGGCGTCGTCGGAGCCCCGCACGCGGAAGCGCGGCTCCGTCCACGCGGCGAGCGCCGGCTCCTTCGCCAGGAACTCGCGCGCGCCGCGCCCCGCGACGGCGAGCACGCCGCCGGTGCGCACCCAGGCCGTGATCGCGTCGAGCACGCCGCGTGTCGGCGGCGTGCCGTCCCCGACGTCGAGGACGAGCGCGTGGAGGCTCGTGTAGGCCTCGGGCAGCGCCGAGAGGTTCTCGAACGCGATGCCGGTGACGCGCACGTTCTCGGGGGTCGCGGCCGCGGCAGCCGCCCCCCCCACGGGGGTCACCACGACGCGCCCCGATCCGAAGCGCACACCGCGCCCGGTCAGGACATCGGCCGGCACGCGCGGTTCGGATTCCTTCGAGAGCTCCGTGGCCCAGCCGGCGACGGCGACCGTGCTCGGTCCGGCGCGGCTCGCGGCGAGCACCACGCGCTCGTTCGGAGGACAGCCCTGCTCCGCGCCGATCGCGCCGGCGTAGCCGCGATCCCCGGCCTCGACTGTCAGGCTGTAGGAGTTCTGGAGCTGAGGCCGCACGGGCAGCGCGAGCTCGAAGCTCTCGCTGCCGCCGGCCGGGAGGCGCAGGCCGCGCGTCACGATGTCCGCGCCCGGTCCGGGCGAGCACGAGAACGTGAGCTTCACGCCGCGCTCGTCGCCGGTCGGGTTCTCGACGCGGACGAGCGCCGGCTGCCAGCCGCGGTTCAGCGCGCTCGGCCAGCTCGACGACACGGTGACGCGCACGCCGTCGACCTCGATCGACTGCTCGCCCGCGCGCGCGGAACCGGCCGCGATTGCCACCGCGACCGCGCCCAGGAGCGTCGCGAACCTAGCGCGCACCGCTCACCTCGCGCGGCAGCGCTTCCTCGATCTCGCCCACGGATTCCAGCACGGCCGTGGCCACGTCGCGCCCGCCGATGCCGTCGAGCCGCGCGCGGTAGTCGAGCACGAGCCGGTGTCCGATCGCGCTCTTCGTCACGGCGCGCACGTCGTCGAACCCGACGTTGGGCTTGCCCGCGAGCAGCGCGTGCGCGCGTCCGGCCTCCGCGATCGCGATGGCCGCGCGCGGGCTGGCGCCATGGCGGACGTACGTCTTCACCGTGGCCGGCGCGAGGTCCGACTGCGGATGCGTCGCGTCGACGAGCCGCGCGATGTACGCCGCCACCGCCTTCGGCAGGTGGATGCGGTCGATCACGCCGAAGAGGCGCCCGAGCGACGCCGCGTCGGCGACGGCCGTGTGCTCGGGCGGCTTGCCCCACGAGCGCTCGTTCAGGATCTGCTGCAGGGCCTCGCGACCGACGCCGCCGACCTCGACCTTGAAGAGGAACCGGTCGAGCTGCGCCTCGGGCAGCGGATACGTGCCCTCGAGCTCGATCGGGTTCTGCGTCGCGAGCACCCAGAACGGCTGCGGCAGGACGCGCGTCTCCCCCAGCACGGTGACGCGGCGCTCCTGCATCGCCTCGAGCAGCGCCGACTGCGTCTTCGGGCTGGCGCGGTTGATCTCGTCGGCAAGCAGCACGTTCGTGAATACGGGCCCGGGATGGAAGACGAGCCGCCGCTTGCCGCCGTCCTCCTCGAGCATGTGCCCGCCGGTCACGTCGCCGGGCAACAGATCCGGCGTGAACTGCAGACGCTTGAACGTCAACCCGAGCAGGACGCTGAGCGCCTTGACGAGCTCGGTCTTGCCCAGGCCCGGCAGGCCCTCGAGCAGCACGTGTCCGCGCGCCAGCGCGCAGACCAGCACGAGCCGCGTGAGCTCCTTCTGTCCGAACAACGTGCGGTCGAGTCCGTCGAGGATGGCCAGCGCCTGCGCGCGCGCGGCGGCGACCTCGTCCGGGGACGGCAGGACGGGAGCTTCAGCTTTCATGCGGTATTCGTGGCGATTCCAGTTCGAGGAGTACGTCGCGCGGCCGGCTCAGCGCCCGCCCGGACCGAACCACGTGCGCACCGCGTCGCGGTGCTGCGGCGCGAGGCGCCGACGCCAGGCCGACTGACCGCCCGACGCTTCGATCGCGCCTGCGCCCGGCGCCTCCGCCTGCGGATCGACCGGCGGCGCCGCGGCGCCGATCCCGACGATCCCGGTGTGCTCGGGATCGGCGTAGCGCGCGTCGGGCAGCGTCTTCGACTCGAACGAATCGGTCTCGCCGGGCGTCTCCTCGCCCCACGTCATCTCCGCGTCGCCGCGACCGCGCGAGACGCCGCCCTGTCCGGGAGAGTTGCCGTGCGACACGCGCCGGCCGTGACCGACACCCTTTCATGTCCCGCCCGGCTTCTTCTCGCACGACTCGTCGCACACGTGGTCGTTGAACTCGAAGCCGTCGAGCTTGGCCAGCTCGCCCAACTTGGCCAGCGCCTTGCCGTTCAGGAGCCCCTTCTTCGCCAGCTCGCCGTTCTTCGCCGCGAGCTTCGCCCCGAGCTCCTTCGAGATCGCCTCGATGTTCTCCGCGCCGAGCTTCGTGCCCGGCGGCAGCGAGACGCCCGCCGCGCCGAGTTCCTTCTCGAGCGCCGACTGCACGTCCTTCGAGAACCCGGCCTGCGCGAGCTGCTCCATCGTCTTCTCGAGCTGCGCCTGCGCCGCCTGCGGATCCCGCGCCGCGTCCTCGCCCGCGCGCGCCAGGTCGTCCTGCGCCGACTGCGAAGCCTCGGCGCGCTCGTAGGCCTCCTGCTCGATGCGCTCCTGCGCGCGGTCGAGCGCCTCGAACGCCGCCTCGGGCTCGGCCAGCGCGCCCTCGCGCTGCAACCGGTCCAACGTCTCGCGCAGCTCGGCCGCGAGCTCCGGCTCGAGCTCGACCTGCTCCTCCAGCGCCTTCAACTGCTCTTCGACGCGCTCGAGCACCGCCTCCTGCACGACGGTCGGCGGCCCGACGACCGCCGGCGCGATGGGCACGAGGACGACGAGCAGCGCGAACGCGAACGCCGCCGCCGCGAGCCGCGCCGGCCCGGCGACGTCGAATCGCGGCAGCGCCGGCTCCGCCGCCAGCGCGCGCTCGACCTGCGCCGCCCAGCGCGGATCGTCGACCTCGTCCCCCGCGACGATGGCGCCCGTGCCGCCCGCGCGCACGTCGAGCCACGCCGCCGCCGCCGCGTGCGACGGCACGCGCTTGCGCGCCAGGATCCAGGCGGCGATCGGCACGGCGACGAGCGCCGCGAAGACCCAGGCCGCCTCGCCGCGCTCGAAGCGGAACGCGACGCGCAGAAGCAGCGCGACGGCCGCGAGGACCGCCGCCGCCACCGCGAAGGACCGCAAGGACGTCCCGAGGAACGCGCCCAGGCGCGCGCGCTGCCGCAGCCGAGCGATCGAGCGTTCGAGGTGGGAAGTCACGACGGGTGGATCGTACTCGGGGCCCGCGCCGGATGCGTCAACGAGGGCACCGGGCCTGCGGTTTCGAGCCCGCCTTTCGTCGGCGATGCGCGCATATTCGTGCCGCGCCATGGAAAGATCCGGCGCGGACGATCCGATCGCGCGACCCTCGCTCGAGCAGACGGGTCACGGCCGCAGGACGACGCTCGTGACGACGCCGGATTCGACCTCGACCGCCGCCGACCGATACGTCGACCGACCGCGCAACGAGGGCGGCCCCACGATCAACTGGCCCTCGTCGACGTCCTCGAAGCGCGCGCGGCCCGAAGCGTCGGTCCGCGCGCTGCCGACGAGGAACTCGACGCCCTCGCGACGGAGGCCCAACTCCTCGTCCGCGACCGGGATCCCGCCGGCGTCCAGGACCCGCACGTCGATCGTGCCGCCCGCGCGCAGCGCGAGCTCGACCCCGGACGTCGTCCGCCCCGGCGCGACCTCCACGGCGAGTCCGATCGCGCGCGCATGGCCGTCCTTCCGCGCACTGACGTGCAGCGTGCCGCCCCGCAGGCTGTCGATGCGGAACGAACCGTCCGCCGAAGACACGGCGGTCGGCAAGGATCCGTGGTTCGCCCAATTCTCGTCCTTCGCCTCGAGCACGACGTTCGCACCGCCGACGGGATCACCGCGTGCATCGACGACCCGGCCTTCGAGCACACCGCCGCGCGTCAGGACGAGTTGGACGGGACTCGCCGCCTCCCCGGGCATCTCGACCACGATCGCATCGCAGTACGAGCCGCGAGCCGACGCCGAGATCCTCCAGGCGCCGTCGCGCAGCCGGTCCAGCAAGAACCAACCGTCCGCGTCGGTCTCGACGGGCGTGATGTAACCGTCTTCGTTCTCGCGCTGGACGAGCGTCGCCAGGACCTGCGCGCCGGCGACCGCGATCCCGTGATCGTCCGAGACGCGGCCCCTCAGGCTCGAGCCGGGCGACGGAACGAGCACGACGTCGCTCGCCGGTGCGCGCACCTCGGCGCGCGCGGTCCACAGCATGTACGGCGACTTGCGGTCGTCACGGTCAATGCGCGCGCGGCCGCGCGCGTGCAGCACGCACGTCTCCCCCGCGACTCCCAGCACGCGGAACGCGCCGTCCGGCCCGACCGCCACGCGCTCGCGCTGCGCCGCATCGACCGGCGCACCGCGTTCGACGAACATCCACGCGCCGCCGTCGGGCCAACGGACGACGCCCGTGATCTCCGCGCCGCCGGCCAGCACGACGTCGATGCCGGTGACGTCGCTCCCGATATCGACGCTCCACGGGCCGAGTTCGCGCGCGGCGTACCCGCTGCACGTGACACGGAGGTGGGCGGTACCGGCGGCGAAGGCGTGGAGATGGAAGCGGCCGTCGGCGGCAGTGCCACCGTAGGTCGGTCGAGCTCCATCCTCCGTCGCGATCGAGAGCACGACACTCGCACCCTCGATCGGCACGCCGTGCTCGTCGCGCACCACGCCGGAGAAGTGCGGCGCGGCGTCGAGCGGAACGACGAGGTCGCGCAGTTCCCCGGCCCGTAGCGGCGGGACTTCGCGATTCGCAGGCAGGGTTCCGTTCGCCCACGCTGTGACCGTCCAGGATCGTTCGACGTCCAGTCCCTCGACCAGCGCCGCGCCCGTCGCATCCGTCGTCGCATTGCGGAGCATGTCCAGGTACACGTCGGTGAGATCGACCGACTTGCCCCACCGCTGCACCGAAGCCCCAGCGGGATCGAACCCGCGCGCCAGCAGCTCTGGACTCGGTGCGAGGACCACGCGCACGCACGCGCCGAGCGTCGGGCGGAGCACGATGTCGGGAGGCAACGCGCCCACCCTCAACGCTCGCGGTCTCGGCGTGTGCAGGTAGCGGCCGACGACGTCGAGTTCGAGCGTCCACGCGTTCTCGGGGACGGGGAAGCGGAAGCGACCGTCGGCGCCGACCGGGAATCGAACCGGCTCAGAGTCATGGAAGTTGTGGTTGATCGCCGGCACGACGACCGACACGAACGCGCGCTCGTCGCTCGGCATGCCGGGCGGGAACTCGACGCGGCCCTCGACCCAGTCCCGAGCAGCGGATGGATCCGTCTCGACCGGAGCGAGCCCGACGTCCTCGAGCATGTCCGGTGGCGTCGCCCCCGTCGCCGTGGTGACCTCGCGCACCGCGGAGCGCGTCGGTGCTTCCAACGCGCCGACCGAGTTCGTCTCGGCCACGCGGTCATGCGCGAGCGGCTCGGTAGCTACAGCAACGCCTCGATCGCCGCGCGACACGAGCCACGCGACGCCCAGCGCCAAGATCGTCAGCAGCGTTGCCGCTGCGAGTCGATTCCTCACCCGTCAGGCTCCCTCAGCACCACGTCCCGCTCGCCGCCGGCCGTCACGACGACCTGCGACTCCGCGCGCTTCTTCCCGAAGTGCGTGCGAACCGTGTACGTCCCCGGCCGCATCGGGCCGAAGCGCACGAAGCCGTCCTGGCGGTCCTCGGCGTTCGACCAGCGCCACGGCGTGCCCGATCCGTCGAGGATCTCGATCGGATAGTGGAATGCCTCGGCCAGGTCCGTCCCGTCGCTCTTCTGCAGCTTCAGCGCGATCCGGCCGCCGGGCACGAGCGTGATCGTCGTCTCGATCGACCGGCCGGACTCCACGACGAGGCGGACCGGATCGCGCTCGACCTCTGCCGCGGTGCTGGCGGTGATCGTCGCCGGTCCAGCGCTCACGCCCTCGAAGCGCGCCACGCCGGCGTCGTCCGAGCGCGTCGGGTAGCCCATGCGGCTCCCGGTCGCGACCTCCACGTTCGCGTTGCGCACGGGCCGGCCGTCCGCGCCCACCACGCGCACGACGACGGTGGAGCCGCGCTCGAGCCGCACCTCGAGCCCCTCGCGGTTCGCGCCCGCGGCGAGCTCGATCCCCTCGACCTTGCCCGCCGAGAGCTGCGCCGACGCCGAGTCCGACCAGCGGTCGGGTTCCGCGTCGATCGTGTAGGTGCCCGGCAGCAGGCCGACCAGCGCGAACGTGCCGTCCGATTTCGTGGTGTCCGTGCCCTGGCTGCGCGCGTTGCCGTCGAACGGCGAGCCCGAGGCTTGCGCGTTCAGGCGCACGCGCGCGACGGGCTTGCCGTCGGGATCGAGCACGCGGCCGGCGATGCGGGCGGTGCCGAGCTGGAGGTCCACGGTTTGAGTCGGCTCGTCGCCGATGTCGACGCGCGTCCAGATCGCGCCGGATCCGCGCGCCTCGGCGCCGACCGAGTACGAGCCGCGGCCCGGGACGCGCAGCTCGTAGCGCCCCGACTCGTCCGTCGTCGCGGTGCGACCGCGACCGTCGTCCGTCTGGCTGCCGTCCATCGCGAAGAAGCGCACGGTCGCGCCCGCGACCGGGCCGGCGCCGCGGACCGTGCCGCTCACGAGGATGCGTCCCTTCGTGGCGCCGCCCAGCTCGACGCGCACGACGCGGCCCTCCTCGACGACGACGGTCTTCTGCGGCCGATCCGCTCCGATCCAGCCGGATTCCTGGCCGTCGCTCGCCTGGACGCTGACGAAGACCTTCCCGGGCTCGACGTTCTCGATCCGGAACGTGCCGTCGGCGGCGGTGCGCGCCGGGCGCATGCCTCTGCCGTCCATCGCGTAGAGGTGGACGTCGACGTCGGGGCGCGGGCCGTCGGTCGCGTCGAGCACGCGCCCCTCGACCGTGCCGCCGCGGCGCAGCGCGAGCACGACGTCCGCCAGCTCCTGTCCCGCCTGCACCGCCGGCTCGAGCGCGATCGAGCTCGCGCGGTCGTTGCGCCGCGCGACGAGGCTCAGCGCGCCGACGGGCACGCTCTGCAGGCTGAACTTTCCCTCGCGATCGGTCGTCGCCGACCTCACCGTGTCCTGGAACTCGCCGACGTGCTGGCTCAGCTCGACCTCCGCGCTCGCGGCGGGCGTCCCGTCGACGTCGACCACGCGTCCCGAGATCGACGCGGGCCGCGGGATCACGAGGTCGACGGCGCGCCCGGCGTCGCGCGGCAGGACGAGCACGACGGGCGCGGACTCGATCTTCTCGGTCGACTCCGCGACGAGCGTCCACTCGCCGTCGGGGACCGCGGGCAGCTCGAAAGCGCCGGATTCCTCGCGAAAACGGTCGCCGACGGACTTGCGGCCCTCTTTCGAAGCGCCGGCCGGCTGGGCGCGCACCGCGAACGACGCGATCGGCCGGCCGAGGTCGTCGACCACGCGGCCGCGGACGCCCGCGCCCGCCGCGAGCACGAGCGCGACGTCGCGTGTGCCGGCGGCGACGCCCTCGCGGCGCGCGGTCCACCAGACGCGATCGGCCTTCGCGACGCCCGGCACGTCGCGCCGCGCGCGCGCGCTCAGCGTGAACTCGCCCGCGACGAGGCCGGTGACCTCGAACGCACCCGCGGCGTCCGTGCGCAGCGAGCGCTCCTTCGCACCGCCCGGCTGGAACGCCGACGGCGCCGTGTGCAGCGCGACGCTGGCCTCCGCGGCCGGACTCCCGTCGGGCCAGCGCACGACGCCGCGGATCGCGAGCCCGTCCGCGAGCCGCAGCTCGAGCCCGAGGTGCTCGGAGCCCTCGACCGCCTCGAACGGACCGGCCTCGGCGGCGACGAATCCCGGCTGCTCGGCGCGCACGGTCAGCTGGCCGGACTCGTCGGCCGCGAGGTCGAAATGTCCCTGGTCGTCCGTCGCGTGTCGGCGTGAGCTCGCGGTGTAGTCGTCCCGCGAGACCTGGAGCAAGAGCGTCGCGCCCGAGACCGGCTGGCCGCGCGGGTCGCGCACGATCCCCTCCACGCGCGGCGCGACGGTGAGAGCGATCTCGTGCTCGAGGACCTCGCCCGGCTTCGGCGAGGCGGAGCCGGATGCGCGCGCCGCGAATCCGTCGAGCGCGGCGCTCACGAACCACGACGTGTTCGCGGCGAGCCCGCCCAGCTCCGCGACGCCCTGCGCGTCGGGCGTCGACTCGCCGGGCCGATCCGGCTGCGAACCGTCGGTGGACGACGCGTACGCGTTCACGCGCGCTTTCGAGAAGTCCGGCGCGCGCGCGAGCGCCAGCGCGCTCGGCGCGAGCCGCACGCGCAGGCATCCGCCCAATTCCGGGTGCAGCACGAGGCTCGCCGGCGGCGCGTGCGGGTCGAGCTTCGCCGCCTCGGACAGGTAGACGTAGCGCCCGACGACGTCGAGCGAGCCCTGCTTCGTCTGCGCCTCGAACGCGGCGCGGAAGCTCCCGTCGGCGCCGACAGCGAAACGGTGCGCGGTCGAGCCGCCGTACTTCTTGCCGCGCGCGACGACGAACGCGCGCTCGTCGCGCGGCGTGCCGGGCGGGAACTCGACGCGGCCGGAGACCCATGCCAGCGCGCGTCGGCGGGCACGTCGCCGCGGCGCGCGCGGCGACGGGAGCGGGTTTTCGTGCGGACCGCGGCGTCCGGCGCGGCGGCGATCGCCGGCGCGGCGAGCGGCTCGGGCGTCCGCGCGACCTCGGCCCGAGGCGCGCTCGCGACCGGATCCGGGACCGCAGCGGACGGCGGCGCACCGCGCGTCGCGATCCACGCGACGCCGAGCGCGAGCACGAGAACGGCGAGCAGCAGTGCGAGTGAACGTCGGGACATCGTCACCTCGACCGCAGTTCTAACCGGGACGGCCGTGCGCCGCCCCCACCGCTCGCCGCCCGCGCGCGCTCTTTGGCCGCGCTCGCGCGATCCCTACCATCGCGGGGATGGCCAAGCTGCGCGAGAGCTTCCCCGCGCTCCAGCACCGCGACTTCCGACTGCTCTGGCTGGGCCAGCTCGTCTCGACCTCCGGGTCGATGATGCACAACGCGGCGATCCTGTGGCACGTCGCGCTGCTCGTGCCGGAGGACAAGCGCGCGGCGGCGCTCGGACTCGTCGGCCTGGTCAAGTTCCTGCCGATCGTCGTCTTCTCGCTCGTCTCCGGCGTCGTCGCCGACGCGGTCGACCGGCGCAAGCTGATGCTGTGGACGCAAGCCGCGATGGCGACGGTCGCGGGGATCCTGGCCATCGCCACGTTTCGCGGGCTCGACAGCGTGTGGCCGCTCTACGTCCTGAGCGCGCTGCTCTCCGCCGCCGGTTCCTTCGACGGGCCCGCGCGCCAATCGCTGATCCCGAAGCTCGTTCCGGCGCAGCACTTCGCCAACGCGATCAGCTTGAACACGATCCTGTTCCAGATCGCGGCCGTCGCGGGCCCCATGCTGGCGGGGCTCGCGATCGCGAGCCTGGGACTCGCCTGGGTCTACGCGATCAACGCGCTGTCGTTCGTGTGCGTGATCGTCGCGCTGTTCCTGATGAAGCCGCTGCCGCCCCAGCCGCCCGAGGACCGGGTCGAGATCTCGTTCGCGTCGGCCTGGGAAGGCCTGATGTGGGTCTTCCGCGCGCCGCTGATCCGCTCGTCGATGCTGCTCGACTTCTTCGCCACGTTCTTCGCGTCGGCGATGGCGCTCTTGCCGATCTTCGCCGTGGACGTGCTGCACGTCGGCGAGCGCGGCTACGGGACCCTCGTCGCGGCGCCCGCGATCGGCGCGGTGCTGGCCAGCCTGTGGATGACGAGCCGCTCCGATGACATCGTGCGGCGCGGTCAGGTGCTCCTGTGGTCGGTCGCGGCGTACGGCCTCGCGACGGTCGCGTTCGGCCTGTCGACGAACTTCGTGCTGACGTTCGCGTGCCTGGCGCTGACGGGCGTGGCGGACACGGTCAGCATGGTGCTCCGCAACGTGATCCGTCAGCTCGCTACGCCCGACCGCATGCGCGGACGGATGACGGGCGTGAACATGGTGTTCTTCATGGGCGGGCCGCAGCTGGGCGAGGTCGAGGCGGGCTTCGTCGCGCAGGCGTTCGGGCCGGTGTTCTCGGTCGTGAGCGGCGGGATCGGCTGCATCGTCGCGACGGCGTGGCTGGCGTGGCGGACGCCGGAGCTGCGCGGGTACCGCAGACCGGACTGACCGGTCGGGGTCGCAACACAGTTGGGCCGTCGTGGAACTCACCTAACCATCCGAAGTCACCGCCGGTGACCGCCCTTGCAGGTCTCCGCCGCGCTCCCAACCTTGCAATTCTGCAATCGCATTTCCGATCTGCGAGGTTGCGTCAGTCCCCCGCCACCATGTCGCGCGGCACGCCGAACTGCTGCACGCGCGCGCGCAGCGTCTGCCAGCGCTTCGCCACCGTGTCCTTCTGCAGGTTCATGCGCTCGGCCGTCTCCGTGTACGACAGGCCCTCGAGCCCGCAGTGCACGAACAACTGCCGCTCCTCCTCCTCGAGCGCGTCGACCCAGCCGAGCAGCTTCTGGATGCTGTCGTCGCGCGCCACGCGCTGGCTGATCGCACTGGCCGGATCGGGCACGTTCGCGAGCTGGAACAGGCGCGTCGACGGCCCCGCCTCGCCGCGGCCGCCACGCTGGATCTTGCGGAAGCCCTCGAGCAGGACGTTCTTGCCGATGCGGAAGATCCACATGCGGAAGCTCGACGTCTCGGGATCGAAGCCCGGGAACGCCTTCCAGGCGCGGCTCCACACTTCCTGCACCACGTCCTCGGGATCCAGCGCGCCGCGCATCGCCGGGCGGATCCGGATCGAGGCCCAGGCGTAGAGCGCGGGTGCGATCCGCTCGTAGAGGTCGGTGAAGCGCGCGGAATCGCCGGCGTGGGCCTCGCGCGCGAGGCGCTGCGTGTCGGGCGAGTCTCCGCCGGTTTCCGCGTCGCCGAAGGCCATGGTTCGCGGGCGATGCTAGCAGCGTGCGCTCGCAGCGGCGACACTGCTCGGCATGGCGCGCAGCGACGACCCGCACGCGGCGGACGTCTTCGACTTCGTCGACGCCTACGTCGCCGCACGCGAACGGGACGAGGACCCGCCCCTGGCCCATTGGCTCGCGCGCTTCCCCGCGAGCCAGGAAGCGGTCGCGCACGAGTGGTTGAACCTGCGTCGCACGGAGGCGAGTCCGAGCGCGAACGGCGTCCCCGCGGCGGCGATCGCCGGGCCCGACCGCATCGGCCCGTACCGGTTGATCTCGGAGCTCGGCCGCGGTGGTCAGGGCACGGTGTTCCTGGCCGAGGACACGCGCATCCTGCGGCGCGTCGCGTTGAAGGTGCTCGTGTCGCGCTTCGACACGATCCGCGACGACAAGCTGCGGCGCTTCCGGCGCGAGGCCGAGATCATCGCGCGGCTCGAGCATCCGAGCCTGTGCACGGTGTACGAGGCCGACCTCGAGGGCGACACGCCGTACCTGGCGATGCGCTACGTCGAGGGACGCACGCTGGCCGAGGTCATCGCCGACGCCAAGGGTCAGGACGAGTCGAGCGAGGTCGTGCGCCTCGACGCCGGCGACGAGACGACGCCGCGCGCGGCCGAGGCGCACTTTCCGCCGCGATCCAAGCTCGAGCTCGATCAGGTGCTGCTCTTCTTCGAGCGCGCCGCGCGCGCGCTGCACGCGGCGCACGAAGCGGGCGTCGTGCACCGCGACGTGAAGCCGGGCAACGTGATCGTCACGCTGGACGGCAAGCCGGTGCTGCTCGACTTCGGGCTGGCGCGCGACGAGAGCGAGACGGACGCGTCGCGCATCACGGAATCGGGCGAGGTCTTCGGCACACCTTCGTACATGTCGCCCGAGCAGCTCGAATTGCAGAGCGACGCGCTCGACCGGCGGACGGACGTCTACTCCCTGGGCGTCGCCCTGTACGAGGCGCTCACGCTGCACCGGCCCTTCGAGCAGGCCGCGCGACCGGCCTTGTACCTGGCGATCCAGTCGCAGTCGCCGCCCGATCCGCGCTCCTTCAACGCCAAGCTGCCCGAGGACGTCGCCGTCGTGCTCGAGACGGCGCTCGAGAAGGACCGGACGCGTCGGTACGCGACCGCGCTCGATCTGGCCGAGGATCTGCGGCGCATCCGCCAGTACGAGCCGATCCGCGCGCGACCCGCCGGCGTCGGCGTGCGCTTCGCGCGCTGGATCCGCAAGCACCCGGCGCTCGCGGCGGCGACGATCGGGACCATCGTCTCGCTGACGGCGGGATTGCTGGTCGCGCTGAACCTCCTGTCGGCCGAGAAGCGCGCGGTGAACGACAAGGACCAGGCGCTGCGCGAGAAGGACGAGGCGCTCGAGGTCGCGCTGGGCAAGCACCTCGCGCAGCGCGGCATCGAGCTCGTCAGCGAGGACCCCAGCGCCGCGCTGGCCGTCGGGATCCTGGCCGCGGAACGGGCGCCGGGGTACCAGACGATGTCGGCGCTCTACCCGGCGCTCGACGCCTGCTGGCTCGAGCGCGTGCTCGCCGGCGACGAGACGTCGCAGCTGATGACCGATCTGGTCGTCGATCCGCGCGGCCGGTACGCCGTCGGATCGTTCCCGGACGGCGTCGCGCACGTGTGGGACCTGGCCACGGGCGCGAAGCTGGCGCGCATCGCGCCGGGTCACGGCGCGATCGACGTGCTGGCGATCGATGCGGCCGGAGATCGCGTCGCGCTGGCCTCGAACGACGGGACGATCACGATCGCAGCGCTCGCGGACGGCGCGACCGTGCGCGAGATCCCGACGGGTCAGCGCGCGACGCGCCTCGAGTTCTCGCACGAGGACACGTACCTCCTGGCGCGCGCGGCGACGGGCGCGGTGCGCGTGTTCGATCCCGCGGACGGAGCCGTGCGCGCCGAGAGCGCCGGCCCTTACCTCGACGCGCGCTGGAGCGCAGACGGGCGCATCCTGCT
>JBGAOR010000073.1:0-24472 GCA_044221705.1 Planctomycetota bacterium
GCGCATCGCGCGGCGGCCGGCTCCGGGGTCGGGGGGCGGTGCCTGCCGGCCTCGCCTCACATCAAGAGCGTGCCCGACTTCTGTCCGAGCAGGTCCTTCAGGCGCAGCATCACGTTCGAGTGGATCTGGCACACGCGGCTCTCGGTCAGGGCGAGCATCTCGCCGATCTCCCGCATCGTGTGACCGACCTGGTAGTACTGCTCGATGATGAAGCGCTCCTTGTGCGTCAGCGAGCGCGTGAGGAAGTGCATCATGTCGCGCTTGTGCAGCTCGCCGATCGGGTCGGTGGCGCGGCGATCCTCGAGCACGTCGACCTTCTCGACCGAGCTGTCGTCCTCGCGGTCCTCCCACTTCTCGGACAGCGAGAACATCGCCTTGGCGTTCGCGCTGCTGATCTCGACGGCGAGTTCGTCGTGCTCCATCTCGAGCTCCGACGCCAGCTCCGCGTGCGTCGGCTCGCGGCCGTACTCGCCCGTCAGCTTCTGATAGGCGCGCTCGATGCGGCTGGCCTTCAGGCGCACGAGGCGCGGGACCCAGTCCTGCGAGCGCAGGTGGTCGAGGATCGACCCGCGGATGCGCATCGTGCAGTAGGTCTTGAACTTGATGTTGCGCTCGGGCTCGAAGCCGCGGATCGCGTCCATGAGGCCGAAGTTGCCCCACGAGATCAGGTCGTCGATGTCGATCGACTTCGGCAGCGTCTGGAGCTGGCGTTCGGCGATGTAGCGCACCAGCGGCTGGTGGCGCTCCATGAGCAGGTTGCGCAGCGTCTCGATGTCCTCGGGCTTCTTGGCCTTGCGCGCCTTGTGGTAGCGCAGCCAGATCTCCTCGGTCGTCGTCTCGCCTGGCTCCCCGGCGCCCGAAAGGCTCTTGCGCGGCTGCGGCGCGCCCGCGAGCGGCTCGACCCGGCTCTTCTTCGCCTCCCCGACGAGGCGCAGGGGCGCCTTGGCCGGGGGCTCGACGGGTACGCTCTTCTTGGCGGCGGCGGACTTCTTGGGGCTCATGGAATCGAGGTTCTCCGGGGGATGGCCCGGGGTCAGGTCGTCATCAACGAGTGCACGGGGACGCCGGCGAGACGCTTGCGGCCGTCCAGGAATCCGAGTTCGATCACGAAGGCGGCGCCGACCGGTTTGCCCCCGATGCGGCGCACCAGCTTGAGTGCCGCCTCCATCGTGCCGCCCGTCGCGAGCAGGTCGTCCACGAGCAGCACGCCTTGTCCGGGCCGACACGCGTCGAGGTGGATCTCGAGCTTGTCCGTGCCGTACTCCAGGTCGTAGCTCTCGGCCGCCGTCTTCCAGGGCAGCTTCCCCGGCTTGCGGATCGGGACGAAGCCCTTCCCCAGGTGGTGCGCGAGCGCGGTGCCGAAGATGAATCCGCGCGACTCGATGCCGCACACGACGTCGAACGTCTTCGGGTCCACCTTCGCGGCCAAACCCGAGATCGCTTCCTTCAGGCCCTGCGGGTTGCCGAGGAGGGGCGTGATGTCCTTGAAGAGGATGCCCTTCTTCGGGAAGTCGGGGACGTCGCGGATGTAGCTCTGGATCACGAAGCGTGTCTTCCTGCGTCGTCCGCCGAACGCGCCGGGAGCGGAAAGGGTTTCCACTTCCGGACGCGGAGGCAGCCCGACGTCTTTCGGCGCGACCCGTCCCGGCCTTGAGCGCCCCCCTACATCTCGTCGGGAGCCGCGCAGCCGAGCAGCCGCAAGCCGTTGCCGATCACTGACTTGGAAGCGCGCACCAGGGCCAGTCGCGCGGCGGTGACTGCCGGTTCCTGCCCCAGGACGCGGGCTTGCACATACCACGTGTTCAGATCGCGTCCAAGGGCGAGCAGGGCGTTCGCGATCTCCGACGGCTCGGCGTGATCGGCGGCCGAGCGCACGACGTCGGGGAACCGGCCGAGCCGGCCGAGCACGGCCGCCGCGTCGGAGAGCTTCGACCAGTCCGGTTCCGCGCCGCCCTCGCCCGCGTCGCGCGCCTTGCGCTCGATCGAGGCGAGCCGTGCGTGCGTGTACTGCAGGTACGGCCCCGTCTCGCCCTCGAACGAGAGGATGTCCTCGCGGTCGAAGAGCACGTCCTTGATCCGCTCGCGCTTCAGGTCGTTGAAGACGATCGCGCCGATGCCGATCTGCTCGGCCACGCGCTCGGGCGCAGCGAGGTTCGCGTTCTTCTCCTTCACGATGCGCGTCGACTCCTCGACGACCTCGTCGAGCAGGTCGTCGAGCACGAGCACGTCGCCCTTGCGGCTGGCGAGCTTCTTCTTGTCCTTGCCCAGGAGCAATCCGAACTCGACGTGCTCGACGCGCGGCTCCCACGCGACGCCCAGGCGCTTCAGCACGGCCTTGAGCTGGCGGAAGTGGAGCTTCTGCTCGGCGCCGACGACGTAGAGCGCGCGCTCGAATCGGAACTCCTCGTGGCGGTGGAAGAGCGCCGCCAGGTCGCGCGTCGCGTACAGCGTCGTGCCGTCCGTCTGGCGCAGGAGGCAGGGCGTCTCCTTCAGGCCCTTGTCGATCTCGCCCAGCTGGACGACCAGCGCGCCCGCGGAGATCTCGGTGATCCCGGCCTTCTCGCAAGCCTCGATCGCGGCGGCCAGGAACGGTTCGTAGTAGCTCTCGCCGCGCACGAGGTCGTGGCGGATGCCCAGGCGCGCGTAGGTGCGGTCGAAGCCGCGCAGCGAGGCCTCGGTCGCCCACCTCCACGTCGCGCGCACCTCGCCTTCCCGGCCGCTCTCGAGCTCCTGCCACGCGGCGCGGGCTTCCGCCGCGAACGTGGGATCCGACTCCACCGACTTCTTGCTGCGCTGGTAGAGCTCGAGCAGTCCGCGCACCGGGTCCTTCTCGAGATCGACCTCGCTCTTCCAGCGCCGCAGCGCGACCACGAGCCCGCCGAACTGCGAGCCCCAGTCGCCGATGTGGTTGATGCCGACGACGCGGTAGCCGAGGCTCGTGAAGATCCGTCCCAGCGCCGCGCCGAGGATCGTCGAGCGCAGGTGCCCGACGTGCATCGGCTTGGCGATGTTCGGGCTCGAGAAGTCGATGACGATCGTCTTGCCGCGACCGGCGTCCGAGCCGCCGTAGCTGGCGCCCCGAGCCAGCACCTCGCCGATCACCACCCGCGCGAGGTCGCCGCGGTCGATGGTGAAGTTGAGATACGGCCCGGCCGCCGCCGCGCGGATGTTCGACGGCGTCGCGTTGAACGCGGCGGCGAGCTCCGCGGCGCAGACGGGCGGCGCCTTCTCCAGGTGCTTCGAGGCCTGGAAGCAGGGGAAGGAGACGTCGCCGTGCGCCGCGTCGCGCGGCGCCTCGAGCCGGATATCGGCCTCCGGGAGCCCGGTGAGGCGCCCCAGCGCGGCGCGGATCGCGTCGGTGAACGTGTGCATGGCGGGCCGCCGTTGTAGGGGATCCGGCGCCGGGAAAGAACCCCGCGGAGCGCCGCGATCGCTCCGTGGGTTCCCGCGGACCCGCGAGTAGGATCGCCCGCGAGTGACCTCGCGCCTCCGCACCACCCTGGGTCCCGCGGGTCCGTGGATCCTGTGGATCGTCTTCGTCCTGGCGATCCAGCTCGTGATCGCGCTGTGCTCGGAGAGCGCCGTGGCCGATGCGCTCGCGGGCCGCGGCCCGGGCTGGTTCGCGCGATTCGCCGCCGCGCACTCGGGGCGGTCGGCTCCGGAGCTGCGCGGCGACATCGTCGCCGATCTGCGCAGCATCCAGCTCGTCGGCTCGGCGCTGTTCGCGCTCTACCTGGTGGTCCGGCTGCACGTCGTCGTGTGGCGCCGGCCGAGGCTCTTGCCGCTGTCCGTTCTCGCCTGGTGGCTCGCGGTCGAGCTCCTCGTCGCGCCGCACCTCAGCTTCGGCGACTGGACCATGCACTACCGCCTGATCCACGGGCTCGACCACCGTCCGACGGAGGTCGGCGGTCGCTTCAACTCCGATTCCGTGGTGGCGACGGAGGAGAGCAGCGCGTTCCGTCCCGAGGACTTGAACGTCGTCTTCCTGGGGGACTCGTTCACGATGGGGTACCTGCTCGCGCCCGGCGAGGACGCCTTTCCGGCGCTGGTGGGGGCCCGGATCGCGCGCGACCATCCCGAGCAGCGCGTGCACGTCGCGAACTTCGGCTGGGTGAGTTCCTCGCCCTTCCTGAGCCATCGCCGGCTCGTCGACATCGGCGAGAAGTACGCACCGGATCTGGTCGTCATGGCGGTCGACATGACCGACTTCGCCGACGACCTGCGCTACCAACGCGTGCTCGATCAGCGCGGCATCTACTGGTTCTACGACAAGATCCCGCTCACGCTGCGGATGCTGTCGGCGATCGCGCCCGTGACGTTCCGCCGCATGGCGGCGAACTCGGTGGGCGGGGTCCCGCCGCGCCGCTTCTTCATCAGCGACGCGCCGCTCGAGGAGACCCGGCCCTGGATGCTGGCCCTGGCCGAGAACCTGGACCGCATCGCGGACTGGTGCCGCGAACACGGCGCGCGCTTCGTCGTGGTCGTGCTGCCGCGCTCGTACCAGTACAGCGCGCGCGAGGTCCCGCGGAACAAGGACGCGGGCGAGTACCAAGTGCTCGGGCCGTACTGCCTCGAGCCCTTCCGCTTCTTCGACGAGCTGCGGCCGACGAAGCCCTATCCGATCGTGTCGCTGCTCGAGGACTTCCGCGCCAACACGGAGTTCCCGACCTGCTTCGAGGACGACGCGCACTGGAACGCCCTCGGGCACCAGGTCGCCGCCCGCGCGATCGCGCGCGAGATCGCGCCCGTCGTGGACGAGATCGTCCGGGGAGGTCGCTGACTCGGAAGGGAGTTCCTCCTCCGCTTCCCCGCTGCCGGAAACGCGGGCGCACCCAGAACGGAAAGGCCCTCGGGGCGCGCGTTCCCGCCTACGCACTCTGTCCGGCGCTTCGCCTTGACAGGTATTTCGGAGGGGGGGAGACTTCGGCGGTCAAGGCCTCCGGATGGCTCGCGCCGGTACCATTTCGACCCTCATGCGGCACGTCTCCGGCGTTTTCATCTTCCTCGCAACGCTCCAGCCCGCGCTCCGGGCCGGTGTTGTGGATTCCGTTCCTGCGCCCATCTCCGCGCCGGCGAGCCCGCGCTGGGACGCGCGCCTGGCCGAGCACCTGCTGAACCGTGCGGGATTCGGCGGGGACCATGCCGAGGTCGCGCGGCTCGTCGCGCTGGGCCGCGAGCGCGCGGTCGAGAGCTTCTTTCCGGATCCCGCGCTGACGCCGCCGCCGGACCTCCTGCCCGGCGCGAGCCTCGACCGCGGGCTCGACGAGCCCGCCGAGCGCCTCGAGAGCATCGTGCGCCGTCGCGAGGGCTTCACCGGTCACAACATCGAGATCATCGTCGCGCTGAACAAGTACGGCGACTGGTGGCTCGAGCGCATGGTGCGCGGCGAGGACCCGCTGCGCGACCACATGACGGTCTTCTGGCACGGGCACTTCGCCTGCTCGATCAAGGAGGTCGCCGACTCGCAGGAGATGATCGAGCAGATCCAGTTCCTGCGGAAGAACGCGCTGGGCTCGTTCGGCGTGCTCGCGCGCGGCATCGGCAAGACGCCGGCGATGCTCGAGTACCTCGACAACGCCGAGAACGTGAAGGCGCACCCGAACGAGAATTGGGCGCGCGAGCTCATGGAGCTCTTCTCGCTGGGCGACGGCAACTACACCGAGACGGACATCAAGGAGTCGGCGCGCGCGTTCACCGGCTGGTCCGACGAGGAGAGCCGGTTCACGTTCCGCCGCCTCGACCACGACTTCGGCCAGAAGACGTTCCTGGGAGTCACCGGCCAGCTCGACGGTGACCAGTGCGTCGACATCGTGCTGCAGCAGCCCGCCTGCGCGCGGTTCATCGCCAACAAGGTCATCGCGTACTTCGAGGGCACGCCACCCGCGGCGGAACGCGTCGAGGACTACGCACGCTTCCTGCGCGAGAAGGACTACGACATCGGCGCGTTCCTGCGCCGCCTGTTCCAGGACGACGAGTTTTACCGCGACGAGGTCGTCGGTACGCGCGTGCAGGGCCCGGTCGAGTTCCTCGTCGGCACCTGCCGGCGCCTCGAGTTCGACGTGCCCGGGCAGATGCTCCTGAACGGCGCGGACATGCTCGGGCAACGCCTGTTCTGGCCGCCCAGCGTGAAGGGCTGGGAGGGCGGCATGGCCTGGATCACGACGTCGACGCTCATGAACCGCAGCAACGTGACGGGCGCGATGCTGGGCCTCGTCGACATGCGCAGCCTCGTGTTCGACGAGGAGTTCGAGCGCGACGACGCGATGATGGCGATGGACGGCGCGAAGCCCGTGTCGAAGCGCGACCGCGCGAGCCGCACGAACGGCCTGAACCACATCCGCACGATCCAGGAGCTGGGTTGGACGCCGCAGATCGACGTGCACGACCTCGTGGCCGCGTCGGGCGCGAAGAGCGACTCCGAGATCGCGCGCGTGCTCCTGACGCGCATCCTGGCCGTGCCCGTCGAGGACGGGATGGTCGCGGAACCCGCGGCCTGGCTCGCGCGCGAACGCGAGAAGCGCGGCATCGCCGCCGGCCGCATCCTGGAATCCGAACAAGCCGAGGACCTGCTGCGACGCTTCGCGCACCTCGTGCTCAGCCTGCCCGAAGCCCAGCTCCATTGACGCCCACCCGAGCGACGCCATGACCGACTCCTACCGCAATTTCGATCGACGCCAGCTCATGACGGGGGCCGGCGCGCTGCTGGGCGCCAGCTGGTTCCTCGGCGGGCGCGCGCGCGCGTGGGGCTCGTTCGATGGCAAGAGCGGCGATCCCGCGCCGCGCACGCTGCTGCTGCTCGAGCTGAACGGCGGCAACGACGGCCTCGACACCGTGATCCCGTTCGGCGAGGACGTCTACCACGCCTCGCGCACGCGCGTCGGCATCGCGGCGAGCAGTGTCTTGAAGCTCGACGACTACCGCGGGTTCCACCCGAACCTGAAGGGCCTGCGTGGCGTGTGGGACGAGGGCCAGCTCGCGATCGTCGAGGGCGCCGGATACCCGCACCCGAACCACTCGCACTTCACGTCGCAGGACATCTGGCACACGGGTCAGCTCAGCGGCCGCGCTTCGGGCGACGGCTGGATCGGCCGCCTGATGGCGCGCCTCTACCCGACCGACAAGAGCGAACCGCACGCGGTGCACGTCGGTCAGACGTTGCCGTACTCGCTGCACAGCTCGACGCATCCGATCGTGTGCTTCGACTCGCCGCCGGCGTACCGCTGGGCCGAGAACGGCCAGGCCATCGCCGCCGCGGCGACGAAGCACGGCGCCGACAAGATGGGCTCGGGCAAGGCCGGCCCGCTGGACACGATCCGCGGCATCGCCTCGAACGCGCAGGTCAGCTCGGCCGAAGTGCGCAAGGCCGCCGCGCAGTACGTGCCGCGCGTCGAGTACCCGAAGTCGGACATCGGCCAGGACCTGCGGACGGCTGCCGCGCTGATCTCGAGCGGCATCGGCGTGCGCGTGATGTCGGTCACGCACTACGGCTACGACACGCACGAAGACCACCGCCGGCGCCACGACGTGTTGATGAACGAGCTCGACGGCGGCCTGACCGCCTTCCTGCGCGACATGCGCGGCACGCCCGCGGGCGACAACTGCCTCGTCCTCGTGTTCTCCGAGTTCGGCCGCCGCGTCGCCGACAATGCCTCGAACGGCATCGACCACGGCACGGCCGGCCCGATGTTCCTCACCGGCACGCCGGTGAAGGGCGGGCTCTACGGCAAGCACCCGTCGCTGCAGGATCTGGTCGAGGGCGACCTCGTGTACACGACGGACTTCCGCACGGTCTACGCGGGGGTGCTGGAGCGCTGGTTCGGCGTCGAGAGCGAGCCCATCCTGGGCGCGCGCTACGACGCGCTGCAGGGATTCCTGACGTGATGAGATCGCACCGCGTCCTCGCGCTGTCCTTCGTCGGACTCGCCGCGTGCCAGAGCGCCCCCGTGCGCGAGCCGGCCGCGAGTCAGACCGCGCCGCAACCGGTCGCGCCCGCGGTCGCCGTCGAGGTGCCCGCGGCCGAGCCGTCGACGCGCGTGACGGTCGAATCGTTCCGCAGCGGCCGCCCGCGCATCGAGCGCACCGAGCGCCGACTCGACGACGGTACGTGGATCGCCGAAGGCCCGTCGCGGACGTACCACCAGACGGGCGAGCTCGACTCGCAAGGCGAGTACCTGGCCGGCCTGAAGCACGGCGCGTGGAAGTACTGGTATCCGAGCTCGCGCATGGAGGCCGAAGGCTGCTATGCGCACGGCGAGCCGCAGGGACCGTGGCGCTTCTACAAGGAGAACGGCCGCTGCGTGCAGACGGGCTCGTTCGAAGCCGGCGTGCCGCGCGGCGAGTGGACCTACTTCTGGCCGTCGAACAGCCGCCAGCGCACGCGCGGCGAGTTCGTCGACGGACTCCAGCACGGCGTGTGGAGTTTCTGGGACGAGCAGGGTCGCGCTGCCGAGGAGGGCACGTACGCGCGCGGCAAGAAGCAGGGCACGTGGCGCACGTGGCACGACGGCAACGCGCTCGCCAGCCAGGGCGAGTACCGCGACGACCTGCGCGAGGGCCAGTGGACCGCGTGGAACCGCGACGGCTCGATCGCGCGCGAGGGCAGCTACGTCGCAGGTCGCGAGGAAGGCCCGTGGCTCTTCGCCGGTCCGGACGGCAAGCCCGTGCAGAAGGGCGAGTTCCACGCCGGCCAGGAGACCGGCGCGTGGACCTTCTGGCGCGACGACGGCACGAAGTCCGACGAGGGCATGTTCACGGAAGGCCGCGCGAGCGGCGCGTGGACGCACTGGCACGCCAATGGCACGAAGGCGGCCGAGGGCGAGTACAAGGACGGCAAGGCGCAGGGCGTCTGGACCTACTGGAACGAGGACGGCACCGAGAAGGAGCGCGTGCGCTTCGAAGCCGGGCGGCGCGTCCAGTCGTAGGCGCGAGATCGCTCGACCGGGCGGTACAGCCGCCACATCGCGGAGCCGGCGGCCACGCGCTGATTCCCGCCGGATCGCCGGGCGACGCGCGGGATCAGTGCTCGACCTGAACGGTGAAGCCCTTCTGCTCCTGCTCGGCGCGCCAACTCGCGATGTGCTTCGCCTCGTCGTAGTCCGCGGGGACCTTGTAGGGGATCTCGCGGTAGAAGCTCACGCGTTCGTGCGTCGCCGGATTCTCGAGGACGAGGATCGGTTCGGGCGGGTTCGGGGCGCAAGCACACGCGAGGCACCCCGCGACCAGCAGCAGCCATGCGGTTCGCACGGTGGTCATGTCGCCAAGGTAGCTCGTACCCCGCACCCGTGCTCCGCGGATCGCCGCAGGCGAAGTCCTGTGTGCCGTGCGCTCGGGCGCGGGCCGCGGACGCACCGCGATTCGATCCGGGCTCAGAACACGAACGGCACAAGGCGCTTCACGCGTCGCTCGTAGTCCGCGTACTGCGGGTAGCGCGCGCGCAGCATCCGCTCCTCGAAGACGATGCGCGTGATCATCCCGCTCGTCACGGCGAGACCGAGGACCGCGCTGCGCGGCGAGAAGTGCACGGCGACGCCCGCCCACGTGAACAGCAGTACCGACGCATAGATCGGGTTGCGGACCAACGCGAACGGCCCGTTGGTGACGAGCTCGCCCTCGGTCGGATCGGCCGCGGCGTGGAAGCTGCGCGCGCCGAACACGATGCGCGCCCAGACCATCAGCGCGGCCGCCGCGACCTGGATGCCGATCGAGATCGGGCCGGTGCCGAACAGGCTCTGCGTCATGTACAGCGCGATCAACGCGCTCACGGCGACCACGAACCCGAGGATCGAGGGCAGGTTGGCCTTCATGCGCGACACGGTACGGAACGGGACGGCGTGCTGAAGCGAGGCCCGCGCCGGGAACCGCGCACCGTGCTCAGGTCTGGTCCCCCCGCGGTCGAAGATCGTCCGTCCCCGGGCCGGCACCTCGTTCCATCCGCGCCGCCGAGCCGTCCACAGCTGCGCCTGCCCGATCCGGTGCTCGAACATGCGCACTCTCCCCGACCGGCCCATGCTCAAGACCATCTCCATCCTCTGCGCCTCGTCGTCCCTCGCGATCCTCGCCCGCGCGGGAGAGCTGGCTTCGCCGACCGCCGCCGGCGTCCCCACGCACGCCGGCACGCTGGCGGCTTCGAAGGCTGGCGCTTACCTGAAGTTCCGCCAGACGCAGAGCGCGGGTGGTCAGTCGCAAGTGCTCACGCTGTGGCAGGTCCACCGCGGCGTCGCGGCCGACGTGGCGACGGTCCAGGTCGTCCTGACGAACCGCGCCTGGACGCGGAACGAGCCGCTGACCGAAGCGGCGCAGGACGTGCAGATCGCGGACCAGGCCGTCGCGATCCAGGGGACGCTGCTCGACTTCGAGACGCCGGCCGGCGTCACGCTCGTCTCCGATTCCATCACGAAGCTGCCCGCCGAGACGCTCGCGGTCGGGCCGCGCTCGATCGAGTGCCAGGTGTTCGAGCGCGTGACGAAGCTCGAGGTGCCGCAAGGCGCCGTGCAGTTGCGCAACCGACTGTGGTGGAGCAGCGAGGTGCCGGTGAGCGGCCTCGTCCGCATCGAGAACGAGACGACCGGACTCCAGGAGGGGACCTCGGTCGTCGAGCTCGTCGCGTTCAGCGGGATGAACGATCCGGACAAGGTGAGGGTCACCGATCCGCAGTGGTTCCTCGCGCAGGCGCGCGCGGCGATGCGCGACTCGGGCGAGAACGAACACCAGCTGGATCGCTTCCTCGACGACCTGGGCGACGGCTACCTCGCGCACGGGCTCTTCGACCAAGCGCTCGCGACCGTGTCCGAGATCAAGAACTCCGTCTACCAGGAATCGCTCGTCGCGGCGTTGCGCGTCTTCGCCGCGGTCGACGACGGGCCGGGACAGCGCGTGGCCGTGGGGCTCGTCGATGCCGAGGAGGTCGACATGGGCTTCTCGTCCTTCGGCAACCAGTACGGCAACCACCTCGAACGCATGTCGATCGCCGATGTCGAGAAGCTGGCTGCGCGCATCGCGTCGCCCGACTACAAGGCCGCGCCGTGGAGCGCGCTGTTCTGCCGCATGCTCCTGAAGGGCGACCGCGAGCACGCGCTGGCCGCGTTCCAGCGGATCTCGACCCCCGAGGGTCAGGACGCCGCGCTGGCTGCCGCGGCGTACGAGGCGAAAGAGGCGCGGCGCCTCGACGTGCTGACGCTCGCGGCGTCGATCCACCCGGCGGGGGCCGCGACGAGCAGCTTCCTCGGCTCGCAGTACGCGCTGCTCGACGAACTCGGGCGCGAGAAGGAGGCGCTCGAGGTCGCGCGGCGCTACGCGGACGCGGTCGTGAAGCTCCCCGAGTCCGACCGGCTCGTCACGACGAACTCGGCACTCATGCTCGCCCTCTACCGTCCGTGGAGCCGCGTCGAGCCCTACGTCGGTGAGTTGCTCCGGGCGAAGGATCCGACCGGTGATCCGGAGGCCGAGTTCGCGGCGGCGACGAAGGCCGGCGACGTGCGCGGCGGCGTGTGGGCCTACGCGCAGCTCGCGGGCGAGCGCGGCGACGACGCCGCTGCGAAGCGCATCCTCGCAGCCGACGCGAAGGCGAAGTCGAGCGATGCCTTGGGGGCGATCACGGCGTTGTACGCGGCGGGGAAGAAGGCCGAAGCGACGGCGTGGGTCAGATCGCTCGCGCCGGGACAGGGGGAGGATGCGTACATCGTGGAGGGGACGCGCGCGCGCGCCTGCCTGCGCTTCTCGGACGTCGAATCCTGGGCCGGCGACACGGCCGAGGAGGCGCGCTGGCTCGACGAAGCCGAGAAGGCCGCGATCGCGGCCCAGCGCGCGATCGCCGCGTACAACACGGAGCACAAGACGAGCCGCTACTGGGAAGGCGGGGTCTCTCTGCAGAGCAGCGCGCCCTTCGTCCTGGTCGGCGCGCGGCTCGTCGCGCGCGGCGAGCACGAGCGCGCCCTCGAGATCGCGCGCCAGAGTCCCTCGCTCATGCCGGGATCCAGCTGCGTGGAGGATTTCTGGAAGCACCTGGGCGTCACCGCCGGCAAGCGCGGCGACGCGGAGTTTGCCGCGAAAGTCGTCGCGGGGCTGCCGGCGTCGATGGACGCGAACCGCCGCAACTGGTTCGTGCGCGACATGGCGCGCGCGTTCGCGACCGGCGACACCGCGGCCGCCGCGAAGTTCATCGCCGGACTCGGCGACGAGCTGCAGAGGAACCTGGCCACGTCGTCGCTGATCGTCCAGCTCTGTCTCGATGGCAAGACGGCGCAAGCCGAGGCGGTCTTCGCTCCCTGGATCGTGAAGCAGGATCCCAAGCAGTGGGCCGACGCGAAGGTCGCCCTGGCGATGGCGGAGGCCTCCGCGGGCGACGCCGTTCGCGCGCGCGAGCTGTTCCTCGCGCCGCGCTTCGCCACGGAGTTCGTCGTCGCCGGCCTCGAGCGCGAGAACGTGCTGATCTCCGTGGGCTACCACGCGGCGAAGGCGAAGCCCGACCTGGACTTCCTGGGCCAGTGGCTCGTGGGCGTCGAATCGGCCTACGAGCGCGCGTACCTCGCCCTCGGCATGGCGCTCGGGCTCGCGCCGGGGCCGGTGCCGGACGAGTTCGCCGATCCGGTCGAGTACTCGCGGTTCTGACGCGCAGGCGGACCGCGCGGCGCGTCAGGGGGTCCAGGTGGCGCTCAACCCGTTGCTCAGGTTGAACGTCGCAGCCGTGCAGAACGGCGCCGGGTTGCGGTACCAGGCCTGGTACGCGCGCGTGCCGCCCGTCGCGGGCACGAGCCCGGACACCGACACGGGTCCGTCGCCCGCGATCCCGGATCCGAGCGAGCGACTGCCGGTCGCGTCGGCAGCGCGCTGGCCGATGCGCAGCACGCTTCCGCCGGCGCAACGCAGCCCGTCGCCGAACGCGGTCGCGACCTGCGTCGTGCCCTGGAAGAAGAGCACCGTCGTGTTGGGCGTCATCGTCGACGCGGCCAGCACGAACGTGTCGTTCGCGACGCTCGTGGTGCCGGCGCCGACGAGCAGCGCGCCGCCCGTGCCGGTCGAGTTCTGGCAGCCCTTCTCGGGAGCTCCCGCGTTGCCGCACGGGCACGCTGCGCCCGTGCCGTCGCCGAAGCAGAAGCCGTAGGTCGTCGAGCGGAACGACTCGACGAACACGTCGACCGCGGCGTTCGTGTCGCCCGCGACGAAGTCGGTCGCGCCGCTGGCGAACGCGACCACGCGGCCATCGCCCGAGATCCAGGGCGCGACGCCGTGGTCGTTCGACTGCGCGCCGAACGGGTCGGCGTCGACGCGCCACGTGCGCTGGTCGACGCGGTCGTGCACGAAGATCGAGTTCTTGCCGTTCGTGTCGTTCGGGACGAGGCTCGCGTAGGGCGTCTCGTACGCCACGTAGCGCCCATCGGCCGAGATCGAGGGACTGTAGGGGAACGGCGCCAGGAAGGCGCCGCCCGAGCCGGGGAGCAGTTGCGAGCTCACGGTGACCTTGGCCGTGGTGCCCGTCGTCACGTCGCGGACGAAGGTGTCCCAGCTGACCGTGTCTCCAGGGACGAGGTTCGACGCGCGGCTGTTGAACGCGACGAACCGTCCGTCGGCCGACATGGAGATGCCCGAGCAGGCACCGTTCGCGACGGCTCCGGTCGAGCTCGCGCTGACGACGCTCGTCGTGGCGAGCTGCGTGTCGCGCAGGAAGACCGCGTCCTCGCCCCAGTTCGCGCCGGGCACGAGGTTGCTGGCGAGGCTCTGGAACGCGACGAGGCAGCCATTCCCGCCGGGCTTCGAGACCACCGCGATCTGTCCGAGCGCCGCCGGCTGTCCCGTCGTGCCGCTGTGGAAGTCGGCGGAGACGCCGCCCGGGCCGACGCTCACGATCTCGACGGGCGTCGCGAGGTTCGTGCGGTCGAACACGAACGCGTCCGTCCACCCGTTGCCGTCGTTCAGGACCATGTCAGGCGCGCCGCTGTAGAACGCGACCCAGCGTCCGTCGGGGGAGATCGCCGGGTGCCCGGATCCGCCCGTGCCGCCGCCACCGCCGGCCGCGCCGTTGCTCACGAGCGTGAACGCGTCCGTCTGCACATCGAAGAGGTACACGTCCTGCGCGCCGTTCGAGTCGACGGGCCCCAGGTTGTCGGCCGTCGTGTGGAACGCGACGAAGCGTCCGTCGGCCGAGATCACCGCGGCGCCCGAGTCACCGTTGCCCTCGACGCCCAGACGCTTCGTCACGAGGCGCGTCGTCCCGGCCAGTCGGTCGCGCAGGTAGACGTGCTGCGTGCCGCTCGTGCCGCCCGGGACGAGGTTCATGGCGGTGGACGGGAACACGACGTAGCGACCGTCGTGGCTCAGCGCGGGCGGGCCCGAGCCCGCGTCGGCCTGGATGCCCGCGGAATCCACGCTGATGCGCTCGACGTCGCCTTGCGCGTGCGCGGCCATTGCCAGCGCGAGCAGCGCGAACGGCGCGCGGAGCGCGGCATGACGCTCGTGCCCGGCCGTCCTGCAGCACGTCGGGATGCGGGCAAGCCCGCGGGCGGTGAGGCTCATCGGTCCACTCTCGTCCTGTCGGCGGGCCCGGGTGGGCGCGCCGACGGATCGCCGGCGCCCCGATCGAGTGGAACCGCCGGAGCCGGACTCCGCAATGCTCGCGTCCCGGCTTAGCCCCAGTTCTCCCACTCGTGGTTCGCGTCGGCGAGGTCGCGCTCGACCTCGGCCGCGCGCAGTTGCGTCTCCTTCAGCTTCTTCGCGTCGCGCCAGACGTCCTCGGTGAGCAGCGACTCCTGCAGGGTCTTCAGCTCCTCCTCGAGCGCGATGATCTTCTTCTCGAGCTTCTCGAACGCCCACGGGTTGCGGATCTTGCCAGGGGCGGAGGGCTTCGTGGTGGTCGCCGCGGCGGGAGCGGGGGACTTCGAAGAGGGCTTGGTGGACGTCTGCACGGGCGACTTCGCGGAAGAGGGAGCCTTCGCGGTCTGACCACTCGTCTTCTGTTGCGACGCCTTCGGCGTCGCTGTGGCGGCCAGCTTCGCTGTCCGCCAGGCCGAGTAATTGCCTTCGAAGCGGCGAACCTCGCCGCGATCCACCTCGAGGATCACGTTGCACAGGACGTCGAGGAACGCGCGGTCGTGGCTGACGACCACGAGCGCGCCCTGGTATTCGCTCAACATCTCCTCGAGCGCCGTCCGCGCCGCGAGGTCGAGGTGGTTCGTCGGCTCGTCCATCGCCATCCAGCTCGGGCTCGACAAGACGAGCCGGGCGAGGCACAGCCGCGCGCGCTCGCCGCCCGACAACGTCCTGATCGTCGCGTCGACCTCGTCGCCGCGGAACAGGAACTTCGCCAGGTGGTCGCGGATCTCCTGGTCGTTCATCTGCGGCCACGCGCGGCGCATCGTGATGAAGGGCGTCGCGTCGTCGGAGAGGGCGCTCGTGTCCTGGTCGTGGTACCCGCACGCCGCGCGGTGGCCGAACTCGAGCTCGCCGCCCATCGGCTGCGCGCGGCCGGCCAGGATGCGCAGCAAGGTCGTCTTGCCCGCGCCGTTGCGGCCGACGATGCCGATGCGCTCGCCGCGCGCGATGCGGAAGCTCGCGCCGCGGAAGATCGTCTTCTCGCCGTATCCGCCGGACAGATCGCGGGCCTCGAGCACCATCTCGCCCGCGCGGTCGGCCTGCGGCGGGCGGATCACGGGCTTGCGCACGTCGTGGAACGGCCTCTGGAGCCGCACGACGTTCTCGAGCTTCTTCTGCCGGCCCTTCGCCTCCGCCGTGCGCTGGCTGCCCATGTGCTGGCGGATGAACTGCTCTTCCTTGCGCAGGAAGTCCTGCTGCTGCTCGTACGCGCGCAGCTCGGAGGTGTGGCGCTCCTCCTTGATCTCGACGTAGCGGTCGTAGTTGCCCGGGTAGCGCGACAGCTCGCCGCGCTCGAGCTCGACGATCGAATCGACCGCGCGCGCCAAGAGCCGGCGGTCGTGGCTGACGACGAGCACCGCGCTCTTCAGCTCGTGCAGGAACGCCTCGAGCCATTCGATGCCCTCGAGGTCCAGGTGGTTCGTCGGCTCGTCGAGCAGGAGCAGGTCGCTGCCCGCGACGAGCTCGCGCGCCAGCGCCGTGCGGCTCTTCTCGCCGCCCGACAGCGTGCGCGCCTCGCGATCCCAGAGCTGCTCGGCCAGCCCGATGCCCGACAGCACCGTCTCGACGCGCCGACCCGTGTCCCATCCGCCCAGGTGGTCGATGCGCTCGCTCAGCACGTCGTGCCGCTTCATCAACCGCTCGAGCTCATCGCCGGACGCCTCGCTGGTCGCGTGGTTGACCTCGTCGAGCTCCTTCATCGTCGCGTGCAGCTCGTCGAGCCCCGATTCGACCCAGCCGCGCACCGTCGTGCCGGGCGGGAACTCCGGCCTCTGCGTCACGTGCGCGATGCGGATGCCGGGCGGGATCAGGACCGAACCCCAGTCGGGCTGGTCGAGCTTCTCGATCAACCGCAAGAGCGTCGTCTTGCCGCCGCCGTTGCGGCCGACCATGCCGATCTTCTCGCCCGCGGCGATGCGCAAGCTCGCGCCGCGCAGGACCGCCTGCGCGCCGAAGTGCTTCTGGACGTTGTCGAGGGTCAGGATCGTCATCGGGGGCGAAGAGGATACTCGCAGGCCCCGCGGGCGGACGCCTCCTTTCGATCGCCCGCCGGCGGCGCGGTCGAGGAGGCCGCGGAGTCTCCCTGCGTCATCCATGACACGGCGAACGGGTCCTGCCGGCTCCCTGCGCGAGATGCGAGGTTCGCTCGATCCCTGGGCGATGCTGCCGCGCGCCCGGATCGAGTCCGGTTCGACCCGAAGCCTCCCGGGATCTCCGCGGATCCGCCGCGCGGACGATCGCTTCTCGACGAGCTCGAGCATCGAGGATCACCCGCGCCTGCGGGTGCAGCGGTGGGGCGTCGTGCGGGTCCGAGGGGCGGCAGACCGCGCTCTCTGTGGCGCGCAGGTCGACCGGGACGAGGCGATCGCGAGGCAGGAACTCGCGGTCGAGTCGACAGGCAAGGCCGGAAGCCCGTAGCCCGCCGACTGCGGAGAGCACGGGCACCCGGTCGGGCACCGCAGCGCGGCGGCGCGCTGCACGCGCAACATGACGTGCGGGATGCGGAGCCTCTGGGGGAGTAGGCGTCACGCGGGGCACGCGTGACGGCGAAGACCGCCCGGGCGACGTGGCGGTCCTCGCCGACTCGTGTTGGGATGGAGCGCGAGAGCACGTCATGCGCTGCACGCTTCCCTGTCTCGCGATCCTGGCCTGCGCTGGAATCGTCCGCGCCGACGTCGGCGGCTCGTGGACCGGTCCACTCGCGCCGCTCGCCGTCCCGCGTCAGGAGCACGGCGCCGCGCGCAGCGGCGGCTCGGTCTACGTCGTCGGCGGACTCCTGGCCGGGCCGACGGTCCAGGCCACCGCGACCGTCGAGCGCTTCGTCATCGCGAGCGGCACGTGGAGCTCCGTGACGCCGCTGCCGGCCGCGCGCGATCACCTCGGCGTGTGCGCGCTGAACGGGCTCGTCTACGCGATCGGCGGGTTCGCCGGCGACTTCGTCGCGAAGAGCGAAGTGTGGGTCTACGACGCCTCGCACCTGTCGTGGACGGCGCGCGCACCGCTGCCGGCGCCGCGCGGCGCGTGCTGGGCCGTGGCGTCGGGCTCGCGCGTCTACGCGTTCGGCGGGGTCGACGCCGCCGGAGTCCCGCAGCGCTCGACCTTCGTCCACGATCCGATCACGAACTCGTGGACGCCGGGCGCGGACATGCCCACCGCGCGCGAGCACCTGATGGCCGTCGCGCTGGGAGGATTCGTCTACGTCATCGGCGGCCGCACGAGCGTCGCGCTCGACGTGAACGAGCGCTACGACCCGCTGCTCGACACGTGGACGACGCTCGCGCCGATGCCGACGGCGCGCGCCGCGAGCGGCATCGCGGTGCTCGACGGCCGCATCCTCGTCCTGGGCGGCGAGACGCCCGTGCTGCACGCGGTGTGCGAGGTCTACGACCCGGCGACGAACACTTGGAGCACGCAGGACCCGATGCCCGTGCCGCGCCACGGATTCGGCGCGGTCACGGTCGACGACCGCATCCTCGCGGCCGGCGGCGGCGTCGTGCAGGGGCTGCAACCGACGGGGCACGTCGATGCGTTCCGCCCGCTCGCCGTGCAGGCGGAGCACACGTGCGACTGCGCGTCGTCCGGCCCGTGCGCGAACAGCGCGAGCGAGGCGGGCTGTCGCAACTCGACGGGCGCCGGCGGCGAACTCACCGCGACCGGTGTCGCGCGCGTGTCGGGCGACACCCTCGTGCTGCGTGCGAGCGCGCTCCCGCCGACGACGCCGGCGTTGTTCTTCCAGGGCACGGGCCCCGTGCAAGGCGGCGCCGGCTCGCCGTTCGGCGACGGACTGCGCTGCGCCGGCGGAACCGTGGTGCGGCTCGCGATCCGGACCACGTCGGCCGGTGCGGCGGCCTATCCCGGCGTCGGCGACGCGACCGTGTCCGTGCGCGGCCAGGTCGCGAGCCCGGTGCGGCGCTACTACCAGGTCTGGTACCGCAATCCGGCCGGTCCGTGCGGGACCGGATCGAACCTGACGAACGCGGTGTCGGTGGACTGGCAGTCCTGAGAGCTCCGACGCCTCAGATCTTCCGCGCCACGACCTCGTACACGTTCGGCAGCACGGTGAAGTCCGTCTCCGCGCGCATCCCGTCGAAATCCTCGAAGAAGCGGCGCGCGTCGGCCTCGGTGATCTCGCCCATCTGCACCAGCTTCGGGACGAAGTTGCGCCACCACGAGGCGACCCAGTGCCACATGCTCTCGCCCGGGCGCGCGAGCCGCTGGTGCTGCGCGAGGTGCTCGACGACGAAGCCGTGGTCGCGCAGGATCCGCGGCAGCCGGCCGACCACGTCGGGGTCGCCGCCGCGCGCACGCCACGAACGCGCGGTGGCCGCGACGACCCGGGCGTAGCTCTCGCGCCGCGGCGCGCACGTCATCGCCTCGTAGTTGAAGTAGTCGTGGACGACGAAGCGCCCGCCGGGCTTCAGCGCGCGCGCCACGCCGGCGACGACGCTCTCGGGTGCCGCGACGAAGCACAGGACCCAGCGCGCGTAGGCCATGTCGAACGTGTGCGCGTCCGGGATCGCCGCGTCGAGCCGTTGCACGTCGGCGACGGCGCCCTGGATCCAGGTCAGCCCGCGCGCCGCGGCTTGTGCGCGCACGTGATCGACGAACGCGCGCGACTCGTCGAGCGCGAGCACGTGGCCGCGGCTCTGGACGATCTGCGCCAGGTCGAACGCCGCGTAGCCGGGCCCGGCGCCGACGTCGAGCACGCGCTGACCCGGCCCGAGCTCCGCGCGCTTCCAGGCCGCGTGCGCCGCGTCGGACCACAGGCGGTGCTGCAATCCGAGCCGCTGCAGTTCGTCGTCGCCCGTGCCCAGCACGTACTCGCGTTCGTCCGTCGTCGCCATGCCGGGCACGATACGCGCGACGGGCGCGGACGTCAGCCGCCGGGGGCGTTGCGCGTGCTCTACAGCTGCGCGCCGAGCACGATCGGCCGGTAGCCGAAGTCGACGAGTTCGACGCCCTTGAACTCGAGCCGCAGCGCCTCGGCCGGGATCAGGATGCCGTAGCGCTCCGGCAGGTAGATCCACTGGTTGTCTTCCTTGTCGACCTCGGCCGGCGAGCCGACCATCAGCATGACCTGGGCCTTGGTCATGCCCTTCTTCAGGCCCTTGGCGAGCTCCTTGACCTTGTCCCACGGATAGCGCTGGTTGCCGCGCGGCACCATCTCGCCCGTGGTCGTGTTCTCGGTCACGCAGCCGCTCGCGCCGGCGAAGATCAGCATCCAGGCCAGGAACCCGGGGCGGCAGGCACGCGCGAATCGGGCCGGGAACGAGCGGGGGGAGTTCGTGTTCATCATGAGGCTGTCGGGGATCGCGGCGTGTCGGGTCCGAGACGGTGCGCCTCGACCGTCGCGCGCTCGAGCTTGGTCGCGCTCGAGAGGGTAGGTGGCGCGCGGACCCGCGAGCAAGCGTGCAGCGCGAGCTCAGAAGGAGAAGCTCACGCCGAGGAACGGTCCGCCGGCCGTGAGGTCGTACAGGAGCCCGCCCGAGTCGAAGTCGTAGGCGATCTCGCGCCAACCCAGGCGCACGTCGCCCCAGCTCCACGCCCAGCCCGCTCCCGCGATCGCCTGCCAGGTCAGGTCGGACGAGATGCCGAACCCGCCGATGTCGCCGTAGCCGAAGCCGAACGCGCCCGTCTCGCCGCCGACGCGACCGCGCAGACCGACGAAGGGGTCGAGCAGGTCCGCGCGCGCGGAGAGGTCGATCACGCTCGGGCCGCCGGGGTCGAGGCTCAGGTCGACGTGGAAGTAGCGCAGGCCGAACACTCCGTCGAGTTGCGAGCTCGCGCCGCGCGTCAGCGTGCGTGCCGCGCCCAGGCCGATGAGGAGCTCGTCGTTCTCGGCTACGAACGGCGTCGCCATCGGGTCCTCGAGCGTCCCCTCCAGGCCGAACTCGGCCCACAGGACGTCGCCGATCACGGCCCAGTCACCGCGGGTCGCCTCGAACGACAGCATGAACGCGCCGGTGATGTAGTCGAGCGCCGAACCGCCCTCGTCCTCGGCGTCGCCGCCGATGCCCTCGATCCGGACGGTGCCGTCGACGGAAGGCGCCCACAGGTAGGGCGTGAGGCGCAGCTTCCAGCCTTCGCTCTCCGCCGTCGGACTCGCGGCTGCGACCCCGCACGCCAGGGGCAGCACGGACGCGACGGCGAGGGTGCGGAGGATGTGCATGGCGTCGGGCGAGATCGTGTCGCGGCGGCTCCGATTCGAGCGGGATCCGGCTCGTTCGCTCAGTACAGGCGGCCGAACACGAGCGCGAGCCCCGAGCCCTCGCCGTCCGTCGCGCCCAGCACGAGCGCCGCCGGGCCGAGCGGCGTGTCGGTCGCGAAGAACACCGAACCGCCGACCGCCAGGTCCTCGATGTCGACGCTCTCCGACTGCACCCAGGTGTCGCCGATCTCGCACGTCGCGCCGAGGAAGATCGGGAACCCGAGCAGCGTGCGCTCGTCCGACAGAGCCTGCCACGCGATCGCGCGCACGAGCACGACGCTGTCGCCCGACTGCGAGTCGGGCGCCGAGCCCGAGAGACGCGTGAAGCCGCCCAGGAAGAAGCTGCGCGAGACCGGCAGCGAGTCGTCGAAGGACGAGCCGACGTCGATGCCGAGGCCCAGCGTCGTCGCGCCGAACGACGTGAAGCCGCTGGCCCGCAGCTCGACCGTCTCGAACGACTGGTCGCTGCCGAGCGCATCGACCGCGGCGACCGCCTCGGCCGATCCGGTGACGCCCGTGCGCGGGAAGTCCGGCAGATCCAGCGTGTCCCAGGCGACGCGCGCGACGAAGGAGCCGACGTCGAGGTCCGTGTCGGTCGACCCGCCCGCGAGCCGGTGCACGGTGTTCGAGTCCGCGCCGCGGCGGATGCCGACGCGCGCTTCGCCCCAGTCGCCCAGCACGCGGCCGATGTCCGCGCCGATCTCCCAGGTCTCCGTCAGGACGTCGCCGCGCACGTCCGCGTCCTGGTCGAGGTCGTAGTCGCGCTTCTGGTAGTAGCCGAGGGGCGCGACGAACCAGCGCAGTCCCGCGTCGAGAGGGATCCACAGCTCGCTCTCGACCCGCAGCGGCGTCCCGATCGTGAGGTTCGTGCGCCACTCGGTCCCGTTGTTCGCGAAGGGCACGGTCGTCCAACCGACGCCCAGCGCGTAGTTGCCGCTGCCCTGGAAGTCGTCGTAGAGGCCGAGGCCGAACCGCAGGTAGGTCGGACCCCAGCTCTTCTCGCGCACGGAGTACACGAGGTCCGTCGTGCCGTCGGCGGCCTTCTCCGTGCGGTAGTCGACGCGATCGAAGAGGCCGAGGCCGGCGAGCAGCGCGAGATCGTGCTCGACGGCTTCCGGGTCGAGTTCCTTCAAGCCCAGACCCTCGATGCGCGCGGCGACGACCGCGTCGGAGAGGGACGAGTTGTTCTCGATGCGCACGCGCGCGATCGGCTGCGGCGGGCGCTCCTTGGCGCGGTGGCGCTCGACGAACGCGGCCCACTCCGCGTCGGAGACGGAGAGCGCGCTCAACGCGCCGGCCTTGGCCGCCGCGGACGCGCGGCCGGCGTTCGCTGCCTCGACCGCCTTGTCGAAATCGGCGAACGTGAGCGAGCCGAGCGCCGGCTCGATGAGCACGTCCTGCGGGCGCAGCAGGGCTCGCGCGCGCTCGCGGCCGGCTTGGATGACGACGTCCTGCGCCTGCGTGGCCACCGTGAGGAAGGACGAGATCTTCGCGACGTCCGACTCGGGCGGCGTGCCGACGTCCACGGCGATGACGACGTCGGCGCCCATCTCGAGCGCCACGTCGATGGGCAGGTTGTCGACGTAGGCGCCGTCGACCAGCTCGCGTCCGTTCAGGTCGACGGGCGCGAACGCGCCGGCGATCGACATGCTGGCGCGCAGGGCCTGCGCCAGCTCGCCGTCGCGCAGCACGACGCGCTGGCCCGTCGCGAGGTCCATGGCCACCGCCCGGAAGGGCAGGGGCAGCGCGTCGAAGTCCGGCGCGTCGTGGACGCGCATCGTGAGGTTGCGGAACAGCGGCTCGATCTTCAGGCCCTGGACGACGCCGCGCGGGACCGCGAGCCCGCCGTCCTTCCAGCCCATTTCGAGCGCGATGAGGAAGTCGCGGCTCTCCTCGCGTCGCCGCCAGGCCATGTACTCGCGCGCCGGGGCGTCGTCGAGGATCCGCGACCACTCGAGGGTCTCGACCGTCTTGCGGATCTCCGCGGGTGACGATCCGGCGGCGTACAGCCCGCCGACGATCGCGCCCATGCTCGTGCCGACGACGAAGTCGACCGGGATGTGCGCTTCCTCGAGCACCTCGAGGACGCCGACGTGCGCCGCGCCGCGCGCGCCGCCCCCCGACAGGACGAGACCGATGCGCGGACGCTGCGGGCCGACGGGCGGTTCGTTCGGGACCGATGCCCGCGTGGCCGGCGTCAGGAGCGGCGCTGCGATCAGGAGGGTGTTGAGCATGGGGGGGCGCGATCAGCCGTGCATCCCGGTGGAGCGCGGGTCGGATGCTGGGCCCTGTCGAGGCGCGCGCCCCTCGCGATCGAGCGCGCGTCGCGCGCCCGGGATTCAGAATCCCTGCGTCACGGTCAGCGCGACCTGGTAACCCGCGAGGTCGAGGTCGCCCAGTCCGCCGTCCAGGTCGACGGACGAATCCGCCCAGCGGAAGCCGATGCCCATCATCGTGCCGCCGCCCAGCGCGAACTCGATGCCGGTGCGCGCGTACCAGCCTGTGCCGAACCCCGACCCGCTGTCGTCGATGTTCTCGAAGTCGTTGCCCTGGTTGTAGTTGACCCACTCGATCAGCGGACCCGCGCTGACGTACACGCGCGTCTTCTGGGCCTCGCCCAGGAACATGTTGGCGACGGGACCGCCGTAGATCTCGAGGAGGAAGCTGTCGACGTCGACCGCGACCGCCGCGCCGCCGCCGCCGACCGCGATGGCGGTGGCGTTGGAGCGCCAGGAGACAGCGAACATGGCCTCGATCCCGAAGTCGATGCGCTCTCCGCCCAGCTTCCACTGCGCGCCGCCGCCGATCACGGGAGCAGTCGCCGAGTCCTCGCCGGAGCCGTCCACGAATCCGCCCGAGCCGCCGGAGACTTCGATCGTGTCGTACTCGCCCGCGCCGATGAAGCCCTGCATCACGACCTGGCCCTTGGACCAGCGCGGGCGCGAGCGCTGCTGAGGCATCTGCTGCGGATCCAGGCCGAACGCCGATCGGATCGGATCGGAATCGGCGGACGCGAGCTCGATCGGCGGCGCGATCGGGGCGTCGGGGACGTACGTCGGAAGGAACAGGGCTGCCGTGACGAGGAGGCTCATGGCCGAGAGCGTGCCCGATGGGTGCCGTCCGCGACAAGCTCTGGCATGCGGATCCGGCCTGGAAGGCGCGGGCTACCCGCACGCCGCTCGCGCTGCCCAGCGTTCCGCGCGCGTGACGCGCGCGCCCGTGATCCGGTCGCCCACCCGGCGCCGAGCGGGCCGGCCGGGCGCTCGCGCGGACCGGCGGGACAGGCATGTCGATTGCCCGCGGCCCGGCATGAGAACTCGCACCTTCCGTCATGGTCCGTCGGCATCGTTCGCCGCGGCGTCCCTCGTGCTCGGGCTGGCCCTCGCGACCGTCGCGGCCGCGGCGCGCGCGAACACGCCGGTGGCGCCGCGGCTCGTCGTCGATCCGTGCTCGCCCAGGCGCGGCCCAGACGACGGTCGCCGTCCCGCGGTCGTCGCGTCGGATCCGGCGGCCGAGCGACGGCTCGCGCTGGCCGCCGAACTGCGCGCGCTGCTCGACGCGCCGTGGGTCGCGGAGCTGCCGTCGCACAGCGAGGAACGGCTGTGCTCGACGATCGTGGACCTCCTCCTCGATGCCGGGTCGACCGCGGAAGCCGTCGCGGCGCTCGATCGCATCGGCGCG
>JBGAOR010000174.1:0-3039 GCA_044221705.1 Planctomycetota bacterium
GCGCTCGGTGAGGTTCCCGCGCGCCGGCAACTTGCCCGTGTCGCTGGCAACGACGAAGCGCGTCTTCTTGTGGATCAGGACCGGGACGGTGAGCGGGAAGAGCCTGCGATCCAACTCGAACGTCTCGAGCTCGTCGAGCTGGAAGTAGCCCTCCTTCCAGCCGCCGGAGCGGGAGAGTCGCGCCAGGTACGCCTGGTGGACTTCGCGGCTGTGAGCCCCGAGCAGCTCGAGGTGGTGCAGGACCGTATCGAGCTTGCACCCGAGGTTGCGCGCGGTCTGGCGCAGCGTCGCCTTGGAGACGAGCCCCTGGAACACGCCGAGCGGGAGCCAGGGATGGTGGAGCCTGTAGTCGACGCGGAACGTCTGCGACGAGAAGCCCTTACCGCACGTCATGCACTTGAAGCGCTGGACGACGCGCAGGTCGACCTTGCGGTCGAAGGTCCCCTTGCGCCGGAACTGGAACGCCTCGCCGGTGTGCGAAGGGCATGCCGGGCTGGGGCAGACGCGCGGGGTGAACTGGTGATCGACGCGGTGGACCCGTCGCGTCGCGATGTCGGCATAGGGTAGTTGCACGGTGCGATCCGGGGGAGGAGTCGCGCTCCGTCCCCCGAGAGCCCGACTGCTCGGAGTCCCCGCCGGTCGCAGGGAAAATCGAAAAAAGGTGCAGCGAAGAGGGTCAGCTTCCGCGGTGCGCGGCTACTTCCCCGCGCCGGCCGGCATCGGCTCGCCGTGCGACGGCTCCAGCGCCGCGTAGCCGACGCGATCGAGCCAGTCGTAGACGGCCGCGAGCGGCGTGGCGAGCCCCATGTGTGGCACGACCATGGGCCGTACCGTGCCGTGCGTGTAGATCTTCGTGAACAGCGCGAGCAGCTCGTGCGTCTCCGCGTCGAAGATGCCGCCGCCCGAGTTGCCGATGTACGTCGGCGCGCTGACCATCCAGTAGCCCTGTCCGTCGACGACGTGGTTCACGTCCGCGATCTCGCCGTACGTCGGGATCGGGTCGTTGCCCAGCGGGCAGCCGACGGCGTAGATGCGCTCGAAGACGCGCACGGATCCGAGCCTCGACCGCGAAGCGAGCCGTGCCCCGCCGTCCATGCGGCTCGTCGAGCGCAGGCGCAGCAGCGCGACGTCGAGGTCCGGGTCGTGCTCCACCAGGAACGCCGGCTCGGTGCGGATGCGCTTGCCCGGAGCGTAGACGGTCACCGGGATCTCGGGCGTGGCCGCGGGATCGGTGAACAGGTCGCGCACGACGTGCCACGCGGTCAGCACGTACGTCGTCGTCTCGTTCGTGGCGATCGACGTGTCTCCGGTCAGCATGACGCCCGTGCCGACCGTCTCCTCGCCCGAGACCTGCACGGTCGGCGCGAGCAGGTCGTGCCACAGCTGGTCCGGATCGTGCTCGATCTCGCGCTCGACGCCCTGCACGTCCACGCGCGCGGCGTCGGCCATGAGCTGGGCGCGCTTCGCGAGCGCGCCGACCTCGCGCCAGCGTGCATCGACGGACGACGCGAACTCCGCCAGGCGATCCTCGATCGCGCGCGGGCCGGCCTCGTCCTCGAGCACCTGGACGCGCGCGATCCACGCGCGTTGTTCGTCCAGCCGACAGGCCGTCTCGCGCAGGTCGGTCTCGAGCGCGGCCAGCCCGTGGCCGAGCTCGCGCGTGCGCATCGACGCGCGCGAGAGGTCCTGGATCGCCGCGAGCGAGGTCGACAGCGACGTGGACAGGTCCTCGACCTCGCGCTCGAGCGCGGCGACGCGCGCCGGGTCGTCGACCGGGCGCGATTCGAGGACGGTCAACCGGCCGCCGAGGCCGGCGAGTTGGATCGTGCCGAGCGCCAGCCCGGCGCCGACCGCCGCGCACGTCCAAGGGAAGAACGAACCCATCCGCATCGGGGTACCTCGTCGGGTCGCCCGACGAGGACCGGGGAGGCCCGCACTCGAGCAGTTCGGGATCGGCGCGAGCGCGGCCCGGCCTGAACCGAATCCGCCCGGCGCCTGCTCAACCGCCCGCCGGGAGCTCGCGAACGCGCAGGATCGCGTCCCCGACGCGCAGGGCGTCGAGCACCTCGTATCCCGGGGCCGACCCGGGCTGCTCGCCGACGAGCTGGCCGAACAGCGTGTAGCGGCCGTCGAGGTGCGGCGTCTCGCGGTGCGTCACGAAGATCTGGGAGCCGCCGCTGTCGGGATCCTCGTTGCGCGGCATGCCCAGCGATCCGCGCGTGTAGGGACGCGGGCCGAACTCGCCGCGCAGCGCGTCGCCGCGCCACGTCGTGCCGCCGTTGCCGTCGCCGCGCACGTCGCCGCCTTGCACGACGAAGTCGGGGACGACGCGGTGGAACTTCGTGCCGTCGTAGTGACCGCGTCGCGCGAGCTCGAGGAAGTTCGCGACGTGGAAGGGCGCCTCGTCGGGGAAGAGCTCGAAGACGAGCGTTCCGCGCGTCGTGTCGATCGCGACGCGCGGGTTCGGGCCGGAATGCAGCGGCGGCAGCACGCTCGATCGCCGCGGCGGTGCGGCGACGCGCGGCAGGCGCGGGTCGGGACGGATCGCGAGAGCGGCGGCGCGCGCACGGCGGGCGACGAACGGGTCGGGGTACGCGATCGCGAACGTCAGTAGCGCGACTCCATCCGCGCCGACGTGCGCGGCCGCGTCGACGACCGCCGCCGCGACTTCGGGCGCGATCTCGCCGCGCGTCGAGGCCAGCGCCAGCTCGAGCGCGGCCAGGTCCTCGGTCGTCGCCGTCGCCTTCAGCGCCGTCGCCGCCGAGAGGCGCACACCGTTGTCCTGCGCCGCGAGCAGCGCGCGGATCCGTGCGTGCGCGCGCGCATCGGCGACGTGCTCGGCCAGCGCGTCCGCCGCCGTCGTCGCGACCCGCAGGTCCGCGTCCGCGACGAGGCGGTCGAGCAGCGGCAGCGCCGCGTCGGCCGTGAGGTGCGCCGCCGCCGCAGCGGCGCCCGCGCGCACGACCGCGTCCGGGTCGCGCGACGCCGACTCGAGCCCAGGCAGCGCCGCGTCGCGGTACAGACGCGCGCCGGCTTCGA
>JBGAOR010000005.1:0-115521 GCA_044221705.1 Planctomycetota bacterium
CGGTGCGCACGCAGAAGCCGATCGGCGTGCTCCTGCAGCGCGACGAGAAGGTCGACGAGCCCGGCCGCGCGGACCTGTACGAGGTCGGCACGGTGGCCGAGGTCGTGCGCTTCCTCACGGCTCCCGACGGCCGGCACCACGCGATCTGCCAGGGACAGCAGCGGTTCCGCCTGCTCGCGCTCGAGAACGGCCCGAAGGGCCTGGTCGGGCACGTCGAGCGGCTCGTGGAACCGGAGGCCGCGGGTCTCGACGTGCAGGCGCGCTTCGTGGCGTTGAAGACGCAGGCCAAGGAGGTGCTCGAGCTGTCGCCCGGCGCGCCCGAGGACCTGTCGACGGCGCTGCAGGGCATCCAGTCGCCGTCGCTGCTCGCCGACATGGTGGCGACGTTCCTCGACATCCCCGTGGCCGAGAAGCAGGCGATCCTCGAGGTCGTCGACGTCGGCCAGCGGATGAACGAGGTGGGCACGAAGCTGGGTCACCTGGCGCAGGTCCTCCAGCTCTCGCAGAAGATCCGCGAGGAGACGAAGGGGACGCTGGAGAAGGCGCAGAAGGACTACTTCCTGCGCGAGCAGCTCAAGCAGATCCAGAAGGAGCTGACCGGCGGCGAGGAGGAGCGCAGCGAGCTCGAGCACCTCAAGGAGGCGCTGGCCAAGGCCGAGCTGCCGCCCGAGGCGAAGAAGGAGGTCGACAAGGAACTGCGCCGGCTCGAGCGCATGAACGAGTCCGGGCCCGAGTACTCGATGCTGCGCACGTACCTCGACGTCGTGGCCGAGCTGCCCTGGGCGCGGTTCACGGCCGACAGCCTGGACGTCGCGCGCGCGAAGAAGATCCTCGACGAGGACCACCACGGGCTCGAGAAGGTCAAGCGGCACATCCTCGAGTACCTGGCCGTGCGCAAGCTCAAGCCCGACGGGCGCCGGCCGAACCTGTGCCTCGTGGGCCCGCCGGGCGTCGGCAAGACGTCGCTGGGCCAGTCGATCGCGCGCGCGATGGGCCGCAAGTTCGTGCGCGTGTCGCTGGGCGGCGTGCACGACGAGGCCGAGGTGCGCGGTCACCGGCGCACGTACATCGGCGCGATGCCGGGCATCGTGGTGAACTCGCTGCGCAAGGCCGGCACGCGCAACCCGGTCTTCATGCTGGACGAGATCGACAAGCTCGGCCGCGGGTTCCAGGGCGATCCGGCGTCGGCGCTGCTCGAGGTGCTCGACCCCGAGCAGAACCGCGCGTTCCGCGACAACTACCTGGGGATCCCGTTCGACCTCTCGCAGGTGCTCTTCATCGCGACCGCGAACGTGCTGGACCAGATCCCGGGCCCGCTGCGCGACCGCTTCGAGGTCGTGGAGCTGCCCGGCTACACGCGCGAGGAGAAGCTCGAGATCGCGCGGCGGTACCTCGTGCCGCGCCAGCTCGAGCACAACGGTCTCGACGCGAAGCGGCTCGTCATCGACGACGCCGTGATCGTGCGCGTGCTCGAGGGCTGGACGCGCGAGGCCGGCGTGCGCAACCTCGAACGCCAGATCGCGAGCCTCGTGCGCTGGGCCGCCGCGCGCATCGCGTCGGGCGAGGCGCGCAAGGTGCGCATCGGGAAGAACGACGTCGAGACGATCCTCGGCGCGTCGCGCTTCCAGGACGAGACGAAGAGCCGTGTCGCGCTGCCCGGCGTGGCGACCGGACTGGCCTGGACGCCGCACGGGGGCGAGATCCTGTTCGTCGAGGCGACCAGCATGCCCGGCAAGGGACAGCTCGTGCTGACGGGCCAGCTGGGCGACGTGATGCGCGAGAGCGCGCTGGCGGCGATGTCGCTGGTGAAGTCGCGCATGCGCTCGCTGGGTCTCGACCCGCGCTTCTTCGAATCGCACGACCTGCACGTGCACCTCCCGGCGGGCGCGATCCAGAAGGACGGCCCGAGCGCGGGCGTCGCGCTCTACGTGGCGCTCGTGTCGCTGCTCACCGGCCGCAGCGCGCGCCCCGACGTGGCGATGACCGGCGAGATCAGCCTGCGCGGGCTCGTGCTGCCGATCGGCGGCGTGAAGGAGAAGGTCCTCGGCGCGCGCGCTGTGGGGATCCGCACCGTGCTGCTGCCCAAGCGCAACGAGCCGGACATCGCCGACGTGCCGGCCTCGGCACGGCGCGAGATGCGCTTCGTGTTCCTCGAAAACGTCGACCAGGCGCTCGACGAGGCGCTGGCCGTGCCCGAGCGTGTGCGCCGGCCGAAGCGCGCGCAGCCGGCGGGCCGCAAGGCCGCGACGAAATCGCCGCGGCCCGCGCGCGGGAGCTCGACGGGGGACTCGCCCAGGAACCCGACCCGGCCGCGCACGTCCGCGCGCAAGCCGAGACCGGCATGATCCGCGCTCTCCTCGTCGCCCTGATCCTCGCTCCGGCGCGCGCCGAGGATCCCGCGCCCGCCGCCCAGGCCGTACCCAAGCGCGGGCTGATCACGCGCACGGACGCGGCCACGCCGGGCTTCACGCTGATCGCGCCGTTGCGCTCGACCACCACCTACCTGATCGACGCCGGCGGCGAGGTCGTCCACACCTGGAAGAGCGCGTTCCCCCCGGGCAACACCGTGGAACTCCTCCCCGACGGTTCGATCCTGCGTGCCTGCCGCGTCGAGAACAGCGCGTTCCACGCGGGCGGGATCGGCGGGCGGCTGCAGCGCATCGCCTGGGACGGCACCGTGACGTGGGACTACCTCCTGTCCGACGCGGCGCGCGTGCAGCACCACGACGCGCGCGTCCTGCCGAACGGCAACGTGCTGACGCTCGTGTGGGACGACATGACGCAGGTCGACGCGATCGCGGCCGGCCGGGACCCGGAGCGGGCACCGCTCTCGGGGCTGCGCCCCGATTCCGTGCTCGAGCTGAAGCCGCTGCCGCCGAGCGGCGCCGAGGTCGTGTGGGAGTGGCGCGCGCGCGACCACCTGATCCAGGACGTCGACGCCGAGAAGGCCGGCTACGGCGACGTGACGGCGCACCCCGAGCGCATCGACGTGAATGGCGACCACCGCCGCGAGGCGCCGCTCACCGCGGAGCAGCGCGCGCGCCGCGAGGAGACCGAGCGCCGCATGCGCGCGACGGGCTACGCCGGCGGCGGCGACGCGAAGCCCGCCGACGCACCCGCGCGTCCGGGCGGTCCGGGTCGCGAGAGCGACTGGCTGCACACGAACGGATTGAGCTGGCTCGCGAGCCACGACCTGATCCTGCTCTCCGTGCGCCACATGGACGAGGTGTGGGTGATCGACCACTCGACGACCACCGCGCAGGCGCGCGGCAGCATGGGCGGGCGCTTCGGGAAGGGCGGCGACCTGCTGGCGCGCTGGGGCAACCCGCGGATGCACGGCGCGGGCACCGCGGCGGATCGCCGGCTGTTCCACCAGCACGACGCGACGTGGATCGGGGCCGAGAAGGACGGGCTCGCGCTGCTCGTCTTCAACAACGGCGAGGGCCGGCCGGGCGGCGAGTACTCCAGCGTCGACGAGGTCCTCCTGCCCTTCGACGCGGAGCGCGGGTTCGCGCCGGCCGCGACGCTGGCCGCGATCGCGCCGCGCTGGTCCTACACGGCGCCCGACAAGTCGAGCTTCTACTCCGCGTTCATCTCGGGCGCGCAGAGGCTCGGGAACGGCCACACGCTCGTGTGCTCCGGCGTCGACGGACGGATCTTCGAGGTCACGCGCGAGGGCGCCATCGTGTGGGAGTACCTGAACCCGCACGGCGGAGACGTCGCGATGGGCGGTCCGCCCGGGCGCGGACCGCGCGACGGACAGCCGCCGCCGGCGCGCGATGGCGCTCCGCGCGACGGGGCTCCCCCCGACGCCGGCGCTGCGCGCGGCGACCGCGGGCGGCCGGGCGGCGTCGACGAGAAGGCGCTCTTCCGCGCGACGCGCATCGCGCCGGACCACCCTGGGCTCGCCGGCCGGTTCGCGAAGTGAGCGGCCCGCCGCGCACGGCTGTGCGGCGCAGGCGGATGCGCGGACGGCCCGCAAAGAGGCGCGCGCCGGACTCCTGAGGGTGTCCAGCGCGCGCGGGGACTTCAGCGGAACGGGCCGAGTCCCGAACGGGGGGTGGTCGTGATCAGAAGCGCATGAGCTCCGCGGCCTCGGTCGCCGCGAAGCGCTTGCCCGGCGTGACGTCGAACACGTAGGCCTGCGCGTAGAACGGCCGGCCGATCAGGAGCGGGTCGTTCGGGATCGCGATGGTCCCCGAGCCGAAGCCCAGGCCCGGTCCGGCGCCGGGGAGCGGCCCGAGGCGCCGCACGAGGAGCGGTCCGCCGAAATCGAGGTACGTGCGCATCCCGTTGAACAGCACGCCGCCGGGCACGCTCGTCTCGCTGAACGCGAGGATCGTCTTCTTGCCGGCGCAGGCGCCGTCGAGCGCGACGGTGAAGCGCGGGTTGCCGACGAACGGCGGCTCGACGGCCACGAGGTTCGGCACGAACCCGTCGGTGCCGGCCGTGCCGACGCCGAACAGCTGCGGCACGCGCGCCGAGCTCTGGTTGAGGGCCGGATGGTCGAACGGCGCCTGCTGGTTCGTCACGCGCGGATCGGTCAGCGGCCGGCGCAGGAACGCGACCAGGTTCGCCTGCTGCTGCGGCGAGAGTCCGAGCGGCAGGATGTTGGGATCCTTGTTCGGCGCGTTGAAGTCGCCGCCGCGGTTGTAGAACGCGACGATCTCCTCGAGCGTCCCGAAACGCCCCGTGTGGAAGTACGGCGCGCGCAGCTCGACGTTGCGCAGGCTCGGCACCTTCATCCGGCCGCGGTCGGCGTTGTTGCCGGTCACGACGAAGCGGCCGAGGTCGTCGTTCTGCGGGCGCACGCCGATGTAGCGGAAGCTGTCGTTCGTGAGGCGCGGACCGGCGTGACAGATGTTGCAGCGCCCCTGCGTGTTGAAGATCTGGAAACCGGCGTTCTCCTGCGGCGTCAGCGCCTGCGGGTTGCCGGCCAGCAGCTGGTCGAACGGCGCCTGGTTGGACACGAGCACGCGCTCGTAGGTCGCGATCGCCATCGCGATGCGCGCGCCGGTGACGTCGGGCGAGCCGAAAGCCTCCTGGAAGAGCTCCGGGTAGCCGCGGCCGGCGATCCACGTCGAGAGCTGCGCCGGGATCGCGGGCGAGAGGCGCAGCGGCGTGACCGCCGCGATCTTCGCGGCGACGTCGTTCCAGTTCGTGCCGACGTGCCCCATCTCGACGTCGCTCACCGGCGGCTCGACGATCTGGCTCTCGAGGCTCGCGCCGCCGGGGAGGACGACCTGTTGCGTCAGCGGATCGAGGAACGTCGGGTTCGCGCGGCCGTCCCAGAAGGTCGTCGGCACGTAGGCCGCGTTGATCACGCTCGGCGACTTGCGGCCGGTGACCTGCGTGCGCAGGCGGTAGATCGTCGACAGCACGTACGCCCCCGTCGCGTCCGTGCGCGGGACGCCCGGCGAGCCGAACACGTCGTCCGCGCCGCCGAACAGGCCGTCGGCGCCGGGGTTCGGGTTCGCGCTCGACGTGCGCGGATCCGAGCCGCCGTGCTCGAACACGTGGCACGATCCGCAGGCGGTCGTGTTCGTGCTCGACATCTGCTCGTCCCAGAAGAGCGCCTTGCCCAGGTTGACCTTCGCGGTCGTGATCGGGTTGCCGGGCGGAACCGGCGGCGGCGGGAGGGGACCGGGGCCCTGGGCCGTCGCGCTCGAGATCAGCGAGTTGGCGAGCAGTGCGACGAGCAGGCCGGCGAAGAGAGGATTCCGCGAATGCATGGATCAGGTTTCCTTGGACGGGGAACGGTGCGGTCGGCTGGGTTCGTCTCGATCGGGGAGCGGGGGACGCGGCGGCCGGGGGCCGTCGAATCCCGGTTCGGGGCGGCGGTCGCGCGGGCCGCCGTCGCGCGGGCCGTCGTTGCGCGGGGTGCGCGGCGCGAAGTCGCGCGGGCCGCGCGGGGGAGGACCGGGCGGGAGACCGCGCGGGAAGGGGGGCGGAGGCCCGCCGTCGCGCGCGCCCCGACCGTGGAGGCAGCACCCGGGTCCGCAGCGCGGCGGGTGATCTCCCGAGAACGGATCGCCGTGCGCGCCGTCGTCCCGTCCGCGCGGCCACGCGCCGCGGTCGCGCGGCGGTCGCGGGCCCAGCGGCCGCGGCGGCAGATCGGAGCCGTCCGGACCGCGAGCTTCGGGGCGTCCGCGTTCTCCGCGGGATCCGGAGGCGCGCGGCGCGCCACGCTGCTCCGGCTCGTTCGCCCGCTCGTTCTGGGTGCCGCGCCGGCCGCGTTCGCCCAGCGCGTCGAGCGCCGCGCGCGCGCTGCGCGCGATCGCCGCGTCGGGGTTCGCCGACTCGCGCTCGAGCACCCGCACCCAGCGCTCGAAGTCCGCGGGGCCACGCGCGCCCCGCTCGGGAGCGCTGGCGTCCTGGCCCGGCGCCTCGGCGCGCAGGGGCGCGGCGAACCCGGCCAGCGCCGCGAGGCCGGCGAGGATCGCGCAGCCTGCGAGGCTAGCGACGCCGGCGACTCCGAATCGGGCACGGATCGGGCGGAGCGAGGTCTCCATGCCCTTAGGATCGGGAACACACCTTGAGAGATGCTGAAGGGCGCCGGCAGCCCGGCGCGACTTCGGACGAGCTTCAGGTCCCGGCACGAAACTCAGAGAACGAGGCCTCCCCCTTTGTCCGCACGCATCCTGCTCGTCGAGGACGACGAGAAGCTCGGCCGCCAGATCGTCGAGCACTTGACCGAGGCCGGGCTCGACGCTTCGTGGCTGCGCGACGGGGGCACGGCGCTCGGCCTCGTGCCGCAGAACTACGCGCTGCTCATCCTCGACCTCATGCTGCCCGGGGCGCACGGGCTCGACGTGCTCAAGCGCTGGCGCGGACAGTGCGACGTGCCGGTGCTCGTGCTGTCCGCGAAGCAGGACGCGGCCGTCAAGGTGCGCGCGCTCGAGCTGGGCGCCGACGACTACATGACGAAGCCGTTCTGGCCCGAGGAACTCGTCGCGCGCGTGCAGGCGCGTCTGCGCCGGCCGGTCCTCGCGCGCGCGGACCGCGTCGAGTGCGGCCCCATCGTGCTCGACGTCACCGCGCGGCGCGTGTTCGTCGAGGCCGCGGAGATCGAGCTGACGAAGGTCGAGTTCGACCTCCTGCACGCGCTGGCGCAGCGGCCGGGCGCGGCGATCTCGCGCTCGTGGCTCGTGCAGAACGTGCTGCCGCCCGAGCGCGACGGCACCGAACGCACGCTCGACGTGCACGTCTCGCGCCTGCGCAAGAAGCTCGGGGCGGCCGGCGCGCGCCTCGCGACCGTGTGGGGCATCGGCTACAAGCTGCGCTCCGAGGACGGCGCGTGAAGCTCGCCACGCGGCTCTCGCTGACGCTGCTCCTCACCGCGGTGCCGCTGACGGCGGGACTCGTCTTCGTGCGCGAACGCGCCGCGCGCGCGGCCGAGCTGGACGCGCTGGTCGACTACGCGCGCGGCCGGATGGAGTCGGGCGGACGCGAGGCCTGCGAGGAGGACCCCGAGTTCTTCCAGGATCCGCCGGCGCGACTTCCGGGCGAGCGGCGCTTCGGTGCGGGGGGGCCGCGCGATCCTCTCGGTCTCGGCCCCGGCGGCCCCAACGGTCCGCGCGCGCGGGCCCGCGAGGGTCGCCTCGATCCGCTGCCGCCCCGCGCCGGTGCCGGGCCCGGACCGGGCGGCACCCGCTTCGAGCTGTGGGGCTACAACCCCGACCTGCGCTCGGACAATCCGCTCGCGCCCAAGCTCGACGGCGAGCTGCGCGCGGAGCTCGAGCGCGGCGCCGCGATCGCGTCGCGTCCGTTCGAGATGCCCGAGCGCGCCGGTCTCCCGCGCCGCGGCGGACTCGAGGCCGCGGTGCGCATGGCCTGGGACACGGGGCCGTGCGCGATCGTGCTCGCGCGCCGCATCGACATGGCCGGCGCCGGGCCGCTGGCGTTCGACCGCTACGGCGTGCCGGCGCTGCTCGCCGGGGTGCTGGTCCTCGTGACGCTCTTCGCGTTCCTGCCGTTCGTGAGGCGCGTGCGCGAGCTGACGGCCGGGGTTCGGCGTTCGGCCGCGTCGGGTTACGCCGAACCGGTGGGCGCGAGCGGCTCGGACGAGCTCTCCGAGCTGGGACGCGCCTTCGACGCGGCCGGCACGCAGGTGCGCGACCAGATCTCGCAGCTCGAGCGGCGCGAGCGTTCCCTGCGCGCGTTCGTCGAGAACACGACGCACGACGTCATGCTGCCGCTCACCGTGTTGCAGGGACACCTCGTGGCGCTCGAGCGGCGCGCGGCCGCGCACGAGGTGCCCGATCCGGCGCGCGTGCGCGAGGCGCAGGAGGAAGCGCACTACCTGGGCGCCCTGCTCGAGAATCTGGGCGCGGCCGCGAAGCTCGAGGCCGACGAGCTGCCGCTCCAGCGCTACCGCATGTCGCTGAACCGCCTCGTCGAGCGCGCGGTCGGCCGCCAGGCGACGATCGCGCGCGGAAAGGGCATCGACCTCGTGCACGCGCTGCCGGGCGAGGAGGTCGAGGTCGAAGCCGACGTCACGCTGTTCGAGCGCGCCGTGTCCAACCTCGTGCACAACGCCGTGCGCTACGGGCGCGAGGGCGGCCACGTCGCGGTCGTGCTGGAGGTCGACGGCGACGAGTTCGTCGTGCGCGTGCTCGACGACGGACCGGGCGTGTCCGACGAGGAGCTCGCGCGGCTGCACGAACGTTCGTACCGCACGGAGACGGCACGGCGGCGGCACCCGACGGGCACGGGGCTCGGCCTGTCGATCGCCAAGGAGATCTGCGAGCGGCACGGCTTCGGCTTCCAGCTGCGGCGCGCCGAGGTCGGCGGGCTCGAAGCGATCCTGCGCGGTCCGCGAGCCCAGCCGCGCCCCGCCGACGGTTCAGGCGCGTAGCGCGAGCCAGCCGGCCGCGATCGCCAGCGTGACGAGCGTCACGGGCACGCCGACGCGCGCGTGCTCCTTCCAGCCGATGCGCACGCCGAGCTGCGCCGCCTGGTCGGCCACGATGAGGTTGGCGATGCTGCCCACGAGCAGCAGGTTCCCCGACAGCGTGCCGGCGAGCGCGAGGATCGCGCCGGCGTCGGGGTGCGTCGCGGTGGGCAGGAGCAGCATGACCGCCGGCACGTTCGACACGAGGTTCGACAGCGGGACGATCGACAGGAAGAGCGTCACGGGGTCGCTCGGATCGATGCCGCGCGCTCGCGCGGATTCGAACGCGCGGGCCAGCATCCCCGAGGCCTCGAACGCGTGGTTCACGACGAAGAGGCCGGCGAACAGCACGAGCAGCTGCCAGTCCACGAGCGCCAGGATCTCGCGCGAGCGCGCTCGGCGGCTGGCGAGCATGACGCCCGCCGCGCCCAGCGCGACGACCTCGCGCGGCCAGTCGGTGAAGAGGAACAGGGCCACGACGAGGGTCATGACGAGGACGCCCTTGCGCGCCTGCCACGCGTCGTGGGTGCGGCGCTCGGCCGGGCTGACGCCCGCGCTGGACGTCCAGCGGCCGCGCTGGAGCGCGACAACGATGCCCCAGGTGGCGACGAGGCCCAGCGCGCTCGGGACGGCCGCGTCCAGGAGGTACTCGCCGAAGTCGAGCCCGAGCCGCTGTCCCACGAGCATGTTCTGCGGGTTGCCGATCAGCGTGGCCGCCGAGCCGACGTTGGCCGCGCACGCGAGCGCCAGCAGGAACGGCAGCGGCGCCAGGCCGCGGCGCGCGGTCGCCTCGCACAGGAGCGGCGCCATGGCGAGGCACACGACGTCGTTCGTGAGCGCCGCCGACAGGCATCCGGCGACGAGGACCACGAGCCCGAGCAGCATCGGCGGCGACAGGTCCGCCGCCGCGATCCGGGACGTGACGCGGTCGTAGAAGCCCGCGCGGTGGAGCTGCGCCGAGACGACCATCATCCCGAAGAGCAGCGCGATCGTGCCGACGTCGATCGAAGCCCAGGCCGCGTGCGTGTCGACGTGCCCGAGAGCGATCAGCGCGATCGCGCCGAGCAGCGCGATGCCCGTGCGGTCGAGCGCCAGACCGGGCAGCCGCCCGAGCGCCATGCCGACGTACACGAGCACGAAGACGGTGAGGATCGTCCAGTCCAAGCGCGGCAGAGCTTCGTGGTCGCGGACGGCCGGGACAAGGCCTCAGCCGCCGGCGAGGACCTGCCGCGCGCGTTTCTGGTAGCTCGATTCGAACGAGACGCGGCGCACGCCGACCTTCTTGCGCGTCGTGTCGGACTTCCACTCGCGGCGCGCGGCCGTGGCGAAGTGCCCTTCGAGAGCCGCGATCCCGCCCGGGTGCGCCGCGTCGAAGCCGCACAGCGCGCGGTAGTAGCCCTCCTGTCCGGCGACCTTGCGGCAGCCCTCCAGCAGCCCGCCGACGACCGCGGCGCGCTGGGCCGGCGTCCATCCGGGGAAGCGCGCGAGCGTCTCGCCGTAGCCGTCGAGGAAGGGCCCGATCGGCAGCAGGAGCGCCGGCGAAGCGCGCAGCAGCTTGATCTCGCGCAGCGGGTAGTGGCGGTGGCCCTCGGGCGCGAGCAGTTCCTTGTACAAGCGCGCCGCGCGGCCGAACGCGCCGTCGTAGCGCTCGAACCGTTCGCGCGCGAGGTCCGTGAAGCCGAGGCGCACGTCCTCGGGCACGCAGCGCGCCTCCTTGGTGCCGAGCGACTGCATCACGTCGCCCTGGTTGTGCGTCAGCACGGTCGCGAGGTCGAGCAGGCGCAGCTCGTCGCCCGGGCGGGACCTCGCGAGCTCGAAAGCCCGCGCCTCGCGCGCCAACTCCTCGTCGATCGCGCGCGCGGCCGCCGCGGCGGGCTCGCGCAGGTCCAGGCCGGCCTCGATGCCGTTGCAGGCGCCGATCAGCGCGCCGCACAGGACCGACAACCGCTCGCCGTCGTGGCCCGACACGTCGCCGACGCCCGCGACGGTCACGATGCGGCGGCTGACGCCCGAGACGTCCCAGCGCTCGAGCGCGAGCGCGAACGCGTGCATGGCGGCGAGCTCGGCCGGATCGGTCTGGTCGATCCACAGCGCGCGGCGGATCTTGGCGTCGACGTCGGTCGGCACGTACGTCGCGACGCTCGCGAAGTGGCACGCGCACGAGAGCGCGAAGTAGTCCGCGACCTGGGCCGGCGTCGGGCGCACGGCGGATTCGAGGCGGTCCGCGGCGAGGAGGATCGACCACCAGCCCAGCGGGTGATCGCCCAGCTCGATCAGCCGGCCCGGCCGCGCCGCGGGGACGCGGCCGACGAGGGGATGCGTGCCGTCGAAGAGCCACGGCGCCGACTGCGCCACCAGGTCGACGAGGTTGCGCGGGCCGATGAAGCCGCCGAAGGCGCCGCGGCCCTCGGGCGCGGTCCACGTCGTCGTCGATCCGTCGTCGCGTGCCATGGGAAGAATCTTCGAGGATAGCGCGCGCGGGAGCGCGAGTCCTTGGGATCGCGTCCTCCGCGCGTCGATCCGGCCTGGATCGGGTGGTCCCCGGCCCGCCGCGTCTCGCTATCCTCCGCCCGGCCCGATGCGCGTCCTGTTCCTCACCGACTCCCTCTCCGATCTCGACGGGGTCGGGCGCTACACGGTGCGCCTGATCCAGGCGCTCGAGCGGGCGCAGCCGGGCTTCGAGGCGCGGGTCCTCCTGGCGCGCAAGCACCGGCCGACGTCGGCCGAGGTCCCGGCGAGCTGGCGGGTCGAGGTCGCGCTGCCGCCCGACTACTTCTTCCACATGTCGCCGGCGCGGTTCTGGGCCAATGCGACGCTCGCGATCCCGCGCATCGCGCTCCACGCAGCCGGCGTCGACCTCGTGCACGCGATCAAGGACTATCCGCACTCGTGGGCCGCGCTGCGCGGCGCGCGCTGGGCGCGCAAGCCGGTCGTGGCGACGGCGCACGGCACGTACAGCGTGCAGCCGCTGCTCGTGCCGCGTCACGCCGCGCGCGCGCGGGCGACGTACCGGGAGCTCGACGCGCTGATCGCGGTCAGCGGTCACACGCGCGACCGGCTCTACCGGCACCTCGGCCCGGGCGACCTGCCGCGCGAGCGCGTCCACGTGATCCCGAACGCCGTCTCGGCCGCACACTACGCGCGTCCGCGCGCCGCGCCGCAGCGGCCGTGGAGCGGGAAGCCCTTCACGCTGGCGATCGGCGAGGTCAAGGAGCGCAAGGGCCACCACCTGTCGCTGGCCGCGTTCTGCGCGGTCGCGCCGCGGCATCCCGACCTGCACCACGTGCTCGTCGGGCACGCGACGGGCGACGAGTACGAGCGCTCGCTGCGCGAGCTCGCGCGGCGCAGCGGAGTCGAGGGGCGCGTGCACTTCGTCGGCAACGTGGACGAGGACGAGAAGGTGGCGCTGCTGCAGAACGCGCGCGTCTTCCTGCACACGCCGGTGGACGCGGCCGACGGCGGGTTCGAGGGGTTCGGCATCGTGTACCTGGAGGCGGCCGCGTGCGGCACGCCGTCGATCGGGACGAGGAACAGCGGCGCCGAGGACGCGATCGTCGACGGCGTCAGCGGCCTTCTCGTCGCGCCGGACGCGGCCTCGGTCGGCGCGGCGCTCGAGCGCATCCTCGGCGACGCGGCCCTCCGCGCGCGGCTGGCGGCGGGCGCGCGCGAGCACGCCGGACGCTCGTCGTGGGACGACAACGCGCAGGCCGTGCTGCGCGTGTACGCGGCGGTGATGTCGGGGGGCGCGCGATGAGACGCCGTCTGGCCGAGGTGCTGAAGAGCCGCTTCTTCCGCGACACCGCGACCCTGCAGGTGGCGAGCGCGATCAACCAGCTCAGCCAGTTCGCGTCGACCGTGGTGCTGGCGTTCCTCTTGGGCGCGCGCGGCCAGGGTGCCTTCGTCGTCGCGATCGCGCTGCAGGGCCTGCTGCACTTCCTGATCAACACGGGCGTCGTGCCGGCGACGATCAGCCAGATCGCCGCCGCGCACGTGCGCGGGAACGTCGAGAAGACCGCCGGCTGGATCGCCTTCGTCGCCAAGGCCGGCCTCGTGTTCTGCCTGGCGATCCTGGCCGTCGGCTGGTTCGCGCTGCCCTGGTTCGGCGAGATCTTCTACGACTCGCGCGAGGTCGGCGTGTGGGCGCTGATCCTGTGCCTCGAACCGCTGTTCGACCTGCCGCGCACGGTCGCGGCCGTCGCGTTCCAGGGCACGCGGCGCATGCGCGCGCTGGCGCAGGTCGAGAACGCCGACGAGGTCGTGCGCTTCTTCCTGGTGGTCGTCGGCGCCGCGATCACCGGCTCGCCGCTGGGCGCGGTCATCGGCACCGTGGCCTCGGCGATCTTCGGCAGCATCCTGGCGGTCGAGCAGTACGCGCTCGCGCGGCACGACGGCGGTCCGCCGCTGCCCGGCCTGCGCGAGATCGTGGCCTGGATGCGCGAGGTCCCGCTGTGGCGCGGCATGCGCCTCGGGATCCGCGTGGGGCTCCTGAAGAACGGCACGGCGCTCTTCCTGCACATCTTCCCGCGCCTGATCATCGCCAAGGTCGTGGGGAAGGAGTGGGTGAGCTACTTCCACATCGCGCAGAGGATCATGCAGATCCCGACGCTGCCGATGCCGGCGGTGGCGCGCACGGCGCTGCCGGCGCTGGCCGAGCTGGCGGGCCGCAAGGACTGGGTCGGCCTGCGCCGCCTGTTCAACCGCGTGACCCTGATCACGGGGATCGCGATCGCCTTCGCGATGGTGGCGGCGTTGCTCCTGATCCCGGTGGTCGTCGGCGCGATCTTCCCGCGGGACTACGCCGCGCCGGTGTTCGGGTTCGCGTGGGTCCTGGCCATCGGGTACGTGCCCTACGCGTTCGCCGCCGCGATCGACTCGGTGTACATCGCGACGAACCAGGTGAAGGCCTGGCTGTGGCTCACGGTCCTGGGCGCGGTGATCACGATCCCGGTCAACTTCTGGCTGATCGCCGACATCCCCTACACCGGGACGGCCTGGGGGATCGCGCTGTACCAGTCGTGGGTGCTGGTCCACCTGGGCTACATCTACTGGTACATGTACCGGTCGAGTCACGGCGGCTTCGGAGGCGTGAGCGGGCGCGATCTCGCCGACGCGGGCGTGCTGCGCGAGGCCGCGATCGACGTCGGCGGCCGGCAGAGCGGCGTGCGCGATTGACCGCGATGCGCATCCTCTTCCTCAACGACCTGTCGGATCCGCGCATCGGATCGTCGATCCGGCAGATGTACCAGCTGGGCAGCCATCTGCGCGGCCTGGGTCACGAGACCGAGCTCGTCACCGCCGTGCAGGACCGCGGCGAGGCGACGCCGACCGAGATCGAGGGGCTGCGCGTGCAGCGCCTCTTCAGCGACGCGTCGCCGCGCTGGCGCGGTTGGACGTCCTTGTCGGAACGTCCGCTCCACGCCGAGCTCGAGCGCGTGCTGGCCCGGTTCCGGCCCGACGTCGTGCACAGCCACCTGCTGCACGCGCACCTCGGGTACGCGTCGCTCTCGAAGGCGCGCGCGAGCGGCGCCGGCGTCGTCTTCACCGCGCACGACGTGATGACATTCTGCTACCAGAAGCTGACCTGCTTCCACGGCGGCGAGGCGGCGGGCGGGCTCGAGCGCGACTACGCGGCCTACTGGCAGAAGTGCGTCCCGTGCCAGCGCCTGCGCTACAACCCCTGGCGCAACGCGTCGATCCGGCGCGTCCTGGCGCGCGACGTCGACCGCTTCACGGTCGTGTCGGACGAGCTGGGCACGGCGATCCGCGCCAACGGCATCCGCGTCGACCGCACGGTGCACAACGCGGTGCGCGAGCAGGCCGCGCTGCCGACGCCGGCCGAGGTCGCCGCGTTCCGTGCGCGCTTCGGGCTCGAGGGCGCGCTCGTCCTGGCGATCGGCGGACGGCTGCACGAGCAGAAGGGCGTCGGTCAGCTCTTGGCCATGCTCGCGCGCCTCGCGCCGCGCTTCCCGAGCGTGCGCCTGATCGTGATGGGCAAGCGCGACATCTACGAGCGCGAGTTCGAGCCGCGCGCGCGCGCGCTGGGCGTGGCGGACCGCATCGTCGCGACCGGCTGGCTCGACGGTGGCGAGTTGCAGGCGGCCTACGCGGCGGCGGACGTCTTCGTGACGCCCTCGATCTGCTTCGACACGTTCGGCCTCGTGAACCTGGAGGCCATGGAGCACGCGAAGCCCGTCGTCGCGACGGTCTTCGGCGGCAGCCCCGAGGTCGTGGCCGACGGCGTCACGGGCTTCGTGGCGAACCCGTTCGACCTGGAAGCCTTTTCCGGCGCGATCGCGCGGCTCCTCGCGGACCCCGCGCTGCGCCGGACGATGGGCGCGGCCGGGAGGGCGCGCCTGGAGGCCGGGTTCACGATCCCGCGGCTCGCCGGGGAGTTCCTCGAGGAGTACGACCGGGCGCGCTCCGCCGCCCGCCTCGGCGCGCCGCGCGGCCGCTGAGCGGTGCGCGGATCCGAGCCCCTGCCTGGGCCGAAGTCCCTGCGCGAGCGGACTTTGTGGGAACCTTCCGCGCGGGGTAGAGTTTGAGTCCGAAGCGGCCGATCCCGGTCCGACGAAGAGACCTGAAACGGGCTCTCCCGGCGCGACTCCAGGCCCCTGCACCGCGCTCGTCACCCGCGACCCGACACCATCCGATGCGCAAGACCCTGCTGACCTACGTCAAGCCCCACGTCCAGGAGGACCCGCTCTCCATGGTCCTCGGGATCGCCTACCTGGGGGCGAGCCTGGAGAAGGCGCAGATCCCGGTCGAGCTGTGCGACGAGCGGATCGTGAACGACGCGCACATGCGCGAGGCGATCGAGCGCAACGACGTGATCGGATTCGACGCGCTGACGCCCAACATCCGCCGCGCGATCGCGTGGGCCAAGTACGCCAAGAGCCGCGGCAAGATCACGGTCATGGGCGGCCCGCACGCGTCGGTCGACCAGGGGATCTTCCTCGACAGCGGGCACTTCGACTTCGTGCTCAAGGGCGAGGCGGAGGAGACGCTGCCGCAGTTCCTCCAGCACCTCGACGGCAACGACTGGAACGGACTGGCGCAGGTCCCGGGTCTCGCCGCGATGCGCGACGGCCAATTGGCGATCGACAACCAGGCGCCGCCGCTGATCAAGAAGCTCGACGAGCTGCCGCTGCCGGCGCGGCACCTCCTGCCGATGGACCGCTACTTCGCGCTCAACCCGGAAAAGCTCGTCTACATCTTCACGACGCGCGGATGCCCCTTCAAGTGCATCTTCTGCCAGAAGGAGCTCACCGGCCGCGGCTTCCGCGTGCGCTCGACGGAGATGATCGTCGACGAGCTCGAGCACATCGTCAAGACGTACAACCCGGGCGTCATCCTGTTCGTCGACGAGATCCTGACGCTCAGGAAGAAGCGCATCCACGAGATGTGCGACGAGATCCTGCGCCGCGGCCTGAAGTTCGAGTGGATCGCGAACACGCGCGCGGACTGCGTCGACTATCCGCTGCTCAAGCACATGCACCGCGCCGGGTGCCGGCGCATCTACTACGGCTGGGAATCGGGCTCGCAGCGCATGCTCGACGTCCTGAAGAAGGACCTGACGCCCGAGGTGATCGTCGAGGCCGCGCGCATGACGCGCCGCGCCGGCATCTGGGCCAAGGTCTACCTGATCGTCGGTTCGCCGGGCGAGACGAAGCAGGACATCGAGGAGACGGAGAAGGTCCTCAAGCTCGCCGGGCCCGACCTCGTGCGCGTGTCGGTGTTCAACCCGCTGATCGGCACCGAGAGCTGGGACGGGTACCTCGCGAACATCGACCTGTCCGACCTGACCGAGAACTACGTCTCGAGCAACCGCTCGGCGTACAAGCACGAGCACTTCACGCAGGTCGAGCTCGAGGAGATGCGCAAGAACATGGTGCGCAGCTACGAGCGCTGGTACTACGGCTACCCGCAGCGCTCGAAGCGCTTCATGGAGCGCGCGCTGTACTACCTCGAGAACCCGCAGTTCGGCCGCAAGCGCCTGGGCCGCGCGCTCGGCCTCGTCCCGCCGCCGCGCAGCGAGAACGTGCACGACCAGCTGCGCGAAGCGGCGGTCGCGAAGCGCGGCTGATCCGCTCGCCCGCGGTTCGCGCAGCGGCCCCGCCCGGGGCCGCCGCCGTTTCCGGCGCCGCGCCTCACCACAGCGTGAAGAGCGCCACCTCGAGCAGGAAGGCCTGGAGCGCCGCGACCGCGACGAGGCGGCGCAGGTCCTCGTCCTCGAGCGGCCCGCGCGCGAGCGCGATCGCGGCGAGCCACGGGACCGCGAAGAGCCAGATGCGCTCGGTCTCGAGGCGGTAGAGCGCGCACATGACGAGCAGCGCGGCGAGCGCGGCGCGCGTCCACGCGTCGCGCGGCAGGCCCGCGCGCGCGAGCCGCGCGCCCGAGGCCGCGATCAGCGCGACGCCGGCACCGACCGCGAAGGCCACGGCGTTCCCGGGCACGATGCGCCACAGTTCCGTGCGCGGGTGTTCCGCGCGCACGCGCTCCATGAAGGCCTGCGCGTGCTCGTGCGCCGCGAGGAAGCAGTCCCACAGGGCGAACCCGGTCCCAGCGCGCAGCGCGAGCGCGCCCGCGAAGAACGCCGCGCCGGCGACGGCGAGCGGCAGCCCGGACGCCGAACGACGTCCGAGGACCCCGTACGCGGTCAGCGCGAGCCCGAGCGGCAGCGCGGAGAAGCTGAAGAAGCTCGCCGCGAGCAGGGCCAGTCCGGCGAACGCCGCGTCGCGCGCGCGACCGTGCGGACCGAACGCGCGCAGGCCGAGCCACCAGGCGATCGAGGCGACGAGGAGGAACACCGCGTCCATCGCCGTGCAGGCGAAGTCGAGGAACGCGGGCGCGATCGCGACGAGCAGCGTGGCCTGGCGCGCCGCGCGCTCCTCGAGGAGTTCGCGCAGTCCGAGCAGCACGATCGGTAGCGCAGCGGCCGCGCACAGCCACACGAGCACGCCGGCCGGGAACGTGCCCGCGCCGAACCACGCGCCCCAGGCGTGGAGCAGCAGCGCGTGCCCGGGCGGGAAGTGCCGGCCGTGCGTCGAGAGCCCGGGCATCCGCTCGACGTATCCCGCGAGGAACGCGGACGCGTCCCCGACGGCCCGCGCATCGTGCAGGAACTCCTCGCCGCGGTAGACGTCGAAGTTCGCGCCCAGCGACTCGCAGCGCATGCGCACGAGGAAGAGCGCCAGCGCGCAGGCCGCGCCGAGGATCGCGACCGCGGCCCCGAACGCTCGACCGCTCGTGCGCGCGGGATCCGCGAGGCGCGGCGCGACGAGCACCGCGACCGCGGCGCACGCCGGAAAGAGCACCGCCGTGGGCCGCGCGAGCGGGGACCAGAACGCGTAGAGCGGCGTCAGCGCGCTGCGCGACCCGGCGTCGGCGAGCAGCCCCGTGCGCAGGACGGCCGCGTCGAGCGCCCACAGGCCGGCGAGCACGCCGGACGTCGCGCAGAGCGCGATCCACGACACGCCGCCGCGCGCCGCTCGATCGTCCAGCGGCGCGGGCCGGACCGGAGATCTGCCGCCGCCGCGATCCATCGGCGCATGCTACGCAGGGCCGCGCGGACCGACCAAGCGCGCGCGCCGCGGGCGCGGGTGCGGCCGCGGACTTTCGTGGTTTCGCCTCCGCGCGATGCCTATCCTGCCCGGGCCGCTCCGCCGGCTCCGTGTCCGCCCGCCCCACGAACTCCTCGACGATGCTCCGAACCTCCCTGCTGGTCTGCGTCCCGGCCCTGCTCGCCACGTTCGGATCGGCGCAGACGAAGCTCCTGCGCTTCCCCGACATCCACGGCGACCGCGTCGCGTTCTGCTACGCCGGCGACCTGTGGCTCGCGCCCTCCGGCGGCGGGACCGCGACGCGGCTGACGGCGCATCCGGGGCAGGAGCTCTTCCCGAAGTTCTCGCCGGACGGCGCGTGGATCGCGTTCACGGGCCAGTACGACGGCGACGAGCAGGTCTACGTCGTGCCCAGCCAGGGCGGCGTGCCCAAGCAGCTCACGTTCTATCCCGCGCGCGGACCGCTGCCGCAGCGCTGGGGCTTCGACAACCAGGTCTACGGCTTCTCGCGCGACGGGCGCTCGGTGCTGTTCCGCTCCATGCGCGACGCCTGGGACCTGACCGACACGCGGCTCTACACGGTCCCGCTGGGCGGCGGGCCGCCGACGGCGCTGCCGATGCCCGTCGCGGGCGGCGGCGACTTCTCGCCGGACGGCAAGCAGGCCGTCTACTCGCCGCTCACGCGCGACTTCCGCACGTGGAAGCGCTACGAGGGCGGCTGGGCTCAGGACCTCTACGTCTTCGACTTCGCCACGTCGGCGCTGGAGCCCGTGAGCCACAGCAAGCGCACGGAGCGCGATCCCATGTGGATCGACCGCCGCGTGTGGTTCGTGTCGGACCGCGACGGGACGCTGAACCTGTACTCGTACGACCTCGACTCGAAGAAGACCGAGCAGCACACGCGCGAGACGCAGTACGACGTGCGCTGGGCCAGCCGCGGCGACGCGGGCGAGATCGTGTACGAGCTGAACGGCGAGCTCGTCGTCCACGACACGAAGACCGGCACGCAGAAGAAGCTCGCGATCCGCGTCCCGGACGACGGCGTGTCCTCGCGGCCGTCGAGCATCTCCGCCGCGAAGAACATCGAGGGCGCGTCGCTGTCGCCCAAGGGCGAGCGCGCGCTGTTCACCGCGCGCGGCGACGTGTTCACGGCTCCGATCGAGAAGGGGCCGACGCGCAACCTGACGAACTCGTCGAAGTCGCACGACCGCGCCGCACGCTGGTCGCCGGACGGCACGCGGATCGCGTACGTCTCGGACCAAAGCGGCGAGGAGGAGATCTGGGTCGAGGCCCAGGACGGCAGCGGGGCGCCGGAGCAGCTCACGAACGGTTCCACCGAGCGCAAGACGGGCCTGGACTGGTCGCCGGACGGCAAGCGCATCGCGTTCACGACGAAGAGCGGGCGTCTGCACGTGCTCGACGTCGCGTCGAAGAGCGTCACCGAGGTCGCGCGCGACCGCGGCGGCAACCTGGGCGACGCCCAGTGGTCTCCCGATTCCGCCTGGCTGGCGTTCTCGCTGGCCGACGAGAACTCGCTGCGCTCGCTGTGGATCTGGGGCGGCTCGGACGGAGGCCTGCGGCGCGTCACCGACGAGCTGTGGTCGGAGAGCGAGCCGGTCTGGGATCCTTCCGGCGACTACCTGTTCTACCTGTCCGACCGCGAGTTCGCGCCGCAGCTCATGGGGCTCGAGTGGAACTTCGCGGTGAACCGCTCGACCGGGATCTACGCGCTCGCGCTGCGCAAGGACGTCGCGCACCCGTTCCCGCCCGAGAGCGACGAGGTGACGCTGCCGAAGCCCGAGGCGGCGAAGGGGGACGAGGCCGCGAAGTCGGGGGACGCACCGAAGGGCGAGACGGCGCCCAAGCCGGCGAAGCCCGTCGCGATCGACTTCGAGGGCCTGGCCGCGCGCGCCGTGCGCGTGCCCGTCGATCCCGACAACTACGACTCGCTGTCGGCCAACGCCGAGCACCTCTTCTACGTCCAGCGCGGCGCGTCCTACTACGGGCGCGAGAGCGAGTCCGAGCCCGTGCTCATGGCGTTCGCGCGCAAGGAGCGCAAGGCCAGCGTCCTCGTCGAGAAGTGCGGCGGCTACTCGATCAGCGCGGACGGCTCGAAGATCCTCGCGAACGTCGGCGGCGGCTACGCGCTGTACGACGCGAGCGCGAAGGGCAAGGACTCGAAGAAGGACGTCTCGACGGCCGGCCTCGTGTGCGACCGCGTGCCGCGCGACGAGTGGCGCAACGTCTTCTTCGAGGTCTGGCGGCGCTACCGAGACTACTTCTACGCGCCGAACATGCACGGCTACGACTGGCAGGCGCTGCAGGCGCAGTACGAGCCGCTGCTCGCGCACGTCGCGCACCGCGCGGATCTCAACTACGTGCTGGGGGAGATGGTGGCCGAGCTCAACGTGGGCCACGCCTACGTGACGGGCGGCGACTGGGACGTCCCCGAGCGCACGCCCGTCGCCCTGTTCGGCGGACGCCTCGAGGTGGACGCGCAGTCCGGACGGCAGCGCCTCGCGCGCATCCTGCGCGGGCAGAACGAGGAGGAACGCTACCGCTCGCCGCTCACGGAGGTGGGCGTCTCCATCGAGGTCGGCGACTACGTGCTCGCCATCGACGGCGTCGAGCTGCGCGCCGACACGGATCCGTACCAGCTCCTGCGCGGCAAGGCCCATCGGCCGGTCGAGTTCACCGTGAACTCGCGCCCGACGCCCGAGGGCGCGCGCAAGGTCGTCTTCCAGCCGCGCACGTCGGAGTCGGACCTCTTCTACCTGGACTGGGTGCTGGGCAACCGCGAGCGCGTCGACAAGCTCTCCGGCGGTCGCCTGGCGTACGTGCACGTCCCCGACATGGGCGAGGACGGCATCCGCGAGTTCATCAAGTGGTACTACGGCCAGGTGCGCAAGGAAGGCCTGATCGTCGACGACCGCAACAACGGCGGCGGCAACGTGAGCCAGATGCTGATCGAGCGCCTGCGCCGCGTGCTGCTCGGCACCGAGTACTCGCGCAACAGCGACTACACCGGCACGTACCCGCAGGTCGTCTTCCACGGTCCGATGGTCTGCCTGCTCAACGAGAACTCGGCCTCGGACGGCGACATCTTCCCGTGGATGTTCCAGCAGGCGAAGCTCGGTCCCGTGATCGGCAAGCGCTCGTGGGGCGGCGTCGTGGGCATCACGAACCACGGTCCGCTGATCGACGGCGGCACCGTGAACGTGCCCGAGTTCGGCCACGCCGACGCGAACGGCCAGTGGGCCGTCGAGGGCTGGGGCGTCGAGCCCGACATCGAGGTCGAGAACGACCCGGCGTCGATGCTGAAGGGCGGCGATCCGCAGCTCGAGCGCGCGGTGCAGGAGGTCCTCGAAGCCCTGCGCAAGAACCCCACGAAGCTGCCCGCGCGTCCCGCCGACCCGATCAAGACCCGGTAGGCGGCGGGTGTCGGGGTTCACGGTCCACGCCTGCGGTCCGGCCGACAGGAGCGCGCAGGCGCGGCTCTTCAACGCAGTCTTCAAGAAGGCCGTGGACGCGGACGGGCTGGCCTGGCGTTACGACCAGAACCCGCACGGGCGCGCGATCTCGTTCGTGCAGCGCGAGCCCGGCGGCGAGCCGGTCTCGGGCTACGCCTGCTCGCCGCGGCGCGCAGTACCGGGCGGCGACGAGGCGCGCTGCGCGGTCGTGGGCGAGACCGGCGACGTGATGACGCACCCGGACTGGCGCAAGCGCGGGCTCTTCAGCGCGCTGGACCGCGCCGCGGTGGCGGAGTCGAGGCAGCTCGGCTGGCCGCTCGTCTTCGGCCTGCCAAACCGCCGCTCGGCGCACATCTTCCTGGAGCTCGGGTGGGAGCAGGTCGGCACGCTGCGCGCGTGGACGTTCGTGCTGCGAGCCGACGCCGCGGCCCGTGCGCAGCGCGCGAAGCAGGGACGGGTGCGCGGCTGGCTGACGCCGCTCGCGGCGCGAGCGGGACGCGCCGCGCGCGCGCGCCTGCGTTCGGGAGCGGCCCTGCGTTCGGGAGCGGGCCTGCCTTTGAGCGCGACGCTGCGCACGGAACCGCTGGCCGCGTTCCCGCGCGAGGTGGCCGAGCTCTCGCGCCAGGTCGAGCCGCGCTTCGCGCTCATGGTGCGCCGCGACGCCGACTACCTGGACTGGCGCTTCCTGCGCGGTCCGTCGCGGCTGCACCGCGCGATCGGGCTCTTCGACGGAGCGCGCCTCGCGGCCTACGTCGTCGTGCAGGTGCCGCGGGCCGGCGAATCGGTCGGCTACCTCGTGGACCTCCTCGCGCCGGACGACGCCTTGGTCGCGGCCGCGCTCGAGGCCGGGCTCGTCGAGCTCGAGCGCGCGCGGGCGTCGGTCGTGGAGGCGACCGCGATCGACGGCTCCTGGTGGAACGGCGTCCTGACCGATGCCGGGTTCCAGCCGCCGCGTCCCGGGAACCACCTGAGCGTGATCGTGCACGTGCACGACGCCGGACATCCGCTGGGTCAGGCGGCGCGCGATCCGCGGCGTTGGTACCTCACCGACGGCGACCGCGACGACGAGACGATGGGCTAGACTCCGACGCGCCGCAGCCCACCCCCTTGTCCATCAAGCACAAGATCCGTCGCGCCGCGGGCGAAGCGTACGCGCGCGTCCTGTACCACACGGGGCTCCACGCGCTGGTCGGCCGGCTGATGCCGCGGCGCATGCTCGTCCTGGCCGGACACTGCGTGAGCGCGCCGACGTGCGCGAGCCTGCCGAAGGACATGAAGATCCGCGGAGAGGACCTGGAGCGGATCCTGGCCTGGCTCGCGCGACGCTACGACGTGGTGACGATGGCCGAGGGCGCGCGGCGCCTCGAGTCGGGCGCGGGAACCCGTTCGATCGCCGTCCTCACGATGGACGACGGGTACCGCGACAACCGCACGCACCTCTTGCCGATCCTGCAGAAGCTCGGCCTCGGCGCGACGGTCTACGTCGAGAGCCGGCCGCTCGACGAGCGGCGCGCGAACTGGACGCACAAGCTCTTCTGGTGCCTCGAGCGCATGGGTCCCGAGCCGTTCGTGCTGCGCTACACCGAGATCGCGCGCGCAGATCGGCAGGGGAGCATCCTCCTGAACCAGCTGGTCCCGCACGGGCAGGCGACCACCTACCACATCAAGCGCCTGCTGAAGTACGAGGTCGATCCGCGCGAGCGCGACCGCGCGCTCGACGAGCTGTTCGCCGAGCTGGGCGGCGTCGACCGCGAGCTGACCGACGCGCTCTACATGACGTGGGAGGACGTGCGCGCGCTCGACGCGGCCGGTGTCGAGATCGGCGGCCACACGGTCAGCCACCCGATCCTCGCGAAGCTCGCGCCCGACGCGCAGGCGGCGGAGATCCGCGGCTGCGCCGATTCGATCGCGCGCGGGACGGGGAGCGCGCCGGCGAGCTTCGCGTACCCGTTCGGGCGCAGCTGGGACTTCGACGAGCGCTCGGTCGAGGCGGCGCGCGCGGCGGGGTTCACCAGCGCGACCACGACGCACGCGGGGGTCCAGGTGCGCGGCGGCGATCCGTTCCGCGTCCCGCGCGTCATGATCGATGAGGACGCGCGGCTGCATCGGATCGCGGCCGAGGCCTGCGGCGGGTATCAGCTCCTGCGTCGATTCGGGCTCGATCTGTCGGCTTGAACCGGCCAGGCCGGTCGGAAGTCCGCAAGGACGGAAGGCTCGCGCGCGCTCCAGCCGCGCCAGGCGAACCCAGCGCCCGCGGAGAAGCCAGCCACGAGGGGCGGCACACGGCGAGCGGCACGAGCCGCAAGGCCAGCCTCTCGAAGCGCCGACCTCCGCCCGCGGGGATCAGAAGATGTTGTAGAGGAAGGGCGAGGTCGAGTCGTCGCCGAACACGATCAGTGCGATCAGGAGGATCAACACGAGCGCCAGCGGCGCCACGATGTAGAGCCAGTTTTCGCGCAGGAACTGTTTCATGGAGTGTGGCGGTGTGACGATGGACGCGGACTAGAGCTCGTAGCCGCGGGAGGTCCCGGAGTCGCCGCCGAAGGCGAGCAGGACCAGGACCAGCGCGACGACGACGGCGAGCGGCACGACGAAGTAGACCCAGTGTTCGCGGAGGAAACGCACGACCCGAAAGCCTAGCCGATCGCGAGCCGATCGGTCGTGCCGAGGGCGCCGGGACCGGGCCGGCGCCCGCGAGCCCCCCCCTCGGAGCGGCGGGGATCGGGCTCAGAACAGCGTGTAGATGAACGGCGCGACGAGCGGCGAGCTCGCCGCCACGACGAGCAGGCTGCCGATCGTCAGCAGGATCACGACGAGCGGCATCAGGTACCAGTGGCCGCGCTTCGTGAATGCCGCCAGCAGCTCGAAGATCGTCCCGAGCCGGCGTCCGAGCTTGACCAGGACGAACGTCACGATTCCCGCGACGAACAGCGTGAGGATGTAGGGCGCGAGGCTCGAGGGGACCTTGTGCTGGATCAGCCAGCCGCCGCCGATCGCGATCGTGAACACGAGCGCCAGCATGCCGCCGGTGATCGCGTAGGCCTTCCACGCGGGCACGTCCTTGTAGGTGCGCGCGTACACGGTGCCGAGCACGAGCACGAGGCCGGCGTACCAGAACGGCCAGTGCTTCGTCGGCGTCTCGTGCTTGTCGGCCTCGATGGCCGCGGCGTGCTTCGCCGCCAGCTCGCCCGCGAGGACGCCTTCCGCGTCGAGCGCCGCGTGGACTTCCTCGGCCAGCGCGCGGTTGCCGGCCGGATTCAGGTGCCAGTCGACCTTGTGGTAGAGCAGCTCCTCCTGCTCGTCGAGCGGCGCCGCGTCCACGCGCGCGCGGAACGCGGCGCGCACGTCGACCGTGCGGATCGACAGCTCGCGGGCGAGCGCGAGGAAGGTCTCGACCGGCTGGTCGGGAGACCACGCGCTGTCGGGCACGAGGGACGGGATCGTGCGCGGGTCGGGCTGGCGCTTGACCCAGCGGCGCAGGCGTGACACGGGGTCGAGGCCGAGGATCTGGCCTTCGAGGGCCGCGCGCGCGGCCGGCACGATCGAAGCCTTGCCGGGGATCGGGACGATCACGAGTTGCGCGCCGATCGTCGCGCAGGTCTGCTTCACGGCCGCGAAGCCCGAGCGCGTCCGCCGGATGGCCTCGGCCATGAAGTCGGGCGGGGTGCGCCAGTACGCGGCGTACTCCATCTCGAGCGCCCGTCCGCTCTCGGGCGGACTCCACGTGCGCACGGGACCGGACGCTCGCGCCGCGACGAGCTTCCCGACCGCAGTGCGCTCGTACCAGGCCGTTTCGCCCGGATCGCGCAGCTGGATCGGTTCGCGCGGGCCCGTCACCGAGTAGCGCGGCTTGGGGAACCGCGTGTAGGCGAGTTCACCGTTCCAGTAGAGGTCGTTCTCGTACGGGAACAGGAGCACGACGTCGGGCTGGAACGCGGCGCCGTTCTTCTCGAGCCAGACCGCTTCCTGGTCCGTCGACCAGCCCTCGGTGCCCGAGTTCACGACGTCGAGCGGGCGGCCCTCGGCCTTCCACCAGCGCTCGAGCAGGTCGACGAAGAGGTCGTCGCGGTCGACCGTGTACCCCAGCGCGAACGAGTCGCCCAGGACGACCACCCGCTTCGTGCCTGCGGGCTTGGCCGGGCTGCTCATCGGATCGTCGCGCAACCCGAGGTGGTTCGTCGCGATCGTGATGTCGAACTCGGACGTCTTCTTGTGCGACGAGGTGTCGGGCTTCTTCGACCAGCCCGTGTCGGGGTCGAAGCGGTTGATCGTCGGCTGCGGGCCCAGGCCGAGCAGGCGCAGGCCGGCCTCGGCGACGAGGACCGCGAGCAGGATGCTCACGACGAAGCACAGAGCGACGTTGATGGCGCGCATCGTCCTTCTCCCTCAGCTCACCATCGCCGTGACCGAGTCGCCCTCGTGACGCAGGTGGAAGCGCGTGTCCGCGATCTTCTTCTTGGCTTCCTTCGAGACCACGTAGTTGCCCAGGAAGAGCAGGTCCATCCCCGAGAGGCTGAACGTGTTGAACGCGTGGGCCGGCGACTCGACGATCGGCTCGCCCTTCAGGTTGAAGGACGTGTTCATGATCACGGGCACGCCCGTGATCTCGCCGAAGCGCCGGATGACACCGTGGTAGGCCGGGTTCGTCTCGCGGTAGACGGTCTGCAGCCGGCCCGAGCCGTCCTCGTGCGTGATCGCGGGCAGCACGGAGCGCTTCTCGACGCGCACCGGCGCCACGTACAGCATGAAGCGCGCGGGGAAGTGCTTCTGCGCTTCGGGGATGTCGAAGAACTCGTTGGCGCGCTCCTCCAGGACGCTGGGCGCGAACGGGCGGAACGGCTCGCGGAACTTGATCGTCGAGTTCAGCTTGTCCTTCATCTCCGGCCGGCGCGGGTCGGCGATGATCGAGCGTGCACCCAGCGCGCGCGGCCCGAACTCGAAGCGCCCGCGGAACCAGCCGCAGACCTGACCGTCGACCAGGGCCTGCGCGGCGAAGTCGTAGAACTCCTCGTCGTCCGCGAAGTGGCGGAAGGGGATGTCGTACTTCTTCAGGAACTCCTCGATCTGCGCGTCGGAGTACTCGCTGCCCAGGTAGGCGTGGTCGAGCGCCGGTCCGCGCGGCTGGCCGAGCACGTGGTTGTAGGCCCAGTAGGCCGCGCCGACGCAGCCGCCGTCGTCGCCCGGCGCGGGCAGGATGTAGAGCTCCTCGAACGGGCCCTCGCGCAGCACCTTGTAGTTGGCGACGGAGTTCAGCGCGACGCCGCCGGCCATCACGAGCTTCTTCAAGCCCGTCTCCTTGTGCAGGTGGCGCGCCATCGTCAGGACGACCTCCTCGGTCACCTTCTGGATCGAGGCGGCCATGTCGCAGTAGTACGGATCGAGCGACTTGTCGCCCAACTTGGGATCGCGCGCGGGCTTCCCGAAGTGCTCGCCGAACGCCGCCGAGAGCGTCGAGTCGGGCGAGTAGTGGTAGGCGAAGTAGCGCATGTCGTGCCACAACGACCCGTCCTCGCCGATGTGGATGAGCTCCTTGATCTTGTCCACGAAGCGTGGCTTGCCGTAGGGGTGCATCCCCATCAGCTTGTACTCGCCCTCGTTGACCTCGAACCCGCAGTAGGTCGTGAACGCCGAGTAGAGGAGCCCGAGCGAGTGCGGGAAGCGGATCTCCTTCTTGATCTCGACCTTGGTGCCCTTGCCGACGCCCATCGTGGACGTCGTCCACTCGCCGGCGCCGTCGACGGTGAGGATCGCGGCCTCGTCGAACGGCGACGTGAAGAAGCTCGCGGCCGCGTGCGACACGTGGTGCTCGGCGAAGAGCACCTTGCTGGCGGGGATCCCGAGCTTCTTCGTCATGTGGGACTTCACCCACAGCTTGTCGCTGACCCAGCGCTGCATGGATTCGCGGAAGACCGCCGAGGAGCGCGGGAACGTCGCCATCGCCGTGAGCAGCATGCGCTCGAACTTGACGAAGGGCTTCTCGTAGAAGACGACGAAGTCCACGTCGTGGATCGTGACGCCCGCGCGGCCGAGGACGAACTCGATCGCGAGGTGCGGGAAGCCCGAGTCGTGCTTGACGCGGCTGAACCGCTCCTCCTCCGCGGCGGCGACGAGCACGCCGTCCTGGACGAGGGCCGCGGACGAATCGTGGTAGTAGAACGACAGGCCGAGGACGATCACGGGGCTCAGTCCTGACGTCGCGCGGCCGCGAGCGTGTCGTTCTTCGTGGTCCAGGCCGTCCAATTGCCCGCCGGGCGGCGGCGCAGGTGGAGCGGGTCCGCGAAGAGCTGGTAGAGGAGCGCGAACGGCCCCAGGACCAGGTAGTAGAGACCCGTGAGCAGGATCCGGGAGAGCATGCTCCCGAAACGCTCGCTGGCTTTCAGCAGGGCTTCCTTCATCGCGGCTGGGAAAGGGTTTCCGGGGGCGACTCCCAGCCGTGTGGCCCGGAGGAATCGACCGGAGAGCATACCTTTCGGCCGCGCGGCTTGTCAGCGCGAACGAATCGCGGGGAGCGGGGCTCCGCCGCCCATCACTCGACCGTCAGCGTCCCGCGGTGCTCGTCGTTGCGCGTCAGGCGCCCGTCGCCGTCCACGTCGCGGTAGATCGCCACCTCGATCGAGGTGCCCGGGGCGAGTTGCTGGACGAGCCGCGCGAAGCTCTCGCGCGAGTCGATGCGCCAGGACTGCGGACGCGGCCCCGTCTGCAGGCGGACGGCGTCGAGCACGTCCCCGGGCTTGATCCCGAGCTTCGCGGCCGGCCCCTCCGGGCGCAGCCCCGTCACGACGACGGCGCTGCCGGCCCAGTTGTCGCGGTTGCGGACGCGCAGCCCCAGGTGCTGGTACAGGAGGCCGTCGACCTTCTCCCACGGCGCGAGCTGGACGTTGCGGCTCTCGCCGTCGCGCTCGACGCGCATCTCGACCTCGCGCGAGGGGATGAGGCCGATGCGCGCCAGCCGGTAGTCGTCCTGGGTGCGCACTTCCTGGCCGCCGAGCGCGACGATGCAATCGCCCTCCCGCAGTCCGGCCGCGAACGCCGGGCTCCCGGGCACCACGTCGCGCACCTGGAGGTGCTGGTCGGCCGGGTCGACGTCGAAGCCCAGCCAGGCCGAGGCCGACTGCGGCGCGAGGAGTTGCTCCTCGAGGACCTGCTTCACGCGGTCGATCGGGATCGCGAAGCCGATGTTCTGCGCCTGCACGTTCATCGCGCTGTTGATGCCGATCAGCTCGCCGTAGACGTTGAGCAGCGGTCCGCCGCTGTTCCCCGGGTTGATCGAGGCGTCGGTCTGGATCAGGTCGTCGAACGTGAGCTGCGCATTCGGGATCTGCACGTTGCGGTGCAGGCCCGAGATGATGCCCTGGCTCACGGTGTGCGTCTGGCCGTAGGGGTTCCCGATCGCGATCACGGACTCGCCCAGCATGAGATCGGAGCTGGTACCGAGCGGGATCGTCGGGAAATCCTTGTCGCCGTCGATCTTGAGCAGCGCGAGGTCCTGGTCCTCGACGAACGACACGAGTTGCGCGCGGTAGGTCTCCTGGTCGTGCTCGCGGTCGAAGCTGACCGTGATCTGTGCCGCGTCCTTCACGACGTGGTAGTTCGTGATCAGGAAGCCCTCCTTGTGGATCACGACGCCCGAGCCGGACCCGGTGAACTGCTGCGTGACGAGGCGGCCGAAGATGTTCATGCCGAGCGCCTTCTCGCCACCGGTCTGGATGTAGACGACGGCCGGAGAGGCCTCGCGCGCGACCGTGACGATCGGCGTGACGCGTCCCTGGCGGTTGTGCTCCTGCGCCGTGGCGGGCGCGGCGAGGCCGAGCGCGAGCAGGAAGGACGCGGCGGGGACGGACGGGCGGCGGATCGTGGGCATGGCGGTTTCCTGGGGCGCGCTCGCTCGACGCTGCGTGCGCGCAGGCGGAGAGTACGCAGCGCCCGAGGCTGCTGTGAGCCCCGAGGGCGCGCACCGCGAGTCCTGTCCGGGCCGAGGATCGCGGGATCCGGCGCGGGCGGCTCCCCCGCAGGGGAGGTCGGTACGGGACCGACTTCGGCCGGGGCCGACGACGAGGCGCGGACTGGTGGGCGTTACTGGACTCGAACCAGTGACCTCCACGATGTCAACGTGGCGCTCTAGCCAGCTGAGCTAAACGCCCAGGCCGATCGCCTCGCCGCGAACGTTCCGAAGACCGTTCGAGGGCGGGGAAGGTAGCGGATGACGACGGTCTTCGACAAGGGTCCAGCCGCCGCTAGACTCCTCGCCCCAGATCCCCGGCTCGGCCGGGGCCCGAAGTCACCGACCGCGACGAGACTCACCCTTTGAAGATCGGCGTCCCCAAGGAGATCAAGAACAACGAGAACCGCGTCGCCCTGACCCCGGCCGGGGTGGACCGCCTGCGCGGCCAGGGCCACGAGGTCATGGTCGAGACGCGCGCCGGAGTCGGCAGCGGACTCGCGGACGAGGCCTACCAGAAGGCCGGCGCGACGATCGCGCCCGACGCGGCCACCGTCTGGGCCAAGAACGATCTCGTGCTCAAGGTGAAGGAGCCGCTCTCGACGGAGTGGCCGCACATGCGCAAGGGGCAGACGCTCTTCACGTACCTGCACCTGGCGGCCGACCGCAAGCTGACCGACGGCGTCCTCGCGACGGGCTCGTACGGCTTCGCGTACGAGACGCTGGAGGTCAACCACGGGCTGCCGCTGCTCACGCCGATGAGCGAGGTCGCGGGCCGCATGGCGATCCAGGAGGGCGCGAAGTACCTCGAGGCGCCGCTGGGCGGCTCCGGCATCCTGCTCGGCGGCGTGCCGGGCGTGCGTCCGGCGAAGGTCATGATCCTGGGCGGCGGCGTGGTCGGTACGCAGGCCGCGCGCATGGCCGCGGGGCTCGGAGCGGACGTGACGATCCTCGACGTGAACCTGGATCGGATGCGCTACCTCGACGAGGTCCTGCCGGCGAACTGCGCGACGCTCTACTCGACGCCGTACGCGATCCGCGAGCTCCTGCCCGAGACCGACCTGCTGGTCGGCGCGGTGCTGATCGCCGGCGCGGCCGCGCCCAAGCTCGTGAAGCGCGAGGACCTGAAGCTCATGCGCAAGGGCAGCGTCATCGTCGACGTCGCCGTCGACCAGGGCGGCTGCATCGAGACCGTCCACGCGACGACGCACGCCGAGCCGACGTACGTCGTCGACGGCGTGATCCAAAGCTCGCGAAGCTCGGGCCGGTCGGCGCCATCGAGCAGAGCGCCGAGCTGCGCGGCGCGCTCAACGTGATGAACGGCAAGATCACCTGTCAGCCCGTGGCCGACGCGTTCGGCCTGCCGTACGTGGCGCCGCTCGAAGCGGTGCGCGCGACCCGCTGATCCGGGACGGACGCCGCGCGCTGGATTCCGCGGGGCCTGGCTCGCGGATGCCGGCGCTCGGCGTCCGATCGCTCCGTTCCAGACCCCCGTCGCTGCCGAGATCCCGCCGCACCCCGCATGGAAACCTGGCAAGCGCTCGTGCTCGGAGCCGTCGAGGGCATCACCGAGTACCTGCCGGTCAGCTCGACGGGCCACCTGGTCCTGACGAGCCGGCTCCTCGGCCTGCCCAACGACGGCGCGAACCGCGCGTTCTCGATCGGCATCCAGTCGGGCGCGATCCTGGCGGTGCTCTCGATCTACATGCCGCGCGTGAAGCAGATGCTCGCCGGCCTCCTCGGCGGCGACGCGGCCGGACGGCGACTGTTGCTGCTGCTCGTCGCGGCGTTCGTGCCGGCCGCGGTCGTGGGGCTCGCGCTGAACGACTGGATCGACGAGGTCCTGTTCGGATTGTGGCCGGTCGTGATCGCCTGGCTGCTCGGCGGGATCGCGATCCTCCTCGTGCGCCCGCTGCGACGTCCGCACCTGGAGGGCACGGCGCTCGAGGCGCTGACGCTCGGCCAGGCGATCGCGATCGGGTGCGCGCAGTGCCTCGCGCTCGCGCCGGGGACGAGCCGCAGCCTCGTGACGATCGCGGCCGGGATCCTGATGGGGCTCTCGGGCGCGGTGGCCGTGGAGTTCAGCCTGCTGCTCGGCGTGCTCACGCTCGGGGCCGCGACGGCGCACGAAGCCGTGTCCGGCGGTCGCGAGGTGATCGCGAGCTACGGCTGGACCAACGTCCTCGTGGGATTCGGCGCCTCGTTCGTATTCGCCTGGCTCGCCGTGAAGATGCTCGTCGCCTGGCTCACGACGCACGGACTCGTGCCGTTCGGCGTGTACCGCGTGCTGCTCGCGTTGGGCGTCGCGTGGGCGCTCCACGCCGGCTGGATCGCGGCCGGCTGATCGGTCAGACGCGCCGCAGCGCGTCGCCGGCGAGGATCACCGACAGCGCCTCGGCGAAGCTCGCCGCGTGCTGCTCGCACTCGACCTCGATCGCGCCCTCGACCACGCGGATCGCGCAGCCCAGGGACAGCGTGCGCACGCCCGCGCGCGACGCGCCGGCGAGCTCGAGCACGTCGTCGGAGATCATCCAGCTCGCGCGCAGGTCCGTCCCGTCCTCCTGCAGCGCGTGGTACAGCGCTCCGGTGTTCGGGAAGCGGTAGACCGACTCGCGCTTGTGCCTGCCCTTGCCCGACTGCGGGTGGTCCAGGCAGGCGTAGTCGCGCGTCACGCGGATGCCGAGCCCGGCGAGGTGCCCGTGGAGGTCGGCCTGGAACGCCTCCCAGGCGGTGTCCGAGACCCGCCCGCGCGCGACGTCGGGCTCGTTGCCGACGAGGTAGAGGCGCCATCCGGCCTGCGTCGCCCGGAACAGGAGCTCGCCGGCCTTGGCCGCGAGCCGCGCGTCCGCGAACGCCTTGCAGGGCGCGTCCTGGCGTTCGAGCAGAGCGCCCCAGCGTCCCACGAAGAGCGCGCGCGGCGCTCGGATGGTTCCGGGCAGGGGGGGGAGACGGTGAGAGCGGCGGTGGAAGGTCATGTCGTGATGTCTCGCTGCGCGCCCTCGATCGGGAGGCCGCGAGAGTCCCTTGAGTCGCGGGACTTTCTTTCCGCTCGGCTCGGCCCGGAAAGTTCGGCGCGATCGCGCACGGAGTTCAGGCTGGACGGCGCCGCGGCTCGAAAAGAAGTGCGGATCGCCTCGGCACGATCGCGTCCGTCGACTACGGATCCGGCTGAGAGACCCCATCCCCCCGTGTCCCACCCGTTGCGCATCGCGATCCTCGTCAACCCGTTCACGCTCGGGCGGAAGTGGGGCGCTCACGCACCCGAGCTCGCGCGCGAACTGCTCGGCGCCGGCCACACCGTTCGCGGATTCGGCGCGCCGCCGAACGTGCTGCCCCGGTCGGGCGGCGATCCCGAGGTCGAGGGCGGACCGATGGCCGAGGACGTCGTCGGCGTCGCGGGGTTCCAGCCCGACGCGATCGTGGCCTACGACTCGCTCTCGGCGGCGGCGTGGATCGGGGCGCGCGCGGCGCGCAAGCTGCGCGTGCCGCTCGTCCTGGTCGAGGCCGCCGCGGGCGAGATGCGCGGTCGCCAGTGGCTGCTCCAGGAACTCGGCCGCCGCGTGTGGGGCCGCGCGATCCGCTCGGCCACCACGGCCGTGGTCGCGCTCGACGCGGTCGCGCGCGCGCGCGTGCTGACGCACGGATTCCCCGCGTCGAAGGTCGAGGTGCTGCCCGCGGGTGTGGACCTCGCGAAGTACCGGCCCGGGCTGGCCAGTGGGCTCGTCACGCGCCACCACATCCGCGGGCGCGCGCTGCTCTACGTCGGGCGCATCGCGGAGGAGCGCGGCCTCGAGGTGCTCGTGCGCGCGTTCGCCGGCAGCGTCGGCCAGCGCGCCGACTGGTCGCTCGTGCTGGCCGGCGAAGGTCCGGCCCGGCCGAGCGTTCGCGCGCTCGTCGACCGGCTCGGCATCGCCTCGCACGTCCACTGGACGGGCTTGCCGCGCGAGGAGGAACTGCCCGGCTTGCTGTCGTCGAGCACGCTGCTCGCGATTCCGGCGCTCGACGACAGCGTGCGCGGATTGAACATCACGCGCGCGATGGCGTGCGGGCTGCCGATCCTCGTGTCGGATCGGCCGAACCTGAAGCAGATCGTCGAGGACGACCGGCACGGGCTCGTGGTCAAGGCGGGCGATCTCGCGGCCTGGCACGCGGCGCTCCAGCGCGCGGCGATGTCGCCCGACGCGCGCCGCCGCTGGTCCCTGAACGTGCGCGCGGCCGCCGAGGAACGCTACGCCTGGCCGCGGGTCGCGCGGCGCTTCGAGAGCCTCGTCCGGTCGGCACGCGGCGCCGTCGCGCGCGAAGCCGACACCGGGACGGCGCCAGCGGCGTGACTGCGCCAGCCCTGTCCCGGACGAGCGGCCTGCGCCGGAGCCACAGGCCGCGCGCCCGAGCGCAGTGGGGATCGAGGTCCGTCGCGTCCGCCCCGGGATCCGTCGCGACCGACTAGTGGTCCGTCGCGCGCTTGAGCTCGTCCTTCAGGTACGCGAGGTCCTTCACGTAGCCCTGGATCTCGTCGCGCGTGGCGTTGTCGACCTGCTTGAACGTCGTGCCGACCTTCAGGCCCTCGGGGCGCTCCTCGATCTCGGTGATCGACGCGACGACCTCGCGGTAGCCCTTCGCCATCATCGGCAGGCGGAACTTCAGGCGCCACTCGGTGCCCAGCGCCAGGAACTGGCCCATCGAGAACGGCGTGAGACCGGTCGCGCCACCGTTCCAGGTGAAGCGCAGCCCGTGGATGTCGATCGACGACATCCGGCCGGCGCCGCTCCAGGCCGCGGGCGTCTTCTCCTTGCCGATCTTCGCGTGGCCGGCGGCCTCGGGGAGGAAGTGGTCGATGCGCGAGGTGTCGACCGGGGAGAAGAGCACCGTGGCGACCTGGTCCTCGCCGGCGACCTGCGTCGGCTTGCCGGTCGGCGCGAGGCCCTGGGTCACCGCCTCGGACGCGGCCTCGTCCGTGTCGTAGATGCCGAGCACGCGGTCGAGGCCGACCTTGACCATCATGTCGCGCGCGAACGGCGAGGGACGGGACACGACGACCTTGCCGCCCTTGCCCTCGAGCTGCTTGCGGATCTTGGCCAGGGCGCCCAGCGCGGTGGAGTTGATGTAGCGCACGAGGCGCAGGTTGAGCACGACGCGGACGATCCCGGCCTTGACCAGGTTGTCGATCTCCTGCTGCAGCGGCGTCACGTAGAACGTGTCGAACTCGCCGCGCAGGTGCAGGATCGCGTACTCGTCCCGGGGTTCGACGCTGATGTGCATAGTGATGTGGACCCGCGGAGGGGCGTGCGGGGAATCGGGCAGGGAGAAGGAAGGGGCCTCTCGAGGCTGGCTCCGGGACGCGCCCGGCGACTAAGATCGGCGAGCATATGTTCTTCCGGCGCAAGAAGGAACCGCCCAAGCCCCCCGTGCCGGAGAGTCCTCCGCCGCCCGCCCCCGGCCCCTCCGCGCCCAGGTCCTCGGGCGCGGATTCGACCGCGTTCCTCACCGGGAACGACGGTCTCGACCGGCGCACGATCGAGATCCTCCTGCGCGGCATCGCCCAGGTGTCCGAATCGCGCGACCTCGAGCCGCTGCTGATCGACATCGTGGACACCTCGATCGAGGTGACGGGCGCCGAGCGCGGTCTCCTGATCCTGCACGACGACCAGCGCGGGCTGTCCGTGCGCTGCGCGCGTGCGCGCGGCAAGAAGCCGGTCGACGGGCAGGTGCGGTTCTCGACCAGCATCGTGCGCCGCGTCCTGGCCGACCTCGAGCCCGTCCGGGCCCAGGTCTCGTCGGACTCCGAGGCGCTCGAGCTGGGCACGTCGGTGTACGACCTCAAGCTGCGCGCGGTCATGTGCGTCCCGCTCGTCGCCAGCGAGGGCCCCGAGGGCCAGGCCGAACGCGGCGTGCTCTACGTCGACTCGAAGGCCGCGACGCGCGAGTACTCGCAGAAGGACCTGTCGCTCTTCGCGGCGCTGTCGCAGTACATCCGCATCGCGCTGCAGAACGCCCGCCTGCACATCGACTCGGTCGAGAAGGCGCGCCTCCAGCAATCGCTCGAGATCGCCGGCCAGATCCAGCGCGACCTGATGGCCGAACAACCGCGCGACGTCGCGGGCTACGACATCCACGGCTGGTACAAGCCCGCCGAAGGCACGACCGGCGATTTCTACGACTTCGTGAAGATGCGCAGCGGACGCCACGGCGTGTTCGTGGGGGACGTCTCGGGCCACGGCATCGGTCCGGCGCTCATCATGGCCGAGGCCAAGTCGGCGCTGCGCCAGGGTCTCAAGCTGCTCGACGATCCGGCCGCGATCGTGCGCAGCGTGTGCGAAGACCTCGGCCCGCGCATGGAGGACAACCTGTTCCTCACGCTGTTCGTGGCGGTGCTCGGGCCCGACGGTTCGATCAAGACGCTCAACGCCGGCCACACGCCGCCGCTGATCTGGCGCGCGGCGACGAAGACGGTCGAGGCGATCCCCGGCCATGCTCCGGCGCTCGGATTCGTCGACGATTTCCCGTACGAGGACGGGCCGGTGCACCGGCTCGAGCCGGGCGACCTGCTCGTGATGTTGACGGACGGGCTCGTCGAGGCGCGTTCGATCGCCGACCCCAACGTGCTCTTCGGCGAGGAGCGCATGCAGGCCTGCGTCGCACGGCACGCCGCGAGCCCCGACGCGCGCTCGATGGTCGAGGGAGTCATCGCCGAGATCCTGGAGTTCGCCGGCGGCAAGCGCGAGGACGACATGACGTTGCTCGTCGTGCGTCGCACGGGGACCTGAGGTGTCGGGCGCGAGCGGCGCATCACGCTCGTCCCGCGGCGGCGACCTGCTCGTCCGCGGCGCGCTCTCGTATCCGCCCGGTCCGTCGGCGCGCCCCGTGGACGTCGCGATCGTCGGCGGCGTGATCCAGGCCGTCGGCTCGGACCTCCCGGCCGCGGGACTGCGCGTGCTCGAGGCGCGCGGGCTCACCGCGATCCCGGGCCTCGTCGACGTGCACGTGCACTTCCGCGACCCCGGGCTCGCGCACAAGGAGGGCTGGGACCACGGCTCGGCCGGCGCGCTGCACGGCGGCGTGACGTCGGTCGTCGAGGTGCAGAACAACCCGCCGCTCTCGACCTCGCTCGAGGCGCTCGAGGCGCGCATCGAGCACGTCCGCGCACGCTCGCGCGTCGATTTCGGGTGCCTGGCGAACCTGCTGCCGGAATCCGTGCCCGAACTCGACGCCATGGCCGCGCTGACGCCGGCGTTCAAGCTCTTCCTGGGCGGTTCGACCGGCCTGGGCGGGGAGACGGACGACGGCGTGCTGCGCGAGCTGTTCGCCGCGGCCGCGCGCGCCGGCCGCATGATCGTCGGGCACTGCGAGGACGAGGAGATGCTGCGCGCGGGCAAGCGCGCGTTCCCGCACGCGACCGCCGCCGAACACCACCTCGTGCGCAGCAGCGCGGCCGAGATCGAGTCGGTGAGGAAGAGCATCGGCTGGTGCGCCGAGACCGGCGCCGAGCTGCACGTCTTCCACGTGTCGACGCGCGGCGCGTGCGATCTGATCGCGGCCGCGCGCCGTCGCGGCTTGCCGGTCTCGGGCAGCACGGGACCGCAGTACGTGCACCTCTCGAACGAGGACGCCGGCCGGCTCGGGAACCTGATGAAGATCAACCCGTCGATCAAGACGCGCGACGACAACGCCGGCATCCTGGCGGCGCTGGCGTCGGGCGACATCGACGCGATCGGGACGGACCACGCGCCGCATCCGCGGGAGGAGAAGATGCGCGACTACGCGCACGCGCCGTCGGGCATGCCCAGCGTGGACATCCTCTGGCCGCTCGTGTGGGAGCTCGTGCGCACGGGCCGGCTCGACGCCGAGTCGGCGCTCGCGTCCGTCACGCACCGCGCGGCGAGTTCGCTGCACCTGCCGCGCAAGGGCCGGCTCGCGCCGGGCTTCGACGGCGACGTGGTGCTCTTCGATCCGGCCGCGACACGGCGCGTCGAGGGCGCGAAGCTGCCCTCGCGCTCGAAGTGGTCGGCGTACGAGGGGTGCCTGCTCGCGGGCTTCCCCGAGGTCGTCGTGCGGCGCGGCGAGATCGCGTTCGCGGACGGCCGCGTCCAGGTCGAGGCGGGCGGAATCCCGCTCGAGCTGCAGCCCCCTGCGCCGCGGAGCTGATCCTCCCGTGAGCACGGACGTCGAGCTGTACCCGGACGTCCGCTTCGAGCCGTCGTTCGCCGCGCGCGCCGAAGCCGCCGCCGCGAAGCTGTGGCGTGCGCGCGCGCAGCACGAGAGCGCGGGCCGCGCCTGGATCGCCGGCGTCGGCGACGACCTGGCCGGCGCGCGCGCGTACCGCGCCGGCGACGACCCGCGCACGATCGACTGGACCGCCAGCGCGCGCTCCGACCGGCCGATCGTGCGCATCCTGCGGCGATCGCGCGGTGGATCGGAGGTGGTCGCGCTCGACGCGAGCCTGTCGATGGCGATCGGTCCTCCGGGCAAGCTGCAGCGCGCGGCGGAGATCGCGGCGGTCCTGGCGCTGCTCGCGGCGCGCGGCGGCGCCGTCGTGACCGCGATCGCCGTCCCGGGACGCGCGCGTTTCGTGCTGGATTCGCCGAGCCGTTTCCGCGGACTGCTCGCGTGGCTCGAGGGCCTGCACGCCGCCGGCCGCGTCGACTGGAGCGCGCCGGCGATCCCGCGCTGCGAGCGCGCGACGTGGATCGGCGACCTGGCCGGCGTCGATCCCGACGTCGCAGCGCGCGTCGCGCCGCGCGGCGCCGCGCTGCGCGTCGTGCACGTGCTCGCGCCGCACGAGATCGAGCCGCGCTTCGACGGTCCGGCGATCCTCGTGGAGCCCGAGGGTGGCGAGCGCCTCGCGGTCGATCCCGCAGCGATCGCGGGCCACGCGCGCGCGTTCGAGGCGCGGGAGCACGCGCTGCGCGCGGCGCTGGCGCGGCGCGGCGCACCGCTCGTGCGCGCGAGCTCCGCCGAACCGTTCGAAGCCGCCTGCGCGCGGCTCCTGCGCGCGTGAACGCGGAACTCCTGCCGCTCGCGTGGGAACGGCCGTGGGCGCTCGGCCTGCTCGCGCTGCCGGTCCTCCTGTTCCTGCTCGCGCTGCGCCGCCGCGCCGATCGCGTCGTCGCGGCGAGCGACCTCGACGTGTGGCGTGCGAGCGATCCGCAGGGCGCCGGGCGGAGGCCGCGCGCGCCGCGGCGGATCGGGCTGGCGCTGCTCCTCGCGCTGCTCGCGCTGGCCTGCGCAGCGGTGGCGATCGCGGGGCCGGGAGCACGCGGCGACGGCTTGCGCTGGATCGGCGTGATCGACACGAGCGCCTCGATGTCGCTCGACGACGGCGGAGCGCCGCGTCGCGCGCGCGCGATCGAGTCGGCGCTGCGACTCGCGCAGCGGAGCGGCGCGGAACTGCGCTGGATCGCGCCGCCTCTCGGCACGACCGTCGTCGCGTCGCCGGCGGATGCGGGGCCGGCCGACGCGATCGCGCGGGCGACGCCGTTCGCCGCGTGGGACGTACCGGGCGCTCTGTGGGTCACCGACGCGGTCCCGGCGGAGAAGCCGCGGTTCGCCGGGTACGCGGCCTCGGGCGGTGCGGCGGTCCCCGGCCCCGTGGCCGTCGACGGCGCGGACCGCATCGACTGGGACGGCGCAGCGCTCGTGCGCCGCGCGGGCGAGGCGCCGGCGCGCTTCGTCGAGATCGCGGGCATCGAGCTCGAGCCCGCGCGCACGCCGCTCGCGCGCGTGATCGCGGCCTGGATGGCGGCGCGCGACGTGCGCGCGACGAGCGATCCGGTCCGGGACGCGCACGACGTCGTGCTGAGGATCCGCGTCGCGGCGGGGGATCCGCAGCGCGCGGTCCGCGCCGGGCGCGACGGCTGGACGGCGTCGGGACCGCGCGCGGCCGGAGTGCGGATCGCGGACGGGCTCGAGCCGTGGATCGCGCTCGACGGCGAGGCGCTGGTCGCCTCGGCGCCGGGACGCGTCGAGATCGCGTGGATTCCCGGCGAGCCCGACGACGCGGCGGCCTTCGCGGTCTCGTGGGCCGAGCTGTTCGACGCGAACTCGCGGCCCGCACGCGGCATCGTGCCGCTGGAGGAGCGCGTCGCGGCGGGACCCGCGGGCGAAGCGGCGCCCGCCGATCCGGCCCGCACGGAGCGCGCGGCGCTGGCCTGGATCCCGGCCGCGCTCGCGGCGGCGTTGGCGCTGCTCGCGCTCCTCGCGCGGCGCGCGTGACGACGGCGCTAGTCGCCCTCGCCCTTCTTCTTGTCGTCGGTGTCGTCGAGGTCGATCTCGATCCACGGGTCGTCGCCGCCGATCTCCTTGGCCAGTCGGATCAGGCGCTCGCCCTCCTCCTTCTGGCCCGTGTGCTTCACGGCGCGTCCCTTGCGGCCGTAGAAGGCGCCGTTCAGCGGATCGAGCGCGATGGCCCGGTCGATGAGCGCCAGGCCTTCGCCGGCCTTGCCGTCCGCGAGGTGGATCTGCGACAGCTCGAGGAACACGCGCGGGCTCTTCGAGCCGGCGTCGATCGCTTCCTGGAAGAAGCGCTTCGCGCGCAGCGGCCGGCCGCTCTCGAGCGCGGCGTACCCGGCCTTCTCCTTGCCCGAGACGCTCGTGTTCTTCGCGATGAGCCCGTCGACGTATTCCTGCCAGGCGACCTCGAACTTGCGCACGGCCTCGCCGTCCTTGAGGCCCAGCTCCTCGCGGAAGACGCGCCAGACCTCGTCCGCCTCGCACGTGCGCAGGTTGTCGATGCCCTTGTCGACGCGGCGCACGCCCTTGCCCTTCGAGAGGGCCAGGAAGAACGACTGGAACTTCGCGGCGCGCTTGGGATCGCTCATCAGGTAGTGCACGAGCGACCAGCCCCAGTTGTAGTGCTCGTACATGCGGTCGGTGGTGACGAGCCGCTCGAGCTGCATGCGCTCGCCGGCCGCGATGTCCGACTGGATCTCCCACAGGCGACCTTCCTGGAGGAGGCCGGTCGTGAACTTCTTCGTGACCGGGTCGAGGTAGCTCGCGCCGTAGTACTCGGCCACCGACTCGTTCGGGAAGTGCGGGTAGGCGAAGTCGAGGTCGACGAGCTTCTCGAGGTAGTGCACGAACTCGTGGTAGAGGACGTGCTTGCTGTACTCCGGGTCGAGGCGGTCGTAGTACCCGTTCAGGTCGTACGGCCGCACGAAGCGGAAGTAGGCCAGCACGCCGCCCGACACGCCGCCGACCTGGTTGAAGTTCTTGCGGTCGATGTAGATGTTGACCGGCAGCTTGAACTTGTCCTTCGGCGTCTCGAGCTTCCAGGTCTTCGAGAAGGCCGTGAAGAACGACTCGAGTGCCTCGCGGTATTCGCCGAACACGTGCTCCGGCAGCTGGTGTTCGAAGCGCAGGTTCTTCGTCTCGACGATCGCGCGGTTGCGCCATTCGAGCCGCGCCTTGGACTCCTCCGCGGCGGCCCGGCGCTCGGCGATGCGCTTCGCGACGATCTCGGCGCGCTTCTTCTCGGGGATCCAGCGGCCCTCGAAGGTCACCATCCCGTTCTTGCGTTGCTCGGCCGCCTCGGCGTCGGCGGGAGCGCGCGCGGCGTCCTCCGCCAGGATCGCGTCCTGGATCAGCTCGTCCGCGACGAACACGGTGCCGTTCTTGTAGGTGAGGGCGACGCCGCCCGGCTTGCGCGCCATCGGCACGCCGTCGACGACGCGTCCGTCCTTGAGGCACAGGATGTCGCCGCCGAGCAGGGCGGCCGCAGCGAGGAAGAGTCCGGCGAGCATCGGGTCAGCCGATCGTCTGGAAGTACACGGTCTCGAACTGCTGCCAGTCCTTGTCGCTCCAGCCGCCGAACGCGCCGCGGAAGGCACGCTCGAGCACGTCCGTCTCGGCCTGCTTGTAGCCCTGGGCCTGGTCGCGGAAGAGCTTCTCCTCCTCCTCCTCGGTCTTGGGCTTCGCGACCTTCTCGTCCTTCGCCGCGTCGCGCTTGGCCTTGAGCGCGAGCTGCGCGGCCTTCAGGCTCTTCATGTAGTCCCCGAGAAAGGTCTTCGTCTTCGGGTTCTTCGCGGCCGGGCCGGTGACGAGGAAGGCCACGAACGCCTGCGACTCGAAGTAGGCGCCCCACTGGTCCTTGCCCTTCGACGAGTTGAGCGCGGAATCCGTGAGCATCATCAGCTCGCGCGGCTTCTTCGCGCGGCCTTCCTTGACCATCGAGCGCACTTCCTCGCGGTTCCAGTCGTCGCGGCGGAACTCGATGCGGCCCTTGTCCACGCGTGCCTGCTCCAGCACCTGCGTCAGCCCGATGTCGAGCCAGGCCGGCAGCGCCCAATGCAACTCGCGGTCGCGGTCGTTGAACCACACGTCCAGGATCCCGCTGTTCACGCGGCCCAGGTACCACGAGTCCGAGCCGTTGAAGTCCTGGCACGTCACGATCTCGAGGTCGTTCCAACTCCAGCTGCCGGCCTTCTGGAACTGCATCATCTCGTCCTGGTTCTTGCAGACGCGGATCACCGGCGCGCGCACGTACTCCTTCTCGCCGACGAAGGGGAAGGTCGCGTCGAGCCACTGCCAGACCGCCTCCGCCTGGTCGGCGATCTTCTTGGCGAACTTCTCGTCGCACGAGTACACGAGCAGGAACCGCCCGAACTTCTTCGAGTTCCAGCCGGCCGGCAGGTCCTTCGAGGCGCGCTCGTGGAAGCTCTGCTCCTCGGACTGTCGCCAGCCCTTGCGCTCCTCGGGGGTCAGCTCGTCGGCTTCGAGGATCGTGAGCTTCTTGCCCGTCGAGACCTCGCGCACGAGCGCCTCGCCCGAGCGCGGGATCGTCTTGAACGACTTGAGGCAGCGCGTGACCTCGGCCTGGATCTTCGGCCACGAGTCCTGCAGCACCTCGAACTGCACCGCCAGGTCGAGGTCGGGCAGGTGGTAGACCCACGTCACGATGCGCTTCGGGCCGGTGTACGAGAGCTTGTCGACGCGGATCTCGATGATGGTCGCCTCGACGTCGCCGACCTTCGTCTGCTCTTCCTTGTCGACGTACCAGCCGCCGCCCGTGTAGCGGCGCGCCATGTAGTCCTTGTAGTCCTTGTAGGGGCTGACGAGGTCGATGATGAGGACGTCCTCGCCCTTCTTGTTCTTGCGCTTCTCGACCTTCGCCTGCTCCTTGATCTGCTCGCTGACGAAAGCGATCGCCTGCATGTCGGGCTTGTGCTCCTCCGTCCAGCCGCCCTTCTCGGTGAAGAAGAAGGCCTTGTTCGACTGGTAGTTCGCCACGAGCCAGGCCTCGTCGGCCTTCTGCGGGATCGCGGTCCACTCGCGCGGCGTCTGGATGCTGAATCCGAGTCGCGCGTCCTTGTGGTCGGCACGCGACGGAGCGGCGAACGCGGCGAGGGCCGTCAGCGCGAAGAGCGTGGCCCGAGCGAGCCGGGCGAATGCGAAGTTGCGCATGGGATTGCGAAGAGCCGGACGGAGCGCGAGCGGCCGGCGCGCCGGGTGCGCTCCGGACCCAGGCAGAGGATCCGTCCCGGTTGGCGCCCACGCAAGAGGGGCGGCATCCTGGGTCGATGAAGAGCGCACTCCTTACGATCCTGGTCTTCACCCCGGCGTGCACTGCCCCGGCCGCGCGCGAGGTCTCGACTCCGGCCCCGAACCCGGGCGCCGGACTCGCGCGATCCTCCACGGTCCACCACGAAGCGAAGGGCGCGCTCGGGCCGTATTCCGCGCTCGTCGAGGCCGGCGAACTGGTCTTCGTCGCGGGCCGCATCGGCGACGTGCGGGGGGATTTCGAGAACGAGGTCGCGACGACGATCTTCGCCGTCGAGGTCGAGCTCGCGCGGGCGAACCTCACGCTCGCAGACGTCGTCCAGGCGACCTGCTACCTGACCGACATGGAGCTCTACGCGCGCTTCAACGCGGTCTACGGCGAGCGCGTGCCCAAGCCCTGGCCCGCGCGCGCCGTGGTCGGCGTCTCCGCGTTGCCGGCGGGCGCGCACGTCGAGATCGCGGTCGTCGCGCGCGGTCGATGAACGTCACGCGCCGTCGCGGAACCGGCGGCGGAAGATCAGCGCCGCGATCGCGCCGACGACGACGGCGAACCACAGGGTGCACAGGCGGATCACGAGCGTCGCCGACGCCGCCGAGGCGCGCGCGGCCTCGGTCGCGAGGCCCGCGGCGACGTAGCGCGGCGCGAGCAGCGCGCTCAGCGAGGCCTCGGTCGGCCCGAGCCCGCCCGGGAACAGGATGAGGACCGCGCCCGCGACCGCGCTCAGCGCGAAGGTGTACGCCGCGTACGAGAGCGGGATCGCGCCCGGCGCGAACGCGTCCGCGACCAGCCAGAACCCGACGCACTCGAGGCCCCAGCCCGCGGTGGCGAGCAGCGTCGGCAGCACGAGCTCCTGCGGCGCGAGCAGCGCGCGCACCGTCGCCAGTGACGCGCGCACCTTGGGCGCGAGCTTCGACCCGAGCGGCAGCTTCGCGACGACGCCCAGCGCGAACTCCTGCAGCGCGGCCGACACCGCGAACGCGAGCAGCACGCCGCAGCCGGCCAGCACCGACCAGAAGATCCAGGCGTGCTCGGGCGACGTGGTCAGCCCGCCGATCGCGATGAGCACCAGGAACGCGAGGAGGTCCGTGAAGCGCTCGGCCAGGACGATCGGCGCCGTGACGTGGAGCGGCGCGCCGTGCACGCGCCTCACGAGCCACGACTTGTAGGCCTCGCCCAGCTTGCCCGGCGACACCGTGAACGCCAGTCCGGCCAGGCTGATCAGGTACGACGTGCCGGCCGGGATCTCGATGCCGAGCACGCGCAGGTAGCGCTGCCAGCGCACGAAGCGCAGCCCGTAGTTCGCGAACGACAGCGCGCACGCGATGCCCGCGACGTGGATCGGGAAGCGCGCCAGCGCCGCGCCGATGCCGCGCACGTCGGCCCAGGCGGCGAGCACGGCCAGGACGACGAGCCCGAACACCGCTCCGAACGCCAGCGACCGGCCCAGGTTCCGCTGCCCGGACGCGGCCGGCGATTCTGTGGGGGGCGCGGTCACGGGCCTCCCTTCTTCGACCGGCGGGGCGCCGCTCGTTGAAGGTTCGGCTCCCGGGCGGCTACCCTGCGCGTTCATGTCGGTCCCCGGCGATCCCGAGACGGTGGTGTTCGTGATCGCCGCGGCGGCCGCGGGCGGCGTCCTCGCGCTCCAGTTCGTCCTGGTGGCGGCCGTCCGGCGCCTGGAGACGCGCCGGGGCTCCCTGGCCCGCCTGCAGGGGCTCGAGGCCGCGCTCCAGAAGCTGGCCGAGCGCGAGGCCGCGATCGACCTGCGCCGCACCGAACACACCCTGCTCGACGTGCGCGACCAGCTGAAGCGGCTCGAGGACCGGCTCCTCTCCGTCGTGGAGAGCCGCGCGCGCGAGGCCTCGGCGAACCCCGGCACCGAGCTCGCGACGGCGCCGACCCCGGCCTCGACGGCGAGCCTCGTCACCGACCGCATCCTGGCCCGGCTCCTGGCGCTCGGGTACGAGCGCATCCAGATCGTGACGGCGGCGGACGACCTCGCGCTGCTCGGCACGACGGAGGGCATCGCCATCGTCGAAGCGCGCCGCGACGGCGCCCTGTGCAAGGGCCGCGTGCGCGTCGTGCGCGGCCAGGTCGGCGCCGTCGAAGTCCAGCCGGCCTACTCCGCGTTCCCCTGAATCGAATCCATGACTCCCATCGCGACGATCGAGAAGCTCGGTGAGTACGTCGGACAGCAGGTCACGCTGCGCGGCTGGATCCACCACAAGAGCTCGAAGGGCAAGCTGCACTTCGTGCAGATGCGCGACGGCACGGGCTACGTGCAGTGCGTCGCGTTCAAGGCCGACGTGCCGGACGAGCTGTTCGAGGCGCTGGGTCATGCCGGACAGGAATCGAGCCTCATCCTGACGGGTCTCGTCAAGGCCGAACCGCGCGCGCCGGGCGGATTCGAGATCTCGGTGAACGGCGGGCAGGTCCTGCAGAAGGTCGAGGGCTTCCCGATCACGCCCAAGGAGCACGGGCCCGACTTCCTGCTCTCGCAGCGCCACCTGTGGCTGCGCAGCAAGCGCCAGTGGGCGATCTTGCGCATCCGCGACGCCGTGATCACCGCGATCCGCCGCTTCTACGACGAGCGCGGGTTCATCTGCGTCGACTCGCCGATCTTCACGCCCGCCGCGTGCGAGGGGACGAGCACGCTCTTCGAGGTCGACTACTTCGACGACGCCAAGGCCTACCTGACGCAGTCGGGCCAGCTCTACGCCGAAGCGACGGCGATGGCGTTCGGCAAGGTCTACTGCTTCGGTCCCACGTTCCGCGCCGAGAAGAGCAAGACGCGCCGCCACCTGACCGAGTTCTGGATGCTCGAGCCGGAGATGGCCTACGCGACGCTCGACGACGTGATGCAGCACGCCGAGGACCTCCTGTGCTACGTGGTGAAGAGCGTGCTCGAACGCCGCAAGCCCGAGCTCGCCGTGCTCGAACGCGACCTCTCGAAGCTCGAGGCGATCCAGGCTCCGTTCCCGCGCCTCACGTACGACGAGGCGCACGCGATCCTCGAGAAACACGCACCGGGCCAGCACAAGTACGGCGACGACCTCGGTGCGCCGGACGAGACGATCCTCTCGAACCAGTACGACCGCCCGCTGCTCGTGCACCGCTATCCGCACGAGGTCAAGGCGTTCTACATGAAGCGCGACCCGGCCGATCCGACGAAGGCCCTGTGCGTCGACGTGCTCGGCCCCGAGGGCGTGGGCGAGATCATCGGCGGCTCGCAGCGCGAGGAGGACCTGGACGTTTTGCTCGGCCGCATCCGCGAGCACAAGCTGCCCGAGGAAGCGTTCGGCTGGTACCTCGACCTGCGCCGCTACGGCTCCGTGCCGCACGGCGGGTTCGGGCTCGGTCTCGAGCGCACGGTCGGCTGGATCTGCGGCATCGAGCACGTGCGCGAGGCGAGCCCGTTCCCGCGGATGATGTACCGCATCTATCCGTGATCGCGGACGGGCCGGCGTTCCGGCCGCCGCCGTCTTGAACAGGCCGCGTCCCGACGTAATGTGCTGCGCCGCATTCCGCGGCCACGCATGAACACCGCCACGCTCACCGCTTCCAACGGCCTCGTCGCCGTCACCGCCGACCCCGTCAAGGGCCGCTCCGTCGTCGCCGTCCGCCCGATCCAGAAGGGGACGCGCATCCTGGCCGACCCCGTGGTGGTCGTGCCGCCGGCCGAGAAGGAGCTGATGGACCGGACCGTGCTCGGCCGCTACGTCTTCGAGTGGGACGAGGGCGTGATCTGCGCGGTGTTCGGGCTGGGCAGCCTGATCAACCACGATCCCGCGGCGAACGTGGAGCTCGTCTCGAACTTCGAGGACCGCACGATGGACTTCTTCGCCGTGCGCGACATCGCCGCGGGCGAGGAGCTCGTGTACGACTACGGGCACGAGACGGACGAGCTCGAGAGCTACTACGGGATCCCGCGCGACGCGACGGGCGGCTGACCAGCTCGCAGCGGACTGCCCGCGGATCGACTGGGCGCACGGACGTGCGGTGCTCGCCGGGCTCGCGGAGTCCCGGCTGTCGTGCGAACCGGGGTCGCGCGGAAACGTCGAATGCACGGAGGATTCTCGATGGGCTCCGTCGTCACCGGGAGTCCTCGTGGGGGTAGCCCTGTTTCTGCCCTCGACGGAAACGCGTACGTCGGCGATCCTTGTCGAACTTCCCGCGCCGCGTCGTCGGCGGCGATGACGCGGCCCTCGAGCACCGCGGTCGCCGTCGAGCGCGCCGACCGAGTCCCCTCATGACCCGTCCTTTGCTCGCCGTGGCTTCCGCCTGCGCGCTCTCCTTCCCGTCGGCCGCCCAATGCCTCGACTGGTCGTCCTCGTACACGCCGGCGGGAACGTACGCGCAGGACCTGACGTCGGGTTGGGTCCGCGACGTCCTCGAGTTCGACGACGGCACCGGCAGCGCGCTGTATCTCGCCGGCGAGTTCGACCACGCCGGCCCGGTCTTCTCGCAGTCCGTCGTGCGCTACCGGAACGGCGCCTACGAGCCGCTCGGATCGGGCATCTTCTTCTATTGCTGGGCGCTGCGATCCCTGGACCTCGGCAGCGGTCCGGAGCTCCACGTGATCGTGTCGAACGGAGCGCGCTTGCAGCGCTGGTCGGGCACGGACTGGATCGAGATCCCCGGGGTCACCTTCAACATCAACGACGTCGAAGTCTTCGACTTCGGTCAGGGCCGCGAGCTCGTCATCGCGACAGCCGAGCCCCAGCAGGGCAGCTACGTGCTGCACCAAACGTCGAGCGGATGGGTGCCCCTCGGCTCGGGACCCACCCAACTCGTCTACGACCTCACGGTCTACGACGACGGGACCGGTCCGGCGCTGTACGCGAACGGGATCCTCGGCGCCACGGCGGCCGGCGGCTCGCCGCTGCGCGGCCTCGCGCGCTGGAACGGAGCCGGCTGGGTGGAGGTCGGCGGCGGGCTCCACAACGGGCAGGGAATCGCCGGCTACGTCACCGATGCGACGGTGTGGAACGACGGCACCGGCGACAAGCTCGTCGTCGTCGGCAACTTCCAGTCGGCCGGCAACCAGACGGCCCCCGGCATCGCGCAGTGGGACGGGACGAGCTGGACCGCCGTCGGCGGATCGACGGGCGACCTCTTCGTCGTCGACAGGGTGCAACTCGCCGGCGGCGACGCGCTCGCGGTTACCGGAACCAACGGCGGGGCTACCGTTCGCGCTTCGCTCTGGGACGGGACCACATGGACCGAGCTCGGCGGCGCGTTCGACCCGCAGACGATCGTCTCCGCTTACGCTACGTACGACGACGGGACGGGCCCGCGAGTCCACGTCGGCGGGAGGTTCCAGGTCGCAGGCGGCGTGCCGGCGTCGAACGTCGCGGGCTGGGACGGCACATGGCATCCGGTCGGCGACCCGCGGTCGGTCAGCGGCACGATCCAGACCTGGGCGCAGCACGACGACGGGAGCGGCCCGGCGCTTTTCGCCGGAGGAACGTTCCGGACCGCGGGAGGAGCGGTCGTCCGCGACGTCGCGCGATTCGACGGCTCGACGTGGACCGCCGTCGGCGCGACGTCCGGTCCGTCGAAGTCGGTGCGCGCGTTGCTCTCGGCCGACGTCGGCGCGGGCTCGCGCCTGTACGCGGCCGGCAACTTCACGCAGATCGGCGGTGTCGCCGCGAACCGCATCGCGGCGTGGGACGGATCGACCTGGTCGCCGCTCGGCAGCGGGATCGGCACCGGCGAGGTGAACGCGCTCCTCGTCCACGACGACGGCAACGGCCCTGCGCTCTACGCAGCGGGGAACTTCGCATCGGCCGGCGGCCAGCCGGCGAGTTCCGTCGCGCGCTGGAACGCGAGCAGCGGCTGGTCGCGCCTCGGGACTACCCTCAACAACGAGCTGGTCAACGCGCTCGCGGTCTTCGACGACGGCACGGGGCCGCGGCTCTACGCCGGCGGCACGTTCTCGCTGCGCGTCGCAAGCTGGAACGGCTCGGCTTGGATCGGCGTCCCGCAACCGCCGACGAACGGCGGCGGGACCGTCACGTCGCTGGCGTCCTACCGATTGGGCTCAGTGCCTGCGCTTTTCGTGGGGGGCCGCTACGCCAGCGTCGGCGGAGTCAGCACGAACGGCATCGCGGCCTGGGACGGCACCGCGTGGCACACGTTCGGCGGCGGAGTGTCCGGCCTTGCTGACAGCCGGGTCACCTCGCTCCGCGTGCTCGACGACGGCACCGGCCCCGGTGCGCGCCTCCATGTCGCGGGACGTTTCGCGACGATCGACGGCACGCCTGCCGCTTCGGTCGCAGCGTGGGACGGGAGCGCCTGGCAATCGGCCGGCGGCGGCGGGGTCGCCGGCTTCGTCTCGGCACTGGGGGTGTTCGACGACGGGGAGGGGCCCGCGGTCTATGTCGGCGGCGCGTTCTCGTACTCGAGCTCGGGCCCGACGCTGAATCTCGCGCGTTACGGACGCCACGGCCTCGCCGGTTGCGAGCCGACGACCGGCGCGAGCGTGTGCGACGGATCGGGCAGCGGCGCCGCGTGTCCGTGCGGCAACGTGGGCCTCGTCGGCCGGGGCTGCGGCAACTCCGCGGACTCGAGCGGCGCGCGCTTGAGAGCGCGGGGCGCGGCGAACGTCTCGGACGACACGGTCACGCTCGAACTGTCGGGCACGACGCCGAGCGCCGCGGTCTTGTACTTCCAGGGGACGAGCGCGATCGCGAGCGGGGCCGGGTCCGTGTTCGGCGACGGCCTGCGCTGCGCGGGCGGGACGCAGCGGCGCCTTGGCGTGCGGCAATCGGTGGCGGGGGCTTCGAGCTTCGGCGCGGCGGCGGGAACGGCGCTCGTCACGGATGCGGGGGCCGTCACGGGCGCGGCGACGCGCTACTACCAGGCTTGGTACCGCGACCCGAACCCGGGCTTCTGCACGAGTGCGCTGTTCAACCTCTCGAACGCCGTGCGCATCGAGTGGGCGGGCTGAGGCGGTTCGCGCCGTGACGCGAACCGACACACGCGCGTGTCGGTTCGCCATGTGTCGAGCCCGACGGCAGCCGCCGCCGCTCGCATGCCGGCCGAATCCAGGGGCCACATGCCAGGTCCCCACGCCGGAGATCGCCTCGAGGCCCGGAGCGGTGCGCGATTGGGAATGACCAGCGCCACAAGCTCGAGATCAGCCGGGCGAGGTGGAGCCCGCACTCGAACGATCCAACGGGCGCGCGCTCCGCTATCCTGCGCGTCTCGGCGCCTCGTACCCGCGCCGTCGGAGACCCCCGGCTCATGACGCGACTCTTCACCTCGTTCGTCCTCCTCGCGGCGCTCGCGCCGAGCTTCGCCTGCTCCAGCACCGTCGTCCGCTCCGCGCGCGTCGACGCCGGCGCCGAAGCGAGCTCGATGTCCTGGAGCCCCCAGGACGTCGAGACGCTGCGCGCGGTCACGTCCGTCGCGCTCTCGCCCGACGGCGCGCAGGTCGCGTACACGCTCTCGCTGCCGCGCACGGCCTGGAAGGACGAGGACGGTTCGCCGTGGGTCGAGCTCCACGTGCTCGACGTCGCGAGCGGCGCGTCGCGTCCGTTCGTCACGGGCAAGGTGAACGTCGGACGCATCGCCTGGATGCCGGATTCGAAGTCCATCGCCTACCTCGCGAAGCGCGAGGGCGACAAGGAGACCGCGCTCTACGCCATCCGCACGGACGGCGGCGAATCGCGCAAGGTGGCGGCCCTCGAGACGTCGATCGGCTCGTTCAGCTTCTCGCCCGACGGTTCGCAGGTCGCGCTGGTCGCGCCGGTGCCGGTCTCGAAGGAGCGCAAGGCGCGCGAGGAGAAGGGCTTCAAGCAGCAGGTCTACGAGGAGGACAACGTCTACTCGGGCGTGTGGATCGCGTCGACGAAGGACGGCGGCGGCGCCGCGCGGCGCGTGAACGTCGACGGGCACGTGCACCAGTGCGTGTGGAACCCGGTCGATGCGCGGCTCGCGCTGGCCGTCGCGCCCACGCCGCTCGTCGACGACGAGTACATGCGCACGCGCGTGCGCGTCGTCGATTCGGCGGACGGGACGGTGCTGCACAGGATCGAGAACCCGGGCAAGCTGGGCACGATCGGCTGGACGCCGGACGGGAAGTGGGTCGCGATGATCACGGCCGCGGACCTGCACGATCCGGCGGCGACCACGTTCGTGGCGCGCGCCGCCGAGGAGCGCGGCGGGATCGCCGAGATCGCGCCGATGGCCAAGGACTGGGCGGGCGCGGCGGTGGCGTTCGACTTCCAGCCCGACGGCCACGCCCTGCTCGTCACGGCCGAGGGTTGCGAGAGCTCGTTCCAGAAGGTGTCGCTCACGAACGCGGTGGTGGAGCGCAAGACGCTGATCCCGGCCGGCGTCGCGATCTGGACCGCGGTCTCCGTCTCGGAGGACGGCCAGTCGGCCGCGTTCGTCGGCCACACGGCGACGCATCCCCCCGAGGTGTGGACGATGAAGCACGGCGACGCCGGGCCCAAGCGCCGCACGAACTCGAACCCGCAGCTCGACGGGCTGCCGTTCGCGAAGCAGGAGGTCGTGAAGTGGAAGGCCCGCGACGGCGTCGAGCTCGAGGGCGTGCTCGTGCACCCGGCGGACGAGGTCGCGGGGAAGCGCTATCCCCTCATCCTGTCGGTGCACGGCGGGCCGGAGGCGCACGAGTCGAACGGCTGGGCCACGAACTACAGCCGGCCGGGACAGATCGCGGCGGCGAAGGGCTTCGCGGTCTTCTACCCGAACTACCGCGGCAGCACGGGCCGCGGCGTCGCGTTCCAGAAGAGCTCGCAGGGCGACGCCGGCGGGAAGGAGTTCGACGACCTGGTCGACGCGGTCGACCACCTCGTCTCGATCGGGCTCGTCGACAAGGCGAAGGTCGGCGTCACCGGCGGCTCGTACGGCGGCTACGCGACGGCGTGGTGCTCGACGAAGCTGACGGAGCACTTCGCGGCGGGCGTCATGTTCGTCGGGATCTCCGACAAGTTCAGCAAGTTCGGCACGACGGACATACCCGAGGAGGAGTTCAACGTCCACGCGCTCAAGCGCGTCTGGGACGACGTCGACCACCTGCGCGAGCGCTCGCCGATCACGTACGCAGGCTCGTCGAAGACGCCGCTCCTGATCCTGCACGGCAAGGACGACCCGCGCGTCGATCCGGGCCAGTCGCGCACGATGTACCGCCACATGAAGCTGCGCAGCCAGGCGCCGGTGCGGCTCGTGCTCTATCCGGGCGAGGGCCACGGCAATCGCAAGGCGGCGTCGCGGCTCGACTACGCCGTGCGGATGATGCAGTGGTTCGAGCACTACCTGCAGGGCCCGGGCGGCGCGATGCCGCCCTACGAAGTCGACTACGCCGAGGCTCCGGCGGCCGCGGGGTGATCGAGTCCGGCGTCCGGGATCGCGACCGCGCGGTCCCGGGATCGCCGGCGCGTCAGCGCGCGCGCAGCTCGACCGTGGCCGCGAAGCGCCGCCCGGCGGTCAGACGGATGCGCGTCTCGGTCGGCATCCACGGCGTGCCCTCGACGCGGACGTTGAAATCGCCGGCCGTGAGCAGGTCGCGCGCTTCCGCGGTCTCGCCCGGCACGAGCAGGTAGACGTCCTCCGCGCCGAGGCGCAGGTCGAGCGTGCGCTCCTGCCCGCCGCCCACGGGCACGAGCACGAACCGCGCGCCGAAGCGATCGCGGCGCTGCGCTGCCGGAGCGGACTCGTCGTAGCCCTTCGGCGGGGGACCGGAGAGCACGCACTGCAGCGCCAGCCGCGCTCCCACGACGGGCTCGACGACGACCGCCGTCTGCGCGTCGGCGGCGACGTGCACCGCGGCGCGCGACTTCCACGGGAAGAACCACGCGCCGGCCTCGCCCGCGAAGTCGACGACGAGCTGGTGGTCGCCGGCCGGGACACCCGCGACGACGCCCTGCGCGTCGGCCTCGAGCACGCCCAGGTCCTCGTCGCGCTGTCCCGTGGCCGGCGACGCGAGCGCGACGCGCAGAGACACCTTGGACGACTCGGTGCCCGCGACCGTGAAGCGCAGCGAGCCCGGTTTCGGCCGCGGCGCGAGCACGAGCGTCTCCTCGAGGTGCTGCGTGCCCTGGCCGAAGAACACGATCTTCTCCGGCGCGACCTTGCCGCGCAGACGCGCGCGCACGGCCATCGGCGTCTCGGGATCGGCGCTGAACGACGCGGCCGCGCTGGCGCCGCGCGCGACGATGCGCCGCGTGCCGCCCGGCGTGAACGCCCCGTCGGCCTCGACGCCGAGGTCGGTCACCTCGACGAGCGCGCCCGGCATCGCCGCGCCGCTCTCGTCCACGACGCGCACGACGAGCAGGGGCGTCTGCACCTGCAGCTGGACGTTCGTCTGTCCCGGCTCCCAACGCCCCTGGCGCGGCTCGATGACGATCGCCGGATCGGCGGCCTTCAGCGAGAAGTGGTCGGGCCGCAGGCCGTGGAACGCGAAGCGCCCCTCGGCGTCCGTGAACGTGCGCGACCACGAGAGGCCGGCGTCGTCGCGCTCGACCTCGCGCGTGCGGCGCACCGCGCTCTCGAACGCGTCGGGCTTGAACGCGGTCTCGCCCTCGAGCGCCCACAGCTCGAGCAGCGGCGCGGGCGTGTCGTCGGCGTACAGCACGACGCCGGCGAGCGGCGGGCCGCCCTTCAACACCACGTCGCCCACGTCGCGATCGCGTCGCGCCTCGACCTCGATCTCGCGGGAGTGGACGCCGACGCCGTCGGCGCGCACGGTGAGGAACAGCTTGCCCGCGGCGGGGAAACCCAGCGCGAAGAGCCCGTCGCCGTCCGCTTCGCCCTCGCTGACGAGCGTCAGCCCGCCCGGGCCCGAGCGCCCGTCCGCGATCGATATCGCGGCGGTGGCGCGCGGCACCGGCTTGCCCGCGGAATCGACGGCACGTCCGCGCACGGCGGCGCCCTCGACGAGTCGCGCGTCGAGCGCGACGCGCTGCGCGACCGCGCTCGACAGCGGCACGGAGACGGCGAACGGCTGGAATCCCGCGGCCTCGATGCGCCCCTCGACGCGCGCGGTCGCGAGCTGCGCGGCGTCGACCTGCGTCAGCCGGTCGAGGCCGAGCGCGAACGCGCCGTCGGCCGCGGACGTCGCGCGGCCGAGCGGCGACGACGATCCGTCGGTGTGGCGCAGCCACAGGTCGATGCGCGCGCCGGCGATCGGCGCGGAGCCGGCGGCCGCGCGCACGCTGCCCTGCGCGCGCCAACCTTCGATCGCGGAGGGAACGGGCGAGCGCGTTGCGTCGATCGCCGCGGGATCGGCCGCGGCGGTGCGCCCAGACGGCAGAGCTGCCGGCCGAGCTCCGGACTGCGCCGCCTCGGCCGGGGGCGCGACGCTCGGCTGCGCGGCCGGCGGCGGCGCCGCGTGGGGAGCTGGAACCGCGGCATCACCGCGGCCGCCCGGTTGCCGGGCGACGAAGAGGGCGATGAGAAGGACGGCCAGCAGCGCCAGAGCGACTGCGAACTTTCCCGACGCCGACATGTTCACGATCCTCCGCTCGTGGTCCGCGCGAGCAGCGCGCGCTCGATCTCGCCCGCGATGCGCGCGCGTTCGACGGCGCTCAGCTCGGGGCGGTAGGTGTTGGCGATCCCGGCGCTGCGCGCCAGCGCGTCGGACGCGCGCCATTGCGCGAACGCCAGGTCGTCGATCGACGTCGCGCCGCGGACCCAGGCGGGACGCGGGTCCATCGCGGCGGTGCCCTCGCGCAACACGGCCAGCAGGATGGCGCTCGCGCCCGCGCGGCCCAGCGCGAGGCTCGCGGCGGCGCATTCGACGCGCACCACGAGGAGGGGATGCGGGCGCCGGCCGCGCGCGAGCTCGTCCAGCGCCGCCGCGAGCGCAGGCCCGTCCGCGGAGGCCGGACGGGCGAGCGCCGCCGCCGCGGCGACGTCGACCGCCGGGAACGCGTCGGTCGCGGGGCGCACGCGACGTTCGAGCCGCGCCAGGAGCACCTCGCGCGCTTCGGGCGCCGCGCTGCGCGCCAGGAGGAGTACCGCACGCAGCGCGCGCGCCGGCTCGCCGTCGAGCGCGAGCCCCAGGAGCGCCAGCGTGTCGCCGTCCAGCCGCCCGACCGCGCCCTCGGGATTCCAGCGCGCCAGCGCCTCCTCGAAGGCCGCCGCGGGGATCGTGTCCCAGCCGAACGGCAGCGCGAGGTCGCGCCGCGCGACCTGGCCCGGCGGGGCGATCGCGCCGCTCCGCGTTGCGCCCAGGTCCTCCGACGACCCGGCGAGCGCCGGCGCCACGGGCTCCGTGCGCGCCGGATCGGGCGCGGCAGTGGGCACGGCAGTGCGCGCGGAGATCTCCGGCGGCGCCGCCGCGCAGGCCTGGATCCAGGCACAGGCGATCGCCGCGAGGACCACGGGTCGGGACATCGCCCGCAGACTAGCCGAGCCCGCGGCCCGGCTCCACGTCACGGCGCGAACGCGCGCAGGCCCTTCTCGTCCGAGATCCACAGCCGGCCGTGCGGGATCGCCACGTTGGGCGCCTCCCACGCGACGTACGTCCATTCGCCGGCGCGGCGGAGGTTGACGCTGCGCTCGCCGCTCACGCTCGAGCGCACCGTGAACAGCGCGTCCGTGATCTCGACCGTGTAGGGCGACCACGGGCAGGGGAACGTCGTGGCCGAGCTCGTGCGGCGCCGCAGCACCGCCAGGCCCGCGTTGGAACCCTCGTTCGGGTCGGCCGGCGCGGTGACGGCGGCGGGATCCACCTCGGTCGGCAGGAGCCGCTCGGTCCAGGCGTACACCTTGCCGTTCCGGAAGCGCACGACCGCGCTGTCCGACGCGCAGGTCGGGCCCTCGATCGGCGGCGAACCGGCCGACCATGGGCCGTCCTTCGAACCGTCGGTCGCGTTCACGATCCAGACCTCGCCGTCCTCGGTGACGACGAGCAGGTGGCCCGGGCGTCCGGGCAGGAAGACCGGGGCGCGTCCCACGCCGCCCAGCGACGAGAAGTGCGTCTCCCAGGCGATCGCGCCGCTGCGCGAGAGCCGCGCGATGCCGCCGCTGCGGTCGACGACCACGTGGTCGTCGCCGACGGCGACCGGCGGCGCCTCGACACGGCCGGTCGTGGACCAGGCGCGTTCCGGATTGCGCGACAGGGACACCGCCACGTCGCCGGGGTGTTCGCTCCGGACCTTGTGCGGCTCGTGGCCGTCGAGCTCGAGCGTGAACTCCACGATCTCGTTCCAGGTCGTCTCGAGCGTGAACGGGGTGACGCGCTCGGTGCCGTCCGCGAGCTTCGCGCGCGCGCCGCTCGGGGTCGTGGTGACGCGCCACGGGAGGAGCCACGCGTCGGGGTCCTCGAGAGCCGACTGGAGCCGCTTGTAGGCTTCGGGATGGCGCCCGGCCTCGGCCAGGCTGCGCGCGTCGGCGATGGCGCGCACGCGGTTCTCGACGACGCCGATCTCGTGCGCGAAGAGCTCGCGGAGCTTGCCTGTCGGGTCGGTGTCGACGAGCTGGTGGTAGGTGTCGAGCGCCCGCTGGTGGTCGCCGGCCTTCTCGTGCGCGCGGGCCGTGTTGATCAGCACGTCCTGCTGCGCGAGGTTGTCCTTGCGTTCGCGCTCGGAGCGCTCGCGCGCACGCGTCTCGCCCCGCCCTTCGACGCGCTTGCGCATCGAGGTCAGCCGCTTGGCGAACTCGGCGGCCGCTTCGGGCACCTTCGCACCGATCGGCTCCTCGAGGGAGCGCAGGAGCGAGAGGACGCGTCCCTCGGCTTGCGACTGCTCGGGCTTGTCCTCGATCTTCTCGCCCAGCTGCGCCAGCTGCGCGTCGAGGCGCGCGGCGAGCCCGTTGTAGAGGTCGGAGACCAGCGGCAGCGGCTCTTCGCCGGCGCGCAGCGTGGGGGCCGGAGGCAGGGCCAGGGCCCGGCGCAAGCCGAGCTCCATGTCGCCGACCGTGCACTCCACGGCGGCGCCGTTGTACTCGTCGGTCCAGGCCGTGCGGATCGCGAGCTCGGTGCGACGCTTGCGCTCCGTGAGCTCGGCGCGCAACGACGTGACCCGCGGGGAATCGTCGCCCGGGAAGCTCGCGTCGAGCTCGAGCAGCGCCGCGGTGGGGTCGTTCGCCAGCGCGAGCACGCCCTGCAGGCGGTCCTCGGTCTGCTTGTGCGACGTGTACTGGACGATCGCACCGACCGACAGCGCCACGAGGACCGTGATCGTGAGCACCGAGTGCTTCTTGACCAGCGTGCGCTGCACCGCGTGCGCGCGCGCCTTGAGGTAGAGCCGGCGGATGTCGCGGTTGTCGGGCAGCGCGTCGCTCAGCGCGCGCAGCGCGGGGAGGATCTCGTCGCTGCGGCCGGCTTCGAGCGCCGGCCGGATGACATCGAGCAGGAACGGCGCGGCCTCCGCGGCGATGCCCGCCTGGACCATGCACTGCCCGATCTCGAGACGCACGTGCGCCGTCTCGGGAGCGCGTGCGGCCGCGATGCGCATCAGGGACGCAGCCGCGGCGCGCCGGTTCTCGCGCAGCAGGACGCGCGAGAGCGCGATGAGCTCGCGCACGCCGGGGATGTTCGGGTCGACCGAGGCGCGCAGTTGCCACGTGATCAGTCGGATCTGGGCGGTGCGGTCGTTGGCCTTCTCGCGGACGAAGTCCTTCCAGCGCGTCAGCGAGGCCAGGGCGGCGGGCTTCGCGTTGTCGAGGCGCCGCAGGAACGTGCGACCGAACCTCGCCGGCAGCGCGTGGATCACGGGCTGCAGGCGCCCGGCCTGCCACTCGGCCTCGAACGCGTGGGCGTCGACCTCGGCCAGCGGCCCGCCCGGCGCGACCTCGAGCCACGAACGCAGGCGCGACACGGCCCGTTCCGTCTGTGCGCGCGCGAGCTCGTGCTGCACCAGGTAGAGGAGCTCGGGCGGAGTCGAGAAGCGCAGCGCGCCCCGGCGCAGCTCCTGGAGCGCGAGGTTGCGCGTGAGGCGCAACGCCCAACCGAGGCGGTCGGACATCTCCTGCAGGCTCGAGGTCCCGTCGCAGGTGCGGTGGATGCGCTCGACGTCGCCCTTCATCGGGCCGGAGTCCAGCCGCTGGAGCACGACGTTCTCGACGTCGCGCCAGGCGGTGCCCAGGCTGTCCCAGTCGTCCTTGAGCCGCGCGTACTCGAGGAGCATGCCCTCGATCTGCATCGGCGCGCACCACACCGACTCGCGGCCGGGGCCCTTGCGCTCGAGGCCCTGCTCCGACGCGCCGATGCCGCTGCCCTCGGGCTTCTTCGGCACCGGACCGGGCGCGAAGCGGAAGTGGACGGTGTTCGAATCGAGGAGCCGGTACAGCGTCTCGATGCGGCGAGCGCGCGCGATCTCCTCCATGCGCAGCACGTCGACGAGCGTCTCCGGGTCGTCGACCCAGGCGATGCGCGCCAGCTTGCGCCAGACCTCCGGGTCCTCCTCCGGTTCCGGCAGGAGGTGCACGGATCCGTCCTCGACGCCGAGCGTCGCGCGGAGGCCGTCCTTCGAATGCAGGGACAGCACGCCCGATCGGCCGCGGGCCAGGCTCTGCAATAGATCGGCCAGGCCGATTCCGCCGACGTCTCCCTGGAAGCTCATGGGGTTCCCGGGCGTATCGGCGCCGCCGCGGCGCGGAATGGAGACGGACGTCTAGGAAATGCGACGCCGCAGCCGTTCCAGGTCGTCGGGCGAATCGAGGTCGTCGAGGATCGCCGCGTCGTCGACTCGGATCGACATCAACGGTTCGGCCTGCCCGCGCAGTTCGCGCAGCGGAAGATCTTTCCTCGAGTTCGCGCAGCGCGCGGCCAGGGCGCGTCCGATCACGAGCGGATGTCCGAACGCGCGACCGGATCCTGCGCGCACCACGAACGGCGCGAGCCATCCTTCCGCGGGAGCACCGGCCGCGTCCCAGTGCGCGCGCAGCGCGGCGAACACCGCTGCGCCGACGAGCGGCACGTCGACGGGCGCGAGGCACAGGTCGCAGCCCGCGCGCGCGCGCGCGGCGAGGGCGATGCCCCCGAGGCGGCCCTCGGCCCAGGCGGCGTTCTCGCGGACCTCGACGCCGGGGGGCGCCGCGTGCGCGATCGCGGCCTGGTGCGCGCCCGCGACGACGAGCGGGGGTGCGCCGTCGAACGCGCGGCCCGCCTCGAGCAGGCGCTCGAGCGGCGTGCGGCCGCCGAGGTCCACGAGCGCCTTGCACGCTCCGAGGCGCGTGCTCGCGCCGGCGGCGAGGACGACGAGCGCGACCGTCATGCGCCCACGTAGCGGTCGTACAGCGCGAGCGCGCGGTCCTCGTCCTCGGTGCCCTCGATGAGCGCGCGCCCGTCGGCAAACAGCGTGAAACGCTCGGGATGGACCGCGAAGCGCAGGATCGGTCCCTGGCGGCGCACGTCCTGCGCGACGCCCTCCAGGTTGCGCGCGACGAGGTCGAGGTCCGGCTTCGCGCGCGCCGCGCGCACCTGCACCGTGCCGCGGCCGCACAGCTTCACGGCGCGGCCGGTCCGAGCCGCGCGCAGGTACGCGAAGTCGCGCGCCCCGCAGCAGGGACACTGCGGATCGCGCGCCAGCTCGATCTCGCGCGCGCGGCCGTCCCAGGCGTCGAGTTCGACGAGGCGCGGCACGAGAGGGGCCGTCCCGGCCAGGATGCGCAGCGCGAGCCCGGCCTGGAGAGCCGCGACGAACGCGACGGCGGGCTGGAGGACGCCGGCGGTCTCGCACGTCGGCAGCACGCCCGGCGGCGGCGCTTCGGGGAACACGCAGCGCAGGCACGGACCGCGGCCCGGGATCACGGGCAGCACGAGCCCGCCGGATCCGACCACGCCGCCGTAGATCCAGGGGATCCCGGCCTCGACGCAGAAGTCGTTCACGAGGTAGCGCGTCTCGAGGTTGTCCGTGCCGTCGAGCACGATGTCCGCGCCGTGCGCGAGCTCGGCCAGGTTCTCCGCGTCGAGGTGCGCCGCGTGCGCTTCGACGCGCGTCGGCCCGCCGATCCGCGCCAGGGCTTCGCGCGCGGCCTCGGCCTTGAGCACGGACTCGCGCGCGTGACGCTCCTCGAACAGCACCTGCCGCGGCAGGTTCGATTCCTCGACGACGTCGCGGTCGACGAGCACGAGCCGTCCGATCCCGCTGCGCACGAGCGACTGCGCCAGCGCGCCGCCGAGCGCGCCGCAGCCGACGAGCAGCGCGCTCTTCGCCGCCAGCTGCTCCTGGCCCCGCGCGCCGAGCGGGGCGAAGCGCACCTGGCGCGCGAAGCGTCGTTCGAAGGGGGAGTTCATGCGCCGGGGCACCGGACGGTCGCGAACGAGCTCGCGAGCCACCACACGAGGACCACGGCGGCCGCCGCGGCGAGCGCGAGCACCGGCCACAGCGAGCGCAGGTCGCTCTTCGGCGGTCGGTCGATCTCGACCCAGTTGAAGTAGCGCTTCGCGTCACCCTCGAGCCGCGCGCCGCAGTGCGGACAGGCCTCGAGCGGCTGCCCCAACGGGATCACGCCGTCGCAGTGCATGCAGTACATGTTGCGAGCGCCGCCGCCCTCGGCCACGCCGGGCGCCTTCGAGCGCTCGCGGTAGTAGTCGAGCGCCTCCGCGTTCGCGCCCTCGCGCGCACGGGACCAGTGGTGCTCGCCCATGTTCCCGAAGCTCTTCTCGGGGGGGACCGGAGAGCCGGCCGACGGCGGACGGGACGCGGGATCTTCCACGGGAAGAGAGTAGCCGGCGGCGCGCGGGGATTGACTTCGGAGGGCCGCGCGACGATCCTCTTCGGCCCTCGGACGGTGGCTATAGCTCAGTCGGTTAGAGCACCAGGTTGTGGTCCTGGGGGTCGCGGGTTCGAATCCCGTTAGCCACCCCACCCTTCACCACGGAAGCTGACCCTCTTCGCTGCACCTTGCTCGGCCCGATTCGCGCGCGCCGGGCGCAGCGCACGGGCAGCCCGGAGCTCAGGCGGTCCGGGGAATCGCCCCCCTCCACTCGAGGAGCTCGCGCGCAGTCAGGCGCCGGTGCGCGACGCCGGCGACCTGCGCCGACGAGGCCCGCCTGTGGAACACGCTCCGCTCGCGCACGTAGTTCCGGTAGAGCATCCAAACGGCCAGGTGCCAGCCCAGGTTCCGCTCGAGCTTCGAATGCCCCCAGTTCCTGCGGACCAGCCGGCTCAGGTTGTCCCGCGACTGCGCCAGCACGTTGTTGATCGGGAAGAGCAGGTTCGTGCGGTCGCGCTTGACCGTCGATTTCACCCACTGATGCCGGATCTGGCGCTCGAAGACCTCGAGCAGGATCGGTCGGTACGACCGCTTCTCGTCCGTCTGCACGAAGAAGAGCGCGTCCGGAGCGAGCGCCGCCCGCAAGGCCTCGAAACAGCGCGTCACCGCCGGCCGCGACTCGCTCGCGCGCTTGCCGAGGACCCGCTCGTACTCCGCCTTGCGCTTCCGGTCGCGCTCGGTGAGGTTCCCGCGCGCCGGCAACTTGCCCGTGTCGCTGGCAACGACGAAGCGCGTCTTCTTGTGGATCAGGACCGGGACGGTGAGCGGGAAGAGCCTGCGATCCAGCTCGAACGTCTCGAGCTCGTCGAGTTGGAAGTAGCCCTCCTTCCACCCACCGGAGCGGGAGAGTCGCGCCAGGAACGCCTGGTGGACCTCACGGCCGTGAGTCCCGAGCAGTTCGAGGTGGTGCAGGACCGTATCGAGCTTGCACCCGAGGTTGCGCGCCGTCTGGCGCAGCGTCGTCTTGGAGACGAGACCCTGGAACACGCCGAGCGGGAGCCAGGGATGGTGCAGCCTGTAGTCGACGCGGAACGTCTGCGACGAGAAGCCCTTGCCGCACGTCATGCACTTGAAGCGCTGGACGACGCGCAGGTCGACCTTGCGGTCGAAGGTGCCCTTGCGCCGGAACTGGAACGCCTCGCCGGTGTGCGAAGGGCAGGCCGGGCTGGGGCAGACGCGCGGGGTGAACTGGTGATCGACGCGGTGGACCCGTCGCGTCGCGATGTCGGCATAGGGTAGTTGCACGGTGCGCTCCGGGGGAGGAGTCGCGCTCCGTTCACCCAGAGCCCGACTGCTCGGCGCCGCCGCCGGTTGCGGGCAAACCCGAAAAAAGGTGCAGCGAAGAGGGTCAGCTTCCGTCGCTCGCCTCGGTCCGAGCTCAAATGGGCTGCGAGGCCTCGTCCGCGTGGGCGCTGTCGCTGCGTGCCGACTCGAACGGGAAGAGCGTCCGGGCGCGCACGCGCCACGTCTTGCCGTCCCACGTGACCGGGCGTCCCTCGCGCACCCAGGTCGACACCTCGCGGGCCGCCTCGGCCTTGGCGCGCACCACGCCGGCGCGCGGGGCGGCCAGGTCGGCGGGCCACGGACGCGGCTCGAGCTCGATCAGGGCTCGGAACGGCGACGCGTCGCCCGCGGTCCACGGTTCCAGCGTGAACTCGACGACGGCGCCCGCGCCCGGGCTCGCCGCGTCCTCGTCGAGCGGGATCGACTCCAGGAACTCGAGCACCTCGACGAAGCCGTGGGGTGCGAGCTCGCGGTCCGCGGCATGGGCTCGCATGTCGCCCGCGATCCGCACGACGGCCGGCGCCGACCCCGACCAGCGCAGCGTTGTCGAGGCGTCACCCAGGTCGAACCACTCGGCGCGCGATTCGACCACCGCGGGCAGATCGTCGAGGCGCGCGCGCTCCACGAGCTCGGCCAGCGCGGAGACCCGCGTCGCTTCGATCCGGCCGCGCCCGAAGCCCGTCCGCGCGCCCGCCGAGAGGACGGTGCCGTCCGCATACACGGCGACCCGGTACGCGACGAGCCCCTTGGCCCGCGTGCCGCCGTCCGTCCGCTCCAGGATCAGGAGCGGAGCTGCCGAGGCGGCCGCGCCTTCGGACCGCTGCGATCCAAAAGCCTGGAGCAGCGCCAGGACACCGGCGATCAGGACAGGAACTCGCATTCGCGCACGTCTAGTCCCGACTTCGGCTCCGGATACGGACCGGATCCGCACGAAGCGCGTTTTCCGCGCGGTCCTTACGGTTTGCGACGCACGCCGCTCGCGCCGCCGTCAGCGCGCGCCGTGTTCCGTGGATTCCGGGAACTCACCGCGTGCGAACAGTCGTGCCGGCTCGCGGAACGACTTGAACTCGAGCGCGTTGCCGCTCGGGTCGTCGACGAAGAAGGTCGCCTGCTCGCCGACCTGGCCGCGGAACCGGATCTTCGGCGCGATGCGGAAGACGGTTCCGCGCGCGCGGAGCCTGTCCGCCAGGGCGTGCCAGGCGTCCCAGTCGAGCACGATCCCGAAGTGACGCACGGGGACGCCGTCGCCGTCGACGTCGTTCACGCCGACCGCGCGGCAGGCCTCGGGCTTGACGTGCGCCGAGATCTGGTGGCCGTGCAGGTCGAAGTCGATCCACAGCTCGGCGGAGCGACCCTCCGGGCAGCCGAGCAGGCCGCCGTAGAAGGCGCGCGTGGACGCGATGTCGCGCACCGGGAACGCGAGGTGGAAGGGGGGCACGGTCGCCGAGCCTCGCCCCGGGCTCAGCTGCGCCGGTCGATGCCGACGTACGCGCGCTTCTTCGCGCCGGTGTAGACCTGACGCGGACGGCCGATGCGGAAGTCGGGGTCGCGGCGCATCTCGAGGAAGTGCGCGATCCAGCCCGGCAGGCGGCCCATCGCGAACATCACCGTGAACATGTTCGTCGGGATGCCGAGCGCCTTGTAGATGACGCCCGAGTAGAAGTCGACGTTCGGGTAGAGCTTGCGCGACACGAAGTAGTCGTCGTGCAGCGCGATCTCCTCGAGGCGCATCGCGATCTCGAGCAGGCGGCTCGAGGTGCCGAGCTTGTTGATGACCTGCGTGCAGGTCCGCTTCAGCACGAGCGCGCGCGGGTCGTAGTTCTTGTAGATGCGGTGACCGAAGCCCATCAGGCGCGCGGTGTCGTTCTTGTCCTTCGCGCGCGCGATGAACTTGTCGGCGCTGCCGTCCTCGCGGTCGATCTGCTCGAGCATCTCGATGACGGCCTGGTTCGCGCCGCCGTGGAGCGGTCCCCACAGGGCGCCGATTCCGGCCGAGATGCCCGCGAACAGGTTGGCCTGCGACGACCCGACCATCCGCACCGTCGACGTCGAGCAGTTCTGCTCGTGGTCGGCGTGCAGGATGAGCAGCAGGTCCACGGCCTTCGAGACGACCGGGTCGACCTCGTACTTCTCGCACGGGGTCGCGAACATCATGTGCAGGAAGTTCGCGCAGTAGTCGAGGTCGTTGCGCGGGTAGATGAAGGGCTGGCCGATCGAGTGCTTGTACGAGCAGGCCGCGATCGTCGGCATCTTCGCCAGGAGGCGCACGATCGTCTTCGGCAGGCTGTCCGCGGTCTCGGGGTCCTGGTAGAAGGTCGCGAGCGCGCCGACGGTCGCCGCGGCGACCGGCATCGGGTGCGCGTCCTTCGGCAGCGCGTCGAAGAAGCGCCGGAAGTCCTCGTGCAGCATCGTGTGCCGCGTGACGTCGTTCTCGAACGACGCCAGGTCCGCGCGCGTCGGCAGCTCGCCGTTCATCAGGAGCCACGCGACCTCGAGGAAGTTGCTGTGCTCGGCCAGCTCCTCGATCGGGTATCCGCGGTAGCGCAGGATGCCCTTCTCGCCGTCGATGAACGTGATCGCGCTGCGGCACGCGCCGGTGTTGCCGTAGCCCGGGTCGAGCGTGATGGCGCCCGTCGCCGTGCGCAGCTTCTGGATGTCGACGGCGATCTCGTCCTCGGAGCCGCGCACGACGGGCAGCGCGAGGCGCTTCCCGTCGAGGACGAACTCGGCTGACTGCGGAACTTCCGCTTGCCCGCTCGCACCGCTCGTCCCGCTCGCGCCCGTGGTCTGCGTCGCCATGCTGTTCTCTTCTCGCGTCGTGTCGCGCCGGTTTCCCGCCGTCGTCCCGCGGACCGGTCCGGTCGGATCCTCTCCCGGTTCGGGAAACGAGGCGAAACAGGATCGCTTGGCGGGCGCGGGGACTCAAGAGCCTATCGGCAGCTCTCGGGCGATCCTCGCGTTCGACCCGCGGATCTGCCGATCCATCCCTCCGCGCGGTACAAGCTCGGGCCGGTCGGCCGCCCCGCGCGTCGCCTCCGCAGAGCCCGCTCGCACCTCGCCCTCCGCCCGATGCCGTTCGGTCCCCAAGGTCTCTACCGCGCGATCCCGCGCCTCGCCTGGCAGAGCGCGCCGCAGGTCGAGCGCGCGCTGGCCCTGGCCCCGCCCGGCGCCCGCATCGTCGACCTGGGCGCCGGCGGGCGCCAGATCACCCCGGACACGGTCTGCGTCGACTTCCTGCGCCTCGGTTCGACGGACGTGATCGGCGACGTGGCCCGCCTGCCGTTCCGGGACGCGAGCGCCGACCTCGTCTACGCCACGGGCCTGCTCGAGCACGTGGTCGACGAGCGCGCGGTCCTCTCCGAGATGGCCCGGATCCTGAAACCCGGCGGGCTCGCGCACGTCGAGGTCCCGTTCCTGGAGCAGTACCACGACGACCCGATCGACGTCCGCCGGATGACCGTGCCGGGCCTCGCGATGGCGCTCGAGGCCCAGGGCTTCGAGGTCGTGGCCCAGGGGCCGCACATCGGACCGACCGTGACGCTCCTGAACGCGTGGGCGCGCTGGTGGGCCTTCGTGTTCGACGGCCCGAGCCTCCCGGCGCGCGCGCTGTCCATGGCGGCGTTCGTGACCTGCTCGATCGTGGGCTGGCCGTTCAAGTTCCTGGACGCGTTCCTGATCCACAAGCGCCAGGCGCACACGCTCGCGATGGGCGTGTACTGCACGGCGCGCAAAAAGCGCGGCTGAGCGCGGCTGAGCGGGACGCCGCGGCGGTTCGCCAGCGCGCGGCCGCGATTCCCACGCGCACGGTCTCGCCGCGCAGCGCGCCCAGGAGTAGGCGCGCGCGTGCGCCAGCGCGGAAGCCCGTCGGCGCGCGCGGCCAGGGCGCGCTCGATCGCGCTGGCGAGGTAGGCCGGCTCGCGCACGGATTCGGCGTCGTCGACGAGCTCCGCGAAGCCCTCGAGGTGCTCGACGAAGCACGGGATGCGGCTCGCGACGACGGGGACGCCGGCGGCGAGCGCCTCGAGCGGCGTGACGGGCGTGCCGGCGGTCGGATCGAGGTGCACGAGCGCGCTTGGAGCGCGCGACGGGATTCAGGCAAGTCTCGGTTCGGCGAGGCGCGCGACGCGCGGTCCGTGCTTCGACGCGGCGACCGCTCCGGCCAGGAGGGATTCGGCCGCGCCGTCGCGTCCGGCGTAGGCGAGGCGCGCGTCGATCCCGCGCTCGCACAGACGTTCGAAGGCGCGCAACACCGCCAGCGGTCGCCGCTCGTCGCGCGTCGCGCCCAAGACCAGCACCCGCGGCGGCGCGTCGGGCGCGGGGAGCTCGGCCAGCGCGCGGCGCCAGTGCTCGCACCCGACGCGCGTCACGTGGATGCGCGCCAGATCGAACCCGAGATCCTCGGCCACGCGCAGGCGCCAGTCGGCGCAGAAGACGACCAGAGCGTCCATGCGCCGCGCGCGCTCGCGCAGCATCCGCGCGGCGTCGCTCTGGCGGTCGGGCAGCTCCGCGACGGCCAGGACCTGGCGCGCGCGGCGCACTGGCGGACCGTTCGCGTTCACGTGGTGGAAGACGTCGACCCCGCCCAGCATCCGCGCGGCGTCGAGCCCCACACCGGCGAGGAACGGCAGCGCGCGGCGCGGGATCGCGCGCGTGACGCACCTCACGCGCCGGTCGCCGAACGGCAGCCCGAGCGCGCGCGGATCGACGCCGCGCTTCGCGCGGCCGACGTCGAACAGCGCGAGCTCGGGTCGGTCCTCGAGCCCGACGAGCGCGCGCACGAGCTCGCGCGCGTAGCGGCCCGCCCCCGGCCAGTGCGAGGTCGCGGGCAGGTAGTCGACGCCGACGCGCACGCGCTAGACCGGCAGGCCTTCGCGCGCGACCTTCTCCAGCACGTCGCCGAATCGGTCCACCTCGTGGACCGTCGTGCACACGTGCGGCGACACGCGCACGCCGCGGAAACGCGCGTGGTCGATGCCCACCGTGTAGATGCGGTGCTTCGTCCACAGGTGTTCCTGCAGCCTGGCCGGCGTGACGCCCGCGATCTCCACGAGCGCGACGCCGGTCGAGCGACCCGGCGCGAGGCTCGTCCACAGGCGCGCGTTGCCCACGCCCTCGATGCGCCGCGCCCAGCGGTCGCGCAGGAAGCGCAGGCGCGCCTCCTTGCGTGCCGGACCGATGCCGCGGTGGAACGCGATGGCCTCGGCGATCGCGAGGCGCACGCCGACGGGGTGCGTGCCGATCTCCTCGAACTTGCGGATGTCGCCGTCGAGCTCGGGCCCCGCCGCCATCAGTGGCCACACGTCGCGGATGCGTTCGCGCCGCACGAAGAGCATCCCGGTCCCGTGCGGCGCGGACAGGAACTTGTGCAGCGAGGTGCCGTAGAAGTCGCAATCGACGTCTGCGTGACGGAAGTCGAGGTGCCCGAACGCGTGCGCACCGTCCACCACGACGTCGATGCCGCGCGGGCGGGCCAGCGCGACGACGCGCTTCACCGGCAGGATCTGGCCCGTGAGGTTGATCACGTGGCACAGGTGGATGACCTTGGTGCGCGGCGTGATCGCGGCCTCGAAGGCGTTCACGACCGCGGCGTCGTCCTCGACCGGGACCGGCAGCTCGACCTGCTTGAGCACGATGCCGTCGCGCCGCTCGCGCTGGCGCCAGGTGGTCAGCATGCGCGGGTAATCCTGGTCGGTCGTGATGACCTCGTCGCCGCGCTCGAGCTTCAAGCCGAACTGGACGTTCTCGAGCGATTCGCTGGCGTTGCGCGTGATCGCGATCTCCTCGGGGCTGCGGCCGAAGAGGGCGGCGAGATCGCTGCGCACCGTCTCCTTCTCTGGATCCTGCAGGCGCCACATCACGTAGGCCGGCGCCTCGTGCGCGTGCTCGAGGTAGCGGCGCAGCGCCTCCTGCACGACGCGCGGCGCCGGGCACACGCCGCCGTTGTTCAGGTTCAGGATCGCGCGATCGACCGTGTACGCGCGCTGCACGTCGGTCCAGGCGTCCTCGTCGCGCGCGATCTCGTCGGGCGTGCGGTCGTCGAGCGCGAAGGGTTCGGCCAGCGCGGCCGCGCCCGGACGCAGCATCGGCAAGGTCGTCGAGGCCAAGGCCAGGAAGTCGCGGCGCGTGCTCATGCGCCAGAGGGTCCCATCCACCCCGCCCGGAGGGAAGCCGCCCGGCGTTCCGACGAAGCTCAGCGGAAGCGGCGCGGACCGGCGGACGCGCCGCCCGTCGGGCCGGACCTCGGTCCGGCGCGGTCCGGCCGGTCGGACCGCCCGCGCAGGCGCGGCTTGCGGACCTCGCCCGGGCGCACCCAGGGTTCGCTGATCAGCGTCTCGGGCTCGCGCTTCTTCTCGGCGCGGATCTGCTCGACCTCGCGGGCGGAGGGCGCGGCGCCGAACAGGCCGCCCTCCTCGCGCAGCGCCCCGTTGAAGTCCTTCCACAGCGCCTTCAGGAACGGCCACCCGATCGGCATCAGCGCGATCAGGATGAGCCAGCGGACGAGGTCGCGGTTGATCTCCACGGGGATCGGCCGGAGTGTGTGGCCTCCGGGCCTGCGAGCCTTATCGTACCGGACGGCGATGCTCCTCGACTGCGCACGCACGAGACCTCTGGCCCTCGGCCTCGCGGCCGCCGCGCTCGCGCTGTCGGCGCGGGCCGCCGGCACCGCGGACGTCCCGCGCGACGGCCGCCTCGTGCGCGGGATGACGATCTCGTGCCAGACGTGGGGACGGGAGTGGGGGACGGACGGTTTCGCGCGGGAGCTCGACGCGCTGCGCGAGCTGGGCGTGAACTGGGTCGCGATCCATCCCTACGCCGGCATCCGCGGCGACGGCGCGCTCGAGTGGCGCGACCTCGACCCGGCGGCTCCGCCCGAGTGGATCGCCCGCCCGATCCGCGAGGCCCACGCGCGCGGCATGTCGATCCTCGTCGTGCCGCACATCGCGCAGTGGGGCAGTCCCTGGCGCTACCGCGGCGAGATCGAGTTCGCCGATCCCGCCGCGGTCGAGCGCTTCTTCGCCGACTACACGCGCTGGATCACCGCGGTCGCGGCCTGCGCGTGCGGCGCCGACGGCTTCGCGGTCGCGAGCGAGCTCGACCGCCTCGCGTGTCACGAGGAACGCTGGCGTCGCGTGATCGCCGCGGTGCGCGGCGTCACGGACTCGCACCTGACCTGGGCCGCGTCGTGGAGCTGCTACCGCGACGTGCGCTTCTGGGACGCGCTCGACTGCATCGGCGTCCAGGCCTACTTCCCGCTGTCGGCCGCCGAGGACCCGAGCGCGGACGAGCTGCGCGCCGCCTGGGTCCCGATCCTCGCCGACCTGCGCGGCCTGCACGAACGCACGGGCAAGCCGGTCGTGTTCACCGAGCTCGGCTACAACCGCTCGCTGGCCGCGGCGCGCGAGCCGTGGGCCTACGCGCAGGATCGCGGCGACCTGGCCGCACGCGCCGAAGAGCTGCAGGTGCGCTGCCTCCAGACCGCGCTGGCCGCGGTCGACCGCGAGTCCGACTGGCTGCGCGGCGCGATCCTGTGGAAGTGGTTCGTGGGCTCGACGCGCGCCGAGGACTCGCCGCGCCGCGGATCCCCGTCGCACCGCGAGAACTTCCTGATGAGCGAGCCCGCGGTGCGCGCCGCGATCGCGTCCGCGTGGGCCCGCGCCGGCGGCACGGGGCAGCCGCGGTGACGAAGCGCTCGCACCGCAAGCGCAAGCGGATGCGCGCGGCGCCGCCGGGCTCGATGCCCGGGACGCTGCTGGCCGATCCCGAGGCGCCGAAACCCAAGCTGCGCGTGCTCGCCTACGGTCCCGACGGCGTGGTCGAGCGCGAGCTGCGCGACCCGCACGAGCTGCGCGACGTCTTCCCGAAGTCCGAGGTGACCTGGCTCGACGTGCAGGGGCTCGGGGACGCCGCGCTCATCGAGCGCCTGGGCGAGGTGTTCGGACTGCACCGCCTGTGGCTCGAGGACGTGCTCAGCACGCGCCAGCGCCCGAAGGTCGAGACGTACGGCGAGATCCGCTACCTCGTCGTGCGCGCGCTCGAACGCGACGGCGGGGAACACCTCGAGACCGACCAGATCAGCATCTTCCTCGGTCCGCGCTTCGTGGTGACGTTCCAGGAGCGCTACGGCGACTGCTTCGACGCGCTGCGCGATCGCATCCGCGTCGGGCGCGGCAACCTGCGCTCGCACGGGCCGAGCTACCTCACGTACGGGCTGCTCGACGCGGTCGTCGACAACTACTTCCCCGAGCTCGAGCGCCTCGGCGAGCGCCTCGACACGCTCGAGGACGTGCTGATCGCGTGCCCGTCCACCTCGTGCCTCAACGAGATCCACGCGATCCGCCGCGAGCTCCTGGTCCTGCGCCGCGCCGTCTGGCCGCTGCGCGAGGCGCTGCACCACCTGCTGCGCGATTCGGACAAGGCGTTCACGCCCGAGACGCGCATCTACTTGAACGACTGCTACGACCACACGGTCCAGATCATGGACCTGGTCGAGAACTACCGCGAGATCGCGTCGGGCCTCATCGACATCTACCTGTCGAGCATGAGCCACCGCATGAACGAGGTGATGAAGGTCCTGACCGTCATCTCGACGATCTTCATCCCGCTCACGTTCGTGGCCGGCGTGTACGGGATGAACTTCGACCCCGACGCGGGACCGCTCTCGATGCCCGAGCTGCGCTGGCCGCTCGGCTACGTCGCCTGCCTCGCGTTCATGGCCGTCGTCGCCATCGCGCTGACGGCGTGGTTCTGGCGCAAGGGCTGGATCTTCTCCGGCGTTCCCGGCGAGCGCCGCCAGCCGCGCCCTTGACCGCCGCGCCGTGACCCCCGGACGTCGACGTGCGCTCGAGCGCGTGCTCTCGAAGGCCGGCCTGTGCTCGCGCGCGCAGGCCCGCGACCTGATCCGCGAGGGCCGCGTGCGCGTGAACGGCCGGACCGCCGTCGATCCGGAGGAACCCTGCGACGCCGCGCGCGACGACGTGCGCGTCGACGGCCGCCGCGTCCAGGAGAACGAGCGCGTCTACGTCATGCTGCACAAGCCGCGCGCGTACCTGACGACGCGCGACGATCCCGAGGGCCGCCGCACGGTCTACGAGCTGCTCGCGCAGCTGGACGCCTGGGTCGTGCCCGTCGGACGGCTCGACGGCGACACGAGCGGACTCCTGCTCTTCACGAACGACACGGAGTTCGCCGACCTGGTCACGAACCCCGCGAGCCACGTCGAGAAGACCTACGTCGTGACGACGCGACCGCGCGTCGACGCCGCGGCGCTCGCGCGGCTCGCCGCCGGCATCGAGCTCGAGGACGGCCCCACGCGGCCGGCGCGCGTCGAGAAGCTCGGCGACCGCGACCGCTCCACGCGCTTCGCGATCACGATCACGGAGGGGCGCAATCGCCAAGTCCGCCGCATGGTGCGCGCGGTCGGCGCGAGGGTCGACAAGCTGCACAGGAGCCGCATCGGCCCGCTCGACCTGGGCGACCTGCCGCTCGGCACGTGGCGCGCGCTCACGGCCGCCGAGGTCTCGGCACTGCGCGCCGCAGCTCGCTCAGCGAAAGCCTGAACGACGCGGCGGCGCGGGCTCGAACAGCACGTCGCCGATGGCGTCGTACGCCGTCGCGGCGATCCGCGCCGCGGGGGACTCCGGGTACTCCGCGCGCAGCATGGAGTGGATCGCGCGCGCCTCGCCCGGCCGATGCCCGCGATCGCGCAGCTCGCCGTCGAGCCGGAACCCGAGGCGCGTGGCGAGGGCTCGGCTGCGCACGTTCGACGCGTCGCAGTGGATCTCGACGCGCGCGGCCCCGTGGACCTCGAACGCCGTGCGCGCCACAGCGCCGGTCGCTTCGGTCGCGAATCCGGCGCCGCAATCCTCGCGCGCGAACCAGTAGCCCAGCGTCCGCGCGAGCGGCTCGCCCGGCACGCGATGCAGCGCGACGCTGCCCAGCAGGCGTTCGCCGCCGCGGCCGAACACGCCGTACGCGTAGTCATCGTCGCCGTCGAACTGCCGACGGAACGCGCGCACGAGCTCGACGTGCTCCGCCAGCGATCGCGGCTCCTCACGCGCCCACTCGAGCCACGGCGCGAGCTGCTCGCGGTTCGCGAGGACGACCTCGTGGAACGCGCGCGCATCGCGCGGCTCGAAGCAGCGCAGGACGCAGCGCTCGGTCTCGATGCGGTACGCGGGGCCATCGGTCACGCGTATAGTGTACGGAAGCCCGCACGACGTCGAGGCGTTCCCCTCGCCCGGCCGCGCGATGCAGCCGCGCCGGAGTCCGAGAGCGCGCGAGGCGCACCGCCCAGGGCGACGCGCCTCGCGACAAGAGCGATCGACAGTTACGCCGATCGGCATCGATGGATGCGTGCCGGCTACGGTGTCCACACGATCCGCACGCCGTTCGTCAGGTTGAACGTCGCCGTCGTGCAGAACATGGCCGGGTCGCGGTACCAGACCTGGTAGTAGCGCGTCGCGCCCGCGGCCGGCACGTTGCCGTCGGCCGCGACGGACGGATCGCCGAGGACGTCCTGTCCGAACGCCATCCCAGCGTTGACCGCGAAGCGGATCTCCATGCGCACGACGGACTGGTTGACGCACAGGAGCCCGTCGCCGAACGACGAGCCCAGGCCGGCGTTCTGCTGCGAGTTCCCCTGGAAGAACAGGCCTACGGTGGTGTTGAGCAACCCGCTCGCGCGCAGGCTGACGGAGTCGTTCGCGACGGACGGATTCCCGACCGCTTCGAGTCGTCCGCTTCGACCGGCCGAGTTCTTGCATCCCGAACCGGGGTTCCCAGCCTGCCCCGGATCGCACGGGCAGGTCGCACCCGTGCCGTCGCCGAAGCAGAAGCTCGTGCCGGCGACCTCGCACTCGTCGAGCGTGCCGTCGGCGTCGAGGTCGAGGCCGGGTGATGCGACGATCTCGCACGAGTCGACGGCTCCGTTCGCGTCGCAGTCGAACGTGGCGCCCAGGGCCAGGTCGCACTCGTCCGGTTCGCCGTTGCCATTGCAGTCGGCGCTCGTCGCGAGCTGGATGTCCACCGGGTCGTCGACGCCGTTTCCGTTGCAGTCCCGCGAGATCTTGCGCAGAACGACCACGCGCGCCGCGTTGTACGCCGCGACGACCAGGTCGTCGCGCCCGTCGCCGTCCGTGTCCCCGACCACGATTCCCGTGGGCCCGTCGTCGGCACGCAGCGGGTAGGGGGGATCCATGTAGCCGTCCGAACGCCCGCGGTAGATGCCGACCGCGTCGCTCGAGATGTACGAGACGGCGACGTCGACGTACGGATCGCCGTCGAAGTCGCCCAAGGCCGCGTAGTACGGCTCCGCCAGCGTCGGCAACGTGTTGGCCTGGATGAACTGCGCACCGCCCAGGTTGAAGTAGAGGCGCACGCTCGCATCCAGCCGGCAGGGGATCGCCAGGTCCGCCAACCCGTCACCGGTGAAGTCCGCGATGGCGACGCGCATCGGGCCGTCTCCGCGCGGAACGAGCGCCGAGCTCGTGAACGTGCCGTCGCCCTGGTTGCGGAAGATCGAGAGGTCGTCCGAGGCGAAGTTCGACACGATGAGGTCGACGTCGAGGTCACCGTCGAGGTCGCCCGCCGAGACGAAGTACGGGGTCTGCCCCGTGGCGTACGCCACCGGCGCCGCGAAGGCCCCGCCGCCGAGGTTGCGGTGGATCCACAGGCGGTCCTGCGTGTCGGTCGTCGTCTCGGCGAGGTCCACGAGGCCGTCGCCGTCGAAGTCTGCTGCCGCGAGCCCGGCTCCCCGGCCGGTATGCATGCGCTCGAAGAAGGTGCCGAAGCCCCCGACACCGTCGTTGAAGTGGACGCGCAGGCGCGTCGAGGCTCCGCACGCGAGCGCGATGTCGAGGTCACCGTCGCCGTCGAAGTCGCGGATCTCCGCCGAGACGGGGCTGGCGGCCGTCGTGAAGTTGCCGGCCGAGGAGAAACCGCCGTTGCCGTCCCCGAGGAGCACGCTGAACGAGCTCGAACCCTGGTTGGGCACGACGACGTCCATCCGGCCGTCCGCATTGAAGTCCGCCGCGGCGAGGTGCGACGGCAGCGTCTGCACGGCGGTCGCCCGCGGGAGCGTCCAACCCACGCGCGGCGTCGGCGCCAGCTCGACCAGCGCCGTCAGCGTGCTGTCCATCGCCGAGATGTCGTCCCAGCGCCAGGAGTTGCCCGGGTAGATCCGAACGACGTCCTGGTTGCCCGTGTTGTTCGGCTCGCCAGCTCCCCAGTTCGTGTAACCGGGCGTCTCGCCGCTGGCCCATACGTACTGACCCTCGGTGGCGAGGTCGTTCAGCCCGATCCACAGCCCGTTGGAGTTCACGCTGCCGAAGTTCTGCGAGATCCAGAGGTTCTCCGCGCTGTTGCGGATCGTGGCGAGGTTCCCGCCCTGCGTCTGCGCGGTCGTCTCGCCTGCGCTCCACGTGCTCGTGCCGAATGGCGCGCCGTACCAAAGGCCGTTGACCGTGTTGTTCGTCCACTGGAGGACGGGTGTCTGGAATGCCCCCGCGCTGCTCGCGAGGATCGACAGGCCTACGAAGGTGCTGCGGATCATGGAGTCCTGCTCTCATTCTCTCCGTTGAGTTCGACGTCGACGGAGTCCCATCCGACACCGGATGAGTGCGAGTTCCGCCGAGTTCGTGGCCGGACTCTAGCGGTTGCCGCGTCGGCCGCAACGGGGCACCGCGGCGGACCTCAGCGCGGACCGAAGTGCACGTCGTCGAGCACGATCCACGCGCATCCGGGACCGCCCTTCACCGTGAGGCGCAGCACGTCGGCGTCGCACGACGTGTCGATCGGCGTCGGCGCGTCGCCGCTGCGCAACCCCGGGAACTCCGTGCGAGCGGTCCCGCCCTCGACCGTCAACGTCACGCCGCCCGGACAATCCGTGCCCGCCGCGCGCAGCGTGGCGCCGAACGTCCGCGCGCCGCGCGCCTCGATCTCGACGATCGTCGGTCCGCTGCTGCCGGGACGCAGCGACAGCCGCGCGGGGCCCGACACGGGATCGAGGATGCGGATCACGGCCTCGCCGCGCGTGCCGCGGCACACGAGCCGTCGGCCGAGCAGCGTGTAGCGCAGCGACGACTCGCGCGCCGGACGCAGCTCGTCCGCGGCTCGCCACGCGCGCACGCGCTCGAGCCCGCTCGTCCCGTCGTCGCCGCGCAGCGCCTGGAGGATCGCCTCGAAGGCCACGCGGTTGCCGGTCTCGTCGTAGTGGCCGGCCTGCGCGGAACTGGGCGGCGTGAGCAACTCGTCCACCCGCGTGCGAGCGCCGCCCAGCGCCTCCAGCAGGAACGGCCCCGTCGCGACGCACGCGATCCCGCGCTCGCGCGCGAAGTCGCGCACGAGGTCGCGCTGCCAGCGTGCGCGCGGGCTGTCGGCGATCGAGGCCTCGCCGTCGAAGAGCACGAACGCGCGCTCCGCGATGCCGTGCGCGTCGAGCGTCGCGACGATGCGCTCGAGGATCGCGCGGCACAGCGCGCGGCGCTCGTCGAGCGTGCTCTCGTCGGTCCAGGACGCGTCGAACGCGTCCGCGCCGGCGGCCGCGTGGCGCACGAGGCGCACCAGATAGCTCGCGATCTCGGGCGGATGGCGCTCGATCCACGACGCCACGGGTTCGAGCCCGGGCTCTTCGACGACGAGCCGGCCGTGGTCGAGGCGGAACCACGGCTTCGGCCAGCCGCGGACGGGCGTGGAGCAGCGCTCGAGGTCGTCGTCGACGAAGATCCCGATCAGGACGGTGGGGTGCCTCTGCGCGAAGCGCGGCACCGATCGCTCGATCATCAGCGCGATCTGGTCGAGCCCGTATCCGCGCACGCCGTAGTTGAGCAGCCTGCGGCGCGGCGCGAACTCCGAGCGCTCGAACAGTCCTTGCCAGCACGTCTCGGCCGCCGTGACGCACTCGGCGAACGAATCGCCGTAGAGCAGCACGGTCTCGCGCGCGCCGAGCCGCGCTTCGTCCGGGTGCGCGCACGTGCCCGGCTCGACGTCGCCGGTCCAGCCGAGTCGCGCGTCGGGCCCGGGCGGCGGCCGCGCGGTCGCGAGCGCGAACCGCGCCTGCAGCTTCCAGTAGTCCGCGTCGAAGCCGCGCGTGTACCACTCGGCCTGCCGCAGCCGCCGGCTCGCGGCGTTCGTGCCCGCGCCGAAGAGCATCCAGCGCAGCGCGAGCTCGGCGGCGACGAGGACGGCCAGCGTGCTGAGCACGAAGACGGCGAGGCGGAATCGCCACGACCGCGTACGGCCGACCTCGGTCGAGCGCGAGGACATGCTGCGAGTCTTCCTCGGCCGCGCGGCGAAGTCCCGGCCGATCTCGGGAAAGGCGGACGCCGCGGTCCGCGCGGATCAGGCCGCGCGCGGCTTGACCAGGATCACCCGCAGGTGCTCGGGTCCCACGCGTTCGCACATGAACCCGCAGGCGTCGAGGTGCGCGGCGAGGAAGCGCTCGAACTCCGCGGCCGGGATGCGGTCGGTGTCGGCGAGGCTCACGGACTGCGCGCTCAGCGCGGCGCGCGTCGACTCGGTGTAGGTGAAGTTCCAGCCGCTGACGCCCTGGCACACCTTGAGGAAACCCTCGGCCGTCAGCGTCTCGTTCCGGTAGGGCGAGAAGTCGAGCGCGTCCTGCGCCGGCGCGCTCGACGTCGGTCGTGCCGCCGATCCGGGCGCGGCGTCGGGCGCCGAGCGGCACGCGGAGACGATGGCGAGGACGGGGATCGACACGAGGAGGAGGGACTTCATCGGGGACTCCGCGGTGGGGTCGTACGGGCCGGACGAGACGACGAAGACGCGCACGTTCTTCCCCGGCGTTCGCGGATCCGCGCAGGCTCCCCGCCGCCGAGGACCTTGCGCGCACGGTGGGATGGCACGCCCGGGTGGACTCGAACCACCGACCGTCGGATTAGAAATCCGATGCTCTGTCCAGCTGAGCTACGGGCGCTCGCGCTCCGAGGCTGGTCGGGGAGATGGGACTCGAACCCACGACTCGAAGCACCCAAAGCTTCGCCTCTACCAACTGAGGTACTCCCCGATCCCCGTTCCAGCCGAAGGTACCAGTCGCGCCGCGAAGCCTCCACCTCGCACGCGCGCGGACGCCGTCGCGGGCGAGCGAGGCTCGCGGATCCGGAGCACGTTCCCGAGCGCCGGAACCATCGATCCTGCCGCGGATTCCCGCCGCTCCCGCCGCCGCCGCGCACGCTCCAGTTCCGTGCGCGGCCTCCCGGATGTAGCCTGTGGGGCCAAGGTGCGCGCGCGGCGCGTCCGGGGCAGGGTCGGCAGTCGGTAGCGGGCGGCGCAGGACGATGCGTCGCGCGGAAGGGTCTCGGATGAAGGTTCTCGTCGTGGGGAGCGGCGGGCGCGAGCACGCGCTGGCCTGGAAGATCGCGCGCTCTCCGCTCGCTCCGGAGGTGTGGTGCGCTCCGGGCAACGTCGGCACGGCGCAGGTCGCGCGCAACGTCGCCGTCAAGGCCACCGACGTCGACGGGCTCGTCGCGCTGGCGCAGAAGGAGAAGTTCGACCTCGTCGTCATCGGTCCCGAGGACCCGCTCGTCCTGGGCCTGGCCGACAAGCTGCGCGCGGCGAACATCCGCACGTTCGGGCCCGGCGCCGCCGGCGCGCGCCTCGAGGGTTCCAAGGTCTACGCCAAGGAAGTGCTCGACCGCCACCGCATCCCGACCGCGGCCTGGCGCCAGTTCGACCGCTCGGGCGTCGCGAAGAGCTACCTCGAGTCGTGCACGCAGTGGCCGCAGGTCGTGAAGGCCGAGGGGCTGGCTTCGGGCAAGGGCGTCTTCATCGTCCACGACGCCAAGTCGGCCTGCGCCGCCGTCGACGCGGTCATGGAGAAGCGCACGCTCGGCGCCGCCGGCACGCGCATCGTCGTCGAGGAGTGCCTCGTGGGCGAGGAGGCCTCGTGCCTCTCGATCACCGACGGCGAGACGATCCTGATCCTCGAGCCGGTGATGGACCACAAGCAGGTCGGCGAGGGCGACACGGGGCCCAACACCGGCGGCATGGGCGTGTACTCGCCCGTCCCGTCGCTCACGAAGCGCATCCAGAAGCAGGTCGAGCAGCGCGTCGTCGTCCCGAGCGTGCACGCGCTGCGCCGCGAGGAGATCCCGTTCCGCGGCGTGCTCTACGCCGGGTTGATGATGACCGAGGCCGGGCCGCGCGTGCTCGAGTTCAACACGCGCTTCGGCGATCCTGAGACGCAGGCCTTCGTGCGCCGGCTGAAGAGCGATCTGCTGCCGATCCTGATCGCTGCGGCCGACGGCAAGCTGGGCGACATCGAGGGCGTCGAGTGGGACGAGCGCGTGTGCGTCGGCGTCGTCGCCGCGGCCGAGGGCTATCCCGGCACCGTGCGCAAGGGCGATCCGATCGACGGGCTCGAGGCCGCGGGCCAGGTGCCGGAGGTCGTGATCTTCCACGCCGGGACCCAGCGCACCGCGAAGGGCGACATCGTCACGGCCGGCGGCCGCGTCCTGTGCATCACGGCGATGGGCAAGGACATCGACGAGGCGCGGCAGCGCGCGTACGAGGCCTTCGACAAGGTCCATTGGCAGGGCAAGTTCTGCCGGCGCGACATCGGCACGCGCGAGACCGCGCGACGCGTGCGCGATCCGCTGTCGCACGCGCCGCAGGAATCGGGTCCCGACGACGCGCCGCGCCGACCGACGCGTCCGGGCGGCGTCGGGCCGCGTCGCGCCCAACCGTAGTCCTCGACACGCGACCGGGCCGTCGCGCAGGATGGGAGCGCGTGAAGCCCGAACAGATCGTCCAGCGCTTCGAGCGCTTCCTGCGTTCGCACGACCTGAAGCTCACGTCGCAGCGGCGTCGGATCCTCGACCGCGCGTTCGCGACGCACGAGCACTTCAGCGCCGACGAGCTGTACGCCTGGCTCACGGCCGAACCCGGGCCGCGCGTGTCGCGCGCGACCGTCTACCGGACCCTGGCGCTCCTGCAGGAGGGCGGGTTCGTCGAAGGGCTCGACGCCGGACGCGGCGAACTCGTGTACGAGCACGTGCTGGGCCACGCGCACCACGACCACCTCCTCTGCCTCGCCTGCGGCAAGATCGAGGAGTTCCACGACCAGCGGATCGAAGCGCTGCAGGAAGAGGCGGCCTCGAAGAAGGGCTTCGTGCTCGTCAGCCACGACCTGCGCCTGCGAGGCTACTGCCGCGGCTGCGCGGCGAAGCGTGCGCGCGCGAACCCGGCGTCGAAGCCGGGAGACGCTCCGGCCAGGCCCCCCGGGCGGACGGAGTCCGCCAGGGCCGAGCGCGCGCGCCGCGCCGATGCGCGGGGCGACTGAGGACGCAACGCGACGGAGCTCGCCGCGCGGCGGTCGCGACGACCACCGCCCGGCGAGCCCCGTCCGTGCGAGCGCGGTTCGCGCGCGCACCAACTGCGGGGCAGGGCTCAGTTCCCGGCCGAGTTGTTGGCGCGGTCGAGGTCCTGCGTGATGCGCTCGAACACGACGCGCGCCGTCTCGCTGGCCGAGAAGCCGTACTTCGTGGCCGACACGCGGATCTGGCTGCGGTTCAGGTCGTACGTCTCGACCACGACGGTGCACTTCGCGCCGTCGACGTCGGCGATCGCGCGGCGCAGCTCGTTGTTCGCGTCGATGGGCTTCGTGCTCATGTGCGACAGCGTGGTCTTCGTCTGCGCCCACGTGCGGCTGGCGTCCGTCGTGAGCTGGCCGACGTAGACGTCGTCGTCGAGCACCTGCTGGCCGACGATCACGCCGGCGCCGACGGCGACGACGGCCGCGCACGAGCTGGCGACGGGGACGAGGAGGAGGGAGGTCAAGAGGAGCGAAGCGAGGTTGGAGTTGCGCATGTTGGGGCTGGTGGTGCCGCGGCGAATTCCGCGCGGTGAGAGGTGGTCGATGGGGATCGTTCGGGTATCCGAGCTCGCGAGAGCGCGGTGAGCGTGTGGGGGATCGCCGCGTCGCGCGCGGCTTCAGGTCGCGTTGGCCGTCGGACGCCGTCCGGCGGACGTGCCCGCGGCCGCGGCCACGAGCCGGCGGTAGAACGGCAGGCCCTCGCCTTCGGTGCGCGCGGCGCCGGCGGCGAGGCGCGTCCAGTGCGGGTGGTGCCAGGGATCGACGTTGCGTTCGGGGTGCGGCATGAGCCCGAGCACGCGTCCCGTCGGATCGCAGATGCCAGCGATCGACTGGACGGAGCCGTTCGGGTTGTCGGGGTACTCGGTCGCGACCGTGCCGTCGGGCCGGGCGTAGCGCAGCGCGATCTGGCCCTTCTGCTGCAGGCGGCGCAGCACGGCTTCGTCGCGGACGACGAAGCGGCCTTCGCCGTGCGCGGACGGGCAGGGGATCAGCATGCCCGGCTCGAGCCACGTCGCGGCGCAGCGTTCGGCGCGCAGCGTGACCCAGCGGCACTCGAACTGGTTCGACGCGTTCTGGTGGAGCGCGATGTTGCGCGCCGGCAGCGTCGTCGCGCCGGCTTCGCGCTCGAACAGGCCCGACTCGACGAGGATCTGGAACCCGTTGCACACGCCCAGCACGTGCCCGCCGCGGTCGACGAAGCGACACAGCTCGGGCAGGAGCCCGTGGCGCAGCTCGAGGCCGTAGACGCGGCCGGCCGCGACGTCGTCGCCGTAGCTGAAGCCGCCGGGGAACACGAGCAGCTCGACGTCCTCGAGACGCGACGGCTCCTGCAGCAGGCGGCGCACGTGCAGGAGCTCGACGCTCCGGCACCCGGAGAGCTCGAGCGCGCGCACGGTTTCGCCGTCGCAGTTGGTGCCTGCGGTGCGGAGGACGAGTGCGCGCGCGGTGGACATCGGGGTCAGGACTTGTAGCCGCTGTTCTGGAAGCCGTTCCGGTGGGCGGAGCGGAGTCGATCGACGTGCGTGTCGAGCACGAGCCCGCCGCGCACGCCTTCGATCGTCAACCGCTGCGTGGCGTCGACGTCGCCGACGTGCGCGCACGGCAGACCGGCGAAGAAGGCCTCGAATTCGGCCGCGCGCCCGCCCCCGACCTCGATCAGGAAACGGGAACACGACTCCGAATACAAGCGCGTCGCGTCGGGATCGAAGCCCGATCCGAGGTCCGTGCACGGGACCGCCGCGAGCCGCAGCCGGCAGCCGAGGTCGCCGGCGAAGGCCATCTCTGCCGCCGCGGTCGCGAGCCCGCCCTCGGACAGGTCGTGGGCGGCGAGGACGGTCCCGGCCTGGATCGCCCGGTGGAGCGCGCGGAAGAGAAGCGGAGCGACGGCCAGGTCCGGACGCGGCGGCGTGCCGCCCGCGTGTCCGCCCAGCGCCAGGTAGTGCGATCCGCCCAGCTCGGGCCGGGTGACGCCCAGCAGGTAGAGGCGCGAGCCGGCGCGCTTCAGGTCCATGCTCGTCGAGCGCGCCACGTCCGGGCAGATCGAGAGCGCCGTGACCAGGAGGGTCGGCGGGATCGCGATCGAGCGGTCGCCGACGCGGTACTCGTTGTTGAGCGAGTCCTTGCCCGACACGAAGGGCGTCCCGTAGGCCATCGCCGCGCGGTAGCAGCCGCGGGAGGCCAGGACGAGCGCGCCGAGCCGGTCGGGCTTCTCGCAGTTGCCCCACGAGAAGTTGTCCAGGATCGCCGTGCGATCGGGGTCGCCGCCGACCGCCACGACGTTGCGCAGGGCCTCGTCGATGACCGCCTCGGCCATGGCGCCCGGGTCGAGCTCGCCGTAGCGCGGACTCGCGCCGCAGGCGAGCGCGATGCCCTTGCGCGAGCTCGGCAGGGGCTGCAACACCGCCGCGTCGCCGGGCCCGTCCATGTGCGCGCCGACCAGGGGCTTCAGGACCGAGCGGCCCTGCACCTCGTGGTCGTACTGGCGCAGGATCCACTCCTTGCTGGCGACGTCGGGCATCGACAGCAGCCGCAGCAGCACGCCCTCGTGATCGCGGGCCGCGGGAGCGCCCGGCTCGACGTGCCGCGGCGGCGACCACGTCGCCTTGCGCATCGGGCGCGGCGTGCCCTCGTGCAGGAAGTGCAGGTCGAGGTCGCCCACGACCTCGCCGTGGTAGCGCAGCACGAGCCGGCCGGTCGCCGTGAAGCGGCCGATCACCGTGGCCTCCACGTCCTCGGCCGCGAAGACGGCGCGCAGGCGCTCGATCGAGGCCGGCGGTACGGCCAGGACCATCCGCTCCTGCGCCTCGCTGATCCAGATCTCCTCCGGGCGCAGACCGGGGTACTTGAGCGGCACCAGGTCGAGGTCGACCTCGGCGCCGCACTCGGCCGACATCTCGCCGACGGCGGACGAGAGTCCGCCGGCGCCGCAGTCGGTGACCGCGCGGTAGAGGCGCTCGTCGCGCGCGACGAGCAGGCCGTCGAGCACGCGCTTCTCCTCGATCGCGTCGCCGATCTGGACGGCGGCGCTGGAGACGACCTCGGACTCCTCGTGCAGTTCGGCGGACGAGAACGTCGCGCCGTGGATCCCGTCGCGCCCCGTGCGGCCGCCGACGACGACCACGAGGTCGCCCGGCGACACGGTCTTCGTCGCGGCCCAGCGCGGGATCAGGCCCACGGTGCCGGCGAACACGAGCGGGTTCGCGACGTAGCCCGGGTGCGACCACACGCCGCCCGACACCGTCGGGATGCCCATGCGGTTGCCGTAGTCGCGCACGCCGGCGACGACGCCCGACAGGATGCGCCGCGGGTGCAGCGTGCCCTTGGGCAGGTCCTCCGCCGCCAGGTCGAGCGAGCCGACGAAGAACGCGTCGGTGTTCGCGATGGGACGCGCGCCGAGTCCGACGCCCAGGATGTCGCGCACGACGCCGCCGACGCCGGTGCCCGCGCCGCCGTAGGGATCCAGGGCGCTGGGGTGGTTGTGCGTCTCGACCTTGATCGCGACGTCGAAGCCCTGGTCGAACTCGACGATGCCGGCGTTGTCGTGGAAGACGCTGACGCACCACGGGCGGTCGAGCTCGAGCGTGGCGGCCTTGATCGTGCGCTTGAGGAGGTTGTCGATGATCTCGCCGTCGAAGTCGACGATGCCGGTGAACGTCTTGTGCTTGCAGTGCTCGCTCCACGTCTGCGCGATCGTCTCGAGCTCGCAGGCCGTCGGTTCGCGCAGCGCGCTGCGGTAGTGCGCCTGGATCGCGCGCATCTCGGCCGCGGACAGCGAGAGGTGGCCGTCGCGCGCGATCTGGGCCAGCCGATCCGCGTCCGCGTCGCACAGCGGAACGCGCACGAGCTGGTGCCTCGGGCTCGGCGGCGGGGGGCCGAAGCGCAGGCGCTCGTCGTCGACGAGCACGTCCTCGATGACCTCGTTCGCGAGGCCGCGGCCGGCGGCGGCGAGCAGCTTCTGCGCATCGACGGGCGCGCGGCCCGTCTCGAGCTCGAACCCGCGGAACGTCGCGGTGAACGGCCCGCCGTGCGCGTCGTCGGGCGCGATGCCGGCGCGCGTGAGCGCGCGGCCCACCGTCAGCGCGACGGGATCCATGACGCCCGACTTGCGCGCGACGAGCACGCGCTGCACCCCGGCCTTCTTCGGCGGCGCCACGCGCGGCGCGACGACGCGCGCGTCGTCGAGCACGGGATCGCACAGGATCTCGCGCACGGCGCGGGCGGCCGCCGCGCGCGTCATGTCCGGGGGCAGCAGATAGCCGCGCAACGTGCCGAGCTTCTCGACGCCGCCGATCCCGGCCTCGCGCAGCGCCGCGAGCGCGGGCGCGGCGGCGGGGTCGTCGATCCCCGCGCGGCGCACGACCTCGACGCGCCAGGCATCGGGTGCGGACGCGTTCGCGGGGGCGCTGTGGAGGGAGGTCGGGCTCGGATTCGGACTCATGCGGCGGTTCGGGCGGTTGGAGGAGGCCGCGCCGGCGCGCGTCGCGGAAGCCGGAGATCCGGCTCCCGTGCGCACTCGGGGCCCCCGCCCGATCCGCGGATGCTAGCAGTCCGGAGCGGCCTCTTCTCGGCTGGCTCGCGAGCCTGCTAGAGTCGTAGCCGGGAGCGTGCGGCCGCTGCGCGGCTGGAACCGGTCGGACGGGAATCGGCCGCGCCCCAGGGAGCACTCGGATGGCGGAAACCAAGCGGCGCGGCGACAGCACGAGTCCGGGCATGTCCTTCGAGCGCCCGATCCAGGAGATCGAGGACAAGCTGGCCGAGCTCGAGGCCATCTCCCTGCGCACGAACATGGACCTCGCGTCCGAGGTCGAGGCGCTGCGGCGCCGGCTGTCGGAGACGATCGAGACCACCTACGCCGGTCTCTCCCCCTGGCAGCGCGTGTGCGTGGCGCGCCACGACAAGCGCCCGACCGCGCTCGACTTCATCGACAAGATGCTGGACGAGTTCGTCGAGCTGCACGGCGACAAGACGTTCGGCGACGACAAGGCGATCGTGACCGGTCTGGCGCGGTCGGGCGACCACCGCTTCCTGCTCGTCGCGCACAGGAAGGGCCGCACCACGAAGGAGCGGATGGCCTACAACTTCGGTTGCGCGCACCCCGAGGGCTACCGCAAGGCCCTGCGCAAGATGCGCCTGGCCGAGAAGCTGCGTCTGCCGATCGTGTGCCTGATCAACACGCCCGGCGCGTACCCCGGCATCGGCGCCGAGGAGCGCGGCCAGGCCGCGGCGATCGCGGAGAACATCCTGCAGATGTTCTCGATCCGCGTGCCGATCGTCGTCGTCGTGATCGGCGAGGGCGGTTCGGGCGGCGCGCTCGGCATCGGCGTGGGCGACCGCGTCTACATGATGGAGCACGCCTACTATTCGGTGATCAGCCCCGAGGGCTGCGCCGCGATCCTGTGGAAGGACGGCGAGAAGACCCCGGACGCGGCCGACGCGCTCAAGCTGACGGCGCCGGACCTGCTCGACCTCGGCATCGTCGATGGCGTGATCCCCGAGCCCGCCGGCGGGGCGCACCGCGCGCCGCTCGTGGCCATGGCCCAGGTCCGCCGGCAGATCCTCGAGGCCCTCGACGACCTCGCGCAGATCGACACGGAACGCCTCGTGGCCGAGCGCCGGGCGAAGTTCCGCCGCATCGGCGAGATCCCGGGCCGCTTCCCCGTCGTGACCTGAACGGCGTCCTGCCGCGGGGGCCGGGAATGACGTCTCCAGGCACGAATTCGGGGTCGGACCGCCAACACGCCCCGTACCCGGGGCGTACGCCGCGCGGGAGCCCCCCGGAATGCACGAGAGTCGAGCCCTGCGCGCGTCCGAGAAGGGCGGCATGAAGCGCCGCCCCGGAGACGGTGCGTCGGACGACCCCACGGCCTCGGCCCGCGGGCAGCGCATGACCGACGGACCCTCCGATCTGGAGCCGGGCGACAAGGGCGTCCCCGAGGCGGAGGGGCTCGCGGCCGCCGAACCGGGCGATCCGCGCGAGGACCACGACCTCGTGCGCCGCGCGCAGTCGGGCGAGGAGCAGGCCTTCGCGCTGCTCGTCCGGCGTCACGAGCAGCGCGCGTGGCGCGTCGCGCGCAACCTCGTGCCGTCCGACGAGGACGCGCAGGACCTGGCGCAGGAAGCGTTCGTCCGCGTCTTCAAGAACCTGGCGACGTTCGACTTCCAGTACCCGTTCACCACGTGGCTCTACCGGATCGTCACGAACCTCGCGATCGACCACCTGCGCCGGCGCCGTCCGGCGGCCAGCACCGCGGCGCTCGAGGGCGAGGAAGGGGACTGGGACCTCTCCGATCCGGCGGCACCCGCGCCCTCGGACGCGCTCGAGCAGGGCGAGGTCGCGACGGAAGTGCGCGACGTGCTCGCGTCGCTGGCGCCGCACTTCCAGTCCGTGCTCGTGCTGCGCGAGCTCGAGGGACTGCCCTGCACGGAGATCGCGAAGATCGTGGGGGCCACGCACGTCACGGTGCGCTGGCGACTGCACCGCGGGCGAAAACTCTTCCAGGAGGAGTGGGAGCGACGCGCGCGCCTGAACGAATCGCGGCGCGGGACGCTCGGGGCTCCGGGCCAACTTCCCCCGACGCGCGGCGTAGATCCGCGCGAGGGACACCGACGATGAAGCACGACGAGAGGAAGCACGACGAGAACCTGTGCGCCGAGATCGACAGCACCCTGCCCCTCTACGTGGGCGGGGACCTGGAGGCCAAGGCGCTGGCCGAGGTGCGCCTGCACCTCGGCGACTGCCCGCGCTGTGCCGAGCGCGCCCTGGCTGCGCGCGCCGCGCGGCGAGAGCTCGTCGCCGCGCTGCGGATGGAGTCGCGCCCGGGCCCGGACCTGTGGGCCGGCGTGCGCGCCGCGCTGACCGAGGAAGGCGTGCTGGCCGCGCAAGCTCCCGTGCGCTCTCCCGTCGCCGCCCCGCGCCCGTGGGCACGATCGTGGCGCCTCGCCGCCGCGGCCGCCGCGGTCCTCGTGGGAGTCTGGATCTGTTCGCGCTGGAGCGGCGACGCGGAGGACGTCGCGCCGCGCGAACCCGGTGCGCCGACCATCGTGGACTCCGGGCGCCCGCACGCGCCCCGGACCAGCGAGCCGTCGCTGCCCGTGACGCCGGTGTCGATGACGCCCGTGTCCATGCCGGCGGTGGCTCCGGAATCCGCGTGGCGGACGTCGCCGCGATCCTCCCGGCCCAGGGCTCGACCGGCCTGCGCCGCCTGAACCCCGACGAGCGGCAACTGCGCGATTCGGCGCCGCTGATCCTCAACGATCGCGCCTACCTGTACGGTGCGCCGTCGCAGGGCGGCGGTGCGATGCAGCCGGTCGGGCTGCAACGCGTCGGTCCCAACGCGCCGCGCTGGTGATCGAGCGCGCGCCGCGCGCGTAAGGGACGAGCACGGTCCGGCCGCCCGCCAACGGCCCGCGCGCGGAGACGTATCGGGCGCTGTGGATTCCGGCCGGGCAGGGGCCCACCCGCCCGCCGGAGATTTCGGAGCCGGCTCGAGCCGCTCCAGGAGCACGACCCATGAACTTCGCCTGGATCCTTCTGACGTCCGTTCCGTACCTGGGTGCCGCACCGGCCGTCGAGCCGACGGCGCAATCCCACTCCCACGGCGGGAACACGCACCTCGAGCGGGTCGCCGCGCGCGACGACGCGTTCGATCACCGCGCCTGGGAGCAGAAGCTCGCGACGCAGGATCTCGACGAACGCGAGCGCGCGTTCGGCGAGCTGGTCGACCTCGCCGTGGCCGACGACGCGGCGCGCGCGGCGCTGCGTGCGTGGTCGACGGACGCGAGCCGTCCGGACTTGGCCTGGAGCGCGCGCCTCGCGCTGCGCGAGGTCGAGCGCCGCCCGGGCACGCACCTGCGCGCGCTGAAGAACTTCGGCGGCGGCGCGATGGACGACCTGCGCGGCCGGTTCGACGAGCTCGAGCAGCGCTTCGGCGGGCTCGACTCGATGTTCAGCGACCTGCAGCGCGACCTCGACCGGATGTTCTCCGGCCAGGCGCCGCACGGGCTCGCGCCCGGCGCCGCGGGGCAATCGCAGTCGCAGTCGTTCCGCATGCAGGTCGGCCCCGACGAGGTGAAGATCGAGGTCGACGAGGACGTGGACGGCAAGAAGTCGACGCGCACGTACACCGGCAAGTCGCTCGACGACATCCTCGAGGCGAACCCCGAGCTCAAGGACAAGATCGGCACGAACGGGCCGCACGCGTTCTTCTTCGGTGGGCGCGGGCCGGGCCGAGGCTTCTCCTTCGGCTCCCCGTTCGGCGCGGCCCCGGATGCGCAGGGCCTCTCCACGCCCGACGACGACGGCGACCGCTGGAGCACTCCCGCCAAGCCGCTGCTGACGCCCGCGACGCCGGCCAAGACGCGCACGGACATCCTGGGCGTCCTCTACACGAAGCCCAGCGCGGAGGTGCGCGAGCGGCGCCAGCTCGAGGAGGGCGTCGGCCTCGAGGTCGAGCGCACCGAGCCGGGCACGATCGCCGCGGCGCTGGGCGTGCAGGCCGGGGACGTGCTCGTCGCGCTGAACGGCCGCGCGCTGAAGGACCGCGAGGACGTGGTCGGCGCGCTGCGCGACCGGAAGGGGGGCGAGCCGGTCAAGCTCGAGCTCGTCGACGCCAAGGGCCGGCGTCACACGCTGACCTGGAACGAATCCTGACGAGCGAACCTCCGCCGGCGGAGAGAGCACGGCGGGGATCCACGACGAGGGCTGCCGACCGCGAGGCTGGCAGCCCTCGGCCTTTCCACGGAACCTTCAGGGCTTCTCGCGCGCGCGCTTCGCCTCGCACGCGCCGATCAGGTCGAAGGCGCGCTTCACGTCGGGCCCGTCGGCGCCCTGCGGCGAGAGCGCGATGAAGCGCTCCGCGTCCGCGATCGCCCGGTCGTAGTTGCCCAGCTCCTGCTGCACGATCGCGCGCATGCCGTGCAGGTCGGCGCGGTCGGGGTTCAGCTCGATCGCGGTGTCGAGCTGGCTCATCGCGCGGTCCTTCCGCCCCAGCTCGTACTCCATCTGCGCGGCGTGCAGTCGCGTCGCGACCTCGAGGTCCATGAGCTGCGCGACGGTGCGGCGCATCTCCTTCTCCTCGCGCTCGCCGACCTGCACCTTCTTCAACTGCGACTCCCAGAACGAGCGGTCGGCCTGCAGCGCTTCCATGAGCTGCGCCGAGCGCGCGAGGCTCGATTCGCGCTTGCCCAGAAGCGCTTCCACGCGCTGCAGTCCGTTCAGCGCGTCGAGGTTCGACTTCTGCATCGCGAGCGTCTTCTCGTACCAGGTCGCGGATTCGGCCCAGATCTCGAGCCCGCGCGCGCGCAGCTCGGCCGCGCGCTGCTTGGGATCGGGCGCGTCCGTGATGCGGTGGCCGCCCTCCACGGCTTCGGCCGCCTCGGCATACGCGACGCCCTGGCGCTCGAGCGAGGTCGCGAGTCCCAGCGGCGCGCGGAAGTCGTCCTCGTCGACGATCGAGCGGAAGATCTGCTCGGCGTGCAGGACGTCCTCCGTCTTGCCGCGCCGCTGCAGGCTCCAGCCCAGGATGAGCTTGAGCTTGAGGTCGTCGGGTTCGATCTCGAGCGCCTTGATCGACTGCGCGATCGCGCGGTCGTGGTCGCCGAGCTGGTAGTAGGACTCGGCCGTGTTCGTGTAGATCTCGAGCAGGTTCTGCTCGCGTTCGGCCTCCTCGGTCGCGCAGCCGCCGCTCGCGAGGATCAGGGCGGCCACGAGGACGGGAGCGGCGATCTGGGTCGCGAGCGGAAACTTCGTGCGGGGTTGCATGCGGGTTCGGTTCCTCGAGGTCGCGCGAGAGAGCGATCGGCGCGGGCCGGCGGCGGACAGCGTACTTCAGGCGGGGGATCCGGGCGGCGGCCTGTGCGTGCGCAATAGACGCTGCAGGCGGTCCGGTTGCATCCGCAGGTCCAGGATCTTGCCCCCCGAGAGGGTCACGAGGCCGGGCTTCGCCCCGCGCGGCTTGTGGACCTCCTTGCGGCGCGCGACGTGCACGCGCGCCTTGGTGGCCCCGGCGAGCGGCGAGAATTGGACGGCCAGGTGCGCGGCGTCGAGCAGCTCCTCGGGGTGGGGCTCGGCCCCCTTCTCCACGATCAAGACGACGTGGCTGCCGGGCGCGTCGGCGGTGTGGAGCCACACGTCGTTGCCGCGCGCGTGGTGGAACGTCAGGTCGTCGTTGTCGCGCGCGTTGCGGCCGACGCGGATCTCGGTGCCGGCGAGCCCGACGAAGCTCTTGTAGGGGAGTCGCGGCGGCGGAGCCTCCTTGCGGCCCTCGACGGTCGACTGCGGCGCCTCGACGAGCTCGCGCGCGACGGCGTCGGCCTCCAGCGCCGCGATGTCCGCGTCGGGAGCACGCGCGGCCGCGACCAGCGCCTCGAGGTCCGCGATCCGCGCCGTCGCGAGCGCGATCTCGCCCTCGACCGCGCTGCGGCTGCGCTCCAGCTTCTTGGCCTTCTCGAAGATGCGCTCGAGGTTCTCGCGCGCGTTGAGCTTCGGATCCAGCGCGATCGTACGCGGCTTCAAGTCGGGGTCGAAGAGGTCGTCGGCGATCAGCGTCTTCGCGCCGCGCGCGATGCGGCCCAGGTTCGCCTTCACGAGCTCGCCGTCCTGCTGCACGCGCTCGGCGTCGTTGGCCGCCGTGCGCCGCTTCTCGAGACCGGCCAGCAGCGCGCGCGCGTTCTTCAGCTTGCGCTCGGCGCGTTCGAGCAGGTGGCGCGCGAGGTCCACGTGCCGCGCGGCTTCCGCCTGGCCGCCCAGCGCGACCTCGACGATCCACGAGAGCGGCGCCGGATCCACCGCGATCCCGCGCGGGAGCGGCACGGCCTCCGCCGGCGCGGGCAGCGCGTCGCGCAGCGCGGGCTCGCTCGTCCCCGGCGGCCGACCCGGCGGAGGCGCATCGACCTGTCCGACGCGCAACCTCGCAGCGGGCTTGTCCGGCGGAGCGGGGACGAGGATCCCGAGCACCTTGTCGGACCCGCCGAGCAGGCACAGGTTCGCGTGACGGCCCACGAGCTCGGCGACGAGCGTGCGCGGCTCGCCGCCGTCGTTGCGCAGCGCGATCGCGACGATGCGATCACCGGAGACCTGCGTGATCTCGCGCCATTCGGCTCCGACGAGCTCGCGCTCGAGCAGTCGGAAGAAGGGACCGAGCGGGCCCTCGTGGCGTTCGAAGCGCCGGCGCTGCGCGTGGATGCGCGGCGCGTCCCCGCTGGCGGAGACGCGCACGCGCCAATCGGGTGGGCCGTCGGAGGTGCGCCCCAGCACGAGCAGCACGTCGCGCGGCGGCGCCGCGAGCACCTCGCGCACGCGGAGTCCGCGGACCAGGGGCCCGAGCTCGCGCACGAGCTCGCCCACGTGGCCCGCGCCGAGGCGCAGGGTGGCTCGCGCGTCCGGGCTCAGCGCAGCTCTTCCTCGACGCTGTACACCCAGGGCTGGGTCACGGGCGTCCAGCTCACGAGCTCGCCGGCTTCTCCGAAGAAGAGCGCCAGCTCCTTCGCCGCGGCCTCGGGCCCGTCGGAGCCGTGCACCAGGTTGTTCGAGAAGCTCATGCCGAGGTCGCCGCGGATCGTGCCGGGCGCGGCCTGGCGCGAGTTCGTCTTGCCCATGAGGCCGCGCACGACCTCGATCGCGTCCTTGCCTTCCAGCGCGATCGCGACGACCGGGCCGGAGCCCATGAACTTCACGAGGTTGCCGTAGAAGGGGCGCTCCTTGTGCACCTCGTAGTGCTTCTCGAGGGTGGCGCGCGGGAACTGGCGCATCTTCAGGCCGACGAGCTGGAGGCCCTTCTGTTCGAAGCGGCGCACGACTTCACCGACGAGGCCGCGCTGGACGCAATCGGGCTTCAGGAGGACGAGGGTCCGTTCGAGCATGGTGGTCTTCTGGGGTCCGTTCGGAGATCTGGGTCCGCGAAAAAAGGCCCGTCAGATTAGCGGTTGCGCGCGGGCGGCTCCAGACCGCGGTCGCGCCGCGAACGAGGCCACTTTCTGCGGCGGAATCGTTGACTCTCGGAGGCCGATTCCTACATTCTTCGCCCTCGAACTCCGGCTGCGTGGCGCGTCGAAGCGCCGCTCGCTCCGGAGCCTCCCCCCCCGACGCGATGCGAGAAGCCCGGATCCCCACCGCCGCCGGCGGCACGCTCCAGGCCCTGGCGGAGCGCCCCACCCCCCGAAGGAATTCTGCCGATGCCGGGCACGAGCTCGCGTGGATCGCAGGGTCTTTGGGACGTGGGCCGCTACGCGGGGCTCGGCTTGCAGTTCGCCCTCACCATGGCGGTGCTGGGCGCGCTGGGCTGGTGGCTGGACTCGAAGTTCGGGACGCTGCCCTGGCTGATGGTCGCGGGCATCGCGATCGGAGCGGTCGGCGGGATGATCCGGATCGTCAAGTCCGTCCCGGGATCGCAATCGTTCACGCCGTCACGGCCGCCGCTGCCGGACGAGGCCCCGGAAGTCGACCCGTGGGCGGAGCCGGAGCCGCCGTCCGCGCCGCGTGCGCCGGCCAAGAAGAAGGGGCGTGCTGAGTGACGCTCACGACGCTCACGACCCTGCTCGGTCTCGCGGTCTCGTCCGTCTGCGCCTGGGCGCTCGGCGGTCGCGAAGGCACGGGCGTGCTCGCGGGCTACCTGGCCGGATCGTTCGTCGCCGGCCTGGCGCTGCTCGCGCAGCGGCGCCTCGCGGCGAGCCGACCCGAGCTCTTCACCGCCAGCGTGATGGCGAGCTTCCTGATCAAGGCCTTCGCGATGCTGGTGCTGACCCTGGCGGTGCGCTTCGTCGCCCCGCTGGCGGCGATCGCGCACGCGCCGGCCTTCCTGTTCGGCTTCGCCGGCGCGACCCTGCTCGTGCTCGGGCCGGCCACCTTCGAGACACTGCGGGCTCTGGATTCCCGGCGGAGGACTCCCGCCGCGAGCGTGGGGGAGGCTCGTCCTTCGTGAAGTTCGTCCGTCCGATCCTGATCCTGGGCCTGATCGTCGCGGCGATCTCCTTCGCCAGCGCGTACACGCCGCATGCCGAGGGCGCGAACGCGTTCATCACGCTGTTCGGCCACCTCGTGCCGCACACGCTGGCGGTCGGCGGGCACGGCGGCGAGCACGTCGCGCACGCGCTGTTCTCGTTCGACGCGCCCTGGCTGCCGACGGCCGGCGACGGCGACCCGTACAAGGCGGGGACGCAGATCGCGCTGTCGAACCTGCAGGTGTTCCAGGTCCTCGCGGTGCTGATCATCCTGGTCGCCTTCTCGGGCGTCCCGCACCACCTGCGCACGGGCCGAGGCGACTACGTCTCGCGCCTCTTCGCGGGCTTCGCGCTGTGGGTTCGCGACGAGATGGTCTACCCGGTCATGGGCAAGGAAGTCGGCCGCAAGTTCCTGCCGTACCTGCTCACGCTCTTCTTCTTCGTCCTGTTCATGAACCTGCTCGGGCTCGTGCCGGGCGCCGCGACGGCCACGGCCAGCGTGTTCGTGACGGCCGGCCTCGCCACGCTGACGCTCGCGATCATGGTGTTCGGCGGGATGATCGCGCAGGGACCGTTCGCCTACTGGAAGAACCTCGTCCCGCACGTGCCGATCGCCATCTGGCCGATCATGTTCGTGGTCGAGCTGGTCGGCGTGATCGTGAAGCCCTTCGCGCTCATGATCCGCCTCTTCGCCAACATGACCGGCGGCCACATGGTCGTGCTCTCGTTCATGGGTCTCCTGTTCTTCGCGGCCAAGCTGGCCGGCGAGACGGCGACCTATGCGGCCAGCCCGCTGCTGGTCGGCTTCGCCGTCTTCATCATGATCATCGAGTCGTTCGTGGCGCTGCTGCAGGCGTACGTCTTCACGATGCTCTCCGTCCTGTTCATCCAGGCCTCCATCCACCCGGAGCACTGAGAGCCGCGCGAGCGTCTCTGCGCCGGGATCCGACTGTCACCATCCCCTGACCCCACAACGTTTCGGGCCTGCTTTCCTGCACGCCCATCTCGAGGATCACAAGACATGCTCACGATCGAACCCCAGGACGCTGTCAAGGGTGCGGACGCCATCGCCCGCATGGGCGCGGGTCTCGGCGCCGGCCTGGCCGTCATCGGCGCCGGCCTCGGCATCGGCCGCATCGGCGGCTCGGGCGCCGAAGCCATCGCGCGTCAGCCCGAAGCGGCCGACGCCATCAAGGGCAACTCGATGATCATGGCGGCCTTCATCGAAGGCGTCGCGCTGTTCGCCATCGTCATCACGCTCCTGATCATGGTCCTCTGATCCCGGCCGGGCGCGCCGGCCGGTGCTCACGCGCCGGCCGCGTGTCCGATCCCGGACGAAGGTCTCCCACACCATGCCTCACCTCCCGATCCTGCTCGTGTCCGAGGGCGGCGGTTTCAATCCGCTCGACCTCTCCGGCATCGGCGGCACGTTCTGGACCCTGGTCATCTTCCTGATCGCGCTCGCGCCGATCTGGATGGTCGTCATGGGGCCGGTCACGCGCGCGCTCGAAGACCGCGACGCGAAGGCGGCCGCCGGGCTCGCCGCGGCGCAGAAGGCCAGCGAGGAAGCTCAGAACGCCCGCGCGGCGGTCGAGTCCAAGCTGCGCGAAGCCCAGGTCGAGGCCGCGAAGATCGTCGACGCCGCCCGCGGGCGCGCCGAGGTCGTCGAGCGCGAGCTCAAGGACAACGCGGGCCGCGAGGCGCAGGCCCTGCTCGCGCGCGCGAAGTCCGAGATCAAGGCCGAGCAGGACAAGGCCCTGGCCGCGATCCGCACGCAGGTCGTCGAGGTCTCGATGAACGCCGCGAGCCAGGTGCTCAAGCGCCGCGTCGACTCGGCGGACGACCGTCGTCTCGTCGAGGAGATGGTCGCCGGCGCCGCCGGCTCGCCGTCCGCGAAGGGCCGCCCGTCGTGATCGTCGACGCCGTCACCGCGCGCTGGGCGGGCGCCCTCTACGGCCTCGCGCAGAAGAAGGGCGCTCTGGCCGCCGTCGTCGCCGACGTCGAGCGGCTGGGCGTGGAACTCGCGCGCCCGGAGGTCCGGCGCTTGATCGTGAACCCGCGCATCGACTCCGCGACGCGTCGCGGAGCGGTCGCGGCCGGCGTGCGCGGCGCGCACGAGCTGACGCAGAACTTCGTCGCGCTCGCGTTCGATCGCGGTCGCGAGGAGGTGCTCGTCGGGCTGGCGGCGGCGTTCCGCCAGCGGATCCGCGCGGAAGCCGGCGAGGTCGAGGGCGTGGTCGAGACCGCGCGTCCGATGCCGCAGGCCGACCTCGACCGGGTCGCTTCCGACTTCGGTCGCGCGCTCGGCCAGAAGCTCATCCTGAAGAACCGCGTCGTTCCCGAGCTCATCGGCGGCGCGCGCGTCGTCGCGGGGAACCGCATGCTCGACGGGAGCGTCTCGGGACGCCTCGAAGCGCTGCGCCGCCGCATGCAAGAAGTCCAGCTGCCGGGCTGACGCGTCCGCCCCGACGCCGCCCGAACCCTCCGATACCCACCGAATCCGAACGGAACCAACGAGATGGAACTGCGACCCGCCGAAGTGACCTCGATCCTCGAGAAGGAAATCGAGAAGTACAAGGGCGAGACGTCGATGCAGAGCATCGGCACCGTGCTGTCCGTCGGCGACGGCGTGGCGCGCGTCTACGGCCTCGACGACTGCGTCATGAACGAGCTGCTCGAGTTCCCGAACGGGGTGCGCGGCGTCGCGCTGAACCTCGAGGAGGACAACGTCGGCTGCGTGCTCCTCGGCGACGCGACGAAGGTCAAGGAGGGCGACACGGTCCGCTCGACGGGCCGCGTCATCTCGGTCCCGACCGGCGACAAGCTGCTCGGCCGCGTCGTGAACGGCCTGGGCGACCCGATCGACGGCAAGGGCTCGCTGGGCACGACGGACACGGACCTGCGTCCGATCGAATCGCCGGCGCCCTCGGTCGTCGAGCGCGAGCCCGTCAAGGAGCCGCTCCAGACCGGCATCAAGGCCATCGACGCGATGATCCCGATCGGCCGCGGCCAGCGCGAGCTGATCATCGGCGACCGCCAGACGGGCAAGACCGCGCTGTGCATCGACACGATCATCAACCAGAAGACGACGGGCGGCGGGGACCCGAAGAACCCCGAGCAGGTCATCTGCATCTACGTCGCCGTCGGACAGAAGCAGTCCACGATCGTCGACGTGCAGCGCCGCCTCGAGCTGGCCGGCGCGATGCCGTACACGATCATCGTGGCCGCCTCCGCCAACGACGAGGCCTCGCTGCAGTACCTGGCCTGCTACGCCGGCGTCGCGATGGGCGAGCGCTTCCGCGACGAGGGCCGCCACGTCGTCATCTTCTACGACGACCTCTACAAGCAGGCGCTGGCGTACCGCCAGGTCATGCTGCTCCTGCGCCGTCCGCCGGGTCGCGAGGCGTTCCCGGGCGACGTGTTCAACCTGCACAGCCGCCTGCTCGAGCGCGCGGCGAAGATCTCGCGCGACGCGCCCAAGATCAACCCGCGCTACAAGAAGGGCGGCGGCTCGATCACGGCGCTGCCGATCGTCGAGACGCAGGAAGGCGACGTCGCGGCCTACATCCCGACGAACGTGATCTCGATCACGGACGGACAGATCTTCCTCGAGTCCGCGCTGTTCAACGCCGGCATCCGCCCGGCCGTGAACGCCGGCATCTCGGTGTCGCGCGTCGGCGGCTCGGCGCAGATCGCGGCGATGAAGAAGATCGCCGGCGGCCTGCGCCTGGGTCTCGCGAGCTACCGCGCGCTGGCGGCGTTCGCGCAGTTCGGTTCGGACCTCGACAAGGCGACGCAGCAGGAGCTCACGCGCGGCGAGCGCCTCACGGAGATCCTGAAGCAGGGGCAGTACGTCCCGATGCCGGTCGAACAGCAGATCCTGATCATCTACGTCGCGAACGCTGGCCGTCTCGACGACGTGCCCGCGCTGCGCGTGTCCGAGGTCGAGAAGGCCTACCTGCGCGCGATGAGCGAGCAGCATCCCGAGGTCGCCGAGGAGATCCGCAAGACGAAGAACGTCTCGGACGCCGGCCGTGCCGCGATGGACAAGGTCATCGCCGCGGTGAAGATCCAGCTGAACACGACGCCCGCGAAGACCGCGGCGGCGGCCGAGCCGAAGGCCAAGGCCTGATCGGCCGCAGGACCTGCCATGGCAACCATTCGCGAACTGCGGAACCGGATCAAGTCGATCAACAACATCCGGCAGATCACGCGCGCCATGGAGATGGTCGCGACGACGAAGTTGCGTCGCTTCCAGGACAAGGCCGTCTCCTCGCGGCCGTACTCGCGCGAGATCACCGGGCTCTTGGCTCGGATGGCGCGCGTGCTGGGCGAGGAGACGCAGGGCCGGCCGCTGTTCAACCCGGGCGCCGGGAACCGCCTGGCGGTGCTGCTCGTCACCTCGGACGCCGGCCTGTGCGGCGCCTACAACACGAACGTCTTCAAGGCGCTCGAGACCTGGCTGCGCGAGAACCCCGACCGCGAGGTGGACTACTTCGTGATCGGCCGGAAGGGGTTCCAGTACCTGACGCGGCGCGGACGCAACATCGGGTTCTACCTGTCGGAACCGCCGCTCGAGAAGATGGACTACCGCTCCGCGGCGCGCACCGCCGCGGTCCTGGTCGAGGCGTTCCAGTCCGGCAAGTACGAGCGCGTCGTGGGCTTCTACACCGCGTTCGAATCGGCCGTGAAGCACGTGCCGACGCGCATGAACTTCCTGCCGATCGAGTCCGTGGCGACGGTCGCGGGCGAAGCGGAGGGCGCTGGAGGCGATCTGATCCTCGTCCCCGACGCCGCCACGATCTTCGACGCGCTCGTGCCGCGCTACCTCGAGACGCGCATCTTCAACGCGCTGCTCGAGTCGCTGACGAGCGAGTACGCCAGCCGGCGCATCTCGATGAAGAACGCGACCGACGCGGCCCGCTCGATGGGGAACGCGCTGCGCAAGCTCTACAACCGGAAGCGCCAGGAGAGCATCACCAAGGAGCTGCTCGACATCGTCGGCGGCGCCGAGGCGCTGCGCTGACCGCGCGATCCCGCCACGATCCAACACCCGACCAGCAAGCACGACACGTACACCCGAGCGCCCCGCGCGAACGATTCGAGAGACTCCCATGACGACGACGCTCACGAAGGAAAGCACCGGTTCCATCGCCCAGATCTTCGGGCCCGTGTTGGACGTGCGGTTCCCGCCCGGCAAGCTCCCGGCCATCTACACCGCGCTCTACGTCAAGGCGCCGACAGCGGGCGGCGAGGACCTCGTGCTCGAGGTCTCGCAGCACCTCGGCAACGACGTCGCGCGCTGCGTCGCCATGGCGTCGACCGACGGCTTCCGCCGCGGCATGACGGTGGTCGACACGGGCGCGCCGATCTCCGTGCCGGTGGGCGACCGCACGAAGGGCCGCCTGTTCAACCTGCTCGGCGTGCCGCTCGACACGGTGGCCAAGGGCGCGCTCGCCTCCGGCGAGACGTGGCCGATCCACCGTCCGGCGCCGAAGTTCGAGGAGCAGGAGGCGATCTCGGAGGTGTTCGAGACCGGCCTGAAGGTCGTCGACCTGCTGTGCCCCTTCGCGAAGGGCGGCAAGATCGGACTGTTCGGTGGCGCCGGCGTCGGCAAGACGGTGCTCATCCAGGAGCTGATCCGCATCACCGCGGTCGAGAAGGGCGGCTTCTCGGTGTTCTGCGGCGTCGGCGAGCGCACGCGCGAGGGCAACGACCTCTGGCTCGAGATGAGCGAGGCCCAGTACAAGACGCCCGACGGCAAGACCGCCAGCGTCATCGACAACGCCGTGCTCGTCTTCGGCCAGATGAACGAGCCGCCGGGCGCGCGCCTGCGCGTCGCGCTCTCGGGCCTGACGATGGCCGAGTACTTCCGCGACACGAAGGGGCAGGACGTGCTGCTCTTCGTCGACAACATCTTCCGCTTCGTGCAGGCCGGCTCCGAGGTGTCCGCGCTCCTCGGCCGCATGCCCAGCGCCGTCGGTTACCAGCCCACGATGGCCAGCGAGATGGGCGCGCTCCAGGAGCGCATCACCTCGACGAAGAAGGGCTCGGTCACGTCGATGCAGGCCGTGTACGTGCCGGCCGACGACATCACCGACCCCGCGCCGGTCGCGACGTTCGCGCACCTCGACTCCACGATCATCCTCGACCGCGCGATCGCCGAGCTGGGCATCTACCCGGCCGTCGACCCGCTGAAGTCGACGTCGCGGATGCTCGATCCGCTGGTCGTCGGCGAGGAGCACTACCAGGTCGCTCGCGAAGCGCAGCGGATCCTGCAGCGCTACGCCGACCTCAAGGACATCATCGCGATCCTGGGCGCCGAGGAACTGTCCGAGGACGACAAGCGCGTCGTCCTGCGCGCGCGCCGCATCCAGCGCTTCTTCTCGCAACCCTTCTTCGTGGCCGAGCAGTTCACGGGCACGCCGGGCGTCTTCGTCCCGCGCTCCGAGACCGTGCGCGGCTTCAAGGAGATCATCGAGGGCAAGCACGACGACCTGCCGGAAGGCGCGTTCATGTACGTCGGCTCGATCGACCAGGCGATCGAGAAGGCGGCCAAGATGCAGGGCGGCGAGGCCGCGCCGGCGAAGGCCACCGCGAAGGCTCCGGCCCCGGCTCCGGCGGCCGAGAAGAAGCACTGATCCATGGCGACGCTCACCCTGCGCGTCATCACCCCGGCCCGCATCGCGCTCGACCAGCAGGTCGATTCGGTGCGGCTCGAGGCGGTCGACGGATCCCTGGGCGTGCTGCCGCGGCACGCGCCGATGGTGGCGGCCCTCGATTCCGGGCTCCTGCGCTACCGGGCCGGCGGTGCCGAGAAGGTGCTCTTCTGCGGGGGCGGTTTCGCCGAAGTGCACGGCGAGACCCTGCGCGTCGTGACCCAGGCGTCCGAGCGTCCCGAGGACATCAACGAGGCGCGGGCCCAGGCCGCGGAGAAACGCGCTCGAGCCCGCCTCGAGGAAGCGCGCGCGCCCGGCGCTGCCCCGATCGACGTCGTGCGCGCCGAGGCCAGCTTGCGGCGCGCGCTTCTCCGGCTGCAGGCCAAGGGCTACGCTGCCGGCGGCTGACGGGGGATCCCCGCGGCGCGCGCTCGGCCCCGCGGTCGCGCCCGCGGCGCAGCGGTTCGCTCGGCGCCGCCCCGGAGTCGCGCCCGGCCCTCCACCGTCCGAGGGCCCAAGGCGCGAGCCACTTCCTGCCGATCCCTTCGGGGATGACACCCACCGCACGACTCGTGACTTCCGCACTGCACGCTTCCGCCGCCAACGCCTCCACCGACTGGCGCCGTACCCACACCTGCGGCGATCTGCGCGCGTCCCACGTCGGCGCGATCGTCACGCTGAACGGCTGGGTCGCCGCGCGCCGCGACCACGGCGGCATCTACTTCGTCGACCTGCGCGACCGCTACGGCATCACGCAGATCGTGCTGGGCCCGGAGCTCGCCGACGCGGTGAAGCTCGGGCCGGAGTTCACGATCTCGGTTCGCGGCCGCGTGATCGCGCGCGACGCGGCCAACGTGAACCCGGACCGGCCGACCGGCGCGGTCGAGGTCGTCGCCGACCGCCTGGAGATCCTGTCGCGCTCCAAGACGCCACCCTTCCCGATCGACGGCGAGGAGGAGGTCGCGCTCGAGACGCGCCTCAAGTACCGCTACCTCGACCTGCGCCGCGCGGCGATGCGCGGGAACCTCGTGCACCGCTCGCGCTTCATCCACGCGATGCGCTCGGCGTTCCTGCGTCAGAACTTCGTCGAGGTCGAGACGCCGATCCTGACCAAGGCCACGCCCGAGGGCGCGCGCGACTACCTCGTCCCGAGCCGCGTGCATCCGGGCGAGTTCTACGCGCTCCCGCAGTCGCCGCAGGTCTTCAAGCAGATCCTGATGGTCGCGGGAATCGACCGGTACTTCCAGGTCGCGCGCTGCTTCCGCGACGAGGACCTGCGCGCCGATCGCCAGCCGGAGTTCACGCAGCTCGACATGGAGATGTCCTTCGTCGAGGAGGACGACGTGTTCCGCACGTGGGAGCAGGTGCTCCACGAGACGTTCCGCGACGCGATGGGCGTCGACGTCGCCATCCCGTTCCCGCGGATGAGCTGGCTCGACGCGATGGAGCGCTACGGCGTGGACAAGCCCGACGTGCGCTTCGGGCTCGAACTGCGCGAGGCGGGCGCGTGGGCGAAGACCTGCGAATTCGGCCTGTTCCGCGACGCGATCGCGAACGGCGGACGCGTCAAGGCGCTCGTCGTGCCGCCGGCCCACGAGCTCTCGCGCAAGGACGTCGAGGACGGCCTGACCGCGATCGCGAAGGGCGCGGGCGCGGGCGGGCTCGCCTGGTGGAAGGCCGGCCGCGAAGGCGGCGTCGGTCCGCTCGCGCGCTTCTGCAAGGGCGAGTCGGCCGCCGCGCTGATGGCCGCGATCGGGGCGAACGAGGGCGACATGTGCCTGTTCGCCGCCGGCGCGCGCAACACCGTGTGGAAGGTGCTGGGCGAGATCCGCAATCACCTCGGGAAGCGCTTCGGCCTGGTGAAGCCCGGCACGTGGAGCTTCACGTGGGTCACGCAGTTCCCGATGTTCGAATGGGACGCGGAGTCGAAGCGCTGGTTCTCGGCGCACCACCCGTTCACGGCGCCGGTCGACTGGGACCTGGGCGGCGCGGACGTGGACGCCAACAGTCCGAAGCTCGGCGACCTCTTCTCGCGCGCCTACGACCTCGTGATGAACGGCTGGGAGCTCGGCTCGGGGTCCGTGCGGATCCACAAGACCGACCTCCAGCAGCGCATCTTCACGATCCTCGGGATCGGGCCCGAGGAGCAGCAGCGGAAGTTCGGTGGACTCCTCGAGGCGCTGTCCTACGGCGCGCCGCCGCACGCCGGGTTCGCGATCGGGCTCGACCGCCTGACCGCGCTCTCGATGGGGCTCGACAACATCCGCGACATGATCGCGTTCCCGAAGACCGCGTCGGCCACGGACCTCATGTGCGAGGCGCCGTCGATCGTGGACCCGGCGCAGCTCGCCGAAGTCCACATCCGCACCGCGGTGGCTGCTCCAGCGCCGGCCGCGGGAGCGGGCGGCTCCGGCGCGCCGCCGAAGTCCGCTTGATCGTCGCAGCCCGAGCCGACCGCGGCGCGCACGCGCGAGCACGGGGCCGCGCCGCGGCGTGCGCCCGAACTGGCGCGTTCGGGCCGGCTCTCCTATCTTCCAGGGGGGCCGCACGGTGGTCCGACACGCGTGTCGGGCACGCGCGACCCCGCCTCTTCCGCCGCCACTTCCCGACGATTCCATTCCCTGACAGACCAGGAGCCGAGTGACCCAAGCCGACTATCGTTTCAACCGCCAGATCCGGATCCCCGAGGTCCGCCTGATCGATCAAACCGGCGCGCAGATCGGCGTCGTTCCGACCCTCGACGCGATGCGCCGCGCCGAAGAGGTCGGCCTCGACCTCGTCGAGGTCTCGCCGAACGAGCGCCCGCCCGTGTGCCGCATCATGGACTACGGCAAGTTCAAGTATGCGCAGCGGAAGAAGGAGCGCGGCACGCACGCCAAGGCGAGCCTGCTCAAGGAACTGCGGGTGCGCCCGGCCATCGACGAGCACGACCTCTCGTACCGGCTCGATCAGGGCCGCAAGTTCCTCGAGGACGGCCACAAGGTCCAGGTCGTGTGCATCTTCCGCGGCCGCCAGATGGCGCACCCCGAGCACGGCTACGAGGTCATGCGCAAGGTCGCCAGCACGCTGGGCGACATCAGCAAGGTCGAGTCGCCGGCCAAGCTCATGGGTCGGCGCATGACGATGCTCTTGGCGCACAAGTAGCGCGGACGCCCCGGCCGTCGCGCCGCGCGCACGACGCCCCGCACGCAAGCCGCCCGCGAGATCCGCTGGATCTCGCGGGCGGCTTCGTTGCCTGCCCCGCTTCAGCGTGGCGGGACGGCGCTCGGAGTCACTTGCCCGAGCTCGCCGCGCGGGCGCGCTTCATCAGCATGTCGCGCAGCTCGACGAACTGCTCGCGCGTGATGCGACCGCCCTCGGCCGCCGCCTTGAGCTGTTCGAGACGTTCCGCGACCTTCTTCGCGATCTCGTCGCCGCTCGTCGCGCGCACCGATTCCGTCACGTCGTCGAAGTCGACCTTCGTGGCCTTCTTCTCCAGGGCTTTCTTCTCGAGCGTGCGCACGGCGAAGGTCGTGCGGTACTCGGCCACGCAGTCGCCCAGCGGGGCCACGTCGGTGTCCTTCAGCGCGCCGGCCTCCTTGGCGCGCTTCTCGACCGCGTCCAGCGCGGCCTTGGCGCGGGCCGTGATCGCGTCGAGCTCGGGGTTGCCCTCCTTCGCCGCGGCGGCGCGAGCCGTCCAGGCGTCGAGGAAGCCCTGGTACTCGGCGCGCGTGAACTTGCCCGCCAGGGCGGCGGCCTTCAGGCGGCCCAGGGCGATCTCGAGGTCCATGTCGATCAGGCTGTCGCGCAGCGCGTCGAACTCGACGGCATCGACCGCGCCGGCGCGGGCGCGCGTCTCGATGTCCTCGATGCGCGCCGCGGCACGCTGCCGCAGGTTGCCCAGGGAGGGAGTGGTCGCCTCGTACTCCTTCGCCGCCGCGGTGATCTGGTCGGCCAGGCGCTGGTAGTCCTCGCGGGTCGCCCCGCGGGCCGCGGCCTTCTTCTGCAGTTCCTCGATCGCGGCGTTGAAGCGCGCGCGCAGGTTCGGCGTGGCCTGGTGCTGGGCCGCGGCCGCGTCGGCGCGCGGGGTCTGCGCGGGCGCGGAGGCCGGGAAGGCGGCCAGGGAGGCGAGGAGGATGAGCGTGATGGTGGTGAGCTTCATGGATGGGTGCACTGCGCGGTTCTGGATCCCGGTGGCGAGCGAGGATCGACCGCGATGGAGATCGGATCGTGGTGTGTGAAGCGGCCCGGAGGATCCCGCTCGCAGGATCACGGCCGTTCGGGAGAGGGAAGGGTAGGCAGGCCGGTGGGTCCCGGCAAACCCGCACGGCGGAGGCGAGATCCGTGCCGACGAGTTTCGAACGCGGGTGGGCGGATCGCGGCCCGCGCGTCCTCGTCGGAGGTCGCACCGGTAGGACTGGCTGACCCACCCGGGGTCCGGCCGCGATCCGCCCTCCGAGCTCGGCGGGAACGACATCGCCCGGTCGATCGCGAGGATCGGCCGGGCGATGGTCGAGCGGGTTCGTGGGGGGCTCGGAGAGCTCCCCTTCACCCGGTCACTTCGGCGAGGACGCCGCGCGCGCGCGCTGCATGAGCAGGTCGCGCAGGGCGACGAATTCCTCGCGCGTGATGCGGCCGCCCTTGACCGCCGCCTTGATCTCGTCGAGGCGGGCGTTGACCTTCTTCACGAGGTCCGTGGAGTCCGGGACAGGAACGCGCTTGGCGATGTCGGCGACGTCGGCGTAGTCCGCGTCGATCGCCTTCTTCTCCAGGCCGCGCTTCTCGAGGCGGGTGACGACGTTCGAGACGCGGATCTCGGTGGCGATGTCCGTGGCCGTCGTGAAGTCCTTCTCGGCGAGCGGCGTGGTCTTCGCCTTGGCGATCAGCGCGTCGATCTCGGCGCGCAGACGCACGACGATCGCGTCGATCTCGGGGTTCCAGGCCTTGGCCGCGTCGGCGCGCGCCGTCAGGTTGGCGAAGATCGCGTCCCAGTCGGTGCGGGTCGGCTGGCGGGCGGAGATGCCCGACTTCAGGCGCGCGATCACGTACTCGAGCTCGGCGTCGATCGCCTGGTCCTTGAGGATGTCGAGCTCGAGCAGCTCGTACATCTTGGTCTGGGCGATCACCTCGAGTTCGGCGATGCGCGCCAGGAGGCGGTCGCCGAGGAACACGGACGGGGCCGGGACTTCGTACGCGGCGGCGGCGGACTTCAGCTCGTCGACGACCTTCTGGTAGTCGGCGCGCGACAGGGAGCCGCCCGCGGCCTTCGTGCGCAGCGCGTCGACCGCGGCGTTGAAGCGCGCGCGCAGGGCGGGCGTCTCGATCGTCGCGGTGGCCGTCTTCGCGGGGGACGCTGCGACGGCGGGGGCGGCGCAGAGGGGAAGCAGAGCGAGCAGTGCGAACGGGATCTTCATGTTCGGGTTGTGAAGTCCGGTCCAGAGGCGGCGTGGATCGGAGCAGTGCGGGCGAATGGGAATAGGAACTGGGGCGAGTCGGAGACGAGAGCGCGCACGCCGCTCCCGAGACCGGAGCGCCCGGGGGGAGCGAGCAGAGTACGTCGACCCCACGGGACCCGGCAAACCGACCTCTGCGCCCCGAAGATCCGGACTGGGGGGAGGCGAACGCGGACGGGCGATCAGGCCTTGGGAACCGGCGATTTTCCCAATGCCGAGACTCCCGGGGGCAGGTGCGAGCGCAGGTAGGCGGCCAGACGCTCGTGATCCGCACCGCGCGGATGCGTCTTGCGCCAGACCAGAGCCATGCGTCGGCCGGGAGCCGCCCCGGCGAACGGCCGGACCGCCACGTGCGAGCGCCCCTCCTCGTCGTCCGCGATGGCGAGGCGCGGCAGGAGCGTGATGCCCATCCCGGCGGCGACCATGTGCCTCAGGGTCTCGATGCTCGTCGCGCGGAAGTCGACGCCGTCGCTCGGCTGCGCGCCCGATTGGCGACAGATCGACAACGCCTGGTCGCGGAGGCAATGCCCCTCGTCCAGGAGGAGCACGCGCTGGCCCTCGAGTTCGCGCTCCGAGATCGTCTTGCGCGTCGCCAGCGGGTGCTTCTCCGGGGCCACGAGCAGGAACGGCTCCTCGAAGACCGGCGCGACGGCGAACGGCCCGGAGGGGACCGGCAGCGCCAGGATTCCGGCATCGAGCTGGTGGTGCGCGATCTCCTCGACCATGTCCGCCGTCTTCAGCTCGCGGAAGACGAGTTGCAGCTTCGGGAACTCGCGCGCGAGGAGCGGCGCGACGCGCGGCAGCAGGTAGGGCCCGAGCGTCGGGATCATCCCGAGGCGCAGCGTTCCCGAGAGCGGCTCGCGCCCGCGCCCGGCCAGGTCGACGATGCGCTGCATCGCGTCGAGGACGGCGCGCGCGGCCTCGGCCACCTCGGCGCCCGTGGTCGTGGGGGACACGCCTTTCGGCGAGCGCTCGAAGAGCTTCACGCGCAGCGTCGTCTCGACCTTCTTCAACGCGGCCGAGAGCGTGGGCTGGGTGATGTGGCACGCCGCCGCCGCGCGCCCGAAGTGTCGGTGCTCCGCGAGCGCGACGATGTAGCGCAGTTCGGCGAGGGTGATCGCGGTGACGTCGACGTGGGGCACGGGCCGCCATCCAAGCATGCGCGGGCCGGAGTTCAAGCGCGCAGTCGCGCGGCGGGCCGGCGACGATCGCCGCGCTCGATGGTGCCGATACGCGCATCCGATTCGCAGTCCGGGTCGAACGGACCGATGCTCTCGGCGTGCCGCGGCCCCTCCAGGAACGGGAGGCGCCCGCGTGGGCGCCGGGAGCGGGCCGCGGCATCACCGAAGATCACCGTCACGAGACCCGTGCCCTCCCGATCGAGGGACAAGAAGGAACGACCACCATGCTCACCGTCGGAGACAAGCTGCCCCAGTTCGACCTGACCGCCTGCGTCAGCCTCGAGAAGGGCAAGGAGTTCAAGCAGATCACCAACCAGACGAACAAGGGCAAGTGGCTCGTCCTGTTCTTCTGGCCCAAGGACTTCACGTTCGTGTGCCCGACCGAGATCGCGGCGTTCGACAAGGCCGCGCCCAAGTTCGGCGAGCGCGACGCCGTCGTGATCGGCGGCAGCACGGACAACGAGTTCAGCCACCTGGCCTGGCGCAACGACCACAAGGACCTGAAGGGCCTCAAGATCCCGATGATCCACGTGAGCCCGAAGTTCGCTCACGAGCTGGGCATCCTGCACGCGCAGGCCCAGGTCGCGCTGCGCGCCACGTTCATCGTGGACCCGGAGGGCATCATCCGCTTCGTCTCGGTGAACGACCTGTCGGTCGGCCGCAACGTGGACGAGGTCCTGCGCACGCTCGACGCGCTCCAGACGGACGAGCTGTGCCCGTGCAACTGGAAGCCGGGCGAGAAGACGCTGCAGACGGCCTGATCGCCGCCTGCGGTTTCCGAGGCCGCGGGCGTCCCGACACTCTCTCCGGGGCGTCCGCGGCTGTTTCCTCTCCCGCGAGTGGCCGCGACGGAGGATCGCGCACCGTCGTGCTGCGGTCACGGCGCGCCTCGCGGGACACCCGCACACCGAAACCGATCCCGCACCGAGAACCCGCCATGGACAACGCCAAGAACCTCGCGACCGCGATCCCGGACGCGGCCAAGGACATCCGCCTCAACCTGCAGAGCGTGCTGGGCGACGGTCACCTCGCCGAGGAACAGCGACTCGGAGTCGCGCTGGCCTGCGCGTTCGTGTCGCGCAACCCGGCGCTGCTCGACGCGCTGCTCCTGGACGCCGCGAAGCTCGATCCCTCCTGGACCGAGGACGCGAAGGCCGCCGCGGCGCTCATGGCGATGAACAACGTCTTCTACCGCTTCCGTCACATGATCGGGAAGCCGGCCTATTCGTCGATGCCGGCGCGCCTGCGGATGCAGCGCCTCGGGCAGCCGCAGACGAGCAAGCTGAGCTTCGAGCTCATGTGCATCGCCGTGTCGGCCATCCACGGCTGCGAAGCGTGCGTGAGGAGCCACGAGCACTCGCTGGTCGAGCTCGGCGCGAGCGAGGCCCAGATCTTCGACGCGGTGCGGATCGCGTCGGTGGTGTACGCCGCGGCGATCGCGCTGGAGCTCGAACCGCAGTCGTCGGGGGCGGAGTCGCCCTGATCGGCTGAGGCCAGGCGCGTCCGCGACACGAGCCCGCGGACACGCCCGCACGGCCGTTCAGTCGACGATCCGACGTTCGACTTCCCGGGCGGCAGCCGTCTCCCCGAGAACGCGGTAGAGCGCGGCCAGGTCGCGGAGTGCCTCGAGGCGTTCCGGGTCGTCGAAAGTGGCGAACTCTTCGTACGCGTTCGCGATGCGGCGGCGGAGCTTCAACGCCTGCTCGAGTGAGCACGTGCGCTGCAAGCGCTTCGCCTCCTCGAGCGCGGCGCGGGCGTCGAACGGCTCGCGCTTGGACTCGCCGTCGGCCTCGGATCGGCCGGAACGGAGAGCGCCGCGGAGGGCGGCTTCGTCCTCCGAGGACCACGAATCCGGCGGCAGATCGTTGCCGGGCTCCCACCAGTCCGCGGCCCCTCCGGCCAACAGCGCCTCCTCGGCTCGCCGACTCTCCTCCACTCGACGATCGATCCGCTCCTGGAAGGCGAGGACTCGCGAACGCTCGTCGCCCGCAATGGGTTCAGCCGCGTCTTCTTCGAGGAGCGCAGCCGCGAGTTCGCGCGCCCGGGCGAACGCACCGTTGTCGAGCGCCAGTCGTGCCGCGATCCAGCGGGCAGTGCGGATGAGCGCCGGGTCTGCGCCAGCCTCCTGGAGATCGCGCAGCCAGGCCTCCGCCAGTTGCAGCGCGCGCTGCCCATCGCCCAATCGCCATGCGGACTCGATCTCCTCGAGGCGCGGGTCGCGAGCCGACGCCCCCCCTCCGGCGCCGACTTCCTCGGGGAACGGCGCCGAGGAGGCGTCCGCAGGCGGCTCGAGGTCGAATGCGCCTTGCGCTCCCGGGGCCAGGCCGAGTCGCGCCGTATCCACTCCCTGGCTGACTCCGTCCGCGGCAGCGAAGCGTCCTTGCGCGGCGAGCAGCCAGCGCAGGCGCAGGAATCCGATTCCAGCGGCCGCCTCTTTGGGGCTGCCCGACTTCGTCCATGTCGCGAGCACGTCGCGCAACAGGGACTCGGCGCGCGCGAGGTGACCGCGGCGCAGTTCGATGTCCGCGAGCAACACCTGTGCGTCGCGCACGACATCTCCGGGCACGTCGGGTGAGCTGCGCGCGAGATCGAGGAGCGCATCGAGTTGCTTTGCGGCCTCGTCGTAGTCTCCACGCTTGTAAGCTGTGCGAGCCGCGGCCAGCAGCATGCGCAAACTCTCGGCGGAGCTCGGCTCCGTCGCGAGCTTCCCGTCTGAATCGACGGCACTTCCGGCGAGGATCGGCCGGCCGGCCGTTTCAGCTGGTTTCGCTACCGCTCCAGGTGCGACAGGATCCGCGGTGGTCTCGGAGAGCACGGCGATGTCCTTCAGGACCTTCTCGACCTCGGGGTCGGTCGGGAGCAGCCGCGCCGGGAGCGTGCGCGACGTAAGCGACGCCGGCTGCATCCGATCGAAGCTCAGGTAGTCCTTGCCCGGATTCCTGGCCTGGAACTCGATGCGGGCGACTGCACGCTGAGACGCCGGTGTGTACCCCGCCTCATCCGCCACCACCGCGAGTTCTCGCAGCACGAGGAGTCGTCCGTCGGACAGGGGCGCGACTTGCTCGTCGAGATCACCGATCAGTCGTCCGGCCTGCAGGCCGGCGCCTCTCCGGTCGCCGGCGGCAAGCATCTCTTGCGCCCCGTACAAGCCGAGGACGAGAGCGCGCACCTCGGCGTCCTGAAGGGTGGCGACGATCTTCTTCGCCGCAGAGGCCGGCGTCTCAGCCGAGTCCGTGCCAGAGGGAGAGCGTCGTTCCGAGGTCGAACTGCAGGCGGCAAGAGTGGTGACGGTCAACAGTGCGAGGAGAGAAGTGCGCAGGAATGTGGCCAATCAGGATCTCCGTGGAAGTGCGGGTCTGTGGATGGTCTGGCTGCGAAGCCAGACGTACCGCGAACTCGGCCGAGGCTAGCGGCAGATCGAGGCAACCGCCATGGGGCGAAGCGCGACCGCAAGCCGACCCCGTTCAGGGCAATCGGCGCATCGGGCGAAAACCGATCTCGTCCGCCGGAGCCGAGGCGGCATTGCCCTTCCGACTCGCGACGCGGATGTCCTTGGGGCCCATCTTGAAAGAGCCCCCACGCACGGAATGGTACTTCGGGTCACCTCGTCCGATCGGGTCGCGTTCACCCATCAACTCATGCGCAGGTACGAAGGCGTCCTCGCACCACTCGGCGACATTTCCGCTCATGTCATGGAATCCCCAGCGATTCGGCTCGAACTCCCCGACGGGAGCCAAGCCCGCATGACCGTCGTCGAAGGGGAACGCACTCTCCGCGCTGGCAATGGAGTTTTGCTCGGCCCACGATGCGTCTGCGAAGTTTCCACGCCGGCGCCCGTCGGTTGCGGCGCCTCCCCAGACATAGCTGCTGTCCGTTCCCGAACGCGCTGCGAACTCCCAACGTGCCTCAGTCGGAAGGACGCAGCCGATCGCCTTGCAATAGTCGGAGGCCTGATCCCACGAGACCGACGTGCGCGGAAGCTCCGCGGACTCCGGGCCCGGACGGTTCGCTTCATCTCCGAAGAGCCGCCAGAACTGCAGGCGCGTGACTTCGGTGCGCGCGAGGTAGAACGGTTCCGGGATCTGAACGTGATGGGCAGCCTCACGCGCTGCATCACGATGGGGCTCCTTTGCCGGCGAACCCATGGTGAATTCGCCGGGCTCGACGAGCAGGAACTCGATCTCGCTCTTCGGCTCGCGCACGCGCCTCGCCCATCCTCCGGTGCCACGCGTGGCGTCGAGGATCGTCCAGCCGGCCGGAGCCTTGGCCTCCAGGTTCGTCCAGGTGACGACGCCGAGCGTGACCGCTCCGACCACTGCCGCACCGGCCGCTAGCAGCCGCTTCGACGAACCGGGAACCGTTGGTTCGCGCACCGGCTCCGGTCGCTCCAGTCCTGACGTCCTCGTAGCCGGCGCTGCCTCGGGGACCAAGGCGACGGCCTCGCTCACCACCGGAGCCGGCTGGACCGCGAGGTCCGACGGCGGCAACACGTCCGGCACCGTCGTCTGCGGTCCATCCGAGCCGCCCGCGGTCGGCAGCGGGACTCGCGCGCGCAGGAAGTTCTGCAGCTCCTTCGCCAGGGCCGATGCATCCGCGTAGCGCTTGGCGGGCTCCTTCTGCGTGCACCGTCGCACGATCCGCGCGAGCTCCGGCGACAGGTCCGGCCGCACGACCCGCGGGTCGGGGAAGGGGCGGTTCACGGCCTGGTCGAAGATCTGGTGCGTCGTCGCGCCCTTCAGCGCCACGCGTCCGGTGAGCAGGTAGTAGAGCGTCGCGCCCATCGCCCACACGTCGGTCTGCGGACTCGCCTTCGCGTCGGCGTCCCACTGCTCCGGTGCCATGTAGGGCGGAGTGCCGAGGAGGCCGTCCGTGTGGAACGACGAGTCGCCGACGTGGTCCACGGCTTTCGCGAGGCCCAGGTCGGCGAGCTTCACCTCGCCGCGCTTCGAGATCAGGATGTTCGCGGGCTTGATGTCGCGGTGGACGATCACCTCGCGATGCCGGTGCGCCTTCGCGAGGCCGCGCGACGCGCACAGGACGATCGTCGCCGCCTCTTCCTCGCTCAGCGGACCCTTGCGCAGGACGCGCGCTTGCGCGGTCTCGCCCTCGACGAGTTCGAGGATCAGGTACGACAGGCCGTGCGCGTGTCGCAGTTCGTAGAGCCGCACGAGGTTCTCGTGCGACAGCTGCGCCGCGATGCGCGCTTCGCGACGAAAGCGCGCCTGGAGCTGGTCGTCCTGCGCTCCGTGGCTCGGCAGGAGGCACTTCACGGCCACGTCGATGCCGAGCACACGATGCCGGCCGCGGTACACGGCTCCCATGCCGCCCTGGCCGAGCTTCGAGTGCAGGACGGCGGGGTCGAGTGTCTTCAGCCCGTCGACCTCGGGAACGTCGCGCAGGAACGGATCGTTCGCGAGTGAAGACGGAGTCGTGGCGGGGTTCGACATCGAGCGAGCGGGAGAGGGAGGGCAGGACCGGAGGGAGACCCGGGTCTCGGAGTCTCCCGGAGGAACGCCCCGGGGGCAACGCCGCGGCGCCTCGAGACCGGTCCCGGGCGGTCCGGGAGACGGCGCGGGGCTGGTCGACGGGTTCCTGTGCCTCGACCCCTTGTTCTTCCGATAGCGGTCGCTACCCTCTTCGTCCCCAAGCCCGGGACGGACGCCGCGTGCGCCCGCCTCGGCCCCCGCGAGCGGTACGGCATGCCTGCGACCGGGGAGTCGTGAAACAGCCACGAGGACGTTCGATGCCCAAGATGAAGTCGAAGGGAGCGGTCAAGAAACGCTTCCGCATGAGCAAGAATGGCAAGGCCATCTGCTCGAAGCCCGGTCGCGGGCACATGCACGCGCCCTACAACGGCGAGACCGGCCGCAAGTTGCGCCGGCGCATGGTCCTGAACAAAACCTGGTCGATCCTCATCGGCCGCATGATGGAGCCCTGATCCATGGTGCGCGTAACGATGGGCGCCCCCCGGCGCCGCAAGAAGAACCGGTACTTCAAGCAAGCCAAGGGTTTCCGCGGCGGCCGTTCCAAGCTGTGGCGGACCGTCCGTGAAACGCTGCTGCGCGCCTGGGCGTTCTCCCAGCGCGACCGCCGCGCCAAGAAGCGCACCTTCCGCCGCCTGTGGATCACCCGCGTCAACGCGGCGGCCCGCGCGCGCGGCATGAGCTACTCGCAGTTCATCGACGGGCTCAAGAAGGCCAGCGTCGTTCTGGACCGCAAGCAGCTGTCCGAGATCGCCATCCACGACCCCGCGGCGTTCGACGCGCTCGTCAAGGAAGCTGCGGCGGCGCGGAAGTGACCTCGCTCCGGTCGCCTCGACCGGAAACCCGAAGCGCCGCCCCGGTTCCCCCGGGGCGGTCGCGTTTCTAGGCTCTCCGACGTGAGCACGATCACCGATCCCAACACTCCCCTCGGCCTGGCGCTCGCGAAGCAGCGCGGCGCCGCCGACCACGAGGCCCTGAAGGGACTCGAGCGCGATCTCCTGGGCAAGTCCGGCCCCGCGGGCCAGATCCTGGCCTCGATCCCGACCTTGCCGCCGGACCAGCGCAAGGCCGCCGGCGCCAGCGCCAACGAGTTGAAGCGCGCGCTGGAGGAGGCGTTGGGCACGCGGCGGCGCGAGTTGGAGGAGGTCGCGCTGGCCGCCGAACGCACCGGCGGCGACTTCGACGCGACGCTGCCGCCCGCGCCGCTCCAGCGCGGCGGACTGCACCCGGTCACGCGCGTCGTGCGCGACCTCGAGGACCTCTTCACGTCGATGGGCTACACGATCCTCGACGGGCCCGAGGTCGAACTCGACTGGTACAACTTCGAGGCGCTGAACATCCCGAAGGACCATCCCGCGCGCGACGCGCAGGACACGTTCTACTGCGATCCCGAAGGCAAGCTCGTGCTGCGCACGCACACGTCGCCGGTGCAGGTCCGCGCGATGGAGCGCATGAAACCGCCGTTCCGCGCGGTCGTGCCGGGCAAGGTGTTCCGCAACGAGGCGACGGACGCGACGCACGAGCACACCTTTCACCAGATGGAGGGGCTCGTCGTCGGCAAGGACGTGTCGGTCGGGCACCTCATCGGCGCGATGAAGACGCTGCTGCGCGGCGTGTTCGGGAAGGACATCGAGATCCGCCTGCGGCCCGGCTACTTCCCGTTCGTCGAGCCGGGTTTCGAGCTCGACGCGCGCTGTCCGTTCTGCACGTCGGGCTGCCGCGTGTGCAAGCAGTCGACGTGGATCGAGCTGCTGCCGTGCGGCATGGTCCATCCGAACGTGCTGAAGTCGGGCGGCATCGATCCCGAGCAGTGGACCGGCTTCGCGTTCGGACTGGGGTTGTCCCGCCTCGTGATGCTGCGCTACGGCATCGACGACGTGCGGCACCTCCTGTCGGGCGACCTGCGTTTCCTCGAGCAATTCTGAGCGCCACGCGAACCCCATGAAGATCTCCACGCGCTGGCTCGGACGCCACGTCGACCTCACGGGCATCTCTCCCAAGGAGATCGCTCAGGCGCTCACCATCCACACGGCCGAGGTCGAGGGCCTCGAGCAGTTCCTCCCGCACCTCGCGAAGGTCGTCGTCGGACACGTGCAGTCGCGCGAGAAGCACCCCGACGCGGACAAGCTTGGCGTGTGCAAGGTCGACGTCGGCGACGGGACGATCCGCCAGATCGTGTGCGGCGCGCCGAACGTCGCCGGCGGACAGAAGGTCGCGGTCGCGCTGCCGGGCGTCGAGCTGCCCGGCGACGTGAAGATCAAGGTCAGCAAGATCCGCGGCGTCGAGAGCCAGGGCATGATCTGCTCCGAGCGCGAACTCGGCCTGGGCGAGGAGCACAACGGCATCTGGGTCCTGCCCGAGGCCGTCGCGGTCGGGCGTCCCGTCGCCGAAGCGCTCGGCCTCGACGACTGGACGATCGAGATCGACAACAAGTCGCTGACGCACCGCCCAGATCTGTGGGGGCACCGCGGCTTCGCGAACGAGGTGGCGGCGCTGTTCGGGCGCGAACTGAAGCGGCTGGACACTTCGCTGCCGCAGCACGCGAACGGCGCGGCATTCCCCGTGAAGATCGAGAGCGCGTCGTGTTCGCGCTACATCGCGCTGCCGATCGACGGCGTCTCGCCGCGCCGGTCGCCCGACTGGCTGCGCGCGCTGCTCTTCGCGGTGGGGCAGCGGCCGATCGACCTGCTCGTCGACCTGTCGAACTTCGTGATGCTCGACCTCGGGCAGCCGAATCACGTGTTCGACCGCAACGCGCTGTCGCGGGACGGCATCGTCGTGCGCGACGCGCGCGCGGGCGAGGGCATGAAGACGCTCGACGGCGTCGAGCGCGCGCTGGTGACGACCGACATGCTGATCTGCTCGGGCGCGGAACCGGTCGCGCTGGCCGGCGTCATGGGCGGGGAGAATTCGAAGGTCGCACCCGAGACGCGCGCGCTGCTCCTCGAGGTCGCGACGTTCCAGCCAGCGGTCGTGCGGCGCACGTCGCAGCGGCTCGCGCTGCGCACGGATTCCTCGGCGCGCTTCGAGAAGAACCTCGACCCGACGCTGCCCATGCAGGCCGCGGGTCACTTCGTGCGTCTGCTGCGCGAGATCGAGCCCGGCGCGACGCTGCCGTGCGCGATCACCGACGTCGGCTCGTGGCGCGATCCGGCGCGGGTGCTCGATGTCCGGCCCGAGCGCGTGCGGCAACTGCTCGGCGACGACGTGCCCGACGACGAGGTCGCCGGCATCCTGACTCGGCTCGGATTCGGCGTCGAGCAGAAGGGGACGGCCCTCGCGGTCCGCGTGCCCAGCGCGCGCGCGACGAAGGACGTCACGATCGAACAGGACCTCGTCGAGGAGGTCGGCCGCACGCGCGGCTACGCACGCATCCCCGAGCGCGCGCTGGTCGCCGACATCGCGCCGCCGAAGCGCGACGAGGGCTGGAACCGCCGACTGCTGGCGCGCGCGCTGCAGGACCGGCTGGCCGGCGCCGCGCGCATCCGCGAGACGATCTCGTACTCGTTCGTCGCCGACGACGTGTTGGCGAAGCTCGGCGAAGCGGACGCGCCGCACGTGCGCGTCGTGAACTCCGGCGTCGAGGGCGCGTCGCGCATCCGCCGTTCCGTGATGCCGTCGCTGCTCGGTCTGCTCGAGCCCAACCGCCGCCGCCGCGATTCCGTGGCACTCTTCGAGATCGGGAAGGGCTACTTGCCCGAGCGCGCGTCGCCGAAGGGCGAGCCGGCCGAGGTCCACGAACTCGGCATCGTGCTCGCGGCCGCGTCCGCGAAGGACGCGCGCTACGATGCCACGTCGCTCGCGCGTCTGCGCGCGAGCGCGCTCGACGCGGTCCGCTCCGCGGGCTTCGCGCAGGTCGTCGAGCGCCCGCTGACGGCCGAGCACGCACCGCGCTGGGCGCACCCCGTTCGTGGCGTCGTGCTGTACGTCGGCGACGCGCAGATCGGCGTCGTGGCCGAGCTCGAACCAGGCCTGCGCCGAGCGCTGGGCCTCGTCGGCGACGTGGAGAGCGACGCGGCGGCCGCCATCGTGTCGCTCGACGCGCTGCTCGCCGCGGAGCGCAGGCCGGCCGCGTTCCGGCCGCTGCCGAAGTTCCCGGGCGTGAAGGTCGACGTCGCGGTGCTCGTGCCGACCGCGCTGCGCGCCGGCGACCTCGCCGCCGCGCTCGAGAAGTC
>JBGAOR010000074.1:0-24609 GCA_044221705.1 Planctomycetota bacterium
GCCCAGCGCGCGCGACAAGCGCTGCCAGAAGCGCGTCCAGACGCTCCAGCGCGAGGTCAAGCGCCTCGAGACGATCGTCGACGACTTCCTGCGCTACGCGCGCGGCGGCGAGATCAACCGCTCGCCGCAGGACCTCGTCGCGATCGTGCGTGAGGTCATCGACTTCGTCGAGTCCGAGGACACGCTGGCGGGGATCCGCCACCACGTCGAGCTGCCGCTCGGGCTGCCCCTGGTCATGCTCGACGCGGGCGCGTTCAAGCAGGCGCTGCTCAACCTGTTCGTGAACGCGAGGCAGGCGATGCCGATGGGCGGCGAGCTCATCGTGCGCGCCCGGCGCGAGGGGAATTGGGTCGAGCTGTCCGTCACGGACACGGGCACCGGGATGGGCCCCGAGGCTCTCGAGCACTGCTTCGACGTCTACTGGTCGACGAAGAAGGGCGGGACCGGTCTGGGCCTGCCGACCACGAAGCGCATCGTCGAGGAGCACGGCGGCCGCATCGCGGCGATCAGCGAGCTGAACCGGGGCACGTCGTTCTCGTTGGTCCTGCCGCTGCTCGTCGAGATCCATGGACGCCCGACCGAGCCCGGCGCGTCCGACGCGACGGCGGGCGGTCCGAGCACGGAGAGGGGGGCGGCGTGAGCACGGAGCGTCCGCCGCGCGTCCTGATCGTGGACGACGACGAGGGTCACGCCGAGGCTCTCGCCGACGGGCTCGAGGCCGATGGAGCGCGCTGCACGCTGGCGCATTCCGGGGCGGAGGGGATCGCGCGGCTCTCGGAGCAGACCTTCGACGCCGTGCTCACCGATCTCGTGATGCCCGACCGCTCGGGCATGGACGTCCTGCGCGAGGCCATCCGGCTCCAGCCGGACTGCGCGGTGCTGCTCGTCACCGGCCACGAGTCCGTCCGCACCGCCGTGGAGGCGATGCGCGAGGGCGCGGCGGACTACCTGGCGAAACCCGTCGACCTGGCCGAACTGCGGACGCGCCTCGCGCGGGCGGTCGAGTCCGTGCGGCTCAAGCGCACGAACACCGAGCTGCAGCGCCAGATCGACAAGCGTTTCGGCTTCGAGGGCATCGTCGGGCAGTCCGCGCCCATGCAGCGCGTGTTCGACGTGCTCGGTCAGGTGTCGAGCACGAACGCGACCGTCCTCATCCTGGGCGAGAGCGGTACGGGCAAGGAGCTCGCCGCGCGCGCGATCCACACGAACAGCCCGCGTTCGAAACGGCCGTTCGTGGCGGTGAACTGCGCCGCGCTCAGCGAGGAGCTGATCGAGTCCGAGCTGTTCGGCCACGTCAAGGGCGCCTTCACGGGAGCGTTCGCGGCGAAGGAGGGGCGGTTCGTCTACGCCGACGGCGGCACGCTGTTCCTCGACGAGGTCGGCGACATGCCGCTCGCGACGCAGGCCAAGCTCCTGCGCGTGCTCGAGACGCGCGAGGTCGTGCCCGTCGGCGGCAACGCGACGGTCAAGGTCGACGTGCGCCTCGTCTCGGCGACGAACCGCGACCTCGAGGCGATGGTGAAGGAGGGGACCTTCCGCGAGGACCTGCTCTACCGCCTGAAGGTCGTGACGCTGCGCATGCCGTCGTTGCGCGAACGGCGCGCCGACCTGCCGCTGCTCATCGACCACTTCGTCTCCGAGTTCGCGCGCGTGCACCGGCGCACGATCCGCGGCATCACGCCCGAGGCGCGCACGATCCTCGTGCGGCACGACTGGCCCGGGAACGTGCGCGAGCTGCGCAACGTCATCGAGAACATGGTCGTTCTCGCGCACGCGGACGTGCTGGGCGTCGAGGACATGCCCGATGCGGTGCGCGACGCCGGGGCAGCCGCCGAGCGCGGGCACAAGGGCGGGTACGACCTGGCCGGACGGTCGATCGCCGAGGTCGAGAAGGCGCTCATCGAGGTCAACCTGGCCCTGTGCGAGCGCAACCGCGAGAAGACCGCCAAGGTGCTCGGGATGGGGGAGCGCACGCTCTACCGGAAGCTGAAGGAGTACGGCATCTCCTGAGGTGCCAGGCTGGCAGGAGGAGTCGGGACGTCCTCGTGTCCCTGCCAATGTGGCGGAGTTGGACCGGCGCGCTCCGTCCATAACCGCCTGTCCTGAATGGGTTTGCGGGCGTGTCCTACTGGCACGGAACTTGACTCGCCCGCCCGTCCGCGCGGCATCCAGCGCGGGCGAAGAGGACCCACGCACATGGCACAAGCTGGCAAGATCATCGGCATCGACCTGGGCACCACGAACTCCGTCGTCTGCGTGATGGAGGGCGGGGCCCCGGTGGTCATCCCGAACGCGGAAGGCGGCCGCACCACGCCGTCCGTCGTCGCGTTCCAGGCTGACGGGACCGCGCTCGTCGGCGCGCCCGCGAAGCGACAGGCCGTCACGAACCCGACGCGCACGATCGCCTCGATCAAGCGCTTCATGGGCCGGCGCCACCACGAGGTCGCGTCCGAGGAGAAGCTCGTCGCGTACAAGCTCTCCGGCGGCGCCGACGAACTGGTCAAGGTCGAGATCGACGCCAAGCGGCTGACGCCGCCCGAGATCAGCGCCAAGGTCCTCGCGTACCTCAAGGAGGCCGCCGAGGCCTACCTGGGCGAGAAGGTGTCGCGCGCGGTCATCACCGTGCCGGCCTACTTCAACGACGCGCAGCGCCAGGCGACGAAGGACGCCGGCTCGATCGCCGGCCTGACCGTCGAGCGCATCATCAACGAGCCGACGGCCTCGGCCCTCGCGTTCGGCCTCGACAAGAAGAAGAGCGGCGTCGTGGCCGTCTTCGACTTCGGCGGCGGCACGTTCGACATCTCGATCCTCGAGATCGGCGACGGCGTCTTCGAGGTGAAGGCCACGAACGGCGACACGCACCTCGGCGGCGACGACTTCGACCAGGCGCTGATCGATTACGTCGCGGGCGAGTTCAAGAAGTCCGCCGGCATCGACGTGCGCAAGGACCCGATGGCCATGCAGCGCCTGAAGGAAGCCTGCGAGAAGGCCAAGATCGACCTCTCGAGCATGCCGCAGACCGACGTGAACCTGCCGTTCATCACGGCCGACGCGAACGGTCCCAAGCACCTCCAGCAGACGGTCACCCGCGCCAAGTTCGAGAGCCTCATCGAGCCGCTCGTCGACCGCGCGAAGGGGCCGTGCCTGCAGGCGCTCAAGGACTCCGGGCTCGACGCGTCCAAGATCGACGAGGTCATCCTGGTCGGCGGCTCGACGCGCGTCCCCGCGGTGCAGGCGCTGGCCAAGAAGGTGTTCGGCCGCGAGCCGAACAAGAGCGTGAACCCGGACGAGGTCGTGGCGCTCGGCGCCGCGATCCAGGGCGCGGTGCTGTCCGGCGAAGTGCGCGACGTCGTCCTCCTGGACGTCACCCCGCTGTCGCTCGGCATCGAGACGCTGGGCGGCGTGTGCACGCGCCTCATCGAGCGCAACACGACGATCCCGTCCAGCAAGAGCCAGACGTTCTCGACCGCGTCCGACAACCAGCCGGCCGTGACCGTGCGCGTCTTCCAGGGCGAGCGCGAGTTCGCGCGCGACAACCGCCTCCTGGGCGAGTTCAACCTGGAGGGCATCGCGCCGGCTCCGCGCGGCCTGCCGCAGATCGAGGTCACGTTCGACATCGACGCGAACGGCATCCTGAACGTGTCGGCGGTCGACAAGGGCACGAACAAGAAGCAGACGATCCGCATCGAGGCCTCGTCCGGCATCAGCAAGGACGAGATCGAGCGCATGCGTCGCGACGCCGAGGTCCACGCGGCCGAGGACAAGAAGAAGCGCGAGTTCGTCGACCTGAAGAACCAGGCCGACCACGCCGTGCACGAAGTCGAGAAGCAGCTCGCCGAGCACCGCTCCAAGCTCTCCGAGGGCGACGCCAAGGAGATCGAGGCCGCGCGCGACGCCTTGAAGAAGGCCGGCGAGGGCCAGGACGCCGAACCGCTGCGCCGCGCGCTGAACGAGCTGCAGACGAAGGCGCAGAAGATCGGCCAGGCCGTCCATGCGCAGGGCGCCACGGCCGGAGCCGCGGGCGGTCCGCAGGCCGCCGGTCCGGGCGCGGGACCGTCCGGCGCGCACGCGGCCGGGCCCGACGAGCCGGTCGACGCCGACTTCGAAGTGAAGACCTGAGCCGCGCACCGCGCGCGCGAACTCCATCCGGCCGCTCCACGGGATCTCCGCGGGGCGGCCGGTCTGTTTCCGGGATGGCCTCCGGATCCCGGCCGCCTCGCGCCGCGACGTCCGCGCCGAGTGGCCCGCGCCGAACCGGCTGCGCCGCAGCGGTTGCGTCGCATCGTCCGCGCCGCATCGGTCTGGGCGAGGCCGGGTCTGGGATTCGAACCCAGCGGCGGCGTGGTTCGCGCCGCCCGGCGGGTTTGCAGTCCGCGAGGGGCCCCAGCCCCCGAATCCGGCCGCGCCCACGGTAGCGGGTTGTGCGCTCGCGATCCGCACGGCGAGCGGGCGCGCACGCCATAGCTTCGATGTGCGCGTCCGTGAGCGTCGCGCACCCCCAGCGCTCGCTGGTACGCGGCTTGCCAACTGCTCGCCGGGAAACCCCCAAGGACGCCGGAGCGTCTTCGTCTGCCAGGTCCAGATCTCCGGCGTCCTCTCTTCTTTGCCCTCCGATGCGCGCGCGCGGCGGAGCGCGACTCCTCGACGCGGCGAGCCCGCGTCCGATCCATCGCTCGCGCTTCGAGCCCGGCGCTCCAGCGGATACCCTGCGCGCCACCTTGATCTCGGTCGCACACCTCACGCGGACTTTCGGCTCGCTGCGCGCACTCGACGAAGTCTCGTTCGAGGTCGCGAAGGGCGAGGTCGTCGGGTTCCTCGGACCCAACGGCGCGGGCAAGACCACCGCGATGCGGATCCTGACGGGCTACCTGCCGGCGAGCTCCGGCACGGTGCGCGTCGCGGGCTTCGACGTGCTGCGCGAGTCGCTCGAGGTGCGGCGTCGCATCGGATACCTGCCCGAGAGCGTGCCGCTCTACCGCGAGCACCGCGTCGAGGAAATGCTCGAGTTCCAGGCGCGCCTGCACGCGATCCCGCGCGCGGACCGTCGGCGGCGCATCGACGAGGCGCTCGAGCAGGTGGGGCTCGTCGACCGCCGTCGCGACCTGATCGGGAACCTCTCGCGCGGGCTGCGCCAGCGCGCGGGGCTCGCCGTCGCGCTCTTGCCGCGGCCCGAGGTGCTGATCCTCGACGAGCCGACGAGCGGCCTGGATCCGATGCAGCGGCTCGAGGTGCGCGGCCTGATCCAGGCGTTGCGCGACCGGCACACGGTGCTGCTCTCGTCGCACATCCTGCCCGAGATCGAGGCCGTGTGCCCGCGCGTCGTGATCGTGCACAAGGGCCGCATCGCGGCCGACGGCACGCCGGCCGAGCTCGTGGCGAAGCTCGCCGGCGCGAGCCACGTGCGCCTCGAGGCCGTCGTGGGCGCGGATCCCGCGGCGGCGCTGCGCATCCTGCGCTCGATCCGCGGCGTGCGCGACGTCGTGGACCGCGGCCGCCTCGGCATCCACCACCAGTTCGACGTGACCTGCGACGAGGACCTGCGCGAGGACGTGGGCGCGATCGCCGCGTCGAAGGGCTGGGCGCTGCGAGAGCTGTCGTGGCGCCGGCCGACGCTCGAGCAGATCTTCGCGCGGATCGCGACCGGCGCGAGCGACGAAGTCGAGAAGGCCCCGCCGGCTCCGGCGATCGCCGCAGCGGCGATGCAGCCGGACGGCGTGCCCATCGCGCTCGGCGGACTGCCCGTCGCTCGCGCTGCCACGCCCGCGGCGCCGGCCGGCGCAGCCAGCGCGCCGTCCGCGCCGCCGCCGCGCGCGGTCTACAACCTGAACCCCTTCGACCGCGGAGCGACGCGCAACCTGTCGACGCCGAAGGTCGTGGAGGACACGGGCGCCTCCACCGACGATCCGAACGCCAGCGGAGCACCGCGGAGTTGAGGGGCGTCCTCGCGATCACGCGGCGGGAGCTCGCCGGGCTGTTCGTCGGTCCGCTGGCCTGGGCGCTGCTCTTCATCGCGGTCCTGCTCCAGGGCTGGCTGTTCGTCCTCTACCTGAAGACGTCGGGCGGCGACGTCGACCTCGCGCTGCGCTGGACGCTGGGCGAATCGTGGGTGTACTGGGCGCTCCTGATCCTCGTGCCGCCGCTGCTCACGATGCGGATGATCAGCGAGGAGTCGCGCACCGGGATCCTCGAGTTCCTGCTGACGGCGCCCGTGTCCGACGCCGCGGTCGTGACGGGCAAGTTCGTGGCGGCGCTGACGTTCCTGGCGCTGCTGTGGAGCACGGCGTTCGTGTACGGACTCGTCGTGTCGAGCCTGGGCGTCGCGCCCGACTGGGGCGCGCTCGCCGGCGGCTGGCTCGGCGCCGTGCTGTGCTCCGCGCTCTTCTCTGCGATCGGGTTGTGCGCCAGTGCCGCGACGTCGACGCCGATCGTGGCCGCATTCGGCGCCATCGTCGTGAACCTGGTCTTCGTCACCGCGCCGCTGCTCGCCGGCCTGTCCGACCAGCCGTGGGTCCGCCGCGCCGTCGCGCGCGTCGACGTGATCGACCACCACAAGGGCGCGTTCCTCGCCGGCGTGCTCGACACGTCGTACGTGGTCTTCTTCCTGGCCTGGACGCTGTTCTTCGTGTTCCTGGCCGTCCGCGCCGTCGAGGCTCGCAGATGGCGGTAGAGCGCGGACACGGCGACTACGACTGGCGCTCGCGCCTCTCGATCGGCGCGCGCGTCGCGCTGGCCGCGGCGCTGGCGTTGGCGGCCACGCTCCTCGTCACGTGGATCGCCGAGCGCTCGCAGCTGCGCTGGCGCCACGACCTGACGGCCGCGGGGGAGAACACGCTCAACCCGGCGACGCAGCGCGTGCTGCGAGAGCTGCCGCGCGACGTCGCGGTCGACGTGTTCTTCAGCGCGCCCGAGCCGCCGTTCCACGTCGTGGGTCGCGAGGCGCAGGACAGGATGCGGCGGCTGTTGCGGCTCGCAGCCGACCAGTCGGGCGGGCGCATCGCGGTCGAGGACCACGACCTGTCCGACCGCACGAAGCTCTCGGCGCGCACGCAGGCGCGGCGCCAGGAGCTGGGCATCGCGGTGATCGAGCCGGGCGGCGTCGTCGCCGTCTCGTCCGAGGGCCGGCGTCAGGTCCTGCGCCTGCGCGGAGACCTGGCCGACCTCGATCCGGGCAACGCCGATCCCAAGCAGGGCCCCGTCGTGCCGCCGCGCCTGGCCGGATTCCGCGGCGAGGAAGCGCTGCTCGGCGCGGTGCTGAAGGTGTCCGAGTCGCGCGCACCGCTCGTCGTGTTCACCGACGGGCACGGCGAGCTCGACCTGAAGGGCGCGGGCGACCGCGGCGCGGCGCTGCTCGACAGCGAGCTGCGCGCGCAGGGGTTCCGCGTCGAGTCCTGGAACGGCGCGCGCGGCGCGGCCTTCCCCGCCGGCGCGGACCTCGTCGTCGTGCTCGGCGCGAGCCAGCGGTTCACGGACGCCGAGTTCGCGGACCTCGCGGGGTTCGTCGAGCACGGCGGCCGCCTGCTGGTCGCGCTCGCGCCGCGACCCGTGGGCGGGGACGGGAGCCCCGAGGCGCTGCTGGCGCGTTTCGGCGCGAAATCCCGCGACGGCGGCATCGTCTGCACGCCGATGCCGTCCGCGACCGGCGCCCTGCAGACCGGCATCCCGCAGTGCGCGTTCGCCGTGATCGGGTACGAGGGCATGCCGGCGCAGAACCCGGTCACGGATCCGCTGCGCACGGCGGATCTGCGCGTGATGCTCTTCGCGTCGCGCGCGTTCGACCGCGCGCCGGCGCCGCGCGCGGCGCGTGTCCTCGACCTCTTGCGTTCGGCCCCCGAGTCGTGGATCGAGGCCCCGATCGGCGCGGGCGGCGCGTACGACTACGTCCCCGACGGCGACGCGGAGCGCACGCGGTTCACGCTGGCGATGCAGATCGTCTTCCCGCCCGTCCGCGATGCGAACGCGCCGGTCGCGCCGGGCGATCCCGCGCGCGTCGAGGCGCGCATCCTGGCGATCGGCTCCGCGGACGCGCTCGCGAACCACCTCGTGACCTCGAACCGCGACTTCATCGGCAACGCCTTCGACTGGCTGGCCTCGCGCGAATACCGCGTGCGCGTCGAGTCGACGAGCCGCGAATCGCGGAAGCTCGACCTGGCCGATCCCGAGCCGGTCTCGCGCGTCCACACGGTCGTCGTGCTCCTCTTGCCCGGGTTGTGCCTCGTGCTCGGGCTCGCGACGTGGTGGCAGCGGAGGCGACGCACGTGAGCTGGCGGACGCTCGTGTTCCTCGTGCTCGTCGTCGCGGGGCTCGCCTACTTCGCGCTGCGCACGGCGGAGGTCGAGCAGCACGCGCTCGACGAGCAGGAGTTCGCGCTGTTCCCGGCACTGGACGAGAACCTCGTCGTCGCGGTGCGGATCGAGAACGTGCCGCGCGACCTGCACATGCGCTTCGAGCGCGATCCGAAGGGCGGCTGGAACCTCACCGATCCCGTCGCGGCGCGCGCCGAGGCCGGACCGCTCGACCTGATCGTGCAGGCCGCGATGCGCGCGCGCGGGGCGCCCGTCTCGACCGAGGAGGCGCGCGAACCCGCCCGGCTCGGCCTGGATCCGCCGCGGTTCGTGCTCGACGTCGAGAGCGCGCGCGATGGGTCGCGGACGCGCCAACGCGTCGAGTTCGGAGCGGCCGAGCTCGACGGCGCGCGCATCTTCGCCCGCGCCGACGGCCGCATCCTGCGCGTCGGCCGCGAGCTCGAGCCCCTGCTCGACATGCAGCTGCACGAGCTGCGCGCGAGCGCGATCTCCGAGGTCGATCCGCGCACGGTGCTCGAGTTCCGGCGCACGGGCTCGCTCCCGGCCGAAGGCGCTGGCCCGGGCCTCGACGCGGGCCTCGAGGCCGTGCAGGAAGGCGGCGCGTGGCGCGCGACCGCGCCCGTCGTCGGGCTGCTCGATCCCGCGGCGATGTCGCTCTACGTCCAGTCGGTGGTCACGTACCGCTACGAGACCGTCGTCGACGAGGGCGCGCGGCCGCTGAAGGCGTTCGGGCTGGAGCCGCCCGAGCTGACGCTGCGCTTCGGCACGACGACCACCGAAACCGTCGAGGTCCTCCTGGGCCGCACGGGCACGCAGCGGCAAGGAGGCTGGGTCGGGACGCGGACCGGCAGCTCCGTCGTGTGGTCGATCTCGCCGGCGGACGTGAAGTTCCTGGCGCTGCCGCTCGAGGACCTGCTCGACCACAAGCTCGTGCGCGCGCGGCGCAGCGCGGTGCAGCGCGTCGAGCTGGACACGAGCCTGGGCCAGGTCCGGCTGGTGCGCGGTCCGAAGGGCTGGTCGTGCACGTCGGCGCGCGCCGGCTCGAGCGTGTTCGGCCCGGCCGAGCCGGCCGAGACGCGGGTGGTCGAGGACGTGCTCGGCGAGCTCGAGCGCTACGAGCTCGCCGGCTTCCTGCGCGGCACGCCGTTCGACGCGGGCTCGGCGCCGGTTCGCTGGCGCGTCGTCTCCGAGGAGGGCGACGCGGCTGGCACGTTCGGCGCGCCCTACACGGACGCGAGCGGCGCGACGGACGTCCTGTTCCAGCGCGACGGCGAGACGGCGGTCGCGCACGGCGATCCGCGCATCGTGCAGCGCCTGACGCGCGATCCGGAGCGGTTCCTTTCGCTGCGGCTCCTCGAATCGATGGAGGTCGACCTCAGCTCGATCGCGGTGCGCGGCGAGGCGGGGGAGCGGCGCTTCGAGCGCAACGCCAAGGGGATCTGGACGCGGCCTGGCGGCGAAGTCGAGGCGCGCGAGCTGCGCGACGTGCTCGAGAGCGTGCTGTTCGTCCGCGCGTCGGAGCGCATCCCCGAGTCGGCGCGCACACCGCTCCAGGAGCGCATCGACGTCGAGCTCTCCGTGCTCGGCTCCGTCCGCTCACGCTTCGTCGTCGGGGTGACGACGCAGGGAGCTGCGCGGCGCGCGGAGGTCGAGGTCGACGGGCACCGCGCCGTGCTGCTCGACGCGCGCATGCACGACAAGCTGAGCCAACTGCTCAGCGCGCGCTGACCGTCAGCGCCTCGCGCGCGATCTCTCGCGCGCGCCGCAGGTCCGTCTTGCCCGTACCGAGCACCGGCAGCGAATCGACCTTCACGAACGCGTCGGCCCGGGGCAGGAACAGGTTGGGCAGGCCGGCGGCCGTGACCTTCGCCAGGATCTCCGCGATGCGCGCCGGGTCCGCGGTGTGCACGACGGCCAGCCGCTCGCCTTTCTTCTCGTCGGCGAGCGCGGTGACCACGAACGTGGGCACGTCGACGCCCGCGGCGGCGTGCAGCGCCTCCTCGACGCGCCCGTGCGGCACCATTTCGCCGCCGATCTTGCTGAAGCGCGCCAGACGGTCGGTGATGCGCACGAAGCCGTCCTCGTCGACGACCGCCACGTCGCCTGTCGTGTACCACCCGTCCTTCAGCACCTCGGCCGAGAGGTCCGGCCGGCCGAGGTAGCCGCCGAACACGTTCGCGCCGCGCACGAGGAGCATCCCCGGCTGCCCGTGCGGGATCGGCGCGCCGGTGTCGGGATCGACGGCGCGCACCGCGATGCCCGGCAGCGGCTGGCCGACGCTGCCGCGGCGCGAGCCCGGCTGGTAGACGCCGGCGCGGCGCACGGCCAGCGTGCTGGCGGCGATCACGGGCGAGCACTCGGTCGTGCCGTAGCCCTCGATCGGGCGCAGGCCGAAGCGCTCCTCGAACGCCTGCGCGAGCCGGTCCGGCAGCCGCTCGGCGCCGGTCATCACGAGGCGGAGCGCGCCGAATTGCTCGGGCGCGACGCGCTTCAGGTAGAGGGACAGGAAAGTCGGCGTCGCCAGCAGGAGGGTCGCGCGCTTCGCCTCGGCCGTGCGTCCGATCGCGTCGGCGTCGAGCGGAGACGGCTGCGCCAGCAGTCCGACGCCGTGCACCATGCCGAACCACGCCGACAGGCTGCCGAAGGCGTGGAACGGCGGCAGCAGCCACACGAGCCGGTCGCCGTGGTCGGCGTGCAGCACCTCGCGCGCGCCGATCACGTTCGAGGCCAGGTTGTCGTGCGTGAGCGGCACGCCCTTGGGCTCGCCGGTCGAACCGCTCGAGAAGAGGATCGTCAGCACGTCCTCGCGCCGCGGCGCGCGCGGCGCTCCGCAGGCGGTCTCGATCCAGCGCACCGGCGCGACGCAGGCCAGGGCGAGCGCCGCGAGCCGCCGTGTGCCCGAAATGCGCGCGGCGACGTCCTCGAGGAAGACGACCTCGAGCCCGGGCGGGAGCTCGATGCGCGCCTTCTCGAGGAACGCGCGGCTCGTGAGCACGCTCCGCGCTCCGGCCTGGCGCGCGGCCGATCCGACGGCCGACGGTCCGGCCGTCCAGTTCAGCGGAACGCTCGGTGACCCGGCGAGCGCGGCCGCGAGCTGGGTCACGGCGGCGGCGACCGAGCAGGGGAGCAGCGTGCAGGCGACGCCTTCCGCGCGCCACGCCATGCGGCGCTCGCGGGCCAGCGCGATCGCTCCGGCCAGGAGCCGGATGCGCGACAGGTCGCCGCGCACCGCGTCGGAGACCGCCAGCCGCCACGGCGCGAGCCGCGCGGACGTGACGAACGCGCGGTGCGGCAGCGGCCGGGTGCGCGCACGCCACGCGCGCTCGCCGAGCGCGACGACGGCGGCGCGGATCTCGGCCTTGCCCGCGTCGGGCGCGAGCGGCGCGCCGATCGTGACCGCGATCGGGAGCGGGATCCGCCAGCGCACGTCGCGGATGGGCTCCTTGCGCGTCTCGGCGAACAGCGAGCCCTCGAGCCCGTCGAGGTGGATCGGGACGATCGGTGCGTTGCGTCCGCGAGCGATGCGCTCGATGCCGCGCCGGAAGGGCTGCATCTGGCCGGTGCGCGTGAGCTGTCCCTCGGGGAAGATGCACACGACCTCGCCGCGCTCGAGGTGCGCGCCAGCCTCGCGTAGCGCGCGCAGGACGACGCGCGGCCCGCCGGTCGACGAGACCGGGATCACGTCGAGCGCGCGGTAGAACGGCCGCAGCCAGGGCTTCTGGTTCCAGCCCTCGTCGACGAGGAACCGGATGCGCCGCGGGAGGACCGAGAGGAGCACCAGGCCGTCGACGAGTGCCACGTGGTTCGGGGCGAGGAGCGCGCCCCCCGTCCGCGGCACGTGCTCGAGTCCCTCGATCCGCACGCGGTAGACGACGCGGACGAAGCCCAGGAGCACGCGCAGGAGGACGCGCGCGACCCAGGTCAGAAACGGATTCCCGTCGCGTCCGGCCTCGTCGGTCTCCGTCATGGGCGACGATCCAACACGACGGGGGCCTCGCGATCCACCGCCCGTCGATCCGAGCGTCCGGATCGGTCGCGCAGGCCGCGAAACGACCTCGGGATCCGCCTTCCGAAGCGCCGACGCGCGCGCAAAGGTCGGCGTAGGCTTTCCTGCTCGGCTATCGCGGTCCGCGGGGGCAGGTTAGCCTCGGGGGATCGTCGGCTTCGACTCCCGGCGCACCTCGGCCCGCAATCAGGGAACCCCTTCATGTTCTTCCGGACCTCCTCCATCGCCTTCGCCGGCCTGGCGCTCCTCGCGCTTTCCACGGCCTCCAAGGCCCAGAACCCGCCGCTCGACACGATCCGTGTCGCGTCGGGGCTGGCCCGCCCGCTCTTCGTAACCGCGCCCGCGGGCGACACCCAGCGCGCCTTCATCGTCGAACAGCGCACGAACGCGGCTGTCGGTCAGATCCGCATCCTCGACATCACGACGAACACGCTCCAGGCGACGCCCTACCTCTCGATCGCGGGCGTCAGCTCGAGCGACGAGGAAGGCCTCCTAGGCCTGGCCTTCCACCCGCAGTTCGCGACGAACGGCTACTTCTTCGTCTACTACACGGTCGGCGGGAACAACACGGTCCGCCGGTTCCAGGCCACCGCGCCCTTCACGACGTCGACCACCGCGGACGCGGCCAGCAACACGCAGGTCATCACGTTCTCCCACCCGACGAACAGCAACCACAACGGCGGCTGGATCGGATTCGGGCCGGACGGCTACCTGTACATCGGCACAGGCGACGGCGGCAGCGCGAACGACCCGCCGGGCAACGCGCAGAACCTGAACGCGTACCTCGGCAAGATGCACCGCCTCGACATCGACGGCGACGACTTCCCGGGCGACACGACGCGCAACTACCGCATCCCGGCCGGGAATCCGTTCGCCGGCGGCGGCGGGCTGCCCGAGATCTGGGCCTATGGCCTGCGCAACCCCTGGCGCAACGCGTTCGACACCGCGACCGGCCAGCTCTACATCGCCGACGTCGGCCAGAACGCCTGGGAAGAGATCGACGTCGAACCGCCGAACACGCCCGGTCGCAACTACGGCTGGCGCTGCACGGAAGGCAACAACTGCACGGGCCTCTCGGGCTGCACGTGCGGCTCGGCCGGCCTGACCGGTCCGGTCCACGTGTACAGCCACTCGAGCGGCTGCTCGATCACCGGCGGCTTCGTGTACCGCGGCAGCGCGATCTGCGGGCTCGCGGGCACCTACTTCTTCGCCGACTACTGCCAGTCGACGATCTGGTCGTTCAAGTACACGGGAACGAACAACCCGCCCGTCACCAACCGCACGGCCGAACTGGCTCCCGGCGGTAGTCTGTCGATCAGCGGCATCACCGGCTTCGGCACGGACGGCTTCGGCGAGATCTACATCTGCGAGCGCGGCACCGGCGCGAATGGCGAGGTCTACAAGATCGTCCCGGGCGCGATCACGGACTGCAACGCGAACGGGATCCACGACGGCTGCGACATCGCCAACGCCACGAGCCTGGACGCGAACGCGAACGGGATCCCCGACGAGTGCGAGTCGAGCATCACGCCGTTCTGCTTCGGCGACGGCACGGGCCTCGCCTGCCCGTGCGGCAACTCGGGCGCGCCCGGCAACGGCTGCGCGAACTCGCTCGGCCCGAACGGTGCCAACCTCGCCGGCACGGGCTCGGCTAGCGTGTCGAACGACAGCCTGCTCCTGATCGGCTCGGGGATGCCCAACAGCTCGGTGCTCTACTTCCAGGGCACGAACCAGGCCGGTGGCGGCGCGGGTACCGCGTTCGGTGACGGCAAGCGCTGCGCCGGGGGCTCGGTCATCCGCCTCGCGACGAAGACCAACACGTCCGGTCAGTCGACCTACCCCGAGATCCTCGACCAGCCGATCTCGATCCGCGGCGGGATCACCGGCGGTCCGCAGACGCGCACGTACCAGGCCTGGTACCGCAACGCTGCGGCCTTCTGCACGGTGGACACGTTCAACCTGACGAACGGCCTCTCGGTCGTCTGGGTGAACTGATCCCCGCGGCGCGCGGAGATCGCTCCGCGCGCCTCGGAGGTTGTGAGGAATTCCCAGCCGACGCGCCGCGGAAGCGGCGACAGCAGCAGCTGAGAGCCCGTAGGCTCGATTCCCTCACGGGCTCTCAGAGCGTCTCGAGAAGGGCCCCGGCCTGACCGCCGGGGTCCTTCGTTTCCAGGGCCTGCTCGATGTGCCCGTCGGGGCCGATCACGTACGTGATCCGGCGCGGGTGCGAGTCGCTCTTCTGGAGCGCGGCGCGGTAGGCCAGTCCGATCCGGCGGTCGACGTCGCACAGGAGCGGGAAGGGGAAGTGCTGCTCCTCGGCGAAACGGCGGTTCTCCGCGGGCGTGTCGAAGGACGCCGCCAGGACGCGCACACCCTTCGCCTCGTACTCCTCGATCCGGTCGCGGTATCCGCAACCCTGGCGGGTGCAGCCGGGGGTGCTGGCCTTCGGGAAGAACCACAGGACGACGCGGCCGCCGCGGAAGTCCGAGAGGCGCACGGATCGCCCCAGGTGGTCCTCCACCTCGAAGGCCGGCGCCAGGCTGCCCAGCGGCAGGAGCTCCAACGACGACTTCGGGGCGAACAGGCGTCCAAGGAAGGTGCCGAGGAATCCCATGACTCAGCTCCGGGGGGGAGGGCGGTCGGGCGTGCCGCCCGGTTCGGTCTCGAGCTCGTCCTCGCCCTCGGCCGCGGCTCGCGCGGCGTCGCGCGCGGCGATGCGCGCGGCCTCCCGGGCCGCGGCGTCCTCGGCCGCGATGCGGGCCTCGTTGGCTTCGCGCTCGGCGAGCGTGGGTTCGATGCGGCGGTCGCGCTCGCGCGCCTCGCGGATGAGCTCGTCGAGCGCCGCCGCGGTCTCGATCGATTCGTCGTACAGGAAGCGCAGCGTCGGCGCGCGGCGCATGTGCAGCACGCTGACGACCTGGCGCTGGATGAAGCCCGTGGCGTGCTCGAGCATGTGCTCGACCTTGCTGCGGTCGCCCTCGTCGCCCAGGACCGAGTAGTGGATCTTGGCCAGCGAGAGGTCGGGGGAGACCTCCACGCGCGTGATCGTGACGAAGCTGGCCCGCGGGTCGCGGATCTCGAACTGCAGACAGTGCGCGGCCCGCTCGTGGATGCGGGCTTCGAGTCGCGCGATCGTGCGGGGATTCGCCATCGAGAGGTCGTCGCGCGTGCCGGAGGCTGATCAGGGCTTGCGGGAGTGGGGCGGAGGATCGCCCGATCCGCTCGGTGGCGGGTCGGGGGCGTGCGACGACGGCGCGCGTGCGCGCTGCGTCGCGGGTTGCGGCGTGCCGGCTGCTTCGTGGCGGGATCGCGCGGCTCTCAGGTGAGGGCCGCGCTGCCCAGCGTGCGCTTCTGCGTGACGATCTTGTAGGCCTCGATGACGTCGCCGACCTGGACGTCCTGCCAGTCCTTGACCGTGATGCCGCAGTCGAACCCGGCGCGGACTTCCTTGACGTCGTCCTTCTCGCGCTTGAGCGAGCCGAGCTGACCCGTGTGGATGACCTTGCCGCCGCGGAGCACGCGCACCTTGCTGTCGCGGATGATCGAACCGTCCGTGACGTGGCTGCCGGCGATCGTGCCGATCTTCGACGACTTGAACAGCGCGCGGATCTCGACGTGGCCGATGACCTCTTCGGACATCTCGGGCGCGAGCACGCCTTCCATGAGCAGCCGGATGTGGTCCAGGAGCTCGTAGATGACCTCGTAGTAGCGGACCTCGACGCCCAGGCGCTCGGCCGCGGTGCGCGCCTTGTCGTTCGTGCCGACGTGGAAGGCGATGACGATCGCGCTGGCCGGGCTGGCCAGGTTGATGTCGTTCTCCGTGACCTGGCCGACGCCGGCCAGCAGGACCTTGACCTCGACCTCGTCGTGCTTGAGCTCGGAGAGCGCGTTCTTGAGCACCTCGACGGAGCCCTGCACGTCCGCGCGCACGACCAAATTGATCGTCTTGCGAGCCTTGTCCGCGACGGCCTTCATCAGCGAGGCGGCGGTCACCGTCTGGCGCTGCTCCTGGCTGAGCTGCACCGCGCGGTTCTTCTTCTCGCGTTCCGTGGCGACTTCCTTGGCTTGCGCCAGGCTCTCGACCACGTAGAACGCCTCGCCGATGCTCGGCAGCGCCGAGAGACCGGTGACCTCGACCGGCATCGACGGCGCCGCTTCGTCCACCGCGCGCGCGCGGTCGTCGAACATCGCGCGCACCTTCCCGTAGCCCTCGCCGGCCAGGATCACATCGCCGCGCTTGAGCGTGCCGTCCTGCACCAGGAGGTGCGCGACGATGCCCTTGCCCGGGTCGATCTGGGCCTCGAGGACGATCCCCTTGGCCGGGCCGCGCGGGTGGCTCTTGAGCTGGAGCACTTCGCTCTCCAGGAACACGCGCTCGAGCAGGTCCTCGATGCCCGTGCCCTTCAGCGCGCTGACCGGGATCATCGCCGTGTCGCCGCCCCATTCCTCGGGGATCAGCTGGAGCTTCGTCAGGTTCTCCTTGGCCTTCTGGAGGTTCGACTCGGGCTTGTCGGTCTTCGTCAGCGCGACGACGAGCGGCACCTTGGCGACGCGCGCGTGGGCCAGGGCCTCTTCGGTGCTGGGCATCGGGCCGTCGTCGGACGCGACGACGAGCACGACGATGTCGACCGCGTTCGCGCCGCGCGCGCGCATCGCCGTGAAGGCGGCGTGGCCGGGCGTGTCGATGATCGTGAGCTTGTGGCCCTTCTTCGTCGCGACCTGGTACGCGCCGATGTGCTGCGTGATGCCGCCCGACTCGCCGTCGGCCACGCGCGAGCTGCGGATCGCGTCGATCAGCGTGGTCTTGCCGTGGTCGACGTGGCCCATGAACGCCACGGTGGGCGGTCGCGTGATCAGCTGCTCGGCGTCGACGCCGACGCGCTTCTTCTTGATGTTCTCGATCAGCGCGGTCTCGGCCGCGGTCGCATGACTGACCTTGAGCTCGACGTTGTACTCCTGCGCCATGAGGACGGCGGAGTCCTCGTCGAGCACGGCGTTGATCGTGAGCTGGCCAGCGGGGAGGCCGAGGTTCTGCAGGCCGACCTTGACGAGCTCGTTGAACTTCACCGAGAGCTTGTCGGCGAGCTTCTTCAGCGTCACCGGTGCCTCGATCTCGAGCTCCTTGCCCGAGAGCGGGGAGAGCAGCCCTTCGCCCCGGCGCGGACGACCGCCGCCGGCTCCGTAGCCGCGCCCCGGACCGCCGCCCGGGCCCCCGCCCATCGCGTTGCGGCGCAGGAAGCGTCCGGCCTCGCGGTCGCGCAGCTGCGACGCGGTCATCGTGTCGCGCGCGCCGCCGCGGTCGCCGCGCACGAGGGCGCCCTTCTTGCCGGCGCCCAGCGTCGGGCGCACGTCGGGTGCGACGTCGTCCTTCGAGCGCAGCCGGCGCGATTCCGTGGTCGGCCGGCGCGGTTGCGAGGCCAGCTTGGAGAGGTCGATGAAGCCGACGACCTTGCCCAGGCGCGCCGGCGTGGTCAGGCGCGGGCGCGGACAGGCCAGGGCTTCGACGTGCGGCGCCGAACCCGCGGGGTCGGACCGGCGGCGGCAGGCACGCCAGCGCCGCGGAAGCGGCCAGGGCCAGCGGCTGGACAACGATCGGTTCGCGGCGGTGGGTGCTTCGGCGCGCGCCGGCTCGGGCTCGCGCGGAGCCGCGGGGCTCGCCGCGCCTCCCGGGGTCGGAGCTCCCGCGCTCGGGCCTCCCGAGGCCGGGCCCGCGGCGGTGCGCGCCGGGATCGCGTGGACGGGCGCCGCGGGCGGGGCGGCGGGCACGATGGACTTGGGGCGCGGGATGTCGACCGGGTGCTCGACCTCGGGCTCGTCCGGTTCCTCGGGAGCGGCGGCGGGGCGCGCGAGGGTGGGTGCCGGCGGCGGCGGAGTCCCGACCTCGGGCTGCGCGACGACCGGCTGGGGCGCGGACGGCGCCGGAGCGGGCACGGCCTCGGCCGGGGGAGCGGTGTCGGTCGGAGCCTCGTGGGGTTCGGCGCCCGACTCGTCGGCGCCGTCGAGCTTCTTCTTCTTCTTCTTCTTGACGATCAGGCCGCCCGAGACGTCGGAGAGGTCGTCGGCCTGCGTCGCCGCCGCCGGATCCGGCTTGCGGCCCATCATGTTCAGCGCCTCGAGCTTGCCGCGGATCTGCAGCTCCTCGAACTCGGCCAGGCCCGTCTGCGCCGACTTGATGTCGAAGCCCCACTCGCGGAGCTTCTTCAGCAACTCCGCGCCGGGCATGCCGATCTCCTTGGCGAGATCGCTGACTCGTTTCTTCTGACTCAAGGGGCTCCGGTCTCGTGGGTCTCGTGTTCGGGTGTGCTGAGCGCGTGTCGCGCGGTCGATGCCGGGCTGTCCATCCGCGACCGGGCGCGCGCCGCGCGCCCAGGCGGGTCAGACCTGCGCTCCGCGCGTGGCCGCTGGATCTTCCGCCGCCTTCGTCGAGCTGTCGTCGCCGCCCTCCTCCTCGGGGGCAGCGCCGGCGCTCGCGTCGGGCGAGTCGAATTCCTGGCGCGTCTTGATGTTGATTTCCCAGCCGCACAGGCGGCTCGCGAGGCGGACGTTCTGTCCGCGCTTGCCGATCGCCAGGGACTGCTGGTCCTCGTCGACGATCACGATCGCCGACTTCGTGTCGATGTCGGGGTAGATGTTGTCCAGGTGGATCGTGGCCGGCTTGAGGCCGTTCATGATCAGCGTCTCGAGCGAGTCGCTCCACTTGATGATGTCGATGCGCTCGCCGCGCAGCTCGTCGATGACGGCCTTGATGCGCGAGCCGCGCACGCCGACGCAGGCGCCGATCGAGTCGATCTTCGGATCCTGCGACAGGACGGCCATCTTCGTGCGGTAGCCCGGCTCGCGGACCACGCGCTTGATCTCGATGATCGAGTCGGCGATCTCGGGCACCTCCAGCTCGAAGAGCCGGCGCACGAGGTCGGGGTGGGTGCGGCTGACCAGGATGCGGACCCGGCTGCCGTCCTTGCGGACCTCGACGATGATCGCGCGGATCCGATCGCCGGGGTTGAAGTTCTCGCCGCGCACGCGGTCCTCCTTGCCGAGGACGGCTTCGACGCGGCCCAGGTTCACGACGAGCGAGTCGCCTTCGTAGCGCTGGACGACCCCGTTGACGAGCTGGCCGACGCGGGCCTCGTACTCCTCGAACAGGACGTCGCGCTCGGCTTCCCGCAAGCGCTGCTGGAAGCCTTGCTTCACGGCCTGCGCGGCGATCCGGCCCAACTCGGCCAGGTCGATCTCGTATTCCTCCTCGTCGTCCTCCATCTTCACCTCGCCGCTCTTGCGGTCGATGTGAACGACGAGGTCCTCGCCCACTCCCAGACGCTTGCGCACGCCGGCGGCGAGAGCGTCCTCCAGCGCGCGGAAGATGACGTCCTTGGGGATGTCCTTCTCGCGGTGGATGATGTCGATCATCCGCAGGAGGTCTTCGGGGTTCATCGTCGGGGGTGCGGCCGGGGAGGGCCGTTCGAGGGTGGCGTTACGAGTCGGGCTAGGCGAAAACCTCCCCCCACCCCCAGGACGACCAGGGGCTCCGCGGGCATGAGCTTGCGGCCGAAGGGGCTCGGGGAGATCCGGGAGTGTGACCGATGGCGGCTCATGAGTCAATCTGGACGGCGCTCCTCGCGCACCTCGTGCTCGCGCCGAGCGCGTTCGCCGCGCCCGCGGAGGACGTCCGGCCGCGCACGGCCACGCCCTCCGAGTGGAGTGCGCTCGACCCGGCTCGCGCGGCGCGGACGCTCGCCGCGGCGCGCGGCGGAGGACCGGCCGCGGCCGAGCGCGCGCTCGCCGGCTTCGCCGCCGACGACGTCCCCGAGCGCCGCCTGCGCGCGCGGGTCGTGCGCGCGGAGTGCGGGCCGGAGCAGCTCGAGCGCGTCCTCGCGCTGAGCGCGGATCCCGATCCGGTCGTGCGCACCGAGATCGCGCGTGCCCTCGGCCGACCGGACGCGGCCGACGCGCTGCGGACCGAGCGCGTGCGCGAGCTGGCGCGCCTCGCGGACACCGACGCGGACGCGGGCGTGCGCGCCGCCGCGCGTGCCGGGTTGTCGTCGTTGGCGGCGGCCGACGAACTGGGCCGGCTCGCGGACCGCGCCGCGCGGCGAGCGGGCGGCGTCGCTCGTGGCGCTCGCCGCTGGCTTGCCCCGCAGGCGCGTCGGCGCAGGCCCGGCTCGCCGGCGACGACGAGGACGGATTCGTGCTCGCGGCGCGCCTCGCGTCGAGGGCGCGCCAGGCGCGGCCGAGGACGCGTTCCTGGCGCGGGTCGAGTCCGCCTGCGCGCGGTTCCCGGGGGCGCGCTGGCCGCCCTCGAGCGCTACGTGCGCCGGCTCGTGCAGCTCGGCGCGGAGGACCGCGCCCTGACGGCGCTGTCGCGACTCGGCGGCGCGGCGCGAGCTGCGCGCGCCTCGCGCTGTCGCGCGCGCACGATCCCCGCGGCCGCGCTCGAGGCCGCGCACGATCTGGCCGCCGCGCACCCCGCGCTGGAGAGCGAGGCCGACCGGGTGCAGCGCCGCCGCGCGCGCAGCGCCTCGCGCGACCTGCGCGTCGCGCTCGGCGCGAGGACCTCGGGGGCGAGCTGGCGGCCGCGCGCGGATCGATCGCCGCCCTGCTCGCCCGGCGCGCGGATCGCGGGGGCCCGATGCGTCGGCCGAGCACGTGGAACTGCTCGCCGAGGCGGCGCAGGTCGAGCTGTGCGACGCGCTGCGCCTGCTCGCGCGCGGGCGCGAGCCCGATCCGCGCCGGCGGTCGGCGCGGCGTTCGCGCTCCAGCGTGCAGGCGCTCCTCGGTCAGGCGGCGGCCACGCGCTGGGGCTGCCCGCCGCGGACGGGCTCGACCCGGGTGCTGGGCGACGACGATTCGGCGGTCGAGCTCGTCCTCGACGCCGAGCCGACGCCCGCGTTCGACGCCGGGACCGGCAGCTCGCGCTGCGCGGCGCGCTCGGTCGCGCGCTGGCGACGGCCGCGGGGCCCGGAGATGGTCGGGTTCGAGCCGCTGGAGGGGGTCGACGCGGCCCCGTGGATCGCGCTCCGCCGGGAACTGCTCGAGGAAGTGCTGCGCGCCGATCTCGAGCGCGCCACGGCGCGCCATTCCCGCGCCGCGCTGGCCGTCGAGCGCGCGCGCGCCACTGCCGGGCGCGCCCCGGCCGCGCTGCAACAGGACGGCTCGAGTCGCGGATGCTGCTGCAGAGCGCGTGGGAGGATCTGGGCGCTCTCGCGAACGGCGACGAGAAGCCGCTGGCCGACCAGCGCAGCGCGTCGTGGTTCGCGCTGACGACCGCGCGGCGGCTGCGCGACGCGGGCCGCGGCGCGGACGCGCGCGCGCTGCTGGCGCGGGCGCGCCGTGACCTGGACGCGAGCGGCGCCGCGCAGCGCTGGCTGTGGGGGATCGAGCTCGTGGCCGAGATCGAGGCCGCGACCGGCGCGTCGTTCACGGACGACGAGGAACCGCAGCGCGCCGAGGTCGAGCTGCTGCGCGCCGTCGACCGGCTCAAGGCGCTCGAGGACCTCCTGCGCGAACGCGGCGCGCCCGAGCGCGCGATCGACGCGGTGAGGACCCAGCGCGCGAACGCGCTCGTGTCGCTGGCGGTCAACGCCAACGTGCGCATGGGCCAGCCGGAGCGCGCTCTCGAGCACTTCGAGGCCGCCTGGGCGTTGCGCCAGGACGAGTTCACGCGCGTGCTGCTCGCGTGCTACCGCGCGCGCTCCGGGCGCACGGCGGAAGCGCGCGCCGCGCTCGCCACCGTCGCGCCGGGACCCGGCAACTACTACAACCTGGCCTGCGCGTGGGCACTGCTCGGCGAGCGCGACACGGCGTTGCGCTGGCTCGAGAAGGAACTGCGCGAGAACCACGCGCCCGGCGGGGGACTCGAACGCCAGAAGGCGTGGGCGAGGAAGGACCCCGACCTGGCGTCGCTGCGCGGCGATCCGCGCTTCCTCGAATTGGTCGGAGAATGACGAGCGGAATCGTGCACGCGACCGGCAAGGGTCGCCGCTGGCTCTCGGGCGGACACCCCTGGCTCTACCGCGACGACGTCGCGAGCGCGGACGCGGAACCGGGCGAGCTCGTCGCCGTCCGCGACCCGTCGGGCGCGACGATCGGGCACGGACTGTTCAGCGCGCGCTCGCGCATCGCGGTGCGCTTCCTGAGCCGCGGCGCCGAGCGCCCCGACGCGGAGTTCTGGGCGCGCCGCGTCCGCCGCGCGGTCGCGCACCGCGCACGGCGCAGATTCCTCGACCCGCGCGCCGCGTGCCGCCTGATCGCCGGCGACGCGGACGGAGTGCCCGGGCTCGTGATCGATCGCTACGCCGACGTGCTCGTCGTGCAGAGCGGGACGCTGGCCGCCGATCGCCTGCGCGACGGGATCGTCGAGCGCGTCGCGGCCGAGCTGCCGTTCGCGGTGAGCTGCGTGTACGAGCGCTCGGACGCCGGCGCGCGCAAGCTCGAGGGCCTCGAGGAGCGCACCGGCCCGCTGCGCGGCGAGCTGCCGGCCGAGCTCGTGGTGCACGACGAGGGCCTGGCCTACGAGGTCGACGTCGCGCACGGTCACAAGACGGGGCACTACCTCGACCAGCGCGAGAACCGCGCGGCGGCCGCGGGGCGCGCGAACGGCGCGCGCGTGCTGGACGCTTTCTGCTACGACGGGCTGTTCGCGATCCGGGCCGCGCTCGCCGGCGCGGCGCACGTCGTCGGGCTGGATCAGTCCGAGAAGGCCCTCGACCGCGCGCGGCGCAACGCCGAGCGCAACGGCGTCCTGGACCGCGTGCGCTTCGAGCGCGCCGACTGCATGCAGGATCTGCGCGATCGCGCGCGCGCGGGCGAGCGGTACGGCGTCGTGGTCCTCGATCCGCCGGCCTTCGCCCGCAACCGGGCCGAGGTCGCGGGCGCGGAGCGGGGGTACGTCGAGCTGAATCGTCGCGGGTTCGAGCTCGTCGACGACGGCGGGACGCTGGTCAGCGCGTCGTGCTCGTTCAACGTGCGCACCGCGGACTTCACCGGTTGGATCGCGCGCGCGGCGCACCTGGCGGGAGTGGACGCGTGGCTCGACGATCTGCGCGGAGCGCCGGCGGACCATCCGGTGTTGATGACGCTGCCGGAGAGCTCGTACTTGAAGTGCGTGTACGCGCGGGTGGGACGTGGCTGAGGCGGGGGCGGCGTGTGCGGAGCGTGCGGTTCGACGTCGCTGGTCCGCGCCGGCACGGATGCACGGCGTGATCTGAGCGGTCGCGCGTTCGGCGGGAATCTCGCAGCGGCGTCGGGCGCGCTGCACACGGTGAGTGCCTGGTCGCGGGACGTGCCCGGATCGAGTCGTGAGCGCCGGCGTGGGAGCGGGCGATGGGAACGGAGTCTTCGTTTGCGCGGACACTCGACTGCCAGGCTGCGGCCTACGGGGCCGGGGACCGAGGGATGGCCGGAGGTCTGCGAACCATCGAGGCCGATTCCATCGGACGCGATATCGAGCTGAGAGCCGCGCGAACCGCCTGGCGCTCCGCCGACGCAGCGATCCGACCTACGCGCTGCGAACGGCCAGCTGCAATCGATGCCGATGCGATTGGCGGTGACTTCGAGGTGTCATCGGTGCGCTCCCACGGACGCCGTCCTGATGCCGCGAGGTGACCGACGACCTGCGGCTGACCCGCTGCGATCCGTACCGATTCCATCGCCCGTGATTTCGAGCAGGGCCTCGCGCGAACCAGCTGGCGCTCCACCGACGCGGCGAGCTGGCCCGCGACCGTCCAGCTGCGAACGGTGAGCTGCAGTTCATGCCGATTCCATCGACCGTGACTTCGAGTTGTGTCCGTTGCGCTGCACCTGGCGCCCAGTCGATGCCGCGAGGTCACCCATGATGGGTGACCGACTGGCTGCGATCGGCCAAGTGCAATCTATGCCGATTCAATCCGGCCGCGTCCTCGAGGTGTCACGGTGCGGTTCACCCGCGCACCGCGGATGCCGCGGAGTCATCGACGATCTGCGACCGAAGAGCTGCAATCCATTCCGATTCCATCGGCCGTGGCGTCGAGCTGTGATCGGCGTGCTCCCGTTGGCGCTCCGACGATGCCGCGAGGTGACCGACGATCCGCGACCGACGAGTGTCCTCCACGCCGGATCCGCCGAACGTGGACTCGGGCCACGAAATGAGCGCGAATTTCCGAGATTCTCCGCGACCGCGCGCCGTGCCGAGCGTCCTTGGAGCGGAGGCACTCGATGTCGCGAACGAAGGCGAACTCCGTCCGTCAGCTCACGATCTTCGCGCGCGGCGGCGAGCGCGATGGCGCGGGGCGCAAGCCCAAGGGCGAGCGCGCGCTCGTCACGCAC
>JBGAOR010000075.1:0-23309 GCA_044221705.1 Planctomycetota bacterium
AGAGGCTGCGCGACGCCGGCTGGCGCACCGGCGCGATCGTCGGGAACTTCGTCTTGCGCGAGGACTTCTCGGGGCTCGCGCGCGGCTTCGAGTCGTGGACCGAGGACCTGCCCGACGTGCTGGGCGTCCCGCCCGAGAACGTGCCGCAGCGCACGGCGCGCTCGCTGACCGACGGCGCCCTCGCGGCGCTCGGCCTGGCGGCACCCGCCGCGGATGCCGGCCCCCGGTCCGCGTTCGTGCGGCCGGACGCGCCCTGGTTCCTGTGGCTGCACTACATGGATCCGCACGGCGTCTACGAGGCTCCGCCGGAACACCGCCGGTTCGAGCGCGCGGAACCGGAGTGGATCCCGCCCGCTCCCGCGCCGCGGCCGGACGGCGCGAACCGGCGCTGGATCGCCGAGTACAACGTGCCGGCCGACGCGCGCGCCGCGGACGGACGCATCGACGCGGCGCGGGTGCGCGACCGCTACGACGCGGAGGTGCGCTACGCCGACGCCGAGATCGGACGCCTGCTCGACGCGCTGCGCGCGGCGGGCCAGCTCGAGCGCACGATCGTCGTCGTGACCGCGGATCACGGCGAGAGCCTGGGCGAGCAGGACTACTGGTTCGAGCACGGGCGCAACGTGTCCGAGGCGACCGTGCGCGTGCCGCTGCTCGTGCGCTGGCCCGCATCCCTCGCGGGCGGACCGGGGGCCGGCGTGCGCGATCAGGACACGAGCCTGTGCGACATCGCGCCGACGCTGCTCGATTTCCTGGGGCTGCCCCCGCTCGTCGCGACGTCCGGCACGGGCGGGATCTCGCAGGCCGAGGCGTGGCGCTCGGGCCGATCGCAGCCGCGGCCGGTGTTCGCCGAGAAGGTCGACCGCGACGAGCAGGAGGGCGCGGTGCAGTCCAAGTCCGTGCGGATCGGCGACTGGAAGTGGATCCGCCGCTTCACGCACGCGCGCGACGCCGCGAGCGGGAAGGAGCGGCTCGTCACCCTCTCGGACGAGCTCTACGACCTGGCCGCGGATCCGCGCGAGACGACGGACCTGTCGGCGCACCCGCCGGCGCGCGCGCCGGTCGATCGACTGGTCGCGGAGCTCCTGCGCTTCACCGCGCTCGACGAGCGGTTCCCCGAGCTCGGCGCCGCGCTGCGCGAGCACCGCAGCGCGCTCGAGGGCCGCGACGCGGAGACGGTCCGCATCCTGAAGGCCCTCGGGTACTGAGCGCTGCTCAGGCCGGCGGCTCGGCTCCGGTCGCTTCGTCGGACGCCCGGCGCAGGCCGCCACGGCGCGCCATCGCCTCCAGCGCGGCCCGCGCCGTGCGCGGCCGGCCCGGGACGTCGAGGTAGGCCGCGACGCGCACGCTCGGATGGGCGCGCATCCGCGCCACGACGTCGAGCGCGCGGTCGCGGAGCGCGCGCTCGCAGCGCGCGTGCACGCCGTCCGGACCTTCCTCCAGCGCCATGTGTCCCGCGATCAGCTCGCGCAGCTCGAGCGCCAGCGCGCGGTCCGGGGTCGGCACGAGCAGGATCGCCATCGCGCCGTGCTCGACGCGCAAGTCGAGCGCGGGCGCGGCCAGGGCGGGATCGATGCGCCGCGCCTCGGCCATGACGATCCGCTCCTCGACCGCGATGTGGCGCAGGAGCTCGGCGCGGAACGCGCCGAACGACTTGGCATCGAACGGTTCCGCGTCGATCGCGCGCGCGAGGAGCGCGTCGAGGCGGCGGTGGTCCTCCAGGAGGGCGCGCTCGATGGGCCCGGCCTCGCGCGCGAGATCCGCACGGCCTCGGTCGGCGAGCGAGCCGAGCACGCGCGCGGTGTGCGGACCGCGCTCCGGCTCGGCGGCGAGGAGGCGCGCCAGCCGCTCGAGATCCGCCGCGCCGTCCACGTCGAACTCCACCGGGAGCAGCTCGCAGCGGACGTCGAGCTCGCGCGCGCGCTCGAGCGTCTGCTCCAGCACCCGGCTCGTACTCCAGGCGATCCCGGCGAGCATCCCCGGGCACGCGCGGCGCAGTCCGATCAGCACGTAGCCACCGTCCTCGGCCGGCGCGAGCACGCAGTCGGCGCGCTCGAGCGCCGCGAACGCCGCTTCGACCGTGCCGGCGCCCAGGTGCGGCGCGTCGGTTCCGATCATCACGGCCCGCGTCGCGCCGCCCGCGAACGCGAGGTCGAACGCGGCGCGCATCCGCGCACCGAGGTCGCCCGCCACCTGGGCCGCGATCCCCGCGCCGGGCGCGATCGCGCGGAACCAGTCCGCGCTCTCGGGTGGCGCGTGAACCACGAGCGTGCGGGCAGCCTCGGTCGCGGCGCAGACCGCCAGCGTGTCGCGCACGAACGCGTCGGCGAGCCGCGCGACGTCCTCGGGCTCGATCCCGGTCTCGCGCTGCAGGCGCGTCTTCGCGAAGCCCGGCAAGGGCGCCTTCGCCAGGACGATGAGCGCGCGCGACACGACGACGGGCCTCAGCCCCCGCGGCGCAGCACGTCGCGCGCGATGACGAGGCGCTGGATCTCGCTCGTGCCCTCGTAGATGCGCGTCACCCGCGCATCGCGGTAGAGCTGCTCGATGCGGTACTCGGCGGAGTACCCCATGCCGCCGTGGATCTGCACGGCGCGGTCGACCACGCGGTCGAGCGCCTCGCTGCAGACGAGCTTCACCATCGCCGACTCGCGGCCGAACGGCTGGCCCTCGTCGCACATCCAGGCGGTGCGGTACACGAGGCTCTCCATCGTGAAGATGTCGCAGGCCGAGTCGGCCAGCATCCACTGGATCGCCTGGTGCTCCGAGATCGGCTTGCCGAACGACTCGCGCTGACGCGCGTAGTCGACGGACAGCTTGTGCGCCTCGCGCGCGGAGCCGAGGCAGTTCGCGCCCAGCGCGAGCCGGCCGCGGTCCAGCGTCGCCATGGCGATCTTGAAGCCGCCGCCGACCTCGCCCAGGCGGTTCTCGTCGGGGATGCGCACGCCGTCGAAGGCCAGCGTCACGGTCGAGCTTCCGCGCTGGCCCATCTTCTCCTCGCGCTTGCCGACCGCGAAGCCCTTCGCGCGGCTCGGGACGAGGAACGCGGTGACGCCCTTCGCGCCCTTCGAGCGGTCCGTGACGGCGTAGACGGTGACGATGTCGGCCGTGTCGCCGTTCGTGATCCACACCTTCTCGCCGTCGAGGATCCAGTCGGAGCCGTCGCGCCGCGCGGTCGTGCGCATCGCGGCCGGGTCGGAGCCGGCGCTGGCCTCGGAGAGCGCGTAGGCGCCGAGCGTCTGGCCGCTGGCCATGTCGGGCAGGAAGCGCCGCTTCTGGTCGTCGGTGCCGCCGACCACGACCGACATCGCGCCGATGCTGGCGTGCGCCCCGTAGGTGACCGCGACGGAGAAGTCGCCCTGCGTCATCTCCTCCATCACGACGCACAGGCCCGTCTCGCCCAGGCCCGAGCCGCCGAACTCGGTCGGGATCGCGACCCCGAACAGGCCGGCCTCGGCCAGGCCCTGGAGCAGCTCGCGCGGCACCCGGTGCTCGCGCTCGATCTGGGCCGCGATCGGCCGGATCCGCTGCTCGGTGAAGTCGCGCGCGAGCTCGCGCAGCATCCGCAGTTCGTCGCTGAAGGAGAGGTCCATGGGGATCGGGACGGCGGTTCGTGGGCACGGGCGCCTCGCGCGGCGCACCCGGGGGAGGAACCTCGGGGCCTGCCCGGGGTTCATCGAACCCGCAGGATGAAGGAGTCGGGCCCTCGATTCCACGGCGCGCGCCTTCCGTCGCGTGCCCCTGCGCGGGAAAACCCCTAAGATCGAGCCCCAGGTCGGACGCCCGGCGTCCGGACACCCCATGAAGCCCCTCCTCGTCCTCATCGGCCTCCTCGTCGCGGGTGCCTCCGGCGCACTCGGCGCGGCGCTCTTCTCCCCGGCCCAGAACGCCGCGCCCGCGTCGGCGATCGAGCCGGCGGCGCGCCCCGACGTCTCGACCGCGGCCGTGCCCGCCGACGTGAACCGGCGCATGGAGGCGCTCTCGATGGAGGTCGCGGACCTCCAGGCAGAGATCCGCGAGCTCAAGTCCACCGCGGCGCGCACCGCGGTCGCCGCGGTCGAAGTCGCGCCGCAGAAGGCGGCGAACGCCGCCGTCGCCGTCCCGGCGGTGCAGCGCGAGCAGATCCTCCAGGTCATCGCCGACGCCAAGGCCGAGGAGGAGCGCCGCATCAAGGACGAGCGCCTGAAGCGCGAGGAGGACGCCGCCATCGCGCGCGCCGACAAGATGGCGCAGCGCTTCGGTCTGAACGAGGCGCAGGAGCGCCAGCTCGTCGACTTCTACGCGGTCTCGCGCACGAAGCTCGAGGAGATGCGCGAGTCGATGCGGACCGGCGGATTCGACGGCGAGCAGATGCGCACCGCCATGCGCGACACGCGCGACTGGGCCAGCTCGGAGCTCGAGCGCCTGTTCGGGCCCGAGATCGGCAAGCAGATCGGCGAGGTCGAGATGGACCGCTTCCGCGGCGGGTTCGGGGGCGGCGGCGGCCCGGGCGGCGACGGCCAGGGCAACCGCCCCGCGCGCCGTGGCAACGGCAACGGCAACGGCGGCGGAAACGGCGGGAACGGCGGGGTTCCCGGGGGACCGACCGGCGGATGACGCGCTTCGCGCGCCGGGGCCTGTCCCGGCTGGTGGGCTGGGCGACCGATCGGCGCGTGCCGCGCTTCCTGCGCCGGACCGTGTACGGAGGCTTCGCGCGCTACGCCGGGGCCGACCTGTCCGAGGTGCGCCTCGCGATCGACGACTTCCCGAGCCTGGGCGCGTTCTTCGTCCGCGAGTTGAAGCCCGGCCTGCGGCCGATCGACCCCGACCCCGACGCGCTCGTGTCGCCGGTCGACGGCACGGTCCAGACGGTGTGCGCGATCGAGCGCGGGACGATCCTGCAGGCGAAGGGACGTCCCTACTCCGTCGCCGAGCTGTGCGGCGGGCTCGAAGCGGGCCTCGAGCTCGAGGGCGGCGCGGCCTGGACGATCTACCTCTCCCCGCGCGACTACCACCGCATCCATGCCCCGGTGCAGGCGCGCCTGGAGGCCGCGCGCTGGATCGACGGCGACCGGTACTCCGTCGCGCCCAAGGTGCTCGACCGGCGCCGCGTGCTCGACGTGAACGAGCGCTGCGTGCTGCGGCTCGCGAGCGCGCACGGCACGTTCCTGCTCGTGCTGGTGGGCGCGATGAACGTGGGCCGCATCCGAGTCGTCGGCGTGCCCCCGAGCTACGCGCCGGAGCCCGTGCGGCCCGGCTCGCGCTTCGAGCGCGGCGCCGAGCTGGCGCGCTTCGAGATGGGCTCGACGATCGTGCTCGTCGCGCCGCGCGGCGTCGCGTCGCCGATCGAAGGCCTCGCTCCCGGTCAGGGCGTGCGGCTCGGCGCCCGCATCGGGAACCTCGCCCCTCGCGCATGAGCCTCGCCGATTCCGACCGGCGCCTCGCGCGCGTCTTCGCGGCCTGCGTGCTGGGCCAGTGGGCCGAGGTGCGCGCGCAACGCGCGGCCGCGGGTCCGGGAGAGCCCGACCGGAGCTGGCGCGAGGCCGCGCTCATGGTCCACGTCTTCGCCGGAGTCCCGCGCGCCGTGGAGTCGTACGGCGTGCTCGACGCGGCCGGCGGCCTCGGGACACCGGATCCGGCCGAGCTCGCCGAACCGGTCGGCGCTGGCGGCGCGGAGCTCTTCACGCGGATCTATGCGGAGAGCTCGGACGAGGTGCGCGCGCTCCTGACCCGCCACCATCCGCTCTTCGCGCGCTACGTGCTGGAGCACGCCTACGGGCGTGTCCTGTCGCGGCCGGGGCTCGGCGCGGACCGGCGCGAGCTGCTGGCCTGCGCGGCGCTCGCGGTGCTGGGCCAGGAGCGCCAGCTGGCGAGCCACGCGCGCGGCGCCGTGCGCTGCGGCGCGAGCCCGGCCGCGGTCGCGGACGTCGTCGAGGCCGTGGCCGACCTCGCCTCGCCGGAGCGGATCGAGGCCGCGCGACAGGTCGTCCGCCGCTTCGCGCGCGCCTGATTCGGGCGGCCGGGGCGTCGGGCCCCTCGCCCTCGTGACCGGAGCGCGCACTCCGGATCCGCGCGCATCCTCGTTCGTGAATTTCCAGAGAATCCCGCCCTGTCCCCGGCCTGGTCCCCCGGACTCGTGACTTCGAATCCCGGCCGGTGAGCTCGCACCGCGGCTCGGGGTCCGGCCCCCCGAGCCATGGGTCGCCCGCCCACAGCCCCCGCCCTCGAGTCCCGCGACTTCCGCCTCGTCTGGCGGGCGCAGTGCGCATCCCTCGTCGGGACCGCGATGCAGAACGCGACCCTCCTGTGGCAGGTGACGCTCGTCGCCCCCGAGGGTCAGCGCGGGCTGGCGCTCGGGTTCGTCGGGCTCGCGCGCCTCGTGCCGATCGTCCTGGCCGCGTTCTGGGCCGGCGTGCTCGCGGACGCCCTGGACAGGCGCAAGCTCATGCTGGCCACGCAGGGCGGGATGCTCCTCGCCGCGCTCGGCCTCGCGTTCGTCAGCCTGACCGGCACGGCCACGCTGGCGAGCATCTACGCGCTCTCGGCGCTCGGCTCGCTGGCCGGCGCGTTCGACGGCCCGGTGCGCTCCGCGCTCGTGCCGACGCTCGTGCCGCGCGCGCGGATCGGGAACGCGGTGAGCCTGAACACGCTGCAGTTCCAGCTCGCAGCCGTCGCCGGTCCGGCCCTGGCCGGGGTCGCGCTCGTGTGGATCGACCCGGGCTGGATCTACCTGTTCAACGCGGTGTCCTTTCTGCCCGTGGTCGCGGCCCTGGTCCTCATCCGCCCGCCGGCCGTCGAGGCGCGCACGCGCGCTAGCTGTCGGGCGGCGTTCGAGGCGCTGCGCTTCGTGGCGACGACCCCGCTGATCCGTTCGGCGATCGCGCTGGATTTCGTGGCCGGGTTCTTCGCGTCGGCGACGACCCTGCTGCCGCTCTTCGCTCAGGACGTCCTGAAGGTCGGCTCGGCCGGATACGGGATCCTGCACGCGGCTCCATCGGTCGGAGCGGTGCTCGCGAGCGCCTGGATGGTGCGCCAGGAATCGCGGATCGAGCGGCGCGGCGACTGGCTGCTCGGATCCGTCGCCGCGTTCGGCGTCGCCACGGCGCTGTTCGGCATGTCGACCGCGTTCGTTCCAGCCTTCCTGGCGCTCGGCCTCGTGGGTGCGTGCGACACCGTGAACATGGTGCTGCGCAACGTGATCCGGCAGATCGAGACGCCCGACCACCTGCGCGGACGCGTCGCGGGCGTGAACTACCTCTTCGCGCAGGGCGGCCCGCAGCTGGGAGAGTTCGAATCGGGCGCGGTGGCCCAGGCCTTCGGCGTGCGTGCTTCGATCGTGAGCGGCGGGATCCTGTGCGTCGCCGCGGCGGCCTTCATGGCCTGGCGCACGCCGGTCCTCCACCGTCACGTCGCGAGCCGGACCGTCGCAGCGCGTTCCGGCGCGGTGCGCAAGGCCGCGGCCTGACGCAACGTCTACGATCAGCGCACCGCGACCTCGACCGTCGCGCCCACGAGCCGCAGCGGCTCGAAGGACTTCACGGCGACGAGCCGGTCCCCCAGTTCGTTGCGCGGCACCGGCCGCTGCTCGACCACGACGGGGCGGCCGTCGAGCTCGACCCGCGCGATCCCGCGCGCTCGGGTGACGACCACGCGCAGCTCGAAGCCGGGTCCGCCGCGCGGCGGCGCGACGAGCGTCCCCTCCCCGGCGCGCGCCTTGGCGACGAGCTGGGCCGGATCGCCGGTGTCGACGAGCAATCGGGCCGGCCGGCCCACGCGACCGGCCGCGACCACGACGTGGAAGCCGCACACCGAGACGAACAGGAGGTCGGGCGGCGCGTCGGGCTTCGGTTGGAAGCGCAGGCGGACGTCGACGGACTCGTTCTGCACCGAGACCGGCTCGCGCAGGACGAGGCTCGGCCCCGGGCGCGCGAGCAGGTCCTCGTCCGAGAGCGCGTAGCGCAGGGACACGAGACCCTGCCCGTCGCGGATCCAGGATCCCGGGTCGAAGCCGCCGGGTTTCGCCGACTCGAAGTCGTAGCGCAGCCGCACGCGACCGTTCGAGAGCACCTGGAGCGCGTTGGGGCGCAGCAGGTCCTCGAGCGAGGGCGCCGGCGGCGTGAGCTCCGCCAGCCGCTCGTCGCGCAGGCGACGCAGCTCCTGGATCTGGTCGGCCTGCAGGAGCCCCGAGTCCTCGCGCAGGATCTTCTCGATGCGTTTCGCGAGCCGCGCCGGATCGGTGCCCTCGCGGCCTTCGCGCAGCGCAAGGTGGTAGCGCGCGAGCGCCGCGTCGCGCTCGCCGTCGGCCTGGCCGCGTCGCTCGTCGCGCGGCAGCGCTCCGGCATCCAGCCCTTCTCGCGCCGCATTCGTCTCGCCCTCGCGCAAGCGGAACAGCACCGCGAGCAGGCGGTCGTCGGGCGTGTTCGCGATCCGCGCGAAGGACTCGACGATCTCGCGACCGACGACGATCGCACCGTCGGAGCCCGCGCTCGGCCGCGCATCCGGCGCCGTGCCCGGCCGCGCGTCGGCGGCCGCGGCCGCGCGCAACGCCAGCGAGGGACTGCGGCCCCCGTCGAGCATCAGGCCGAAGCCGCGCGCCAGCGGGTCGCCCCCGGCGACGAGCTTCCCGGCCAGCGTGATCGTTCCCAGGGCGAGGTCGATGCGTTCGCCGTCGCGCGCCAGGATCCCGGCCGCGGCGCGCTCGAGCAGCCCCTCGAGCAGCCGTGCCTCGCGCGCGCGCAGCTCGTGGTCGCCGCGCACGGGCTGACGCCAGGCCTCGCCGGCGGCGCGCTCGTGCGCCTCGGCGATGTCCACGTACCGGCGCGCGCGCCACAGCGGCGCCGTCTCGTCCTCGAACTCGGCCAGGCCCCGGCGCGCGTCGTCGACCGCCAGCGTGCGCGCCAGTTCGCTCAAGAGTCGCTCGCCCTTGGCGAGCTCCTCGTGCCCGAGGTGCAGGAGCCCGGCCGGCATCTGCTCGACGGTGAGCTTCAGGCGCTCGAGCTCGAGCGACCATTCCGTGCGCAGCACGGATGCGCCGTCCGAGAGGGTGCGGCCCTCGACCGCGCCGCGCAGCTGGTTCGTGCGCTCCTCGACCCACGCCTTCAGCCGCGTGTCGAGCTCGCTCCAGCGGCCGTCGAGCTGCGCCAAGGCCGGCTGGATCTCCTCCTCGCGCAGCCGGGCGAGCGCGGTCTCGGCCACGGAATCGGGCACGCCGGTGCGCGGGATGGCCGGATCGCCCGCCCAGGCGCGCACGCCCGTCGTCAGGAGCGCGCGCGCGGAGTGCCAGCGACCGGCCTCGATGTGCGCGCGGACCTCGGGCTGGATCCGCTGCCGCCACTCGGCCGCCAGCGCGGCTCGGAATCGCGTCTCGGTCTCGCGGCGGTCCGAGTCGAGTCGGGAAGCGAGCGTCCCGAGCCAGGTGTCGAGCGCATCCTCGAGGTCCGGAGGCAGCGCGGCACTGCCGGTCGCCGCGCCGAACTCGGCCCTCAGTCCCGACGCGACCAACGCCTGCGCCTCGTCGTAGCGGTGATCGCGAAGCGCCGCGGTGAAGCGCGGCTCCGCGGCGACGCGGAAACGCTGGATCTCGGACGCCAGCCGCGCCTCGAGGTGCGCGCGCGCCGTCGCCGCACGCTGCGCGGCCGGCGAATCGGGCGGCAGCGAACGCACGAGCTGCACCGCTCGCGCCAGCGCGTGCCCGAGTTCGGCGGACGGTCCCTCGGCGGCCGCCAGCATCCGCTCCGTCGGATCCTGCGCCGCACCCGCCGTCGCCGGAGCATCGACGCGACCGGCGGGACTGCCGTCGCGACCGCGCACTGCGTACCAGCCGAGCAGCCCGATCGCCGCGAAACCCGCCGCCGCGAGCGCGATGCGGCGCAAGCGCTGCGCACGTCCGCCGGCGACGGGTTCGAGGGCGGAACGGCGGACGTTGGGCGCGCGACGCTCGCGCACGCGCTCGAGGTCCGCGAGCAACTCCGCCGGAGTCGCGTAGCGCAGGCTGCGATCGCGCGCGAGGCACTTGCGCAGGATCAGCGCGAAGCCGCTCGAGATCTGCGGCGCGAGTTCGGCCGGGTCGGGCACCGGTTCGTAGAGCACCGACGAGAGGATCTCGGCGACGCTCGTGCCGGAGAACGGCGGTCGCCCGCACACCGCGTGGTAGATCGTCGCCCCCAGCGACCACAGGTCGCTCTGGGCGTTGGCCTGGCTCGGATCGCGCGCCTGTTCCGGACTGATGTAGTGCGGCGTGCCCAGCGTCGCGCCGTCCTTCGTGACCAGCGGATCGTCCTCCGCGAAGGCCAGGCCGAGGTCGACCAGCAGCGCGCGCCCGCCGCGTTCGAGCAGGATGTTCGCCGGCTTCACGTCACGGTGGACGACGCCGCGCTCGAAGGCGTGCTGCAGCGCCTCGGCGATCGGAATGAATGTGCGCAGCGCCTCGCGCTCCGAGAGCACGCCGGCCTGCATGCGCTCCTGCAGCGACACGCCGTCGACGAGCTCCATCGCGTACCACCAGCGGCCGTCGATCTCGCCCATGTCGATGGCCGAGATGATGTGCGGGTGCGCCAACCGCGCCGTCGCGCGTGCCTCGCGCTGCAGGCGCTTCTCCGCGCCCTTCGCACCGACGAGGTCGGCGTGCAGCACCTTGAGCGCGACGAGTCGGTCGACGCTGAGCTGCCGCGCGCGGTAGACGGTGCCCGTGGCGCCCCGTCCCAGGACGCCTTCGATCCGGTAGCCCGGAATGCGCGGCACGTCGCGCGGCTTCAGCGCTTCGCTGTCCATTCCCTCCAGGCCTTGTCGGCCTCGACGAGGCCCAGGTTGGTCGCCGCCTTGAAGGCCGCGTCGTAGCACACGAATCGCTGCGCGACCGTCTCGAGCACGCGCTGCGGCTGTGCGGGCGCTCGCTTGCGGAGTTCGTCGTGGAACTTCCGCAGCGCCCCCGGTCCGCGGCTCTCGATCCACTGGACGATCGCCATCGCGGCCGCGATGTCGGCCGTCTCGAGTTCGTCGAACTGGAGGCTCGCGAGGTCGTCGAACGGCGGCACCTGGCCGAGTCCGGCCTTGAGCGCCTCGAGCCACGCGCCGTCCTGCATCGCCTTGGGGTCGAACGGCGCCACCGTGCGCGCGATTCCCCCGCCCTTGCCGACCTTCGTGCCGGGCTTCGGAGGCGGGTTGCCGCCGCCCGTGCTCGGACCGGCCGGACGCGGGTCCTTGCGCGAGCCCTTGCAGAAGACGTCGTTGCGACCGTGCACGCGGTGCTCCAGCGTGGCGGCGACGCCCTCGTCGAACCACGGCGGCAGGAGCTTTCCGTCGTACCCCAGTCGGTTCGCGAGCAGGTGTCCCCAGTGGTGGTAGCAGTGGCCGACCAGGTCCTCCTCGTTGCGCTTCCAGCGGCGCGCCGAGGAGAGCGGGTAGGGATCCCACCACAGGAATCCGTGCGTGCGCTTCACCGCCTCGGCCCAGGCCTCGGACACGGTCTTCGTCAGCGACGCGAAGTGCGGGACGGTCGTCGTGTACGCGTCGTCCGACTCGAACAGGTAGAACTCGGCCAGGCGTCCGCCGAAGAGCTCGAGCCCGGGTTTCGACTGGAACGCCGTGTCGAACCACGCGCGCCCGCGCGCGAGTCCGTCGATGATCCCGGCCAGCACGGCCTCGTCCTGCGGTCCGGCCACGATCGCGTCCGGACCCAGCACGACGTGCATGGGCGTGCTCGCGATCTTGGCCGCGGCGGCGACGTCGTTGCGCGCGAACGCCTCGGCGCGCGGCAGCCAGCGGCCGTCGTGCTCCTCCAGCCCGCGCGTGCGCTGCGCGTCGGCGAACGACATCCACACGCCGCCGACCTGCTCCTCGCCCTTCTCGAGGTGGGACTTCTCGTCGGGCGTCACCCAGCGCTCCTGCCAGCGCACGAGCCCCTTCGCGAGCATCGCCGCGTCCTCGTCGGCGCGCACCCGCGCGTCGCGGTCGGCCGGCTCGAGCCAGTCGCCCTTGTAGAACACACGGCCGAAGTACTGGTTCGCTCCGGCGTGCTTCGGGTCCAGCTCCAAGGTGCGCTTCATGAGGCGCTTCTCCTGGGCCTTCAGCCCCTTCTCGCCGGCGAAGCGCGCGGCCTGGAAGAAGTCCTCGGCCGACTTCGCCGCCTTCTCCTTGTCGGCCAGCTCCTCGTCCTTCGTCTTGCCGGCGACGAGGCTCTCGATCTGCGCGCGCGGGATCTCGACCTCTCCGGCGCCCGTCTTGAACCGCACGGCCGCGGGCGTCTCGGAGACGACCTTGCCCTCGAGCCGGCGGCCGTCCTTCGTCGTCAGGACGTCGGCGCGCGCGCCGGAGGAGAGGATCAGGAGTGCGCCGAGGAAGGCGACGGGAGGAAGGAGGTTCATGCCAGGGATCCAAGGTACCCCTGGGACGAGCTCAGGTCTCCGGGTCGTCCGCGGCGTCTTCCTCGGAGTGCACCTTCGCCCCGTCGAGCCCGTACTTGTCCAGCTTGCGCTGGAGCGCGAACCGGCTGATGCCGAGCTCGGCCGCCGCACGGCTCTTGTTCCCCGACGCGGCCACGAGCGCGGCCTCGATCGAGCGCTTCTCCAGGTCGGCCACGGCCGAGCGGATGTCCACCGCCGACTCGAGGCTGCCCCCGGCGTTCGCGACCCGCAGCCCTCGGCGCTCGAGGACGGACGCGGACAGGTGCTCCAGCCGCACCTCGCCCTGCGACAGGACCACGATGCGGCGCATCTCGTTCTCGAGCTCGCGCACGTTGCCCGGCCAGTCGTGCGCCGCGAGCGCGGCGATCACCTCGTGCGGCAGGAAGGGAACCACCTTGCCGGCTTCGCGCGCGGCCCGTGCCAGGAGGTGCTCGGCCAGGAGCGGGATGTCCTCGCGCCGCTCGCGCAACGCGGGCAGCGGCACGTGCAGCACGTGGATGCGGTAGTAGAGGTCCTCGCGGAACGTGCCCTCGCGCACCATCTTCTCGAGGTCGCGGTGGCTCGCGGCGACGAGGCGCACGTTCACGGTCAGCTGCTGGTCGGAGCCGACGGGGCGGAACTCCCCCTCCTGGAGCACGCGCAGGAGCTTCTTCTGCATCTCCGTGCTCATGTCCCCGATCTCGTCCAGGAACAGCGTGCCGCCGTCGGCGGTCTCGAGCAGGCCGCGCTTCTGCCGGTGCGCACCGGTGAACGCGCCGCGCGCGTGGCCGAACAGCTCGCTCTCGAGCAGCGTGTCGGGCAGCGCCGCGCAGTTCTCGCTGACGAACGGCTTGTCCCGGCGCGGGCCGTTGAAGTGGATCGCGCGCGCGATCAGCTCCTTCCCCGTGCCGCTGTCGCCGGAGATCAGGACCGGCAGTTCGCTCTCGACGATGCGGTCGAGCTGCTGGAACACCTTGCGCATCGCGTCCGAGGCCCCGACGATCGCGGTGTAGTCGAAACGGCCTCTTTCCCGGCCCAATTCGGCCCGGACGACGGCCAGTTCGGCGTCGCGGTCGCGCACCTTGCGACCGAGCAGCTCGTTCAGGCGCTCGACCTGCCGCTGCGACATCGAGAGCTCGCGGTTCTTCTCGGCCAGGTCCGCGAGCCGGCGCGCGTTCAGCAGCGCGAGCCCGGCCTGGTTGGCCAGCAGGTCGGCCAGCTCGAGGTCCTTGCGCGTGAACGCGCCCTCCTGGAGCCGGTTGTCGACGTACAGGACGCCCTCGACGCGCTCCTCGACGCGGATCGGGAGGCACAGGATGGAGCGCAGCCGCAGGTCCTCGACGCTCTTCATGCCGTCGAAGCGCTCGTCGCGTCCGGCGTCGACGGAGAGGACCGCGCGTCCCTCCTGCCACACCTTGCGCGCGATGCCGAGCGAGAGGCGCGTGTGCGGCACCGCGATGTCGGAGCGGTCGAAGCTGCGCGCGACGCGGACGGCGAGCTGCATCGGATCCGCCGTCTCGGGCGCGGCGAGGTCGTCGGTCGGCCGCGCGAGCAGCAGGAAGCCGCGCTCGGCCCGGAACAGACGCACGGCCGAATCCACGACCAGCTTGAGCAGCGCGTCGCGGTCCGTCTCGCGCAGGAGCTCCTTCGTGATGCGCGCGAAGACGTGCAACTCGTCGCGCTCGTCGGCCGCGTCGCCCGAGAGCGTCCGCAGGCCGGGCTCCTCGCGGTCCACGGGGACTTCCTGGGTCTCGCCCGGCGAGCGCCCCTCGGACGGCAGCGCCGTGACCTCGATCTTCACCTGCCCGATCTGGATCCGGTCGCCGACGGCGAGGCGCTTCGTCTGGACGCGCTCGCCGTTCACCTGGGTCCCGTTCGCGGATCCGAGGTCGGCCAGCCAGGTCCCGCGGTCGTCGTGCTCGATGCGGCAGTGGTGCCGCGAGACCAGGGAGCTCTTGAGGCAGACGTCGTTGTCGGGGGTCCGGCCGATGGTGATGGCGGCGCGCTCGAAGGCGAGAGCCGTCTCCCGACCCTCTTCGTGGACGGTGAGTTTCATGCTGCGGGGGGCGGAGAGACGGTCGGGTCGGGGGTCCGTCGACGGGGATCCGGGGGCCGTGTGATTTCGCACCATGCAGCCCGGTCTACCCCCGGATCGAACGAGCGTTTCCCGCACACTCCTCGAGGCCAAGGTCGAGCCGGTCGGAACTCCTTGCCGGAATGGAGCTTCTGCCCGCGGGCCAGAACGTGCGAAAAAGCACGGTTACCGGCGCAGGGGCGCAAGACCGCGCGGTTGGCGCACAGCGGGCCCCGGACCGAGGCTGACCCAGCTCGCTGTGCCTCCGCGGGTACCTACCGCCCCGCGTACCGCGGCTTCCGCTTCTCCGCGAACGCGGCCAGCGCTTCGAGACGGTCGGACGTCCCGAGGACGCGCTCGTAGCAGCGCGCCTCGACCTCGAGCCCCTGGCCGATCGGGAGCTCGCCCCCCTGGTCGATCGCGGCCTTCGCGGCCCGCACCGCGACCGGGCCGTTCTCGGCGATCTGGCGCGCGACCTCGAGCGCCGTCTCGCGCAGCTTGCCCGCCGGCGCGACGCGGTTGACCAGCCCGATGCGCTCGGCCTCGACCGCGTCCAGCTTGCGCGCGGTCAGGATCAGGTCCTTCGCGCGCGCGCGACCCACGAGCCGCGGCAGGCGCTGCGTCCCGCCCGCGCCGGGGATGATCGCGAGGCTCGTCTCGGTCAACCCGAGTTGCGCGTGCGCCGCCGCGACGCGCAGGTCGCAAGCGAGCAGGAGCTCGGTCCCCCCGCCGAAAGCCACGCCGTTGACCACGCCGATCGTCGGCTGCGGCAGCGCCTCCACGTCGTCCATGACCGCGCGGATGTTGCGCACGAAGTCGGGGACGCGCTCCTTCGGCATGGTCTTGCGCTCCTTGAGGTCCGCGCCGGCGCAGAAGGCCTTGTCCCCCGCGCCCGTGATCAGGATCGCGCGGATGGACAGGTCCTCGCGCAGCTCGGCGCACAGCGTTCGGAGACGTTTCAGCGTCGGGAACGAAAGGCAGTTCATCACGTCCGGCCGCTGGATCGTGAGCCACACGAGGTCGGCCTCGCGCTCGCACGAGACGAGCTCGGGCTGGTCGGGGACGTCGGACGGGAACTGCGCAGCGAGGGAGTTCATGCGTGCGAAGGTAGCGTCCAGCGCGCGGCGCACGGAGCGTCCAGCGGCGTCAGCGGAGCAGCGCGAGCTGCACGGTGTGCGAGCCGTCGTCCAACAGGTGCGGGACGATGAGACCCTGGAAGCACACGCCGCCCGGCTCCGCCCCGCAGCCAGCCGGGACGTGCCGGGCGTCGACCCGGCGCAGGATCAGGCGCGTGTCCCCGATCCAGGCGGTCAGGGCCTTGGCGATCGCCCCTCGTGGGCCGAGCACGGTCAACACCGACACGGGACCGCAACCGCCGGCGACGTGCACCGGCCCGGGCGATTCCGTCCCGTCGACGAACACGCGCGCGTTCCAGGGCAGGGGTCTCCGGACGCTCGGCGGATCCGGGTCCTTGAACACCGCGTGCCCGTTCGCCGAGAGGAACAGCAGGAGCTCGGCGTTCATGTCCCACGGGCCCTGGTCGGGATACGGCTTGTGCACGTTCGGGTGCGTGAGGTTGCGCATCACCGCGTTCTCGATCGAGCGCGAGTACTGGCGATAGTCCGGCCCGTCCTCCGCGAATGCGTGCGGGTACGTCGTCGCCGAGCCCAAGAGCAACGCGCACGAACCGACGAGCGGCACGGCGGACCACGCCGTCCGGTCGATCCTCCACAGAACGTGCGCGGTCACGTAGGCACCGCAGGTCGCGGGCAGCGCGTACTGGAGGTGCCAGTTGCCCAGGTACGCCCGCGACATGGCGACGGTCGCGATGCACAGCCATCCGAACGCGGAGATGGCCAGGGGCAGCGCGATGCGCGGCAGCAGGCCGAGTCTCCACGCCCGGGCTGCGAGGGCGAGCGTGGCCGCCGCGATGGCCAGGCCCGTCACGCTGCGGAAGTCGAGCGCGAACTCGAACGTCCCGATCGGCGCTCCCCAGATCGTGCCGCCCACGGCCGTCGCCATGAACAGAAGCGTCGTGATCCCGAAGGACGACTCGCCTTCCGGTGCGTGCATGAACGCCACGAAGATCGATCCGGCGATCAGCGCGAGAAGCGCCATCCAGCCGATGCGCGCCTTCCAGGGGATCGGCTTCAAGAGCAGCAGCAGGATCGCGCACGGGAACCCGAGGAACCCGCCGGCCGACGAGCCCGTTCCGAGCAGGATGAGCCCGAGCCCGACCGCGACGTAGCGGCTCTGGGATCGCCATCCGCTCGCGACGGGAATCCGATCGAGGACGACGAGTCCGCCCAACGGGAAGACGATCGAGAACGCGAGCGTGAACTGCCAGCCCCACAGGAACTCCATGAAGTGGGACGGACAGAACAGGATCAGCACGACCGGCAGCGTCCACCACGGCGACCGCCCGAGGAGGGTCCCATAGAGCGCCGCCTGCACGGCGAAGGACGCCAGCGTGAGGTAGATCGCCCAGCGAGAATCGAAGTGCGTCCACTCCGCGAGGGGCCAGTAGAAGAAGAACGGGACCGTGACGCAGTGTTCCCCGAACTTGGTCGGCAGCAAGGTCAGCGCGTGCGCGATGCCGGACAGCGAATGACAGTCGGCCTCCTGCAGGGTGAGGATCGCCCGCGCGAAGAACCACTCGTCGGTCAACGGGAATGGCGATGCGTACTTCTGGACGAAGACGATCGTCGCGATCACGGGCACCAGCAGGAGCACGGATCCGACGAGCGTGGCGCGGCGACTCAGCCGTTGCGAGACGGACTGGAGCTTCATGGGAAGGCCCTCGCGATACGCTAGCAATGCGTCCCCGCGGCTGCTCGATTCGCGCGATCGGCGGCTGGATCCAGCACCCCGATGCGCACGGGCGAGAACGCGGAGAGCCCGGCGATCGAAGCCGGGCTCGATGACGCCGGGAGCCGACGCACGGCGAGGCGCCGGCTCCCGCGCTCGCGTTCAGAACCAGGTGACGACGACGCCGTTCGTCGCGTTGAACGTCGCGGACGTGCAGTACGGCGCCGAGTTCCGGTAGACGACCTGGTACGCACGCGTGCCCGGCAGGGTGACGCCGCCGAGGACGTTCACGGGTCCCGTCACCCCGTATCCGATCGCCGCGGAACCGTGCACGACGGGCCGCACGCCGATGCGGACCTGTCCGGGCCCGAGGCACAGCACGCCGTCGCCGAACGAGACGCCCGCGTTGGACGTGGCTGACTGCGCGAATTGGCAGAAGGAGACGTAGGGCGGCATGCCCGACGCCGTCAACACGACGTCGCCGGCCAGGATCGTGGGCACTCCGCGCGACGCCAGCAGTCCGCCAGCGATGTTCGACGTGTTCGCGCAACCGCGGCCCGGGCCGCCGGGGTTCGCGCACGGACACGGGATGGAAGGCGAACCGCAGATGGAACTCGCGGTCGTGACGGCGCAGTCCGCGCGCACGAGGAAGGTGCCCGGGAAACCGAGCGCTTCGATCGGCGTGAGCTGTGTGGACAGCGTACCGCCGAGGTTCGCGGGATCGACACCACCCGCGGGTCCGACGCCGACGAACGCGCGATTCGGCAGAGGCGCGTTGGTGTCGAAGCCCGCCGGAAACCGTCCCGCCGCGTGCGCCATGAGCGCGCCGACGAAGTAGACGCCCGACACGGCGAGCGGTGCCGGGAACGTCGCGGTGACGAACTGGTCCGTGCTCGAGTTCGCGACGGCCGTTCCCACCGTGCCGACGAGTTCGAGGTCGTCGGGCAGCCCGTCGTCGTCCGGGTCGTCCCACACGGCGAACAGGACCGGGAGCCCGTTCAGCGAGGAGTCTGGAAAGCCCGGCGTGCCGAACGCGACCGACACGGAAGCCACGGTCCCCGCCCCGATCGTCTCGAAGCGATCGACCCACACCAGGGTTCCGCCGGAGGTCGCACCCAGCGAGTTCTCGCTCGCGCCGTCGTCGCTCGTGCACGACGCCGGCGGAGGCGCGATCCGGAGTTCGAACGCCCCCGCCCCGCCCGCTGCGTTCGGGAAGACGCCGAGTTGGATCGCGTAGTGAGCGCCGGCCGTCACGGCGAACGCGAGCTCCGACTGCAGCGAACAGTTGTCGTCGGTGCACGCCAGCGCGTCGGCGGCCGGACATCCGCCGCCGGCGTACACCGCGATCTTGGAATCGATCGACGTGAGCGCGCACGTTCGCAACTGGGCGCTCCCCGTGGCCGGCGCGGTCCAGTCGAACCACACGTCGCGCGCGATCCCCGTCGTGCCGAAGAAGAGGCACGCCGCCTCGCCCTGACCTTCGGCGCCCGTCGTCGCGTTCGTGTTGTCGAAGCCGAAGAAGCCCAGGCCGTCGATGCGCTCGGGAGCCGAGCACGAGTCGGAGCCGAGGGCGAGGTTCGACGTCCCCGGCTGGAGGACCGTGGGGATCGCCGCACCGGGAGCGGCCTTGGACGGCGCGGGCAACGCGGCCTGGAACTGCGCGCTCGCAGACGAGGCGAGCAGCGCGAGGGCGGACGGGACGAGGAGCAGGGAGGTGGGCATGACGAGGGAAGTCGGGGGAAGGCCGGTCGGCGTGCCGGGTGAGGGCCGGACTGGGATCGCGGGCCGGGAAGGGCTGCAGAGCACGGCACGCGCCGCGACGTCTCGGCGCGTGCCTCGTCTCCGCCTAGTCGCACGGACCCGGATTGTTGCGCCGGATCCCGTTCCCCGCGCCCCGATCCGGCGGCGGGCTCTGCTAGCCTCGCCGCGCCCATGACCAAGGCCAGGGACGGCGTGCCGGAGGGAGCCATCGCCGCGCTGGCCGGCCTCGCGGTCTTGATCCCCTACGCGCTCGTCCACCTGCGCTGGCTGCCCGGACCGGACGGCCTCGTCGGCCACGACTGGAGCTACGTGCTTCCGCGTCTGCTCGCCGGCAGCGATTGGATCGCACGGAACGGAGTCCTCGAGCTCCCCTGGTTCACGCCGGCGTTCGGCGGCGGCACGCCGTTCTTCGCGCACCCGGCGAGCGCCTACGCCTCGGTGCTCCAGTTCCTGAGCCAGTGGTTCGGTCCGATCGCGGCCGCGCAGATCGTGCTCGTCGGCGGAGCCGCGGTCGCCTACGTCGGGACGTGGCTGCTCGCGCGCCGCGCGCTGCGTGCGAGCAACGCCGCGTCGATCCTCGCGGCCACGGTCTGCGCCTGGAGCGGGTTCCACGCGACGCGCATGCTGGTCGGGCACGCGGGCTTCCACGCGTCGGTGCTCGTGCCGCTCGCGGCGTACTGGATCCTGCGGCCCGTCGATCCCGCGCGCCGAGCGCTCGGCATCGTGCGCGACGGCGCGCTGGCGAGCCTGGTCGTCGCGTACATGCTGCTCTCGGGCAACGTGTACGGGCTGCCGCCGGCGGTGCTCGCGGTGGCGGCGCTGACGTGCATCCACGCAGTGCGCGGCGGAAGCGCGCGCGACGCCGCGTATCGCGCGGCGATCGCGCTCGCGGCGGGCATCCTGATGTGCGGCGCGAAGCTGTGGGCCGGTCTGGCGTTCCTGGCCAACGCCCCGCGCACGGGCTATCCGCTGCCCGGCTTCGACGGGATCGGCGCGGCCGCCGCGGGCATCGCGCGTTGCCTCTTCCTCGCCACGCCCGCGAACGGCGCCGACGCGGGCGTCGTGAACTCGCGCTTCGCGCTGGGGCGTCACGAACTCGACTTCGGCGTGACGTGGATCCCGCTCGCGGTGTTCGCGCTGTGGTGCGCGCGCGGCCACGCGCCGTGGCGCGAGCGCGCGCGCGCCGTGCGCGAGCGGCCCCTGCCGGCCGCACTGTGCCTCGCGATCCTGCTCGTCCCGCTCGCTGTCAACGTGCACGGCGAGAGCTGGACCGCGTTCCTGAAGTCGGTGCCCGTCCTCTCGTCCTCGAGCAACCTGCTGCGCTGGTTGTGGACGTACGTCCCGCTCGCGGCGATCGGCACGGCGCTCGCCTTCGACGGGATCCGCATCCCCGAGCGGTGGCGCGGATGGAGCGCGGCGGCCGCGTGCGCGTGCGTCGTCGCCGCGGCCGCGCTGGCCGATCCGGGCGCGCGCGTCGACCGCGTGTACGACCCGTCGCGGATCGAGACCGCGTGGGAGTCGCTGCGCGCGGGCGGCGACGTCGTGGCGATCCGGCGCAACGGCGTCGTGTGGAACGAGCGCGGCGAACCCACGCGCCCCGTCGGCCGCGACGACCTGCTGGTCGAGGGCACGTCGCAGCTCCTCGCGTACGAGCCGCTGTTCGGCTACGACCTCGAGTGGTTCCCGATGGGCGCGCTGCACCCCGGCGATCCGTTCGAGGAGCGCGCGGGCGAGCTGAACTTCAAGGACCCGGCGAGCTTCGTGTTCCCCGCGCGGAACGGCGGCGCGGTCGGCGCGCACTTCCGCGCCGCGGACCGCGAGCGGCTCGCGGCGTTCCTCGACTACCGTCCGATCGCCTGGTCGAGTCCGCCCTTCTTCACGGTCCTCGGCATCGTCGGCGTGCTCACCATGGCGGCTGCGGCGGCAGCGATCGTCGCGCTACCGCTGCTGCGACGTCGGAGCTGAGCGCGGCGGCGTCGATCGAGCGCATGCAAGCGCGCTCGCGATCGCCGGTGCGCGGACAGGCTTCGCGGTGGCACGGACCGCAGTCCACCTCGGCGCGCAGCACGGTGACCGGCGCGTGGTAGTCGGCCGTGTGGCGCGGATCGGTCGGGCCGCACAGGACGACCGCGCGCTTCGGAACGGCCTGCGCCAGGTGTCGCGGCCCGCTGTCGGGGGTCACGACGACGTGCGCGAGCGCGACGAGCGCCAGGAGTTCGTCCAACGCCGGCGCGGGGTCGTCGAGCAGAACGACGCGCGCGCGGTCGAGCGCCTGCGCCGTCCTGCGCGCGTTCTCCTCCTCGCCCGGGCCGCACGCGATCACGATCGGGACGTCGAGGCCGGCCAGCGCGCGACCGATGAGCCCCGGATCGGCGCCCTTCGCGGATCCGGCGCGCGCGCCGGCGTTCACGAGGAGGAACGGCGCGTCCGCGTCGACGCCGCGCGCCGCGAGCCGCTGCTTCGCGCGCGTCAGCGCGTCCACGTGCGCGCGGAGTCGCGGCGCGCGCTCGCGGACCTCGAGCCCGGACAGCGCGGCGAGCTCGACGCACGCGCTCGCGAACGGGCGCGGCAAACGGCGCGGCCGTCGCCCCGGCACGCCCAGCCCGAGCGGCACGGCACCGCGCTCCAGCGCCGGACGGATCGCGAGCGTGAGGAGCGGCGCGCGCAGCCCGCTGCCCCACCCGATGCGCTGTGGGATCCCGGCCACGAACGCGGCCCAGGCCGAGCGCAGCGAACCGTCGAGGAGCAGCGCCACGTCGTGTCCGCGCCACGCGCTCGCGTCGGGACTCGCGCCGCGCGCGACGGGCAGATGACGCACACCCTGGAACTTGCCGGCGACGAGCTCGAGGAACGGCGCCGGCGCCGCGACCGTGATCCGGTCCGCACACCCGGCCGCGCTCCAGCGCGCGTGCAGCGCGCGCATCACGGGCTCCGCCGCGACGAAATCGCCCAGCCACGACGGCGCGCGGACCAGCACGCGCGCGGGCGGGACGAGCAGGCTCATGCCGTGAGCTCGATCGCGGCCGCGAGGACGCGCTCCGCCGGCAGCTCGCGCATGCAACGGTGATGACCGAGCGGACAGACGCGCTCGAGGCACGGGGAGCACTCGAGCCCCTCGACGCGCACGATGCGCGCGCGCTCGAGCGACGTGGCGGTCAGCTCGGGGAAGTTCGGCCCCATCACGCTGACGCAGGGCACGTCGAACGCTGCGGCGTACCAGCGCGGACCGCTGTCGCCGACGAGGAGGAGCCGCGCCCCGCGGACGAGCTCCTTCAAGCCCTCGAGGTCGCGCTTCGCGCTCGCGAGCGATACGGCGCCGTGCTTCGTCGCGCTCGCGACCGCATCCATCAGCGGCTCTTCGCCCGGACCGCCGGTGACGACGCCGCGCCAGCCGAACTCGGCGTGGAGCGCGTCGAGCGTTGCCGCGAAACGCTCGGGCGGCCAGAGCTTCGCCGCGCCGAACGCCGCGCCCGGGCAGCACAGCACGTAGCCGCGCGCGCGGTCGACGCCGCGCGTGTCGAGGAGCGCGCGCTCGCGCTCCGCACGCTCGGCGCGGAGGAAGAGCCGCGGGTGGAGGTCGTGCACGGCGACGTCCGCGAGCCCCGCGACGTCGCGCAGGAGGTGCGCGGTCGGGATCGGCACGCGCCGGCCGTCGCGCGCGGGCGGGACGACCGAATGCGTCAGCAGGAAGCGCCGTCCCGACAGCGCCGAGCCCGCGCGGAACGGCACGCGCGCGCGCCAGGCGCGCAGCGCCGCGCCGAACGAGTTCGAGAGGAGCACGACGCCCGCCGGCGCGAGCTCGCGGTAGACCGCTGCCTCGTCGGCGTCGCGCGCGAGCGGCACGACGCGCTCCGCCCACGGCCCGTCGGCGAGCACGCCCGCGAGGTGTCCGCGGACGAGCACGCGCACGTCGCTCCACGCGCGGCTCTCGAGCGCCGCGGCGAGCACCGGCGTCGCCATGACGAGGTCGCCGACCCAGTTCGGCGCGCGCACCGCGAGGAGTCCGCGTGCGGAGCTCACCGGTCCTCCCACGGACGCGTCTCGCCCGCGCGCGGCACGTGCGCGGCCATGCGCCGTTCCTTCGCGACGACGCGCGCGAGGAAGCGCCGCCGCGCGCGCCGATCGTCGACGCGCGCGAGGTCGAGGTATCGCGCCAGGAAGCGCAGCCGCTCGTGCGTCGTCACGACGCGCGGCGTCGAGTGCAGGAGCGCCGCGACGTCCTTCACGAACCAGCGCTCGCGCGGAGCGCGCTCGCGCCGCGCGCGGCCGACGTCGAGCAGCACGAGCGCGCGCTCGTCCGATGCACC
>JBGAOR010000076.1:0-22927 GCA_044221705.1 Planctomycetota bacterium
AAGTGGGAAACAAGGTGAGATTTCTTAAACAGCTAGGATGTTGGCTTAGAAGCAGCCATTCATTTAAAGAGTGCGTAACAGCTCACTAGTCAAGAGATCTTGCGTGGAAAATGTAACGGGGCTAAACGTAATACCGAAGACATGGATTTGTGTTGTCCTGCGGGACAGCATGAGTGGTAGAGGAGCGTTCCTATCTGCGGTGAAGCAGCATTGGAAAGTGTTGTGGAGCGTTAGGAAGTGAGAATGCTGGAATGAGTAACCATAAGACAGGTGAGAATCCTGTCGGCCGTAAGAGCAAGTGCGCGCGGGCGAGCCGGCGCTCGCGATCGATGCGCTTCTCGGGTGCGATCAGTACCCGCCGGTCTGGCCCGCGGTGCTCGGGCTCGTGCAGTTCGCCAGCGGTGTGAACGAGGCGGCCGCGCGCGCGCTCACGAGCATCGCGTGGGCGGCGGCTCTCGGGCTGATCTACGTCCTTGCGAGGCGCGCCGCGCGCGCGAGCGGTCGCAGCGATCCGCGCCTGGCGTCGTGGGCCGCGCTCGGCATCGGGGTGCTGTGTCCGCTGGCGGCGTCGTTCTCGGGCACGCTGTTCCTCGAGGTGCCGAGCGCGCTCGCCACCGGGATCGCGTTGTGGGCCTGGATGCGGCGCGCGGACGGTGCGGGGGCGAAGCGCGAGCTCGTCGCGGGCGCCGCGATCACCGTGGCGCTGTTCACGAAGTGGAACTACGGACTCCTGCTCGGCGCGGCGCTCGCGCTCGACTGGGCCTTCGAGTTCTACGCCGCGGTCCGCGCGGGCCGAGCGCGCGAGCTCCTGTTGCGCACGCGCTGGCTCGTCGCGATCCCGCTCGTCGCCTGTGCGTGGTGGTTCCTCGCGCCGCTGCCCGGCGGTCTCGAGCTCGCGCGCCAGCACCGCGCCGCGTTCGCGGGGTTCCTCGCCGGGAACCTGGGAGCCACACCGGCGACGGCCGCCGAGCGCGCGCTGTACACGGCGACGGGGATCGGCCCCACGGTGCGGCTGGCCGTGCTCGCGGTCGCGATGGCCTTCGTCGCGCTGCGCTGCGCGCGCACGCCCGCCGTGCGCGTTCTCGTCCTCGCGGCGGGGCTCCTGCTCGGCGCGCCGTTCGTGCACCCGTTCTTCCTCGATCGCTTCCTGATCCCGGGGCTCGTCCCGTTGTTCGCGCTGTCGGGAATCGGGCTCGCGCTCGTCGTGCCGCGCGAGGGGGGCGCGCGGACGGCGACGATCGGCGTCCTCGCACTGGTGTCGCTCCTCGCTCCCGGGAGCGACGGCGGGTGGCTGGCGAGCGCGCTCGGTCGGCTTCCGGCGGAGGATCCGTCGCGCGCCTACGTCCTGGGAGTCCTCGAAGACCGCGCCCGGACCGGCCCTGGGCGTCGTCTCCCGACGGGCGGGCTCGAGCGGGCCGAGTACGACGTGCTCCTCGACCTCGTCGCCGCGGAGGTGAAGCCGGGCGAGCGCGTCGGCTGGATCGGCATGTCGTCCGAGATGTCGCCGGCCGCGCTGCACCTCGGGCTCCTGGCTCGCAAGCACGGGACGGCGTGGTTCCTGACCCCGGAGCCGGACGAGCTCGACCTCACGTACTTCGGCACGGATCCCGGGTTCGACGACGCGGACCTGCTCGCCTACGCGAACCGCTTCGACGTGATCCTGTGGACCGACCCGAGCGACCTGCGCGAGCGGCGCGAGCGCGCGTTCGCGGCGGCGTACCGCGACCGGCTGCTCGCGATCCGGCCGTCCGCGGTGCGCGACCTGGGCCGCGTCGCGATCTCGCGTCCGCTGCGAGCGCCGCTCGACGTTACGCTCCGCGCATGTCGCAAGGCCCCGTGAAGCGCGCGCAACCGCCGGGGAACGCGCCCGATCCGCTGGATCGCGAGGATCCGATCCGCCTCGCGCGGCTCGAGGCGTTCGCGGCGCGCGCGCTCGACTTCGACGACGTGCTCGGGAACCTCGAGCGGCACGCGTCGACCTCGCTCGGGTTGCGCGCCCTGCGCGCGCTCGCGCCGCTCGACGACGCGGGCGCGCGCGCGGCGCTCCAGCGCTCGGCGGAGGCGCTGCTCCTCACGCGGCACGGCGGCGCGCCGTCGCTGGCGGGCGTCACGGATCCGCTGCCGCCGCTCGAGGCGGCGCGTCGCGCGGGTCGCGCGCTCGAAGACGTCGCGCTGGTGCAGTTGCGCGGGTTCCTCGAGGCCTGCGGGCGCCTGGCGGCGTGGTTGCGCGAGGATGCGGGCGCCGCGCCGGCGCTGGGCGCTCTGGCCAGCGGCATGCCCGACTTCGCGAAGCTGCTCGAGCGCATCGCGGCGACGGTCGACGAGCGCGGCCGCGTGCGCGACGAGGCCTCGCCGCTGCTCGCGCGCCTGCGCCGCGATCTGGCCGACACCGCGCGGACGATCGACGGCGCGCTCAAGGCGATCGTCGCGAAGCCCGAGGTCAAGGCGGTCCTCAGCGATCCGATGACGCACCGGCGCGGCGGGCGCTCGGTGCTGGCCGTGAAGTCGAAGAGCCAGGGTCGCGTGCCCGGGCTCGTGCACGACCGCTCGCAGAGCGACCAGACGGTGTTCGTCGAGCCGCGCGAGATCGTGGCCGTCGGCAACCGTCACGCGGAGCTCGAGGCCGACGAGCGGCGCGAGCTCGAGCGCGTGCTGCTCGAGATCACGCGCGCGCTCCTGGGCGAGGAGGACGCGATCCGCGAGGGCGCCGAGCGGCTGGCGAAGCTCGAAATCGCGTTGCTCGCGGCGCGCTACGCCGCGGAATCCGGCGCGGTCGTGCTGCGCATCGCGGGCGAGCAGGCGACGGACCGCGGGCTCGTGCTCAAGGTCGCGCGGCACCCGCTGCTCGTCGAGCAGCGCCGCGCGGGCAAGTTGTCCGACGTCGTGCCGATCGACCTGCGCCTGGGCGCGGACTTCGACCTGCTCATCCTCACCGGCCCGAACACGGGCGGGAAGACGCTGGCGCTCAAGACCGCCGGGCTCGCGGCGGTGATGGCGCGCTGCGGGCTGCCGTTCCCCTGCGCCGAGGGTTCGTGCATCCCGCTCTACGACGGGATCGTGGCCGACATCGGCGACGAGCAGGAGATCCGCTCGAGCCTGTCGACGTTCAGCTCGCACCTGGCGCGCATCAAGAACGGCCTGGCGCGCGGCACGGCGGCCACGCTGTTCCTGCTGGACGAGCTGGGCACGGGCACCGACCCGGACGAGGGCGCGGCGTTGTCGGAGGCGATCCTCGAGGAACTGCTCGCGCGGAAATGCGCGACGCTGGCCTCGACGCACATCGGCAAGCTCAAGGAGTTCGCGTTCCGCAACCCGCGCGCGGAGAACGCCTGCGTCGAGTTCGACCCGAAGACGATGTCGCCGCGCTACAAGGTGCTGGTCGGCGTGCCGGGCGAGTCGAGCGCGCTGCTCATCGCGCGGCGGCTCGGCCTCCCGTACCGCGTGTGCGACCGCGCCGAACAGCGCCTGAAGCGCCGCGACGCCGAGGTGCAGAAGCTGATGGCCGACGTCCGCACGGCGCGCACGGAGGTCGAGAAGGTGCGCGGCGAGACCGAGAAGCGGCTGCAGGACGCCGAACGTGCCGCGCGCGAGACCGAGGCCGTGAAGGCGCAGGTCGTGCGCAAGGGCGAGATGCTCGAGGCCGAGGCCCAGCGCTCGATCGAGGACCGCGTCCGCGAGGCGCGCGGCCGCGTCCAGCGCATCCAGTCGTTGCTCGAGCAGGTGCCGGCGACCCAGCGCAAGGCGCTCGAGGCGGCGCTCTCCGAGCTCGACCGCGAGCTCTCGGGCGCGGCGGTGTCCGATCGGCGGCAGGCATTCCTCGACGCCCTCGCGAAGGGCAGCTTCGTGTACCTGCCGCGCTACAAGCAGCGCGTGGCGGTCCAGAAGGTCGACCGCGACAAACGGGAGGTGAAGGTCCTCCTGGGCGGGATGGGGATGACCGTCAGTTTCGACGAAGTCACGTCGGTCGAGGCGCGCTAGGGGATTCCGGCGGACGGCGGCACCCAGGCCGCTCCGCCCGGTTCGACGGCCCGCTCGGGCCGTGCTACGAAGACTCCCCGGTGAACACGATGGACCAATCCGACCTCGCGCGCAGGCTCGCGTTCCTCCTTCCACTCCTCCTGACGGGCGCCGCGTCCGCACAGGGGACGAGCCCCGCGCCGCAGGAGGGCGGCGGCGCCGCGAAGCCGGCGCAGGGTGCCGAGCCCGCGCAGCCGGACGCGCCCGCCGCGGCTCCTTCGCGCCAGACCGGCGGAGCGCCGCCCTCGAAGGACGCGCTGCGCATGGGGTCGCCGCCACAGCTCGCGCCGGGCACGACCGAGCAGCAGATGTGGCCGGCGGCCACGGCCGAGGGCTGGAAGAAGCCGGTGCTGATCCCCTGGCAGCGCTCGTTCGACGACGCGCTGCGCGTCGCGCGGGCGACGCACAAGCCCATCCTCGTGGCCGTCAACATGGACGGCGAGATCGCCAGCGAGCACTACGCCGGCGTGCGCTACCGCGACCCCGAGTCGGCGAAGTTCTTCGAGCCCTACGTGTGCGTCGTCGCGTCCGTGTACCGGCACACGCCGCGCGACTACGACGAGCAGGGGCACCGCGTCCTCTGCCCGCGGCTCGGCGGCGTGACGTGCGGCGAGCACATCGCGGCCGAGACCGAGCTCTACGGCAAGTACTTCGACGGCGTGCGCATCTCGCCGCGCCACATCGTGCTCGAGCCCGACGGCACGGAGACGTCCGACGTCTACTTCTCCTGGGACGTGCAGACGGTGTTCACGTCGCTCGTGAAGGGCGCCGAGAATCGTCCGCCGCCGACGCCGCTCGTGCGCGATCTGCCCATCGCCGACCGCACGCGCAGTCCCGACGCCCTGGACCGCGACGCGATCGAGTCCGAGTACGAGAAGTCGACGCCCGAAGTGCGGCGCGCGCTGCTCACGGCCGTCGCGACGCGGCGCGAGGTCGACCAGAACGACCTCCTCCGCCTGGCGATCTTCGGGCTCGACCGCGACCTCGCGCGGCTCGCGCGGCAGGCGCTGGCGAAGTCGGAGACCGAATCGGCCGTCGACCTGATCGCGGAAGCGCTGAAGGAACCGCTGCCGGCCGAGGAGCGCCAGATGCTGATCGAGGCCTCGGCGCGGCTCGCCGAGAAGTTCCCGCGGGCGCGCACGCTGACCGCCGTGCAGCGCGGCCTCGCGCAGACCTCGAGGTGGGTCGACGCGCAGCGCTGGTCGGCGATCGAGTACGAGACGCGCGCCCGCGCGGCGTCGGCGACGGACTCGCGACCGAGCCTCGAGGCGCGCGCGGCGCAGTCCGAGGCGCGTCCCGCGGATGCGGCGACGCAGCTCGAGCTGGCCGAGGCATTCCTCGCGCGCGCGCAGGAGCCCGCGACCGAACGGACGTTCGCGAAGCTCCTCGTCGAGGACGCGCGCAACGCCGCGAACTCGGCGCGCGAGTCGGGCGCGCAAGGCTGGCGGCTCGAGGCCGTGCTCGCCGTCGCGTCCGCGCTGTCGGGCGACGACGAGGACGCACGCAAGCACGCGGTCGCGGCCGTGGAGGGCGGGATGCTGCTCGCCGACTCGGACGCGGGGGCGGCACTCGACCGCACCGGCGTGCGGGTGCTCGCGCTCTTCGCGCAGGCGCGCCAGCACGCGATCCGCCAGGCCTACCGCGCGGGTTCCGCCTGGCCGCCCGAGTGGCTTTCGGACGTCAACGCGGCCTACGCGCTGCTCGCGAAGCATCCTCTCGCCAACGACGACAACCTGGTCTCCTTCTACGACTTCCTGCGCTGGCTCGGCGGCACGCCGCGCGCGAACGCGATCCTCGACGATGCGCTGGCGCGGTTCCCCGGATCGCCGCTCGTCCACGACCGGCTGCGCGCGCGCATGTTGTGGGAGGCCGGACCGGACGGGCTCGAGGCGGCCTATGCGGCGCGGCTCGCGCAGGCCGACGCGCCGCCCGAGATGGTCTGGTTCGCGGGTTACGCCTCGCTCGTCGCCGCGGAACAGCACCGGCGCGCGAGCGACGTCGACAAGGCCCTCGCGGCCTACGAGCGCGGCATCGCGCGCTACGAGGACTTCGTCACGCGCGCTCCCGAGCGCCGCGGGACCGCGGACCACTTCGTCGCGCTGGCGCTCGCGGGGCGGGACCGCGGACCACTTCGTCGCGCTCGCGCTCGCGGGCCGCGCGCGGCTGGCACTCGAACGCGGGGATCTCGCGGCCGCGACGCGCGACGTGCTGGCTTCGTTCGCGCGCGGGCCCGAGGCCGGCGCGTCGCCCGACGGACTGAACATCACGCCCGTCGACACGGCCAAGATGCTGCGGACGCGGCTCGAGGCGGCGCAGGACGCCGTCCTGCTGGCCAGCCTTCAGGCCGGGATGGACGCGCTCGATCCGCGGCTGCTCGAGAAGCGCGCGTTCGAGCTCGAGGACCCGCGGCCGCGCGCGCGGCGGAACGAGCCGGCGGCGACTCCGCCGAAGTAGGACTTCCCGCGCCGGCCGCCCGTCCGCGGATCAACCGGCCTCGCCGGGGCGAGCCAGTGTCCACACGCCGATCGCGATGAAGCCGACGCCGGCGATCCAGCGCAGCGTCTGCGGCGACACGAACTTCCCGACGTACGTCCCGGCCAGCACGCCGATGGCCGCGGCGACGCACAGCGCCGCCATCGAGGCCAGGAGGACCGTCGCCTTGCCGTGCCGCGCATCGCTGGCGAAGAGCATCGTCGCGAGCTGCGTCTTGTCGCCGATCTCGGCCAGGAACACGGTCGAGAACACGGTCGCGAAGAGTTTCCAGTCCATGGGTGGGATCGAGACGGGCCGGCGTGGGTGAGCGGCGCATCGTAGTGGGGCCTTTGCGATGGACCCATACGCACTCGGGACCCGCCGCGGCCGCGGATCGGTCGGGTCGCGACCAGCCGAGAGGCGTCGCGTCCGCCTACAGCGCGAAGGTCGAGCCCGGGTAGCGCAGCGCGAGCACCGGGATCGTCGACGAGCGCACGACGCCGTGCGCGACGGATCCGAGGAGCGCCGCCGACAGCCCGGTGCGGCCGTGCGTGCCCATGACGACCAGGTCGTGCGCGCCCTGCAGCGCCAGGATGGACGACGCGGGATCGCCCTGCTCGTAGCGCAGTTCGTGCTTCACGCCGCGCCAGTCGAACGCGCCGAGCTTGGACTCGAACTGCGCCTTCTCCTCGCGCTCGAGACGCTCGTTCACGTAGTCGGGTCCGATGGCCACGGCTGCCGGCGTCGTGGCGCCGAGCACCAGCGGCACGAACGCCATCATCGCGGTCACGCGCGCGTCGAAGACTTGCGCGAGGTCGCGCGCGATCTCGAGCGCGTGCAGGCTGTCGGGCGACATGTCGACGGGCGCGAGGATCCGCAGCACGGGGCGCGGTACGTCGGGTTGCACCCAGACGCCGCGCGGCGCGTGGCCGAGCACGCCGCGCGCCGTGCTGCCGACGTCGAGCCAGCCGCGCTTCTTGTGGGGGCCGAGCACGATCAGGTCGGAGCGCGTCGCGCGCGCGTGCTCGAGGATCACCTGGACCGGATGGCCCGCGGTGATGTGGAACCGCATCCGGCCCGGATCGGTGCGCAGGCCCAGCTCAGCCGGCGCCGACGCGACGATCGAGCGCAGGGAATCGCGCAGAGCCCGGCCCGTGGCTTCGCGGCCGGCGACCCACTCGGGCATGTCCTCTTCCTTGCCCCACAGCACGGGACGGGGCGGGAACGCGTGCACGATCTCGAGCGGCGCGCCGAGGCGTTCGGAGAGCCAGACCGCGGCGTTCACCGCCGGTCCGGCGCGGCCCTCGAGGTCGAGCGCGCAGAGGATCTGGCTCGGGAACCGGACGGGGGTGGCGGTCGAGTCCTGCATGGCGATCGTGGAGCGGCGGCGCTCCGTGTGTCGAGGGTGGGGGAGCGCGCGGCCCGCTTCGAGCCGCGCGCTGCCAGAGAATCGCATGCACGCGTCCCGGTTGCACGCTTCGCCGGCGGCGCCGGCCGGGACGGCCGCGGTCAGAGCGAGGCGCGTGCCTTCTTGCGCTCCAGCTGCAGCACGAGCGCGTCGGGATCGACCACGAGCTCCACCGGCTCGAAGTCGCAGCGGATCTCGACCGTGGTCGCCGAACCCGGGCCCGAGACCACCGTCGTGCGCGCCTCGTGCCAGGGCTCGCGCTCGCCCGCGGCCTGGACCGTCGCGCCCGCATCGGCGTCCGTCGCCCGCTTCCCGCCGGCGCGCGGCGCGTCGCCGTCCGCATCCGGGAACCGCTGACCGCGCGACGCGCCGATCTCGACCGGCATCGTCGACGTGCCGGCGTTGCGCAGGGTCGCGCGCACGACCCAGCCGTCGCCCTCGCGCTCTTTGGAGACGCCCTCCAGCCGGTACTGCGGCACGACGACCTCGAAGTACCACTGGTGCACGAACGCGTCGTACGCGTCGGCGTCGGGCGCGAAGGGGCGCAGGGTCGCGATGAAGTCCTGCAGCACGGGGTGGTCGGAGCTCGGACCCCACACGCGCATGAACTCGCGCAGGCCTTCGAGGTTGCGCTCGCGGCCCATGTGGTTGAGCAGCATCCAGGCCACCCAGCCGCCCTTGTCGTACGTGACCGTGGTGTCGCCCGCGCGCGAGCCGTCCATGCGCACGAGCGGTCGTTCGGAGTCGACCTGGCGGTCGTTGCCGTAGCTGTCCTCGATGTGCTTGCAGAACTCGATGCGCTCGCGCAGCCCGAGCTCGGACTCGTGCAGCAGGATCGTCGAGAAGTGCGCCATGCCCTCGGACAGCACGTTGCCGCCCGGTCCCTTGCCCGGGTTGAGCATGTTGCCCCACCACTGGTGGGCGGCCTCGTGCGCCGTGACCATGAACGCGGCGTTCGCGGCCGGATCGCTGCGCGTCAGGAAGCCGATGCCCTCCGAGAACGTGATGTTCGTCGGGAAACCCTGGGCGTAGCCGGCCAGCGCGGGAAACTCCGAGAGCTTCAGCTCGGCCCACGGGAACGGCGCGAACCACTCCGAGTAGCGCCGGCGCGAGGCCTCGAGCGCGCGCGTGATCTCCTCGACGTTCCAGCCGTGCGCCGGATGGTGGTAGACCGCCACGCCGTCGCCGCGGTGCTCGGTCCAGCGCCCGGCCACGACGTTGAAGAAGTTGACCGGGTGGTCGCTCTCCCACGTGAACGTGCGCCGGCCGTCGGACGCGGTGTCGTCGACGAGGGTGCCCACCGAGTTCGCGCGCCAGCCATCCGGGACCGTGACGCGCACGCGCGTGACGTACGGCGCGTCGGTGCCGAGCACGGACGGCGTCGGGCCCACGTAGAAGTCGTCGGCGTAGTCCTTCGCGTTCGGCTTGTCCTTCGCTTCGAGACCAATCTCGTCGAAGAAGCCGATGCTGGGCGCGAAGCTCGGGCCGAAGCTGGTCAGCACCGCGCCGCCGGGCAACACGAACTCGCTGGCGCCGCCGCCGTTCTTCGTGGTGCCGCCCGAGTACGTGCCCTCGTGCTCGAAGCCCAGCGTCACGCGCGAACCGGGCGCGAGCGGGGGCGTGAGCTTCAGGACGTGGAGTCCCGAGCGGTCCTCGTGCTCCACCTTCGCGCCGTCGAGCGTGTACGCGACGTGCTCGTAGTGTCGACCGGGCGTGATCGGCAGCAACGCCTCGGGCTTGGGGTCGTCGTTCTCGAGCTCGTAGGTGCCGTGCACGCGCATGCGGCTCCTCTCGGGCTCCAGTTCGACCGCGATGTCCACGCGCCGGATGGCCGGGACGGGCGCGTCGCGCCACGTCTCGACGTTGCGGCGCCAGTAGTCCTTGGCGTACTTGCGCTGCTCCGCGCCGCCCGTTCCGCCCTGGAAGTCCTTGTAGACGATGGTGCCCAGCACGACGGCCGCGACCACGACCGGCGCGAGCGGCAGCGCGGCGCGGAAGAGCTGCTTGGGCGCGAGCCGCTGCATCGTGCGGACCCCGTCGAGTCCGCGGCGCGGGTGGAACCGGACGGCGACCAGCGTGAAGAACACGGCCAGCACGAGCACGAACGCGCGGTTCAGCACCAGGATGCCGCGGTCGATCTCGAGCACGCTCATGTCGCTCCAGCGCACCGCGCCCCACAGGTTCCAGTTCAGGAGCCAGTTCATGTCGCCGACGACCGCCAGCCAGCCGCCGCCGGCGAGCAGCGCGAGCCCGGTCGCGTAGGCGCCGTAGCGGCTGCGCGTCACGCACCACGCGGCGGAGACGAACGAGGTCCACACGAGCAGCGTCGGGACGAGCAGCAGGCCCCACAGCAGCAGGAACGGACCGGGCGCGGGCGCCATGCGGCCCTGGAACAGGATGATCGCGGCGTTGCCCAGGTACGCGGCGAACAGCACGACGATCCCGACCACGCTGTTCGCGAGCGCCTTGCCGGCGAGTACCGCCGCCGTCGAGGTCGGCGTCGAGCCGTGGATCGCGTCCAGACCGCGCGCGCGTTCGCGCTCGAGCGATTCGACCGTGTAGAAGAGCAGCAGGAACTCGAGCAGGAGCACGATCGTGTTCCAGGAGCCCGCGGCGAGAAGCCCCGGCGTCGCGAGCAGCGGCGTGTCGAACGCGCCGGTGCGCACGAGGCCGACGCCGATGACCTGGAGCAGGATCAGCGGCACGAACAGGTACAGGCCGGGCTGGTTCCGCAGCTCGCGCACCTCCGCGCGCGCGGTCGAAGCTGCGGCGCGCACGAATCCGGGCGGCTCGGCGCTCATGCGCAGCTCGTCGAGGCGCGCCGGGCGCAGCGAGGCGAAACCGGACACGTCGGACGGCGACCCCGTCGCCACGGCCGTCCCCGTCGCGACCTCCGCGGCCGGGCGCGCGCGCTTCGCGCTGCTCGAGCGGGCCAGCAGCACGTTCTCGAACCGACGCGCGGCCAGGGCGACCGCACCCAGGCCCAGTGCGATGAACCCTGCGCGGCTCGCGAGGAAGAGCGCATCGAAGCCGATCGCCTGCGTGTTGTAGGCGTCGACGCCGCGGTCCACCTCGAGCCAACGCTCGTTCAGCCAGCGGACCCCGGCCGGATCCAGCGCCATGAGCACCGCGTTCCAGCTCTCGCTCAGCCACGCGGGCGAGAAGGACCACACGAAGAAGATGCAGGCGAGCAGCAGCGCCGTCGGCAGGAAGAAGACGAGGATCGGCCGCCGCGTGAGCGAACCGATCGCGAAGCTCGTGCCGCCGACGAAGAGGATCGCGGGCAGCCCGAACGCGAGGACCGGCACGGCGTAGTTGGCGAACTCGAACGGACCGACGATCTCGGCCTCGGCTGTCCCGGTCAGGACGTGGTTGGCGAACGCGCGCAACGCCGCGTCGGTCACGAGCGCCAGTCCGAACGCGCCCATGATCCCGGCGAACTTGCCCCACACGTACTCGGCCGGCGTGAGAGGCGTCGAGTGCAGCACGTTGCCCACGCGCAATTCCTCGTCGCGGATCACGCACATGCCCGCGCCGACGGCGACGAAGAAGCCGTGCAGCAGCAGCGCCAACACCGACAGGGACAGCGCGATCGCCGCCATCGACGTGATGTACGCCTTGCGGCCGCCGACGTCCGAGTCGCCCGTGCTGACCTGGACGCTGCCGCTGGAGAGCCCCCAGGCGAGGAGCGCCAGGAGGAGGATCAGGACGACGTAGAGCGGGCGGCGGACCGTCGAACGGAACTCGAGCCGTGCGACGGCCAGGAATCGACGCGTGCTCAAGCGACCGCTCCGACGGCCCGGTCGGCGCGCGCACCGGCCTTCACGAGCGCCAGGTAGGCGTCCTCCAGGTTGGCGGGAACGGCGGCGAATCCCGGCGGGATCGCGCCCTCGCTGTGGATGCGCGCGATCGTGCGGCCCTCGAAGAGCCGCGTGGACGTCACGAGGTGCTCGCGCTCGAAGGCTGGCATCTCGGCTCGCGAGACTTCGCCCTCGAACACGCGGCCCTCGATGCGCGCGCGCGCCGCGGCCGGCGTCGTGTCGGCCAGGAGCCTCCCGCCCCGGATGATCGCCAGGCGCGGGCACAACACCGCGACGTCCTCCACGATGTGCGTGGACAGGAGCACGAAGCGGTTCTCCGCCATCTCGGACAGCAGGTGGTAGAAGCGGATGCGCTCCTCGGGGTCGAGGCCGGCCGTCGGCTCGTCGACGACGACGAGCTGCGGGTCGCCGGCGACGGCCTGCGCGATGCCGCGCTGGCGCATCCCGCCCGAGTACGTGCGCACCTTGCGCTTCGACGCCGCGCCCAGGTTCACGCGCTCGAGCAGGTCGCGCGCGAGCTTCCGCCGACCGCCGGGTGCTTCGACCCCCTTGAGCTCGAGCAGGTGCTCGAGCATCGCCTCGCCCGACAGGTTCGGATAGAAGCCGAACTCCTGCGGCAGGTACCCGAGCCGCGCCCAGCCCTTGGCCGGCGAGTCCACGATGTCGACGCCATCGAGCTGGACCGTGCCCGAGGTCGGCTCGAGCAGGCCGGCGACGATCTTCATCAAGGTCGACTTGCCCGCGCCGTTCGGGCCGAGCAGCCCGAAGAGCCCGACGTCGATCTCGAGTCGGACGCCCTGGAGCGCGGCGACGGGACCGGGGTAGACCTTGACCAGGTCGCGGATGAGGAGCACGGGGGGGCCTCCGAGCGGTGGGGGGAGCGGGACGGCGCGCAGTACGACGCCTTCCAGTGTGGATTCCGGCCGTCCGCTGCGCGCCGGGATCTTCTTTCCCGGATCGAACGCGCTGCTCCGTGATCCGGGTGAACCCCGCGGACCTCGTGGAGCGCGAGTCAGTCGGTGCGGCCGCCGTGGGATACGATCGAGGCCTTCCCATGGACAACGACCCGGGCGAGTGGGTGACGACCTCGGCGGTGCTGCGCCGCCTCGCCGATTTCGACGACACCGCGGCCTGGAACGCCTTCGCGGACCGCTTTCGCGCACCGATCGAGCGCTTCGCGAAGGGCCGGGGCCTCTCCGAGTCGGACGCCGAGGACGTCGCGCAGGAGACGCTCATGGACTTCGCCCGCGCCTTCCGCGACGCGGGCTACGACCGCGGCAAGGGCCGGCTCTCGAGCTGGCTCTTCGGCATCGCCTGGCGCCGGGTCGACCGCGTGCGGCGCAAGGACGAGCGCGCCGTGGCCGAGCAGCCGGTGGGCGAGCACCCGACCGCCTTCTGGGCCGGCGTGGAGGGCGACGCGGCGGCCACGCGCGACTGGGACGAGGCCTGGGAGCGCGCGCGGCTCGAGCGCTGCCTGCGCGAGGTCCGGCGCGAGGTCCAGCCCTCGACCTTCCGGGTGTTCGAGATGCTCGTGCTCGAGCACCGCTCCGTGGAAGAGGCCGTGGCCGAGCTCGGGATCACGCGCAACGCGGTCTACGTCGCCAAGCACCGCGTGCTCGGCCGTCTGCGCGACCTGATCGCGGGCTACGACGAGGCGCCGTAGACCGGCACGCGGCAGGCGCGGCGGATCCAGCGTCTTGCCTCGCGGCCCGCCGCGAGCGAGAACGCAGGGACCTTGGCCGACCTCCTCCTCGTCGACAACGACGCGCGCATCGCCGAGCTCGTGGCGTTCTTCCTGCGGCGCTCGGGGCACGCCGTGCGCACCGCGGCCAACTTCGCGATCGCGCGGGCCGAGATCGCGCGCGCGCGGCCGGACCTCGTGCTGTCGGACCTCGACCTGGGCGAGGAGCGCGGGCTCGTCGAACTGCCGCGGCTCGCGGCCGACGGGCTCCTGCCGCCCACGCTGGTCGTGTCGGGTTTCCTCGATCGCGCGGCGCAGATCGAGCTCGAGCGCCTGCCGCAGGTCGTCGGAGTCCTCGCCAAGCCCTTCGACCTCGACGTGCTGCTGAAGCGCGTCCTCGACGCGCTCTCGCGCGATCACGGAGCCGCGCTCTCCGCGGCGGACGCCGCGCACGACGACGGCTGGGTCGAACTCGGCGCGGAGGGCGCGTGAGCGACCTGCGCTGGACGACCGCCGGCGAGTCGCACGGGCGCGCGCTCCTCGGGATCCTGGAGGGCTTTCCCTCGGGATTTCCGCTCTCGATCGAGCGCGTCGACGGCGAGCTCGCGCGCCGGCAGGGCGGCTACGGCCGCGGCGGGCGGATGCGCATCGAGACGGACCGCGTCGAAGTCCTCGCGGGCGTCCGTGCGGGTGCGACGCTCGGGTCGCCGATCGCGCTCGAGCTCGTCAACAAGGACGCCACGATCGAGCGCCTGCCGGTGCCGTCGAACCCGCGTCCCGGTCACGCGGACCTGGCCGGTTGCCAGAAGCACGGCCACCGCGATCCGCGCGCGGTCCTGGAGCGCGCCAGCGCGCGCGAGACCGCGATCCGCGTCGCGTTGGGCGGCGTCGCGCGCCAGCTGCTCGAGCACTTCGGGGTCGAGATCTGCGGGCACGTCGTCTCGCTCGGGGACGTCGACGCGGATCGCGCGCTGGCGGACGAGGCCTTCGCGCAGGCGCCCGAGGACCGGTCGCGAGCGCGCGACGCGAGCGAGTTCTTCGCGCTCGACCCGGGCTTCGACGCGCGCGCCCGGAGCCTGGTCGACGCGGCCAAGGAAGCGGGCGACACGCTGGGCGGGGTGTTCGAGGTGCGCGTCCTCGGCCTGCCGCCCGGACTCGGCAGCTACCAGAGCGGGCCCGAGCGGCTGACCGCGCGCCTGGGCGGCGCGCTGTTCTCGATCCCGGCCATGAAGGGCGTCGAGTTCGGCCTGGGCTTCGAGACCGCGCGGCGGCGGGGGAGCGAGGCCCACGACGCGATCCTGGCCGCGCCGGACCACTCCGGGCCGGCCGGCTCGCGCTACCGGCGGGCGACGAACCGGTCCGGGGGCCTGGAGGGCGGGATGACGACCGGGGAACCGCTCGTGGTCCGCGTCGCGATGAAACCGATCCCGACCCTGCGCCGGGGCCTGCCGACGGTCGAGTTCGCGACCCTGGAGCCGGTCGCGGCCACCTGGCAGCGCTCGGACGTGACCTCGGTTCCCGCCGCGAGCGTCGTGGGAGAGGCGTTGGTCGCCCTCGAGCTGGCGCGCGCCTTCCTGGGGAAGTTCGGCGGCGACACGCTGGCCGAGATCGAGCGCGCGCGGGCGTCCTACGCCCGGTCCCTGCGCGAGGTCTGAGAGCCCGTGAAGCAATCGAGCCTACGGGCTCTCAGCTGCTGCTGGCGCCGCTTCCGCGGCGCGTCGGCTGTGAATTCTCCACAGCCTCGGAGGCCGGCTGTCGCCCGGCCCGCCCCGCCGACCGGACCCTCCGCGACGGAGTGCTTGACTCCCGGGCGGGGATCCGTATCCTCCTGCGCTCACTTCGCCGTCCGGCAAGAGTCCACGTGACCCGTGGGCTCGTGCGTCGGGCTGCCGGTGAGCCACTCGGGCGAGGCCGACCGGTCCAGCCAGCGTAGCTCAATTGGCAGAGCCCCTGATTTGTAATCAGGTGGTCGTGGGTTCGAATCCCACCGCTGGCTCCACCCGGAGCCGGTGCCGGAGGCCCGGACCAGCGAAGCCGCGCCGACGCGGACCGCGTGTCCGTGGCGCGCGACGTTCCCTTCCAACGAGACCAGTTCGAGGATGATTCAGGGAGCGGATGCTTCCGCGCCCCCGCGTGGGGCACGGCTCGGCGTCTGCGTTCGGACCGATCATCGCGACAGCGGGGAGATTCCCGAGCGGCCAAAGGGGTCAGACTGTAAATCTGATGGCTCAGCCTTCGACGGTTCGAATCCGTCTCTCCCCACCAGCCTCCTTCGCCCGAGCGGCGCAGGGTCGGTACCTCGCGAGCGAAGCGCGTCTCCTGGATCGTTCACCGTCCACGCCGGACCTCCGGCGCGCACGCGCGACCCACGCGCCGCTCCCCGCCTCAAGCGGATGCCCCTCGTCGGTCTCGCTGCGTGCATCGCGCGCTCCACGCGCTTCGCACCGGAGGAGGTTGTCCCCGCCGATCGCGCAGCGCGCGGGTCGGCGGCTACCGAGCACGGGCCCGATCGCGGGCGTAGTTCAATGGTAGAACGGCAGCCTTCCAAGCTGCACACGAGGGTTCGATTCCCTTCGCCCGCTCCAGCTCGGCTCCGCGTCCGGGACGGCAGAGCTCAGGCCCGCCTCAACGCGGGTCGTGCTGCTGTAGCTCAGTGGTAGAGCACCTCCTTGGTAAGGAGGAGGCCATGGGTTCAAGCCCCATCAGCAGCTCCACTCTCACGACCGGTTCTTTCCACACAATCCATCTCGATCACGACGGCCGGGCCTCCGCTCTCACGCGGGAGCAGCCGCCACGTGCGGCGCGATCGCCGCGAACCACTCCACATCCCAGAGGGCAGAGGCCCGCAAACCACCTTCAGAGACAAGTCATGGCAAAGGAAATCTTCCAGAGGACCAAGCCTCACGTCAACGTGGGCACGATTGGTCACATCGACCACGGGAAGAGCACCCTGACCGCGGCCATCGCGGCGCGCTCGGCCCACCGCTTCAAGACCAAGGTGAAGTCCTATGCGGAAATCACCAAGGGCGGCACCGTGCGCTCCACGGACAAGACGGTGACGATCGCGGCCTCCCACACGGAGTACGAGTCGGACACGCGTCACTACGCGCACGTCGACTGCCCCGGCCACGCCGACTTCATCAAGAACATGATCACGGGCGCCGCTCAGATGGACGGCGCGATCCTGGTCGTGTCGGCCGCCGACGGTCCGATGCCCCAGACGCGCGAGCACGTCCTGCTCGCCCGTCAGGTGAACGTGCCCTACATCGTGGTCTTCCTGAACAAGGTCGACCTCGTCGACGACGCCGAGCTCCTCGACCTCGTCGACATGGAGATCCGCGAGCTCCTCAGCAAGTACAAGTTCCCGGGCGACAAGACGCCGATCATCCGCGGTCAGGCCAAGTTGGCGCTCGAGTCGAACGGCGCCGACGACAAGGCGAACGCGTGCATCGACGAGTTGCTCAAGGCGCTCGACACGTTCATCCCGACGCCCGAGCGCATCGTCGACAAGCCGTTCCTGATGTGCGTCGAAGACGTCTTCTCGATCTCCGGTCGCGGCACGGTCGCGACGGGCCGCATCGACCGCGGCCGGATCAAGGTCGGTGAAGCGGTGGAGATCGTCGGGCTCCGTCCCGAGATCATGAAGTCCACCTGCACCGGCGTCGAGATGTTCCAGAAGACGCTCGACGAAGGTCAGGCGGGCGACAACGTCGGCCTCCTCCTCCGCGGCATGGAGCGCACGGACGTCGAGCGCGGGCAGGTCATCGCGAAGCCCGGTTCGATCACGCCGCACACGCACTTCGAAGCCGAGGTGTACATCCTCTCCAAGGATGAAGGCGGTCGCCACACGCCGTTCTTCTCGGGCTATCGCCCGCAGTTCTACTTCCGCACGACGGACGTCACGGGCACGGCCAAGCTCCTCGGCGGCGCCGAGATGTGCATGCCCGGCGACAACGTGAAGATGGAAGTCGAGCTGCTCACGCCCGTCGCCATGGACGAGCAGCTGCGCTTCGCCATCCGCGAGGGCGGTCGCACCGTCGGTGCGGGCGTCGTGACGAAGATCATCAAGTGAATCCCGGCGGCCGGCCGGAGCGCGACGACCTCGCGCTCCGGCCGCGTCGCGCATCGAAACCCGCGACGCGCGCGACGCGTCGTGACGAAGGCGGCCTTCGGCGCCGCGCGAGCCCATGAAGATCAAGGAACGCTACATCTTCCTCGAGTGCACGACGTGCTCCAACCGGAACTACACGACGCACAAGAGGCTCAAGGCCACCTACAAGCTGGAGAAGAAGAAGTACTGCCCGTTCTGCCGCAAGCACACGGGGCACAAGGAAAAGAAGCTCTGACCGCGACTCGCGGTGAGAACGACCGAGCCACGGCGCTCGGCGACCGCTCCACGCGAGGCGCGCGGAGGGGATGGGCACGGGGATCGAGGCGAGGCGCTCCACGGTGGACGCGCCGCTGACGCAAGGAACGACGAGATGGCCTACAAACCGGATCAAGGACGCATCGCACGCACGGCCGCGTTCTGGTCGCTCGCGCTGCTAGTCGTCTACGGCTGCACCTCGCTCAACGAGTCGCTCGACACGTGGTTCCACGACCCGATGGGGGTCGCGTTCGGGGCGACGAAGGACGCGAACAATCGCGATGTCGGCGGAGCGCTCCTGCCGATCCTCTCCTGGAAGCTCACGCCGGCGCTCATCGTCTCGGTGCTCGCCTGCCTCGGCGGTCTTTTCGCGCTCCACGTCTACCTGAACAAGCCGAAGACTGCGGACCTCCTGATCGAGACCGAGGCCGAGTTGCGCAAGGTCACCTGGCCGACGATGAACGAGGCGATGAACTCTTCGATCATCGTGATCGTCTGCGTCGCCTTCTTGATGGCCTTCCTGGCGGGAGCGGATTTCCTGCTCGGACGGTGGGTGACCTGGCTGCTCCTCGGGGGAGGTTGAGATGGTCGCCATGAAGTGGTTCTTCATCCGCTGTCAGTCGGGTCGCGAGGACTCGATCGCCAAGAACACGCTTGCGCGGCTCAAGCTTGCCGGGGTGCAGGACCTCGTGCCGCAGGTGCTCGTGCCCTTCGAGCGGGTCACCGACCTCAAGAACGGCAAGAAGCGCACGGTCAACAAGAAGCTCTACCCGGGCTACTTGATGGTCCAGGCCGACCTGGACGATGCGACCGACCCTCGTACGGTCAAGGCGCGCAACACGCTGCGCGAGATCGACGGTCTGCGCGAATTCCTCGGTCCCCTGGGCATGCCGACGCCGCTGTCCGACTCCGAGGTCCAATCCATCCTGTCGCGCATGTCGGACTCCGAGTCGCGGCCTCAGGTCACGATCGGTCTCCACAAGGGCGACATGGTCAAGATCAAGTCGGGCGCCTTCGACGGCTTCGACGGTGTCGTCGAAGAGGTCAACCCGGAGAAGGGCACCGTCAAGGTGATCGTGACGATCTTCGGCCGGCCGACGCCGGTCGATCTGGAATACTGGATGGTCGAGAAGATCTGACCTCCAACACGCCCGGGAGAGCGGCTCAGCCGCTCGTTGGACCGGGCCTCATCGAGAGCGAGCAAACATGGCCAAGGAAGTCACAGGCAAGATCAAGCTGCAGTGCCCGGGCGGGCAAGCCACGCCCGCGCCGCCGGTCGGCCCCGCGCTGGGTTCGCACGGCGTCAACATCGCGGCCTTCGTGAAGCAATTCAACGAAGCCACCCGCGGCGACATGGGCTTGATCATCCCCGTCGAGATCACGGTCTACAAAGACCGCACGTTCGACTTCATCCTCAAGTCTCCGCCCGCTTCGGTGCTCCTGAAGCGCGCAGCGAAGCTCGAGAAGGGCGCGGGTGCCGTCGGTCACGAAGTGGTCGGCAAGGTGTCGCGCGCGCAAGTCGAGGAGATCGCGAAGATGAAGATGAAGGACCTGAACTGCCGCGACCTCGCCGCAGCGGTTCGCATCGTCGAGGGAACCGCGCGTTCCTCCGGCATCAAGGTCGAGGGCTGAACCCATGGTGAAGCACAGCAAGCGCTACCTCCAGGCTTCGGCCAAGGTCGACAAGAACAAGGTCTACCAGCCCGGCGAAGCCCTCAAGCTCATCAAGAGCCTGCCGCACGCGAAATTCGACGAGTCCGTCGAGATCGCGATCAAGCTCGGCATCGACCCGAAGAAGACCGACCAACTCGTGCGCGGCGCTGTTTCGCTGCCCAAGGGCCTTGGCAAGTCGATCAAGGTGGTCGTGTTCGCCGAAGGCGAAAAGGCGAAGGCTGCGAAGGAAGCGGGCGCCGACGAGGTCGGCTCCGCGGAACTCGCCGACAAGATCCTCGGCGGGTGGACCGACTTCGACATCGTGATCACCAGCCCCGACATGATGAAGCACGTCGGCAAGCTCGGTAAGGTCCTCGGTCCGCAGGGCAAGATGCCCTCGCCGAAGTCCGGCACCGTGACGCCCGACGTCGCGGCCGCCGTGAAGGAGTTCAAAGCCGGCAAGGTCGAGTTCCGTACCGACGCCGGCGGCAACGTGCACGCGCTCCTGGGCAAGCGCTCGTTCGCGGTGGAGGACCTGCAGGCGAACCTCCAGGCCTTCCTCGACCACCTGTCCAACCTGCGCTCGCCCGCCGTCAAGGGCGAGTTCTTCCGCAAGATCTCGATCTCGACGACCATGGGCCCGGGCGTCCAGATCCACTGGGAGGTGGCGCATGCCTAATCTCGTCAATCGACTCGTCATTCAAGAGCTCCAACACGAGCTCGGCAAAGCTGAAGGCATGGTCATCGTCAGCTTCGGCGGACTGACCGTGAAGGAGAGCGAGACGCTGCGCAACCAACTGGCGAAGAAGGGTGCGACCCTCTCGCTCGTGCGCAACTCCCTCGCGCGGATCGTCCTCGCAGAGCGCGGCTTCGAGGCCACGCCGGAGATGCTCGCCGGCAACACGGCGATCGCCTACGGCAACGCCGAGGCGGCGATCCACGCGTCGAAGATCTTCCAGGGCGCCGACGTCAAGAAGGCCGGGAAGGTCCAGATCCGCGGCGGCGTGCTCGAGGGCAAGCTGCTCGGTGCGAAGGACACGATCGCTCTCGCGGACGTGCCCGATCGCAAGACGCTCAACGGCAAGCTCGTCAGCCTGCTCGTCTCCGGACCGCGCAGCCTGGCCATGCTGCTCAACGCCGTTCCGTCCGCGGAGGCTCGCCTGCTGAAGGCTCGCGCCGATCAGCTCGAGGCTTCGGGCGGAGCCGCGCCGGCTTCCTGAATTCCACCCACCCCCGTCGGGTGCGCGGTTCACCGCGCCGCCTCGGTGGGGGAGGGCATCTCGTCTATCCGCCCCGCGAACGCACCCGTCCCGCAGGCGGCCACCACCTCAGAATCCAAGTCACATCTCCAACGTCACGAAGGGTAATCCCATGTCGAATACGATCGAGCTCGAGCCGGAGCTCCAAGCCATTGCCACCAAGCTGGACGGCCTGACCCTCCTCCAGGCCTCGAAGCTGGTCAAGTACCTCGAAGGTCACTGGGGTGTCAGCGCGGCCGCGCCGGTCGCGGTTGCTGCCGCCGCGGGCGGCGGCGCTGCGGCGGCTCCGGCGGCCGAAGAGAAGACCTCCTTCGACGTGATCCTCGAGGCGGTCCCCGATGCCGCGAAGAAGATCTCGGTCATCAAGGAAGTCCGCGCGATCTCCGGCCTGGGCCTGGCTGAAGCCAAGGCGCTGGTCGACGGCGCGCCGAAGCCGGTCAAGACGGGCGTCGGCAAGGACGAAGCGAACGCGATGAAGAAGCAGCTGGAAGACGCGGGCGGCAAGGTCAAGCTGGCCTGATTGCGCGCGATTCCGCTCCTTCGATCTCCGACGGTCCATCCCGGGGGGCTTGCAATCCAGGCCGCCCCGGGGGATCGTATGGGCTTGCGTTCGTCCGGTCCGTCCCGCATCCTGACCCGACCCATCGACCCGCGCCCCGAGTTCCTGTCCCCGTTCCGCCGCGCAGGCGTGTTCTCGTCTCCCCGAGCTGCATCGTTCGAGGGGCGAGTCCGCGTCCCGTGCGGTGCGTTCGTCGACACGCGGCTCGGAGGGTGAGTTCTTGAGCCTCGGGCCGCAGCAGAACGGCCCCTGGGCCTGCACGATCGCGCGTCGGAGAATTCCTGCGCCCGATCCACGTCCGCGCTCCACCGCCCAGCCGCGCCGCTTCACGCGACGCGGTTCCGACTCCGCCCGCACTCGCGGGGGACCGCTCTCCCCCGTACTCCGCCGCCCCAGCCGTCGACGGGCGCGCGCGCGCCGCGCGTAGGACGACGACGAAGACCCCCAGCCCGCTCCGCGCCTCCTCTGGTTTCGCCGGGATCCTCGACTGTGATCCGGCGCCACGAGCGAGTCGCCAGCCTCCGATGACTCAACAAAAGCTCCCCGTGCGGAAGTTCGGCCGCTATCCGGCCATCGTCGAGCTGCCGAACCTGGTCGAGATCCAGACCGACGCCTACCAGGCCTTCCTCGCCGTCGAGAAACCGCAGTCCAGCCGCGACGTGCAGGGCCTCGAGGCGCTCCTTCGGGAGGTGTTCCCGATCTACTCGTACGACAAGACGATGTGCCTCGAGTACGTCGGCTACGAGCTCGGGCGCCCGCGCTACACGATCGACGAGTGCCGCAAGCTGCGCCTGACCTACGGCTACCCGTTCAAGGTGCGCTTGCGCCTGATCAAGCCCGAGCCGATCGAGGAAGAGGTGTATCTCGGCGAGATCCCGATCATGGTCGGGGGCGGCGAGTTCATCATCAACGGCTCGGAGCGCGTCATCGTCAGCCAGCTCCACCGTTCGCCGGGCGTCGACTTCTCGTTCGACCAGTCGACGGCGGGCGACAACCGCAAGCTGCACAACTGCTGGATCATCCCCGAGCGCGGCTCGTGGGTGGAGATCAACGTCACGAAGAAGGACACCCTCTCGGTCCGCATCGACCAGTCGGGCAAGTTCTCCGCCGTCACGCTGCTTCGCGCGCTGTCGGACAAGCTCTCGACGGACCGCGACCTGCTGCGCCAGTTCTACGCGACGCAGATCGTCAAGAAGGGCAAGTCGCAGACGCAGAACGCCTTCGCGAAGGCGATCACGGACAAGATCGCGGTCGGCGACATCGTCGCGCTCAAGACCGGTGAAGTGCTCGTTCCCTCGGGCATGCCCATCCCCGAAACCGCTGCGCTCGAGATCGCCGCGAGCGATCTCGCCGAGGTCGAGATCATCGACCAGGACCCGCAGCAGATGGACATGCTGATCATCAACTCGCTGCACGAGGATCAGACGAAGAGCCACGAGGACGCGCTCCTGCGCATCTACTCGCGTCTGCGTCCGGGCAACCCCGTGCAGCTCGAGAAGGCGCGCGAGCTCTTCCACGAGAAGTTCTTCGACACGCAGCGCTACCGCCTCGGGCGCGTCGGACGCTTCCGCCTGAACCGCAAGTTCAAGCAGGAGATCAGCGAGGACGTGCAGGTCCTGCAGGCCGAGGACTTCGTCAACGCGATCAAGTACATCATCGATCTGCGCAACCCCACCGGGAAGGGCGAGATC
>JBGAOR010000077.1:0-22915 GCA_044221705.1 Planctomycetota bacterium
GCTGACCAGACCTTCCGGCTCAGCAGCACTTCGAGCGCACGCCTGCCCTGCGGGCCTGGATGTCGAGGCTCGTGATGTAGTCGGACGCCTTCGTGCCGCTCGGCAACTCCGCCGCGATCTGGCGGTACAGCGGATCCTCGAAGCTCTCGAGCGTCGCCACGTACTCGGGCTTCGGCGTCAGGCGCACGTTGACGAGGCCCGCGTCGCGCATCATGCGGTCGACCTCCTCGATCAACACGGCTCCGGCGACGCAGCCGACGAGTGCTTCGATGCTCCGTTTCACCGATGCGGGCAAGGCACGCTTCAAGGCGAGGTCGGAGATCGCGACGCGCCCACCCGGGCGCAGGACGCGCGCGATCTCGCGCCACACCTGCGGCTTGTCGGGCGACAGGTTGAGCACGCAGTTGCTGATCACGACGTCGACGCTCGCGTCCGCGACGGGCAGGTGCTCGATCTCTCCCAGGCGGAACTCGACGTTGTCGAGCTGCGTGCGCGTCCGGTACGAGGCCAGGTTGCGCCGCGCCTTGGCGAGCATGTCCGGTGTCATGTCGACGCCGATCGCTCGGCCGGTCGGTCCGACCTTCGGTCCGATCAGGAAGCAGTCGAAGCCCCCGCCGCTGCCGAGGTCGAGCACGACCTCACCCGCCAAGAGGTCCGCGATGGCACCGGGGTTGCCGCAAGAGAGGCCCATGTTGGCCCCCTCGGGCAAGAGCGCGACCTCGTCGGGGCTGTAACCGATCTGGCGGGCCAATTCGCTCGCGTCGGTGCGCACGCCGCACCCGCCGCTCGGTCCGCAGCAACCGGTCGCGCCGGGGTCGGCGTCGTTCGCCCGAGCGATGGCGGCGTAGCCTTCGCGGACGTGGGTGCGGACGGTTTCGCTGTGTTCTTGTTCGTTCATGGTGGTCTCCTTCAGCAGCAACGCGATCCGCGGGAGGCGCGACAGCGCACCTCGTTCGCGGCCAGTTCGGGCATCTCGGCACGGCAGACCCTGAGGGTCTCGAGCAGGCTCTCGTGCACGGCTCCATCCGCCGGCGCGAGCGAGTAGTGCGCCCACAATCCGTCCTTGCGCGCACGGACCAGCCCGGCCCGGCGCAGGTGGGCCAGGTGCCGGGAGGCGGTCGGCTGGGGGATTTCCAGGGCCGCGGTCAGATCGCATACGCAGGTCTCACCATCGAGCAGGAGGGCCATCAGGCGCAGCCGGGTGGGTTCGGCGAAAACCTGAAGCAGCCTCTCGGGGCTCCGGGCGGGGGTCGCCCTCGGATGGGTGGGGATCGTGGCCACACCCTCAGTATATGCGCCTAAACGAATATATTCAAGGCCGCTCCGATTCAGGCCAAAATGCGCCGCTCATGATGCCCGACTCGACCCCGCCGTTCGCCGAACCGCAGCTGGACCGCCCGGCGCGCATCGGTGCCGACGCACCCACGTTCGAAACGATGGGTGAGGAGGACGTGTCGGCCGAGATCCTCGGCAAGCGCATCTGCGACTTCGACTTGAAGATCGAAGGCCGACCCCTCGAGAAGGTGGTCGAGGAGTTCCGCAGAGAGCTCACCGCGCGCGGCATCGTCAAGCTGCAGCCGGCCTTCTACTTGACCGACGAATGGGGCGTGCCCGAGGGCACCGTCGCGATCGGGATGCCCTTCTACCTGGCGGACGCGATGCTCCTGAAGGTGCACAAGAAGAAGCGCGCCGGCCTGGTCGAGGGCGAGAGCGACGAGGACGTCCTGCGCTACCTGCGCCACGAGATGGGCCACGTCGTCAACTACGCCTACCGGCTGTACGCGACCGAGGACTGGACCCGCCTCTTCGGCGCGATGTCGCGCCCCTACGTCGAGGACTACAAGGTCAAGCCGTTCAGCTCCGACTTCGTGCGCCACCTCCCCGGGGGCTACGCGCAGAAGCACCCGGACGAGGACTGGGCCGAGACCTTCGCGGTCTGCATGACGCCCGGCCTCGACTGGCGCGCGCTGTACGCCGACTCGCCCGGCGCGCTGGCCAAGCTCGAGCACTGCGAGACGCTGCTGCAGAGCCTGCGCGACCGCGACCCCGAGATCGTCGACACGCAGATCGACTACGACACGAAGGAGATCCGGCTCACGCTGCAGGAGTTCTTCGAGGTCGTCGACCTGGGCGCCGAACGCATCCCGCGCAGCCTCGACGGCGACCTCTCCGCGATCTTCGGACGCGCGCGCGAACGCGCGACCGGCAAGAAGGCCAACGACGACGCGAAGACCGGCGACGCGGCGGGCCTGCTGCGCCGCCAGCGCGAGTTCCTCTCGGCGACGGTGTACGCGTGGACGGGCGTCGACCCGGCCGTGCTGCGCACGCTGACGAAGCACTTGGAGGAGCGCGCGCGCGAGCTGACGCTGCGCTACCCGCTGTCCGAGCGCGACGAGGTGTCGGCCGAGACGGCGGCGTTCCTGACCGCGCTGGCGATGAACTACCAGTACACGGGCAAGTTCATCGCGAGCTGAGAAGGTACCTTCTGAGCGAGCCGGCCCCCCCGTCCGGGAAGGTTTGCGCGGCCGGTTCGCGATGCGGAGTCCGACGATGTCAGTTCAAGTAGATGAACTGCGCTACGGACGGCACGCGCGCTTGGGGGGCGGTACTCAGGTGGCTGACGACGAACAGCATGTAGTAGCCGGGGGGACCGAGATCGTCAGCAGGGCTCGTCGCATTCACATCCTGCGTACCCATCACCGGGTCGTAGTTGCCCAACGTGAACTCGAGCTCGATATACCGTTGGCTCGAATCGAATCCGTACGCGGTCGATGCCGGGCGCAGCAGCACTACAGAATCGATCACCTCATCTGAAAGGCGGCCCACAGCCAGAGAAAATACCTGTCCAAATGTCGTCGGCGGGTTCGGAATGCTGGCGATTGTCGGACGAAATCCCTGGAAGAGATATGGGGGTGAGAAGATGTCTCCGGTGAAGGAGTAGCCCTCAGAACCAGGACCATACCCGCTCGTGTCCCCGCCCGTGACCATTATGCGGCCGTCTGGCAAGAGAACCGCAGCATGACCATGCTTCCGCACCGCCCAGCCGCCGCCAAAGGCAAGCTGATTGGGAGCATCCGCCATTGTAGTTACGCTCCATGTGGACGCGGGCTGGCCGGCACGGCCGGGTTGAACGAGCTGAGGCGCACGGACCGGAGTTGTAGGAAGCCCATACGGTGTTGTCGCGTTAGGAATGAACGTACCACTTAGCATTCGGCTACCGCCGACGACGAAGATGTCGCCCGTCGGCAGGGCAACCATGCTGTTGTCGATACGGCCGATCTGTAGCTGTGCCTGGCCCGGAATGCTAATGAACACCCAGCTTCCGTCTTGCGGCTTTGTCTGGCTCGGAATCAAGTACTCAAAAAGACCATATTGCGTACTCCAGCCAGGCGATGCGCCAGACGGATTGTAGTATAATCCGCCGGTACTGATGATTCTGTTCTTGCCATTGAAACTTCCAATGCCATCTCTATCGTGCCTGAGCACAAGCGAGCCTTGAGTACGCTCAAGAGTGGATGCACCCGCGCGCCAGAGCTCCCAGGAGGACGGTGTTGCACCGTACTGGGGCCGAACCACGGTGCTCAGGCCGGCCGAGTTCGACGTGCTAGGCGGTGTTGAATAAGAGCTGTTGGAGTCCTGCGCGATAATCACACTCTTGACGAAGGCCTGACCGGGTGGCCCAGATGTCGCCAACTGCACTACGCAGGGAGTAGCTTCGGTCTGCGTTTCCGCAAGCCCGCCCTGAACCGCGTACAGCTGATTGGGAGTTGGATCGGCATGAGGATGCCCAATGCTCGGAGCGAACGTCGCCCCCCAACTCGACCCACCCGGAGCCGAGCGCGGCGACAGCGCCTGCCAGAACTCCCACCCGTCGTTCAGGGCTGAGGACGTCATCCCACCGAGCACTATGGTGGACCGATCAGCCGTGGTCGCGCTCATCAAACCCTTGGCGAGCGAGAGAATCGTTGGTCGATACCGGGCCAAGCTCATTGCCTGGTTTGCTCTCCACGCGTTTCCGGTGATCTCCGCGTAGCATGCAGAACTCGGCGGCGTTGGAGGCACCGATTGCAAAGGCGGATAATTGAGTGAACTCGGGAAGATGCGCCAAGTGTCGACCCCCGGTGCCCCCACTGTGGCTGAAGGGCCGACGACGATGAGCTGTCCCTCGTCGTCCCAAGTCAACGATGCGCCTTCGAGATTGCGCGTACCGCCGGCCCACGTGTTGAGGATGCGGAAGAGTCGGGAAGGGCTGGCTGGATCCCAGAGGAACGTCTCGGTCTTGTTCGCGTACTTGCCCCAGGTCAGGACACAGCCTCGGTACGGTCCCTGGGGAATGAGCGCCCCATGCATCAGACGTTCGCGCAGACCGTTGGTCGACTCCAGCGTCATCGTGTCGCATGTCCAATCAGCCGTGGCCCACGACCCGATCGACGATGCCTGCGCACATGCACAAACGGCGAGCACAAAACAGGCGACAGCTCCGCACAGCACCCTGTGTAGCCCTGCGGGGCAAAACCATGCGCTCAAGAGCGCAGGCCAACCGTGCGAGGTACTCGTTGACATGAGGATTTCCTCCGTTGTCAGTCTCGAACGCGCGCGCGGCGGGTCCGCCGCTTGGAAGTCGCACAATTCGCAGGCCAAGTCTTGCCCCCCCCCATATCCCGTGTCAAGCTGTATTCGTCAAAAGTGGCGCGCCCCCGCCACGCCCCTGCACCAACTCTCTGCTCCCGGAGGTTCGCATGTTCACCGTTCGCCCCCACGATTCGAGGGCACGCACGCTCAGTCGTTGCGGTTCGGCCATCGCCTTGCTGATGAGCCTCGTGGCCGCTACCCAAACCGACGCGCAGGCCTCGCAGACCACCGCGGCAGCACCGACTGGCGTCCGCTTCATCGAGAACCTTGGCCAGTGGCCCGCCGATGTCCGGTTCGCGGCGGACATCGGTGGCGTTGTCGCGCGTGCCGAGTGCGAGGGCCTGGGGTTCCACGCCGTCGACGCCGAGGGGCGGGGAGCGTATCTACGGCTGGTCTTCGAGGGCGGTATCTCCATGCCCGAACCCCACGGGCTCGATCCGCTCCCGGGCGTTCACCACTACTACATAGGTAACGACCCGACCCGCTGGCGATCGAATGCGCGCGCTTTCGCGCAAGTCGCTTACACGGACATCTACCCCGGCGTAGACCTCATTCTGCGCAGTGAAAGTGGCAGCCCGAAGTATGACCTCGTATTTCGGCCCGGGGCAGACATCGGGCGCGTTCGGGCTCGCTGGGTCGGACAAGATCGTGCTACGACGGGTGGGCGTGGACTGACACTGGGAGTCGGCGGAACTGCGGTCCACGAGCTACCTGTTGTTGCTTGGCAGGTGCGGCCCGACGGAACCCACTTTCCAGCGGAGGTCTACTGGAACACGACCGAATCAGGTGAGCTTGCCCTCCGTGGAACCGATCTAGATTCGACGCTCGGGCTCGTGGTGGACCCGGAGGTCGTGTGGGGCACCTATCTGGGCTCCAGTTCTTCAGCCGGAGGTGGAGAGTCGAGCACAAGGGTCAGACTCGACCAGGACGGCAACGTGGTCGTACTCGGCTACACACGCGAATACGGTTTTCCCACTACTCCTGGGGCGATCGTAATCCAGCCACAAGGCACCCGATGGATCACTGTTACCAAGCTGAACTCGGTCGATGGGCGTGGAATCTACTCCGCCGTGCTTGGAGGATCTTCCAACCAGCGGGAGACTGACATTTCCGTGGACGGCCTCGGCCGAGTGCTCGTCGTGGGGCAGACAATGTCCACGGATTTCCCAACTACAGCTCAAGCTTACGACAGTGTGCTGGACACGTTCGAGTCGGCATTCGCATTCCGACTCTCGACCGATGGATCCGTCTTGGAGTACAGCACCTTTCTGGAGGGGAGCCTTCTAGGACTGACGGCCGGAACGAGCTGCCATGCGAATGACGATGGAACATCCTTGGTTGCAGGAACATTTGGCGCAGGCCCCAACTTCCCATCAACGATGCCGCCACTCGGCGATGTTCCACAGGATTCCACCGCATACGGGAGCTTCATTACGAAACTTGATGGGACCGCATCGGGTATCGTTTGGTCACGACTGATTGGAAACGGCGCGGCACTCCAGGAACTCGCCGTTGGTGGTTCTGGCGATATCTACGCGGCCGGAGTCGTCAGGTCTCCTCTGTTTCCGACCACGCCGAACTCGCTGCAGCCAATCAAGCCGCATCCGACGAATGCTGTGGTATTCGCCCTACGGCTATCCCCAGGGTGCCAGCAGGTCCGATGGAGTACCTTCCTCGGAAGTGCATATCCGTCGGAGTTCACTCTTCCCTATGCATTGAGCGTCGACGACTTCGGCTGTCCGTCGTTCTTGTTTGGGACGAACTCGAACACGTTCCCCACAAGCCTTGGTGCCCTCCAGGCCAATGCACCTGTGCAGCCTGGTAGCTTCTACGGCGGAGGCATGACCCGCATAGCGGCTGACGGATCACATCTAGTCTACTCCACATACCTGACTTCGCCTGGGTATGGAGGGCTCGGCGCTCCCAGCGTCGACAGGTCAGGAGTCGTGACTCTCGCGGGCAACATTGGCGCGTACTTCCCGACCACGCCGGGAGCCGAAGATCCTCAGGACGATCCCGGTGCAGAATTTCAGATCGCGCGGCTGGACCCACGTGGACAGCGGCTGCTGCATCTTCGGCACTTCGGTGGTACCTCCGCCAAGATTGTCACTGCCAGCGCTGTACACACGAGTCGTTCCGTCACGGTGGCGGGAACGGTTCAGTACCCCGGTGGGATGCCCACCACGCTGACTGCGTTTCAGCCCAACTACGCCGGTGGATCTTCCGATGCGTTCGTCATGACGCTCGACCTCCAAGTTGCCGGTGTCACACCCATCGGCGACGGAACTCCGGCCTGCCACGGTCCGATCGTGACCGAGGCCTGGCGCAGCCCGGCCGCAAGCGCTTCTGACTTCGGCCTGTACTGCTCTGGCGCTCCCGAGAATGCGCGTGGCGCGCTCCTCATCGGCCGCGCGGCCTCCACTCCCACACTCTTCGGCGGCGCGGTTCTGCACATCGATCGCGCCGCGGGGTTTCGAGCGCTGCGAGTGAGGGCCGACGAGTACGGCTACCTCGAGAAGACCGTGCCCGTGCCTGCTTTACCTTTCGGCACGACGTTTACCGTCCAGTTCGTCTTCCAGAACCACAGAAGCTGCGTCGGGGTTGGTCGCTACTCATCGAGCAACGCACTCAGGCTCGAGGTGCAATAGCGCGCATTTCGGCGACTCCCCTTTTCTCGGCGGCGACACCTACACCGCGCGCCTCAAACGCAACGCGTTCGCGATCACCGACACCGACGACAGGCTCATCGCCGCGCCCGCGATCATCGGCGACAGCAGCAGGCCGAACGCCGGGTAGAGCACGCCGGCGGCGATCGGCACGCCCAGCGCGTTGTAGAGGAACGCGAACGCCAGGTTCTGGCGGATGTTCCGCATCGTGGCGTGCGAGAGCGTCCGCGCGCGCACGATCCCGCCCAGGTCGCCGCGGACGAGCGCCATGGACGCGCTCTCGAGCGCGACGTCGCTGCCGTTGCCCATCGCGATGCCGACGTCGGCCTGCGCGAGCGCGGGCGCGTCGTTCACGCCGTCGCCGGCCATCGCGACGCGGCGGCCGGAAGCCTGCAGGCGTGCGATCAGCGCCTGCTTGTCGGCCGGCTGCATCCCGGCGTGGACTTCGTCGATGCCGAGCTCCTTCGCGACCGCCTGGGCCGTGGCGCTCGCGTCCCCGCTCGCCAAGACGACGCGCATTCCCTGCGCGCGCAAGCTCGTCAGAGCCGTGCGCGCCGAGGGCTTGATCGGATCGACGACGCCGATCAGGCCGGCGGCGCGCCCATCGATGCTCAGGAAGACGACGGTCTGGCCCGTGAGGCGCAGCGCCTCGGCGCGCGACACGAGCTCGCCCAGTTCGACGTCGAGCTCGTCGAAGAGCAGCGCGTTGCCGAGCGCGCTCGCGCGGCCCGCGACCTTCCCCGTGACGCCCCGACCGTGCAGCGCGCGGAACTCCGACGCCTCGGGCAGCGCGATCGCGCGATCGCGGACGCCATCCAGCACCGCGGCAGCGAGCACCCGCTGGCTGCCGCGCTCGAGCGCGCCGGCGAACGCGAGGACCGTCCGCTCGTCGAACCCGCGCACGGTCTCGACGACCGCGAGGCGCGGCTGGCCCTCGGTCAACGTGCCGGTCTTGTCGACCACCAGCGTGTCGACGCGCTCCAGCCGTTCGAGCGCCGCGGCGTCGCGCACGAGCACGCCCAGCTGCGCGCCGTGCCCGATCCCGACCATGACGGACATCGGCGTCGCCAGGCCGAGCGCGCACGGACACGCGATGATCAGCACGGCCACCGCGTTGACCAGCGCGTGCGCGAGCCGCGGCTCGGGTCCGAACGTCCACCAGGCGACGGCGGTCAGCGCCGCGACGAGCACGACGACGGGCACGAACCAGGCCGAGATCCGGTCGGCGAGCTGCTGCACGGGAGCACGACTGCGCTGGGCCGCGGAGACCTGCGCGACGATGCGCGCGAGCAACGTCTCCGCGCCGACGCGATCAGCCTGCATCACGAAGCTGCCCGAGCCGTTCCGCGTACCGCCCGTGACGCGCAGGCCGGCGTGCTTCTCGACCGGGATCGGCTCGCCGGTCAGCAGCGATTCGTCCACGGAGCTCGCGCCGTCGACGACGACGCCGTCGACCGGGACGCTCTCCCCCGGACGCACGCGCAGTCGGTCGCCGATCGCGACGTGGCCGAGCGCGACGTCCTCCTCGGTCCCGTTCGCGGTCACGCGGCGCGCGCTCTTCGGGTTCAGCCCGAGCAGCGCGCGGATCGCGCCGGAGGTCGCCGCGCGCGCGCGCAGCTCGAGCACCTGGCCCAGGAGCACGAGCGTGACGATCACGGCCGCGCTCTCGAAGTAGACCGGCAGCGTGGCCCCGTGCCGCATCGCGTGGGGCACGAGCCCCGGGAAGAGCAGCACGAACAGGCTGAACAGGTACGCCGCGCCCGTCCCGAGCGCGATCAGCGTGAACATGTTCGCGCTGCGATTGCGGATCGAGTTCCAGCCGCGCACGAAGAACGGTGCGCCGCCCCACAGGACGACCGGGGTCGCGAGCGCGAGCTGGATCCAGGCCGACGTCGTCGCATCCACGCGCCCGGCGAGGCCGGGGACCATCTCCGCCATCGCCAGCGCGAACGTCGGCACGGCCAGCGCGAGGCTGACCCCGAACCGGCGCGTCATCCCGCGCAGCTCGGAGTCGTCGGCCGGTTCCGCGCTCGCGAACTTCGGTTCGAGAGCCATCCCGCAGATCGGGCAATCGCCGGGGCCGACCTGCTCGACCTCGGGGTGCATCGGGCACGTGTAGAGGACGCCGCTCGCCGCAGCCGCGGTCGAGGGCTGCATTCGCGTCGAACTCGTGGGTGCCGAGCTCGTGTGCGGGGAGTGCGCGTGCGGGGAATGCACGTGCGGCGGATGCGCGTGCGGAACTGGCGCAGCCGATGCGGTGGCACTCGCCGCCGGCGGGGCCATCGCCGCGGAAGAGCAGCACGCGTGCGGCTGCGGCGCCGTCTGTGCCGCGTACCGCGCCGGGTCGGCCGCGAACTTCTCGCGGCAGCCACGGCTGCAGAAGGCGTACTCGACGCCCTCGTGGACGAGCGTCCCCCCGCGCGCCGTGGCCGGATCGACGCGCATCCCGCACACCGGGTCGAGCAGCGTGCGTGGCGTGGCGGGGACGGCCGGCGGGGATTCGTGCATGGCGACGTGTCTCATGCCCGCGCGGACGGGGCACGGCCAGGTTCCTTACACCCCTCTCGGGACGCTCCGATCCTACTCGCGGGCTCTCCCCGATCCGCACGTGCAGTCGAGGCAGCCGTGATCGGCGCAGGTGCGGCACGTGGCCCCCACGCGCTTGCGCAGCGCCTCGCGCGCGCGGAAGAGACGCACCGAGGCATTGTTGGCGGTGATCCCGGCCTCGGAGGCGAAGTCCTGCACCGCGATGCCGTCGACGTCGACGCGCTTCAGCGCGGCCGCGTACTCGGGCTTCAGCGTCTCCGCCAGCGAGAGCACGCAGGCGCAGATCGCGCGCTCCGTCTCGGCGTCCGGCGCCGCGGGCGCGCGCTCGTCGTCGAGCTCCGCGGTCGCGCGCGCGACGCCCGCCGAGCGCCGGTGGTGATCGACCACCGCATTGCGCAGCAGGCGGAAGAACCACGCGACCGCCGACTCGTCCGAGCGCAACTGATCGACGCGCGCGAGACCGCGCACGAAGGCGTCCTGGAGGATGTCCTCGGCGATCGCGCGGCTGCCGACGCGGCGCTCGAGGAACTCGAGGAACCTGCGGTGGTTCGCGACCAGCGTGGCGACGACCTCGGCGTTCGTTCCGGACAGCGTCGCGTCCGCTCCCTCTCCGATGTCCTGGTCCATGGGATCGTGCACGCTCAGGCCTTCGTCGGCGACGACGGCGGCTTCTCCAGCGTCGGGTTCCGGTTGTAGGCGGCCGATCCTCCGGGCGGGATGCTCAGGGACTTCCAGCTCGCGCCGCGCATCGACTTGGCCAGGAGGACGATCTGTCCGACGTGGAAGCTCGCGTGCGCCAGCGAACGGTGCAGCGCGTCGTGCACGGCGAGCGGCACGCCGCGGATCGCGACCGTGCGCTCGAGGTCCGCGTCGTCGAGCGCAGCGAGCGCGGCGCGCAGCACGGACCAGCCTTCCTTCCACCGCGACTCGATCTCGGCGCGCGTCGCGTGCCGCGGCTCGAACTCCGACTCGCGATCCCGCCAGGGCTTCTCGCCATCGCTCGTCAGGAAGTCCGTGAAGCGCGACTTCAGGTTCCCCGACACGTGCCACACGATCGTGGCGACGGAGTTCGTGCCCGCCGGCCCCGCCGCGACGAGCTGGCCGTCGTCGAGCTGGCCCAGCGCGCCGTCGCCGAGCGATTCGTAACGTCGATACTCCGCCTCGATCGAACCCACGATCCGTCGCGCGCGTTCCGCAGCCATCGTTGTGCGCCTCCTCGACTACCCCGAACGAACCCCATGCATACAGCACTCGTATCTTGCCGCGTCGCGCGGTCTCTATGCTCGCAGATCCTTCGTCCGACCCCTTCGCGGAGCCCCCCATGATCGTCGCTGCGTGCCTGCTCTTCTCCCTCGTCCCCACCGGCGCTTCCGCGCTCCCCGTCGCGAGCTCCGCCGTCGTCGCGGACGAAGCGCAGGTCGCCGAGCCGCTGCCCCGGCGCGGATCGCTCGGTCTGAGCTTCAAGCCGCTGCCGCGGAAGGAGGCCGAAAAGCACGGTTTGAAGGCCGGAGAAGGCCTGATCGCCAACGCGCCGACGCCCGGCCTCACCGCCGAAGCGCTCGGCTTACGCCCCGGCGACGTCGTCCTGAGCCTCGCGGGGAAGCCCGTCGCGGCCTCGACGATCGGCGAGGTGATCCGGTCCACGGCCGCGGGCACTGTGCTCGACTTCGCGATCGTGCGCGACGGCCAGCCTCAGAACCTGAAGGGCCCGCTGCTCGAGAAGGTGCGCGATCCCGGCACCGAGAACTACGCGGTCGTCTACACCCACGTCACGAACGGCGGCCAGCGGATGCGCACGATCGTCACGAAGCCCAAGAAGCCCGGCAAGCACCCGGGGTTCCTGTTCATCCAGGGCTTCTCGCCGATCTCGTACGACTACGTGCTCGCCAAAGCGACGGGCGACGTCGCGACGATCGACGGACCGATCCTGCATGCGTTCGCGGACTCCGGGTTCGTCACCCTGCGCGTCGAGAAGCCGGGCGTCGGCGACAGCGAGGGCGGCCCGTTCGCCGACCTCGACTACCAGGGCGAGATCGGGATCTACAAGGCCGCGCTCGAGCAGCTCAAGTCGCTGCCGGAGGTCGACGCCGAGAACGTCTTCATCTTCGGCCACAGCATGGGCGCCTCGTTCGGTCCGATGATCGCGGCCGAGAACCCGGTCAAGGGCATCGCCATCTACGGCGGATCGGCCCGCACGTGGTTCGAGTACCTGCTCGACACCGTGCGCTACCAGGGGCTCGTGGGCGGCGAGAGCTTCGAGGCGGCGGACGAGAAGGTCCGGCACGGCGCGCGGATCATGGCGCTCGTGATGCTCGAGAAGAAGTCGCCCGCGGAGGTGAAGGAGGCGCTCCCCGACCTCGCCCCGCTGGTCGACGCGTTCTTCCCCGGCGGCTTGTTCAACGGCAAGACGCTCGACTTCTGGCGTCAGCTCAACGACATCAACTTCGCGTCGTACTGGAACCGGCTCGACTGCGACGTGCTCGCCGTCAAGGGAGCGAGCGACTTCGTCGTCTACGAGGCGGACCACAAGCTGATCGCGGACATCGTCAACCGCAAGCACCCGGGCCAGGGCCGGTTCCTGATCGCCCCGAACTCCGACCACCTGTTCCACGCCTTCGCGACGGAGCAGGACAGCCTGCGCAACTTCCAGCACGGGACGTTCAGCGACTCGTTCCTCCAGATCCTGAAGAGCTGGATCGCCGAGGTCCGGGCCGGCTAGCGTCCCAGTCCGACGCCGGACCGCCGAGCCGATGGCCGCGCTCCCATCGGCGCCCGCATCACCGGCCGGCGCGGTCGGATCGCGGCTGAACGAGGTCCCACTTGTTGCCGTACAGGTCGAGGAACACGACGACGGTCCCGTACGTCTCCTCGCGCGGTTCCTCGGTGAAGCGCACGCCGCTCGCGCGCATGTGCGCCACGTCGCCGTGGAAGTCGTCGGTGTGCAGGAAGAGGAACACGCGGCCGCCGGTCTGGTCGCCGATCCGGGCAGCCTGCTCTGCATTCGCGGCGCGTGCGAGCAGGAGGCGCGCGCCGCCTTCGCCGCGCGGAGCCACGACCACCCAGCGCTTCCCGCCGGGCATCGGCGTGTCCTCGACCAGCCGGAAGCGCAGCGCGCCCGTGTAGAACGCGATGGCCTCGTCGTAGTCGCGCACGACGAGGGTCAGGGCAGCGATCGAGGGCGGCACGCGCCTCTTCCTACCACGCGCGCGGCATCGCCGACGCCGCGTCAGTCCAGCCAGAGCACGGACAGCCCGTTCGTCAGGTTGAACGTGCTCGGTGTGCAGAAGCTCGCGGCGTTGCGGTACCAGACCTGGTACACGCGCGTCTCCGGCGCGCCGAGGACCGCACCGCGCTGCGAGATCGGCGGGTCCCCCGCACCGGGATAGCTCGAGGCTCCCGCCACGTTGAGCCGCGCCGCGAGCCGGATCACCGCTCCCCCCGCGCAGCGCTTGCCGTCGCCGAAGACCGCGCCGTCCCCGCCGTTCGTCGCCGCCGTGCCCTGGATGTAGGTCGCCGTCGTGTTCGACATGCCCGAGCCCTCGAGGCGCAGCGTGTCGGCGGCGAGGCTCGCGAAGCCGGTCGCGGCGAGGCGCGCGCCCTCCGGCTGGAGCGAGTTGGCGCAACCGTTCCCGGTCGCACCGAGGTTCCCGCACGGACAGGGCGTCCCGGTTCCATCGCCGGCACAGGTCGGGACCGGTGCGGGGAAGCAGTCGATCGCGAGCACGTCGCTCGCGCTGTCCCGATCGCGTCGAAAGCCGTGACCGTGATCGCGTTCGCGCCGGGGACCAGCGCGATCGCGGGCACCGACCACTTCGTCGTACCCACCGCCATGCCCGAGGCTCCGGCGGCGTTCGACCACTCGACGCGCGTCACCTCGACGTCGTCCGACGCGCTGCCGCCAAGCGCGAGCACGCTGCCGGACGTGACCCACGTCGGCGCGTCGGTGGGGATCAAGATCGTCGCCGTGGGCGGGGCGGCGTCGTTCGACGGCACGATCCGGTAGACCTCCCCGTCGGAGTAGTCGCACACGTAGATCTCGCCCTGCGCGTCCTCGCCGAACGAGGCTGGACGCGCGATCGTCCCCGCGCCGGCCGGATCGAACTGGGCCGTCCGTTCGACGAGCTGCGTCACGCTCGATCCGTCCCAGCGCAGCGACCAGAACCGGCCCGAGACGAAATCGCCGTAGACGAACGTCCCGGCGAGCCCCGGGATCGCGCTGCCGCGGTACACGTAGCCGCACGTGACCGACCGCCCGAGCGTGTGGTCGTAGTCGTGCGCCGGGTTCGCGAGCGCGGCGTCGCTGCACGTGCATCCGCCCCACGGCGAGCAGCCCGTACCCTCCATGCAGCGCCAGCCGTAGTTCAGGCCGCCCACGCCGGCCGGCTGCACGTCGAGTTCTTCGCGCTCGTACTCGCCGACGTCGCCGATCCACAGGTCGTAGGTCTCCCGGTCGAACGAACAGCGCCACGGATTGCGCAACCCCGAGGCCCAGATCTCGGGCGCGACGCCGACCTGCCCGACGAACGGGTTCGTCGGCGGGATGCGGTAGTTCCGGTCCGGGTCGAGCGGGAACTCGTCGCCCGCGAGATCGAGCCGCACGGTCTTGCCGTGCAGCAGCGCGAGGTCCTGCGCGTGGTTGAACGGATCCTCCTGCGGACCGCCGTCGCCCAGCGCCGCGTAGAGATGGCCCTCGGGTCCGAAGCCGAGCCATCCGCCGCGGTGGTGCAGCGTCGACTGCGGCAGGTAGAGCACGGTCGCGAGCGTCGCGGGATCGGCGAGGTCCGGATCCGCGCTCACCTCGAAGCGCGCGATGTGCGAGTCGCCGTTCGTGCCGGCGGTGAAGTGGACGTAGAAGCGGCCGTTCGTCGCGTAGCCCGGGTCGAAGCACGCGGAGAGCAGCCCGAACTCGACCGTCGACGAGTTCACGATGCTCGCGATGTCCAGGAACGGCGTCGGCAGCAGGCTGCCGTTCCGGACCAGGCGGATGCGGCCGGCCTTCTCGACGACGAAGAGCCGCGTCGGGTCGCCGGGTGCGTGCGTGACGCACAGCGGCCGCTCGAAGCCGCCGGCGACGAGCGTGGTCGTGAGCGGGACCTGAGCGCGCAGCGGGACGGCGAGGAGGAGGGCGATGCCGATCGAGGGGAAGTTCATGGCGGATCGGCAACAGAGCGCCGTCTGCCTCACCTAGCCACGGCGCGGACGGTCCGTTGCAGACGTCGTCACGCTACTCGACCCGGCCGGATGCCGCGCGGGCCGCGTCGGCCCGCTTCAGCGCGAGCTGAACGGTCCGAGCGAACCGATCGGCGCGCGCCAGGGCGGTTCGTCGTCGGCCGGCGACCAGGGCGGGCGCTGCGCGAGGTGCTCCTCCCGCTCGGCCTGGAACCGGGCCAGCTCGCGGCGCACGGCCGGCTGGCCGTCGAGCGCGTCCGGCTGCTCGGTCAGGGCCGCCCACAGGAACGGGTGGACGCGGTGGCGGTGCGCGTCCATCGGGTCGATCGAATCCCCGCGCGGGTCCATCGACGCGGCCTGCTGCACGCGCTCCACGAACCCGCCGACGGCCTCGCGCGCGATCGCGGCGCGCTCGCCGCCGTCGAGCACGTGCCACGCGGCCCAGAAGAGCGGCTCGGGCTCGATCCAATCGCTGCGGACGCGGCCCTTCGAGGTCTCGAGGTTCTCGCGTCGCGCCTCGGCGCGCATGCGGTCGAGCACCTTCGGCGCGCGGCGCTTCAGCGTGCGCTCGGCGTCGTAGAGCAGGCGGTCCTGCTCCAGCGAGTCCTTGACCTTCACGCACGGATTCGCGGCCAAGTACGCGGCGTGGTGCGCTTCGAGCAGCACGGCCTCGACCATGTCGTGCGCGCTGCCCTGCGACATCTGGGAGCGCTGCTCCCACGAGGCCTCGGCGTGCAGCATGGAGACGTCGAGCGGCGCCTCGAAGTCCGGGACCTGCGCGCGGCCGAGGACCTTGCCGCTCTTCACGTGCAGCTCGCCCGCGAGCTGGACGCGGTTCAGGTTCGCCTCGCTGTAGCGCATGATCTGGTCGGAGCGGAACCCCTCTTCGTGGGGGTGTTGGCTCTGCCAGTAGCCGGGGTGGACGCTCTGCGCGCGCTGGCGCACGTGGCGCGCGAACGCGAAGTTCGTCTGGAAGACTTCGCGCGCGTCCCCGCGCGGACCGCCCTTCGGGTCCATCCGTCCCGGTTCGGGATTGCCGGCCGGGTCGAAGCCGCGGTCGAGGATCGCGTTCTCGGTCGTCAGCGGACCGATCGCGGCCGGGTGGAAGGCGCCCTTCCAATAGCTCTCGAGCGCCGATTTGAACGCCAGGAAGCGCTTGCGCGTCGTCCGGAACCCGCGCGAGTCGGGGTTCGGGTAGTCGCTGATCCACGAGACGAGCTCGGGATGGTTCAGGCGGTAGGCGATCGAGTCCGCCAACAGGCTGCCCGTCAGGAACGTCTTCGCGCTGAAGCAGAACTGCCCGCCGCCGTGGGCCATCGAGGCGTACAGCTTGGCGCGCCGCGGCTCGTTCCAGACGAAGCGCTGCAGGAACCGGACGAAGCGGACGTCGTACAGCCAGGGCAGCGGCACCGGCTTGATCGGGATCTCGAAGGTCTCGGGGTCGAGCGAGATGCGCACCTCGAGGCTCGGGCCCCCGCGACCGTCGTGGAAGCGCAGGTCCTGCCGGCGCAGGTCGTACGGGTCGCGGCTCTTCTCGCGCTCGACCTCGGGGAACGGGCAGTCCGGGTGCCCCTCGGCGCGCAGACGGCGGTACTCCGCGACGATCTGCTTCGCGATGCGCTCCTGCTTCGCCAGCACCTTCGCATCGCAGAAGAAGCCGTATTCGTCGGCCTTCCTGGAGTACTTGCGCCAGCGACGGATCGTCTTGCGGTTCGAGAAGGTCGGCTCGAGACCGACCCACGCGTCACCGAAGGACTGCGCGTCCGTGCGACGGCAGTCGGGGAGCCTCTCGAGCAGCGGCTCGGGGTCGGCTCGGATCGTCGCAACGCGGGTCGCGATCGCTTCCTTCGAACTCATGCAGGGGGGAGTCGTGGTCCGTGCGAGCGAGCTCGCGCGTCAAGACCTCATCAGTCTATCGGCGGGGCACGCGTCCAGCTTGCGTTCTGTCCCACGAAGTTGGAAGCCCCCCATCGATCGACGTTCGTCGGTCGTCGTCGACGACGCGATCAGCGCGCGCTCGCGATGCGCTCGAGCAGCGCGACGACCTCGCGTTCGATCGTGTCGCGCACGACGTCGAACTCCGCCGGCGTCATCGATCGCGGATCGGGGATCGACCAGTCCTCGCGCCGTCGAGCGGCGACGTTCGGGCACGCATCGCCGCAACCCATCGTCACGACGGCGTCGAACGGACCCGGTCCGACCTCGACGATCGACTTCGAACGGTGCGCGGCCAGGTCGTAGCCCTTCGCCCGCATGGCCTCGATGGCCTTCGGGTTCACCGTCCCCGAGGGCCGCGAGCCCGCGCTCAGCGCCTCGACGCGCGTTCCCCCGTGGATGCGCGCGAAGGCCTCGGCCATCTGGCTGCGGTTGCTGTTCTCGACGCACACGAAGAGGACGCGGACGGGGTTCGATGGGCTCATGGACGAAGTCCTTCCGGGGATCCACACTCCGACGAGAGGACGAGGCGGCGGCACGGGCCGGCGGCGCGAAATCGGACGACCGGAGCGGCGAGGTGGACCGCAGGTCCGCGCCGGTTCTCGCAGCCAGCGCGCCCGTCCGACGGCGGACGAGCGCGGAGTGCCTGACGCTTCTCGTGCGAGCGAGCCCCGTCGGATCGACTCAGCAGCAGCCCGAGCTCTTCGGGCGCGGGCCGCCCTTCCTGGCGCGGATGTCGAAGCTCGCGACGTAGTCCGCGATCGTGTGGCCTGCCGGAAGCGCCGACGCGATCGAGCGGTAGAGCGGGTCCTGCACATCCTGCATCGCCGCCACGTACTCGGGCTTCGGGACGAGCTCGACCGCGATGAGGCCGGCCGCGCGCATCCACTGTTCCGTGTCGCTCGCGAGCGGCGCGCCGGCCACGCAGCCGACGAGCGCCTCGATGCTGTCCTTCACGGCCGCGGGCAGTTCGCGCACGAGCCCGAGGTCGCTGACCGCGACGCGCCCGCCCGGCTTGAGCACGCGCGCGATCTCGCGCCACACCTGCGCCTTGTCGGGCGACAGGTTCAGGACGCAGTTGCTGATCACGACGTCGACCGACGCGTCGGCGAGCGGCAGGTGCTCGATCTCGCCCAGGCGGAACTCGACGTTGTCGAGGCCGGTGCGCGCGCGGTAGCTGGTCAGGTTCTTGCGCGCCTTCGCCAGCATGTCCGACGTCATGTCGACGCCGATCGCGCGCCCCGTCGCGCCGACCTTGGGCCCGATCAGGAAGCAGTCGAAGCCCGCGCCCGACCCGAGGTCGAGGACCACCTCGCCCGGCTTCAGCGCGGCGATCGCGGCCGGGTTTCCGCACGAGAGTCCGAGGTTCGCGCCCTCGGGCAGGCTGCGCAGCTCCTCGGCCGTGTAGCCGATCTTCTGCGCCAGCTCCTCGACGTCCGTGCGCACGCCGCAACCGCCGACCGGGCCGCAGCAACCGCCCTCGCCCGGCGCCGCCTTCGCGATCTGCGAGTAGCCGTCGCGCACCAGCTCGCGCACCCGTTCCTGTTCGTTGGCCTTCGTTTCCATGGTCGTCTCCTTCAGCAACAGTCACGGCCCGCGCGCAGCGTCGAACAACGCTTCACGAGGCCCTGGATCCCCTGGACTTCCGCCTGGAGCGCCGCGAGCGCGTCCAGCAGCTTCGCGTGGCCGGCCGAGCGCGGCTCGGCGAGCGAGTAGTGCATCCACAACCCTTCGCGGCGGGCCGTCACGAGGCCGGCGCGGCGCAGGATGCCGAGGTGCCGCGACACGAGCGGCTGCGGCAGGTCGAGCGCCCCGAAGAGGTCGCACACGCAGGCCTCGCCGCCTTTCAGCAGCGCCAGGAGTCGCAGGCGGGTCGGCTCGGCGACGGCGGCGAGGAGGACCTCGGGATCGACGGTGTTCAGGCGGGCGGCGGGCACGGCCCCACTGTATCAAGGCTGCGTAGCGGTGTCAAGCCCGTCGAGCTCGAGAGCACATCCCTCCAACGGCGCGAGCGGCCGCCGGGCATCCCGGCGGCCGCTCGCGCGCGACGATCCCGTGGTCTCAGCCCTCCGACCGCTGCCGCGACGTGACCTCGGCCTCGAAGAACCACTCGTCGGCCGGCACCTCGTGCGGCTTCGGCCGCTTCTCGGCCACCTCGAGCTTCAGGTCCGTGACCTTCACGCGGCGGCTGTCGAACTCGAGCGTGTAGAGGAAGTTCGCGATCCGCAGACGCTGGAACGTGCGCTCGCGCGCGTCCGACTTGATGCGGTAGACCTTGTCGACCACCGTCTTGCTGCGCTGCTCGGGCGTGAACGTCATGTTCACGTTGCCGATCTCCACCTTGTCCTTGGCCGCGACCTTGCGGATGTAGGTCTCGAGGTCCGCCTGCGGGCCGAGGCTGTCGTCCTTGAGCGTCTTCGCCAGAGCCGTGTGGCGCTGCGCCGTCTGCATCAGGTCCTTGACCAGGGGTTGGATGCGGTTGTTCAGGTTCTCCTTCATGCCGGAGAGCTCCTGCGAGCGCTTCCAGCCGAGGAAGCCCAGGACCAGGCACCCGATCAGCGAGACCAGGATGATCCCGCGCGCCAGGTTCATGTTGGCGAAGAAGGCCTTCATGGTCAGATCTTCTCCAGGTTGGCCTTGCTGACGTCGACCTCGATCGCGAGGCCGACCACGAAGATGCCCTTGCCGTCTTCGAGGCTCACGCTCGGCCGCCGGTCGATCTGGCCGATGCACCAGGGCTGGGCTTCGGTGGCCTTGATGAAGTCCTCGTAGTTCTGGGTGGCTTGCACGGTGTCGCCGGCGAAGAAGGTCACGTCGATCACGACCCGGACGTAGTCGCCCTTGCCCTGCTTGCCGATCGTGTAGGTCGACTGGACCTTCCGCAGGCTCGGACGCCCGCCGGCCTGGATCTCGTCCTCGAGCGTCCCCAGCACGAGGCTGCACGCGACCAGCGCCGACTGCGGCTGCGTGATCTCGGAGTCCTGGCCCAGGTCCTTCTCGAGCTTCTTGATCTCCTGCTTCAGCTGGCCGTTCACGTACTGGAGCTGCGTGAACTTGTCGCGGTCGACGTCCGCGTCCATGTTCGCGAGGTACTTGTTCATCGCGTCCGAGGGGTAGAGCAGGTAGCCCTGCTTCCCCTGCTTGAGGTCGCCGATGAGGAAGCGCTGCGCGCTGTTGCGCCAGAACGCGAGCTGCGTGTCGACGAACTGCGTCTCCTTGGTCAGGAAGATGAACCACACGCCCAGGAACGTGACCGCGAGCAACGCGACCACCGCCAGCGGCAGTTCGACCTTCTCGAAGGCGCCGGCGTAGCGCAGCTCCTCGCGGCGCAGGCTGGGCTTCAACTCGCCGCCGCCGAGACGGCTGAGCGCGACGCCGTAGGCCACGACGAGCGGACCGAAACCCTCGGCGGGTTGGCCGCTGTCCTTCTGGAACACGTCGAGCGCGAGGACGTCGGCGTCCTGGATCTTGCTGCCGACGAGCCCGGGAAGGTCGAACCCGCACACGTAGACGGCATCGATCGGATGCAGCGTGCGCGCGGCGGAGACGGTGCGGCCGAGTTCACGGCGGATGCGCTTGATGGCCTGCTCGAGTCGCCGGGCGGCCTCCTCGGGATCGCGCGGTTCGAGCGGGTCGGCCGGAGGGGCCTCGGGCTCGGGGGCGGGCTCGCCCTCCGCCGCGGCCTGGGGCTCGATCGCCATCGCGCCGATGCGGATCGCGCGCATCTCGCGCACCTTCCGGCCGTCGACCACGACGACCGAGGTGGACAGCTCGCCGACGTGGACGAGCACCTGGGCGTTGTCCAGCGTGCACAGATCCGAGCCCAGCGCGGCGTTCACCATCGCGCTGGTCTCGAGTTCGGCCTCGAGCGGCTCGACGCCGGCCTTGCCGCACAGGTCGAGCACGCGCTTCAGCTCGGCCTTGGGCGCGGCCGTGACGAGGAGTTCGCTCTGGTCGTCGCTCGCGTCGAGCACGTGGAAGTCGACGACGACGTCGTCGATGTTCCATTGCGGCAGGTGGCTCTCGACCTCGAACTTGATGACCTCTTCGATCTTGTTGCGGTCGGCGAACGGGACCTTGAGCGTGCGGAACGCCGCCATGCCCGTGTCGACCGCCACGCCGACGTTGTCCGCCGGCACGCCGTGCTCCTTCACCGCCGCGCGCAGGACGGCGGCGGCCGCCGATTCGGCGTCGTCAGCGCCGTGCGGCAGGTCGCCCATCGCGTAGGCGGCGATCTTGTGCTTCTTCGGGCTCCCGTCGAGCACGACGAGCTCGTAACGGCGGGGTCCGATGCGCAGTCCGCAGGATCGTGCCATCGAATTGGATCAGGGGTTCGAGCTCGGGCCGAGTGACATCCGGTCGAACGCCGCGCGCTGGTCCTCGGGGAGGACGCGATCGCGCACGAGCCCGCGGTAGTAGCGGCCCCGTTCGCGCAGCTCGGGTTCGATCGAAGACATGTAGTCTGCCATGTGCGTGTCCTTGATTCCCGCCAGCTCCGCCTCGTAGTTGGCGAGCACGGCGTGCAGGACTTCGCGGCGCTCGGGCGACAGCGCGAACTCCTCGGCCATTCGGGCTTCGTACTCGGCGAACGTGCCCTCGCGGCGCACGACCTCGCGCGGCGCGAGAGTCCGCGCGGCCAACACGCCCGCGCCGGCTCCGGCCGCGAGGCACGCGACCGCCATGAGGGCGATCCACGCGCGCAGGCTGTCCGCGGCGGCCTCCGTTCCCGTCGAGCCGCTCATCGCGCGCGGTCGGCGGTGGGCTGGGCGGCGGGCGTCGCGACCGGCTTGCGCGCGGCCTGGCCGATCCCTTCCTTGCGCTCGATCTGGTCGAGCTTGTCCAGCGCCTGGTCGATCGTCATGGTCCGACGGTCGTCGGCGCGCAGGTCGGACGAGCTGGGCCGGCGCAGGCTCTGGATCGCGACCGAAGCGAGCAGCGCGAGCACCGCCGCCGCGACCGTGAGGCGCAGGACGAACGTCAGGAGCCGGCCTTCCTGTTCCGGCTCGGGCTGGCTGCGCTGGACGAGGACCGGCGCGACCGCCGTGCGGGGGGCTTCGGTCTCGAAGACCGGCGCGTACTCGGGGACCTCGACGCCCGCGAAGGCCATCCGCGCCACGCGCGCGGCGAAGTCGCGCGGGACGGCGACCGGCTCGGTCGCGGCGAACCAGCGCTTCAGGTTCTTGCCCGCCTGCGCGCTGGCGCGGCACGCCTGACAGGCCAGGAGGTGCTTGCGCAGCGGACCCGCCTGGGCCTCGCTGAGCTCGCCGTCCAGGTAGCTCGGAACCAGCGGTCGTGCGTCGTTGCAGTCCATGTTGCCCATGTTCATGCCCCCTCTCCGAACTCCGGATGGCGCTGCAGGAGCTTCTCCTTGAAGCGCGCCCGAGCCCGGAACAGTCGCGATTCCACGGTCCCGATCGAGATGCCGAGCAGGTCGGCGATGTCCTGGTACGCCATCTCCTCGAACTCGCGCAGGACGAGCACCGTGCGGAAGATCTCGGGGATCTCGGCCAGGCACTCCTGCGTGATGCGCGCGATCTCCTCGCGCTGCAGGCGCGCGTCCGGCGCCATGATGCGCGGGTCGGGCGCCGTCGGGCCGGCGGTGAGCTCGGGGTCCTCGACCGCGGTGATCGGCGAGCGCCCGCGGCGCTTCATGACGTCCAGGACCGTGTTCACCGCGATGCGGTAGATCCAGGTGTAGAAGGACGACTCGTGCTGGAAGCTCTCCAGCCGCCGGAACGCCTTGAGGAACGTCTCCTGGACGATGTCCTCGACCAGCGTCGGGTCCTTCGTGTAGTGCCGGACCAGCGCGAACAGGCGGTCCTGGTAGCGCTCGACGAGGAGCTGGAAGGACGCCTGGTTGCCGGCCAGGGTCTCCTGGACGAGCGAGGCGTCCTCGGCGGGTCGGGGTTCCATCAAGGGCAGTCCCATGTCGGCATCTGGGGACGCGTGGCCGCTCAGTCTATTCC
>JBGAOR010000078.1:0-22798 GCA_044221705.1 Planctomycetota bacterium
GGCATCTCGTAAGCCGCTCCCGACCAGATCGAGACGAGCGGCGCGCCCAGGTCCGCGGCCAGGTCGATCGAGCGCCGGTAGAAGTCGACGCGCCGCTCGCGACCGCGGGCCGACGGGTCCATCAGGTTCGGGCGGTGCTTGCGGAACGGTTCGAGCACGTAGCGCGCGCCGGTCTCGACGGCGACGGCGAGGTCGCGCTCGCGCAGCTCTTCGCGCAGGTCCCGGACCCGCTCGGGCCGCAGGTCGTAGAGGTCGAGCTCGCCGACGTCGGGCGTCAGCGCCACGCCGCCGTATCCGAGCCCGGCGAGCAGGTCGAGCGCGTCGCGCAGGCGGTGGTGCGCGAGGCCGTTCGTGTTGTAGCCGATGCGGAACACGCGGGTTTCAGGGCAGCGGAGGCCGCGGCGGAGCCTCGACGGCCGGCTCGGGAGTCGGCGTGGATGCCGGCACGGACGCCGGTCGCGGATCGGGAGCGCGGAACTCGGACGCCGGGTCGATCGTCGGCCGCGCGCCGTGCTCGATCGGCTCGGGGAGCGGGTCGTGGATCGTCGAACCGCGCGCGACCGGCCCCGTGCCGTCGGGGTTCGCCGTCCGCGCGCGCTCCTCGTCCTCGAGACGGACGGCGAGCTTCTCGCCGGCGGTCCGCGCCACGTCGGTCAGCGACAGGTCGCGCGGGATCGCGTCGCGGATCTGACGCACCTCGCGCTCGAGCCCGCTCTCGCGCCAGGTCGCATCCAGGCTGCGCTTGAACTTCGTGAACTGCGCGCCGGCGTCGGCCGCGACCTTGGGCAGATCCTTCCCGAAGAGCAGCAGGGCGCCGATCCCGACGACCACGAGCTCGATCCCGCCCAGACTCTCGAACAGCGCGAACACGGCGTCGATCCTATCGGCCGCCGCGCGATCAGTGGTAGATGCCGAGCCATTGATCGATCAGGCCCAGCGACGAACGGGCCCACGACAGCCGCGGCTCGAAGCCGAAGCCGAAGCGCGTGCCTTCGCCGGCGCGGTAGCCGATCTCGAGCTCGACCACGAAGTCGTGGCCCAGCCGGCGCAGGAGGAACTCGGAGCCGAGGGAGCGGCTCTCGAGCAGGGACTGCGTCTGCGTCGCTTCGAGCTCCCACTTGCTCGTCCAGCGCCAGCGCGCGCCCACCGACGCAGCCTCGTACAGCGTCTCGTCGAAGGCGTCGCGGCCGTAGTGGTGGCCGAACTCGATCCCCAGGTTGCGCATCGGCTCGAAACCCATCGCCGAGGACGAGTACTGCGTCTCCGACTCGCGCGCGTCGTACCGACCGTCGTGCGTGATCGCGAACGGGAAGCCGCCGAGGATCGTGTAGTACCCGCCCAGGAACGCGATCGGCTGCAGACCGTCGGGTTCGGGGCCGACGACGCCCTCGCCGTACGAGGCGCGCACGTCGACGTCGAGCCGGTCCACCGCGTCCGGCTTCCACCAGCGCGCGCGCAGTCCGAGGTCGACGAACTTGCCCAGGTACGGATCCTCGGTCCGGTCGAAGTGCACCGGGTCGCCGCCCGTCTCCACGTCGGCGACGTCGCCGTGCACGCCGATCGTGGGCGACAGCGTGTGCGCCGTGCCGCCCGCGCTGCGCTTCCACAGCGTGGTCGTGGCCTCGACGCCGGCGATCAGCGCCGCTTGCGCCGGCGACGAGTTCGGATCGGCGCCCTCGCTCCAGATCGTGCCGCGGCCCTCGACGTACGGCGTCATGTTCGCGTTGAGGACGCCCAGCTGGAACGGCATCTCGATGCGCTGCAGCGTGTCCGCGCGCAGCACCTCGCGATCGCCGAGCCCGTCGGGGAACGGCGCGTAGTAGCGCGCGTCGCCGTCCTCGCGCTTCAGGTACGCGGCGTCGACGTAGCCCGTGTGGTAGACGGGGTTCTCCCACCACGTGGCGATCTTGGTGCGACCGCGGAACGCGCCCAGCGACGGCAGCTCGGCCGTGTCGGTGCGGTCCTCGAGCAGGATCTTCGCGGTGCCCGAGTAGTAGTCGTTGCCGTTCGCCTTGCGCCAGTGGAGGTAGTTGTCCTTCTGCTCGTAGGCCAGGTAGTCCTTCTCGAAGAACTCGGACTGCACGCCCGCGTCGCTCTGGTACGAGAGCGCCAGGTCGAACCACTCCGCGTCGTCGCCGCGCTCGAGCCAATAGCGGCCGCGCGAGTGCAGCCACGTCCGCAACAGGGACCGGTCGTCGCGATCGACGCGCACGAGGCCCGAGTCGTCGCGCCGGTCGGGGATCCCGTCGATCTGGACGTTGAGGTCGAGCTTGTCGCCGAGCTTCAGGTCGAGGCCCGTGCCGAGCAGCAGGCCGCGCGAGCCCAGGTAACGCACGTCGAAGTTCCAGCCGCCCTTGATCGGGATGTCGGGCAGTCCGAACGCGAACCGCGCCAGCTTGCCCATCGCGAGGCCGATGCCCCCGAGCTGCGTGTTGATCGACGCGCCGATGGCCGCGCCGAACTTCGCGCTGTTGCCGAGGACGAGCCGGTCGACGAGCGGATTGCCCTCGATGTCGGACTCGTACACGAGCGGCGGCATCGGCAGGCGCAGGCCGTCCTCGAAGCGGATCGCGTTGCCCTCGGCCGTCACCTGGAACGCGACGCGGTCGTCGACGTCGTTCACCTGCGGCGTCAGGCGCAGGTCGGTGGTCTCGATGACGTAGTGCGGTTCGTCGAAGTCGCACGCGGTCAGGACGGCGGTGTCGGCGCGCAGAGTCGGGCCCGACGAGATGCGCATCCACTCGGCCTTGGCGCGCACCGAGCGCGTCTCGCCGCGGATGTCGAGGTCCACGACGACGTCCGCGTCCTGGATCCAGCCGTGCTCCTCGACGAGGTCGAAGTACAGGGCTCCGGCGCGCGCGGTGCGATCGCCGACCTGGTAGATCTCGACGTTGCCCTCGATGTAGACCTCGGAGAGCAACCGGAAGATCGGGCTCTTGCGGATCTCCTCGAGCTTCGCCTGCCACTTGTTGGGCGCCGGGCGGTCCTCGTCCGCCGGTCGCACCTGGTCGCCGGTCGAACGCACGAGCAGGTCGGCCGCGCCCGTCGTCTCCTTGATCGCCTTCTTGCCGCTGCGCTGCCACTGGTCGCGGTCGACCCAGAACAAGGTCCAGTCCGCGAAGAGCTGCGTGCTGCCGTAGCGCAGACGCGGGTTGCGCAGCACGAGGATCGTCGTGTCGCCCTGGTCGAAGGGCTGCATCGAGTCGTACGCGAGCGACCACGACGTCCCCTCGGCGCCCGGACGCGAGACGATCTCGCCCTTGTCCGTCGCCAGGAGCATGTTCTTCATGTCGTACTCGATCCACGGAGCGCGCCACTCCGCGTCGAGCACCGACAGCTCGGCCGGTCGGCCCTCGAAGCGCACCTGACCGGGCACGCCCTCGAGCTTCTCGCCGCGCGCGACGCCGCGCGATCCCATGCGCGCGACGAAGCCGCCTTGCGCGACGAGGTTGCGCACGCCGTCCGAGTGCAGCTGCGCGGGATCGCTGAAGTCGCCCTGCACGCGGATCGAGCCCGCGTCGAGCGACCAGTCCTCGCCCTGCCCGCTCGCGCCGACGATGTGCGCGTTGCCCTGCAGCAGCACCTGCTCGCGGTCGGCCTCGATCGCGTCGGCGCGCATCTCCCGCAGCATCGCCTCCTCCGCCCCGGGCGCGTCGCGGTCGACGAGCGCTCCCTCGACGCGCGACGCGCGCATCGACTCCTTGTCGAAGTCGATCCAGTCGGCCGAGATGGCGTAGGCGGCCAGCGCGCCGGGGAGCTTGCCCTGCGCCGTCACGCGCCGGCCGGCGCCGGCCGAGAGTCGGCCCTTGCCGGACTCGTCGACGGTGAAGCGATCCGCTCGCGCGTCGAGAGCGCCGTGGCCCTCGGGTCCGGCGTACACGGCGTGCACGAGGCCGCGCGCCTCGACGTTCGAGAGGAACACCGCGAGCGGCGGCTCCTGGCCGGCGCGCGGCTCGACACGCCCGTCGATGCGCACCCACTGCGCGTCGAGGTCCGCGACCTCCTCGCCGCGGACCACGTGCGCGCGGACGTCGCGCCGGGCTTCGACGTGGAACGGACGGGGGTCCGGAGAGCCCTTGCGCTCGGGCGCCGCTTCGACCTCGAGCTCCTGGGCATCGAGATCGAGGCTGGCCGTCTGCACCGCGGCCTCGAGGTGCACGTCGCCCTTCGCCACGACGCGGCGCTCGGTCGCGTGGATCTCGCGACCCAGCGTCACCGCGCGCAGGTCCTGCTCGGGATCCGTGCTCGAACGACGGAGGCTGTAGCGCGCGCGCTTCGACGCGTCGCCGAAGAGCTCGACGTCGCGCTCGCCGCGCACCACGACGCGCGCCGCGTCGCCGTCGCCGTCCACGCTGGCGAACGAGACGCTGCCCTCGGCCGTGAACGTGCGCGCGACCCAGTCGAGACCCGTCACGCGGTCCGCCGACGCCTGCATGCGATCGGGCGCGCCCTCGGCGCCCACCGCGAACGTCACGCCTTGTGCCGCGGGGACGAGCAGCTTCGAGCCGATCCAGCGCGCCTCCAGTCCGCCCGTGGCGTCGAGCGCGACCGGCCGGCCGTCTTCGGCCACGCCGCGCAGGCTGGTGGAGCCCGACGAGACCGCGTCGACGGCCAGCGAACCGTCGGGCTGGAACCTCCAGAAGAGGTCGAGGCTCGGGCTCTTCAGCGTGCGGCCTTCGTAGTCGACCACGACGTCGCCGCTCGCGTGCAACTCGCCGCCGCGCCGATCCGCGCGGACCTTGCCGTCGATGCGCTGCGTCGCGTCGACGGTCAGCGCCGCGAGCGGCACCTGGACTCGCGCCGGCCCCGCGAGTTGCAGCACGATCCCGTCGTCGACGCGCACGACGAGCGGTCCCTCGCCGGAGATCGCCGCACGCCCGTCGACGAGGTCGGGTCGCTCGACGGCCAGGAAGCGGCCGATCGCGACGTCGCCCGTGGGTGAGCCGGTCAGCGTCGCGGCGGCCAGCACGCCGCGGTCGCCGAACTCGAACACCGCGGTGCGCGCGTGGAACGTGTCGCCGGTCCGCACGAGCACGACGTCCCCGACGAGCGTCGCGAGCCGCAAGCGACCGCGCTCGGCGAAAGCGAAGTCGGCGTCCTGCGCACGGAACTCGTCGCCGGCGCTGTGTGCCACGACGTCGCCGTGCGCGTCGGCCGACACGAGCTCGTAGTCCTTGCGATCCGCCGTCGGGCCACGGCCGACGAGGTGGATCGTGCGCGCGTCGATCGACATCGCGCCCAACGCCGCCGTGCGCTCGCCGCCCTCGATGGACAGGCGCGCGCCTTCCTTCGCGGTCACCTCGACGGTCTCGACGCCGTCGCGCTGGATGCGCTCGACGACGAGCGATCCGTCCCTGCCCGACGTGAGCACCGCGAGTTCGCCGCCCGCCAGCGTGAGGCGCACGACCGCGTCGCGGCCCAGGGCGACGCGATCCTCGCCGAAGCCGGCGCGCAGGCCTTCGCCCTCGGCCTCGATGCCCTGGCCCTCGATGCGCACGCGCTCGGACGTCGTGAAGCCGAGCCTCTGCACGTCCATGTCCATCGACGGCGAACGCAGGCGCAACGGGACGACCGGCGCGCCTTCGTTCAGCGTCGCGTCGATATCGGTGAACCGCGCGGACCGCAGGGCCGAGGCCGACGGCGTCGTCCGATCGACGACGATCGACGTGCGCGCGACCGGCGACTCCAGGTGCGCGCGCTTCGTGCCGCGATCCGGGTCGAGGACGTCGATCTCGACGTCCTTCAGGTCGTAGAGATCCCCGCCGAGGCTGTCGATGTCGCTCGCGACGAGCTCCATCGTGGGTCGCTGCACGGGCCCGGTGCCGCCGCGCATCGTCAGCGAGAAGCGCCCGTCGAGGACGATGCCGACGTCCTTGGTCGGTTTCCCCTCCGGGCGGGCGAGCGGGACCTCCGTGAACTCGCCCTGCGGCGGCGGCGCTTCGACTTGCGGCGCGTCGGTCTTGCGCCCCGCCTCGCCGCGGAAGAACCACAGCGCCGCGAGGCCCAGCCCGAACAACAGCAGGAAGAGGAGGACGCGCTTCATCGAGCGTACGACTCGACGATCGCGTCCCACGCGCCGCGCGCGCGCAGGATCAGCTCGGCGAACTCGCGCACCGCCCCGCGCCCGCCCGCGGCATTCGTCACGAAGTCGGCGCGCGAACGGACCTCGGCGCGCGCGTCACCCGGCGCGGCGAAGAACCCGGAACGAAGCCGCAGCCCGAGGTCGGGCATGTCGTCGCCCATCGCGAGCGTCTCGCCCACCGTGACGCCGAGCCGCTGCTGCAGACCCTCGAGCTCGACGCGCTTGTCCTTCACGCGCAGCGCGACGTGGTGGATGCCCAGCTCGACGCCGCGCGCCTCGGTGACGCCGCTTCCGCGCCCGCTGATCCACGCCAACGTCAGCCCCGCATCCGCGAGCCAACGCATCGAGATCCCGTCGCGCACGTCGAAGCGCTGCAGTTCCTGCGGCTTCACGGTCGCGCTGCCGCCGATCAACTCGATCGAGCCGTCCGTCAACGTGCCGTCGACGTCGAAGACGACGAGGCGCGCGCGCCGCAGAGCGTCCGTGCGATCCGCCGCGGTCATGATCTCAGAACCGCACGTCCAGGAGATCCTGGACATCGAGGAGGCCGAGCGGACGTCGATCCGCGTCCACGACGGGGATCTGGTCGATGCGATGCTCGACCAGGAGGTGTTGGGCTTCCTCGACGAGCTGGTCGGGCCCCGCGACCTTCGGGCTCTTGCCCATGTGCGTGTCGACGACGTCGCCGACGTCGATGCGGCCGGCGTGCTCGAGCAGGCGCGCCAGGTCGCCGTGCGTGAAGATGCCGACCAGCTTCTGGCCGCCGTCGACGACGAGCGCCGCGCCCGGCCGCCCCGGGGTCCGGTTCATCACCAGCACGACGTCGCGGATCGTCGTGCCCGCCTTCACGACCGGCATCTGCTCGCCCGTGCGCATGACCTCGCGCACCTTCATCAGCTTGCGACCGAGCGCGCCGGCCGGGTGGTACAGCGCGTACTCCTCGCGGCTGAAGCTGCGCTCCTGCGACACGACCATCGCCAGCGCGTCCCCCATCGCGAGCATCGCCGACGTGCTGGCCGTCGGCGCCAGGTTCATGGGGCACGCCTCCTGCACGCGGCCGATGTCGAGCACGCAGTCGGCGTGCCGCCCGAGCGACGACTGCGGCACGCCGGTGAGCGCCAGCACCGGCGCCCCGATCTTGCGCGCCGGGCCGAGCAGCGCGACGACCTCGGCCGACTCGCCCGAGTTCGACAGCGCGAACAGCACGTCGCGCGCGCGCAACCGCCCGAGGTCGCCGTGCAGCGCCTCGGTCGGGTGCAGGAACGACGACGGCGTGCCCGTCGAGGCCAGCGTGGCCGAGATCTTCTGCGCGACCAGCCCGGCCTTGCCGACGCCGGTCGCGACGACCTGGCCGTCGCACGCGAGCAGCATGTCGACCGCCTTCACGAACCGCGCGTCGAGACGGCTCTCGAGCCCCGCGATCGTGCGCGCTTCCACCCGGACGACTTCCGCGGCCCGGGCCAGCAAGATCTCGGTGCGATCGCTCGGCGTGGCCACGCGACTGCGGCCTCCCTGGAGAACGCCGAAGCGCCCGACGCGGCCTGCCCGCAGCCGCGCGCGACGACTGCCGCGGATTCTAGGGACCCCGGGGGTCGGTGCAAGCGACGCGTGCGCGCCGAAACGTCATCCGACCGAGGTGCGCAGCCCGAACAGCCTGCCCATGATCCCGCGCGGGCGTTCGAACTCCTCCATCGCGAGGTCCGCGCGAGCCTGGAGCTCGATCAGTCGCTCGTCCAGCTCGACGAGGAGCCGTGCGACTTCAGGGCGGACGCAGGGATACAGCTGCTCGGGCGTGAGCTCCGGCTCCGACACGGGGTCGCTGGTGGACTTCGGGTTCGCAGGGTGATCCACGGCTCAGTCTCTGTCTGCGGGGTGCAACCAGAAATAGCACGTAACCGCCAGGCTCGCACTCACCGCCGCGGCGAAGAGGAAGCGCTGGCTCTTGTCGAGCAACTGCTTCCGTCGGGTGTTCCGCGCCAGCAGGTCCTCGGTGGCGGCGTTCGTGACACGGATCGCGATGAGGTCGGCCTCGAGCGCGTCGAGTACGACTTCCTTCATGTGCCTGCCCGTGCCGGGCCAGGTGAGGAGGGCGCTCGCGAAGCTGGCGCTCCTGAGCTGCCGTGTCGTCAGACCGGATGCAGGCCGCCGGATCCACAGCACCAGACCGAGTGCGGCGAGGACTTGGAGTACACCCAGCACGAGAAGACCCCTCAGAGTCCAGGACAGGGCAGCCGGCTCCAGGTGCTGAGCCTCCGGACCCCGGAACAGCCCGAGTCCGAGCAGCATCGCGATCACGCTCAGGATCCCATTCTCGCGGCTCGAGAGGCGGGCGGCGTTCTCCACCTCGGCTTGCCAGTGGCGTGCCGCGTGGGCCAGTACGGTCGCGGTCGTGGCGTCATGCGTCGAGGTCATCTGAGGGTCCCAGGCGGAGCTCGAGCGGTGCGCAGGCTCACCGAACTCGGCGTCCATCACCAGGACGCTCCGCCCGCGCCGCGGTCGCACTCCGGGCCCGGGAAATTGCGCCAGAGCGCCCAGAACCCCGCCGCCCCGCGCCGCCCCGCCGTTCCCCGCGCCGCGCGCGCTGCGTACGATGCGCCGACGAGGGGTTTCGGGCCGCGTTCGCGCGGGCCGCGGGTCCCCGATCCGAGGATCCCGCCATCCCCCCGTCCCTGCTCCAGCGTCTGCGCCAGTTCCTCGGCGGAGCCTCCGTCTGCGTCGCCGCGCCGGCCGTCGCGCCGCTCGCGTTCGAAGGCCAGTTCGAGGTGCTCAGCATCGTCCTGTCGGTCGCGCTGCTGGCGCTCTCGCTCGGCATCCACGAGGCGGCGCACGCCTGGGCCGCGCTCAAGTGCGGCGATCCGACCGCGCGCGACCTGGGCCGGCTCACGCTGAACCCGATCCCGCACATCGACCTGTGGTGGACCATCCTCCTGCCGGCGATGTTCCTCTACGCCTCCGGCGGGCGGTTCCTGTTCGGCGGCGCGAAGCCCGTCCCGGTCGACTTCCACCGGCTCAAGAACCCCTGGCGCGACATGTCCATCGTCGCGATCGCCGGACCGCTCTCGAACCTGCTGCTCGTCGGCGTCTTCTTCGCGCTGTGGAAGTTCTTCGTCGAGACCGGCTACTACAACGGCGCTTCCGAGGGCGCGTACCAGCGCACCGGCGACCTGCTGCCGACCGTCCTGATGAAGACGTACCAGGTCAACGCGCTCCTCTTCGTCTTCAACCTGATCCCCATCCCGCCGCTCGACGGTTCGCGCATCCTCACCTGGCTGCTCCCGGCGAATCTGCGCGAGTCGTACAACGCCGTCGGCGTCTTCGGGCTCCTCATCGTGTTCCTCCTCATGCGCTGGGATCCGTTCGCGTACCAGGTCTCGCGGCTCATGACGATCGTCGTCCGCGGCGCCGAACAGGTCGTGACCCTCGGAGGCCTCTGGTGAGCGAAACCGGCTACACCGTCCGCCTCGAGCGCGTCTTCCAGGGCCCGATGGACCTGCTCCTGCACCTCGTGCGCGAGCAGGAGGTCGAGATCCACGAGGTCGAGATCTCGCGCGTGCTCAAGGGCTACCTCGAGTACCTGCACGCGATGAAGGAGCTCGACATCGAGGTCGCGGGCGAGTTCCTGGTCATGGCGGCGACGCTCATGGCCATCAAGAGCCGCTCGCTCCTGCCGCGCGAGAACGTCGACCTCGACGAGGGCCTCGACCCGAAGGACGAGCTGATCCAGCGCCTCATCGAGTACCGCCGGTTCCGCGAAGCGTCGGAGAACCTGGGCACGCGCTACGCCGTGCGTTCGCTGCAGCATCCGCGCGGCGCGAGCCCGATCCCCGAGCCCGAAGCGGGTCCGGAGTTCGAGCTGGGCGAGGTCACGACGTGGGATCTCCTGGCGCAGTTCTCGCGCCTCATGCGCGAGACCCTCGCGAACCGGCCGCACCAGGTCACGCGCGACCGGCGCCCGCTGCGCCACTTCGTCGAGGAGATGGCGCGCATCCTCCAGGATCGCCGCGGCAGCTCGCTCAAGGACCTCGTCTACGCCGTCGACGCCGAGCCGACGCGCGAATCGCTCATCGGGTCCTTCTGCGCGCTGCTCGAGCTCGCGCGCCTCGGGCTCGTGCGCCTCACGCAGGACGCGCCCGCGAGCGAGATCGCCATCGACCTGCGCGACGACCTGCCCGCGCCCGTCAGCGAGATCCTGCGCGACACCGTCTTCGACGACGAGGCGCAGCAGGAGAGCCCGGACGCGAACGCGACCCCGGCGCAGGCCGCGACCGCGGACGCGAGCCCGGAAATCCCTTCCGACGAGGATGCGCCGGGCTCGGACGACGCCGCGTCCGCGACCGCGCACGGCTGATCCTCGATCTCGGTCCGCGGCTCGCTCCCGCCGACCGGTCACCCGCGGACCACCGCGCGCCGCTCGGACCGCCCGCCTTTCCCTCCGCGCGGCTAGACGCCCGCACGTCCGCGTCCCATAGTCTGGGCCCGAACCGACGGACGCCACTCGGCTCATGCTTCGAGCCGCGCGTCCGGACAACGACCGCGAAGCCGCACTCGATCTCCATGAGCAACGCCACCGACGTCACCGACACCACCTGGGATGCAGCCGTCACGCAGAGCGCGACTCCGGTCCTGGTCGATTTCTGGGCGAGCTGGTGCGGGCCGTGCAAGGCGATGTCGCCGTGGGTCGACAAGCTGGCGCAGGAATTCCAGGGCCGCCTGAAGGTCGTGAAGCTCAACACCGAGGACAACCCGGAAGTCCCGTCGCGCTACGGCATCAGCGCGATCCCGACGTTCCTCCTCATCAAGAACGGCAGCGTCGTGAAGCAGGTCGTCGGCCAGATGCCGTACGACAAGCTCAAGGCCGCGGTCGAGCCGCACCTTTCGTGACGTCCTCCCGACCGCTCGCGGTCGGCTGAACGGCGAGGTCCGCGTGCTGCGCTTGCGCGTCGTCTTCCTGGGCTCGCCGCCGTTCGCGACGCCGGTCTTCGCGAGCCTCGTCGCGAGCAGCCGACACACGGTCGTCGGCCTCGTCACCAAACCGGACAAGCCGCGCGGGCGCGGCATGCAGGTGCAGGCGTCGCCGCTGGTCGAACTCGCGCGCGCGCACGCGATCCCGGTCCTGCAGCCCGAGCGCGCTCGCGGTCCGGAGTTCCTCGCCGCGCTGCGCGCGCTGGAGCCCGACGTGCTGCTCGTCGCGAGCTACGGCGAGATCCTGCGCCAGGATGTGCTCGACGTGGCGCCCCGCGGCGCGTTCAACGTGCACGCGTCGCTGCTGCCGCGACATCGCGGCGCATCGCCGATCCAGGCCGCGATCCTCGCCGGCGACGAAGAGACCGGCGTGGCGGTCCAGCGCATGGTGCTCGCGCTCGACGAGGGCGACGTGGTGCACGAGGAGCGCACGCGCATCGGGCCGCACGAGAACGCGGGCGAGCTGCTCGAACGTCTCGCGGACCTCGGCGCCCTGGCCGCCATCCGTGCGCTCGACGCGATCGCGGACGGCACCGCGCGTGAGCGCCCTCAGGACCCCGCGCAGGCCACGTACGCCAAGCGCATCCGCAAGGAGGAAGGCGCGATCGACTGGACGCTCGACGCGCGAGCCATCGACCGCCACGTGCGCGCGCGCACGCCGTGGCCCGGAGCGCGCACCACCGCACCGGGCGGGGTCGAGCTGACCATCGTCGACGCGCGGCCGCTGGCCCGCGAGCACGGCGAGATCCCGGGCACCGTGCTCGACGCGCGCACGGCGCTCGTCGTCGCCTGCGGTCAGGGCGCGCTCGAGATCCGCGCGTTGAAGCCGGCGGGCAAGGGCCGCATGGACGCGCGCGCCTGGTTGCAGGGCGCGCGGATCGAACCCGGCGCGCGCTTCGTCTCGATCCCGCCGGGAGCGGGGGCTTGAACGCGCGCCTCGTCGCGTGGCACCTGCTGCGCGAGACGCGCGTCCTCACGCGACGCGCCGTCGTCCGCGCCGCGCGCGATGCCGAGCTCGAGCCTCTCGACCGCGCGCTGCTCGGTCGCATCCTCGGCGCGCACGTCCGCCGCCGCGCCGCGCTGCGCGCGATCGCCGACCACCACGCGGAGAAGAAGCTGCGAGCGGACGTCCTGTCCTTCGCGCACGTCGGCCTGGCCCAACTGCTCTTCCTCGACGACGTCCCGGACCACGCCGCGATCGGCGAGACGGTCGAGGCGGCGCGCACGCAGCTCGGCGAGCGCCCTTCCGCCGCCGTCAACGCCCTGCTGCGCCGCGTGCAGCGCGACATCCGCCGCGGGACGAGCGGCGACCCGCGGCGCGACGTGCCGCTCGCCGACATCCACTTCGAGAAGCCCGTCTTCGCCGATCCGCTGGCGCACTGGCTCTTGTGGGTCGAGCAGGCGCTCTCGCTGCCCGTGCCCATCGCCCGGCGCTGGCGCAATCGCTACGGCGACGAGGGCGCCGTGCGTCTGGCACGCTCGTCGCTGCTCGCGCCGGCCGTCTCGCTGTTCGTGCCCGCGCGCGACGTCGAGGAAGTCCGCGCCGGACTCGCGAGCATCGCCGGACTGCGACGCGGCGCGCATCCGCGCATCCTGCTCGCCCCGCCCTCGGCGCGGAACGCCCTGCGCGCGAGCGCGGCCGTGCGCGGCGGCGACGCGCTGCTCGCCGGTGAGACGGCCGTGCGCGCGGCGGAGCTCCTCGGGGCGCGTCCCGGCGATCGCGTCCTCGAGCTGCGCGCGAGGACAGGCGCTCCGAGCGTGCTCCTCGCGCACACCGGCGCGACCATCGACGTCCGCTCGCCGGCCGACGAGGAGATCGAGACGCACGACGCAGCCTTCGTCCGTCCCCGGAACAGCGAGACCGGCGTCCTCGCCGCGAGACCGGCCGCGCGCTGGCGCTTCGACGCCGCGCGCACGGCGGAGCTCGCCGCCGCGCAGTCCGCGCTCCTCGCGCAGGCCGCGTCCGCCGTGCGCGCCGGCGGCCGCCTCGTCTACGCGACGCGCAGCGTCGAACCGGACGAGAACCAGCGCCGCGTCCGCGCGTTCCTCGCCGCGCACCCCGACTGGTCCCTCCACGCGGAGATCGAAGCGCTGCCCGCCGAGCCGGGCTCGGACGGTCCCGTCGACGGCGGCTACGCGGCGCGGCTCGTGCGCAACTGACGCGCGCTCGCGTCCGTCAACTCCCCGCCGCGTCGAGCGATTCGATCGCGAAGTCGTCGAACCAGGTCACGCTGTCGGCCTTCGTCCACAGCCCGGCCTTCCCCGCGCCCGGGATCGTCGCATCCACCACGTCCAGCAGCGTCGCGCCGTCGTAGTCGACGCGGAACCGGCTGCCCCGCGCTTCGAGCACCAGCTCGTGCCACGCCTGGCCGGTCACGCTCACCCGCGCGCTCGCGAGCTGTTTCCGGACGCCGTCCACCACGCTGTAGAAGCGCACGTTGCTCTCGAGCGCGTTCGCGCGGGCCATGTAGTACGTGTTCTCGTCGCGAAAGCGCACGACCACGCCCGCCGCCTGATCTACCTCGCCGCTGCGCGCTTGGAAATGCACTCCGGCGCGCACGTCGCGCGCCACGACGTCCTCGGCCACGCACAGCGGATAGCGCGCGTCGGTCGCATCGGCGTCGGTCTGCGCCAGGACCCGGCCGCGCCCGCCGTCGCCGTCCACGAGCACCCAATTTCCGAGCGGACCCTCGCCCGTGCGCGCGCTCGAGAACCCGACGGGCGTGGACCCCAGCGCGCCCTTCTCGAAGTCGAAGCGCGCGACCGCAGGCGAAGCGCCGCTCGTCGCTCCGTGCTCCGCTCCCGCGCAACCGGCCGCACACGCGAGCCCGCAGGCGACGATCGTTCGCAACACACGCGCCATGGCCGCTCCCTCCCGCGCGGCACACGACGTCCGCGCCGGGATCAGCCTAGCTCGACGCGCCCCAGGCCACGAACTCGGCCGCGATCAGGCGACGCCCAGATCGGGCTGGCCCGTCTGCAGATCGAACTGAACCGCGGCGTCGGCGGCGTCGAAGATGTTGCCCCACTCCGGGTTCGACAGCATCTCGGCCGCCTGCCCGGCGACCGACGCGGCAGCGGGCAGCGCGGCGCGCAACTTCGGCGCGAGGTTCTTCTCGATCCAACGGCGGTTGCTGACCACGGACCCGACGACCGGCAGGACCGTGAGCTCGCCCTCCGCGATCGGGATCCCGCTCAGCACCTCGGCCAGCACGAGCCCCGGCATCGCGACCGTCAACACCGAACCGAAGCGACCCATGGGCACGAGGCCGTGCTCGGCCAGGTAGCCGATGTCGAGGCCTTCGAGCGCGCGCGCGTCCGGATTGCACAGCTCGACCGGCATGAACGGCAGGTTGTAGATCTCCGCCGCGACCCGGCCGACCTCCCAGTCGCCCACGAGGTTCGCGTTGACGATCGCCTCGACGAATGCGGGGTTGCCGTGACCGCTGAGCTGCAGCGCTTCGCGCAGCGCCTGCGATTCGCACAGGCCGCGATCGATCAACGCGTCCGAGAGCCGTTGGTAGTCGAGCCGCTGGTGGAGCTTCACGCTGTGGTTCCGGTCGACCGCGGATCCGGACCGGGATCGGACGATCGTGCTCCCGTATCGGCGCCGCGTCGGACGGACCCTGAGCTGGAAGTGATTTCCGGAGGGGTCGCGGTAGCGGCGGCCCGCTCGGCAGCCAGTCCGGAGGCGGCGGAACGACTCGGCGACCCGATCCGGCCCTCTCCCACCTCGTGCCGCCGCTCGCCAGCGCACGCCAGCACACGGTGCTGGACGCAGGCCCGCGACGCGGCCTCAGACGTCGAGGTTCGTGATCTCGAGCGCGTGCCGCTCGATGTACGCCCGCCGCGGCTCGACCGCGTCGCTCATCAGCAACGTGAAGATCTCGTCCGCGCCCATCGCGTCCTCCATCGTCACCAGGTAGAGCGTGCGACGCGACGGATCCATCGTCGACTCCCACAGCTGGTCGGCGTCCATCTCGCCCAGACCCTTGTAGCGCTGGATGTCGATGTCCGACTGCGCGCTCTTGCGCACGGCCAGCGCCAGCTCGAGCGGCGTCTTGCACGCCGCCTCGACCTTGCCGCCTTCGACGATCCACTCGGCTCCGCTGCGCAGCGCGATCCCGCGCTGCTCGATCGAAGCCAGCGTCTTCGCCAGGTCCTCGACGTGCGCCAGGTGGCACACGAGCACGTCGGCATCCTCGCGCGCGACCGGGCTGTCCGGACCTTCGTACACCGCGAGCGGACCCCGACGGCCGACCTTCGAGAGCTCCAGGAAGTCCTGCAGTTCCGACAGCTTGTCGAACCAGTGATCGCGCCCGTCCACGCGCGCCAGGTGCGCGCGCACGCGCGCGCCGTCCCACGTGCGCAGCACCTCGCTCGGCTCGACGCGCGCCCACGCCGGCGCGAGTCCGTTGCACAGGTCCTCCAACCGGCGCAGGTCCTCGCACAGCGCGCGCAGCGCCGCCCCGTCCCACGACTTGCCGGTCTTGGAGTCGCGCACCGTCAGCGCCTCGACGCCGCGATCGATCAGGATCTGCCGCAGCTCGGCGTCCGAAGTGACGTACCGGCTCTCCTTCTTCGTCGTCAGCTTGTACAGCGGCGGCTGCGCGATGTAGAGGCGACCGGCCTCGACGAGCTCCTTCATGTGCCGGAAGAAGAACGTCAAGAGCAACGTGCGGATGTGCGATCCGTCCACGTCGGCGTCCGTCATGATGATCGTCTTGCCGTAGCGCAGCTTCGACAGGTCGAACTCGTCGGCGATGCCCGTGCCCATCGCGGCGATGATCAGCTGGATCTCCGAGTGCGACAGCATCTTGTCGAGCCGCGCGCGCTCGACGTTCAGGATCTTGCCCTTCAGCGGGAGGATCGCCTGGAAGCGCCGGTCGCGGCCCATCTTGGCCGAGCCACCGGCGCTGTCACCTTCCACCAGGTACAGCTCGCTCTCGTCGAGGTTGCTCGACTGGCAGTCGGCCAGCTTCCCGGGCAGGTTGCCCGACGCGAGCGCGCTCTTGCGCCGCACCAGGTCGCGCGCCTTCCGCGCCGCTTCCCGCGCCGCTTGCGCGCGCGCCGCCTTCTGCACCAGCGTCTTCGCGACCGCCGGGTGCTCCTCCAGATACGTCCCGAACAGATCGCCGACCGCCGACTCCACGATGCTCTGCGCCTCGCGGTTGCCGAGCTTGTCCTTCGTCTGCCCCTCGAACTGCGGCTCGGGCACCTTCAGCGACAGGATCGCCGTCAACCCTTCGCGGAAGTCGTCGCCCGTCGGCATCTCCTCCGACTCCTTCACGAGCTTCTCGCGCTTCGCGTAGTTCGTGAGCGTCCGCGTCAGCGCCGACCGCAACCCGGCGAGGTGCGTGCCGCCGCCGTGCGTGTTGATATTGTTGACGAACGTGTAGACCGTCTCCTGGTACGCGTCCGTGTACTGCAGCGCGAGCTCGACCTCGTACTCGCGATCCGGACGCTCCGGGCTCGGCAGCGTCTTCGTGAAGTGCACGATCTCGGCGTGCAGCGGGGTCTTGTTCTTGTTGACGTTCTGCACGAACCCCACGAGACCCTGCGGGTACTCGTAGCGCTCCTTCGCGCCCGTGCGCTCGTCGTGCAGCTCGATTGCCACGTTGCGCGTGCCCATCAGGTACGCCAGCTCGCGCAGACGCTTCTCGACGATCTCGTACTGGATCTCGGTCGTGCTGAAGATCGTCGGGTCGGCCTTCCACGTGACCTGCGTCCCGGTCCCGGGCGCCTTGCCCACGACCTCGAGCGCCTTCTCGCGCGCGCCGCGATGGAAACGGATCCGATGCAGCTTCCCGCCGCGCGCGACCTCGACCTCGAGCCAGTCCGACAGCGCGTTCACGCACGACACGCCGACGCCGTGCAACCCGCCCGACACCTTGTACGAGCTCTTGTTGAACTTGCCGCCCGCGTGGAGCTTCGTCAGCGCGACCTCGACCGCCGGAATGCCCTCCGTCGGGTGCATGTCGACCGGGATGCCGCGTCCGTCGTCGCGCACGGCCATCGAACCGTCCGCGCGGATCGTGACCCAGCAGTTGTGCGCGTAACCCGCCAGCGCCTCGTCCATCGAGTTGTCGACCACCTCCCAGATCAGGTGGTGCAGCCCGCGCACGTCCGTGTCGCCGATGTACATCGCCGGGCGGACGCGCACCGCCTCGAGTCCCTCGAGGACGGTGATGGACTGTGCGTCGTAGTTCTCGCTCATCGTTTCCTGTGCCATCGCGTCAATCCCTCGCCTTGAAGGCGATGCGGCGCACCTCTGCGCTCCCGAGCATCTGGTTCACACGCGCGCGCAACTCCTCGCCGCGGAACGACTGGAGTTCGTGGTAGTGGCTCGACGAATCCACCTCGACCGTCAACACGCCCTTCGCGAAGCGCACGGGCCGCGCGCGCCGCGCGAGGTCGGGCCCCGCCGCCGTGTCGAACGCCGCGTACACCGGCGACTCCGAACGGCGCCGCGCGAGCCCGGTCTCACGCAAGTACGAGGCCAGCGAGTCCTGCAGCGACGACAGACCGTTCCGGCCCACCCGCTCCACGCGGCCGAACGCCGCGCGCAGCTCGCCGTCGTGCCGAGCCTGGTCGATGCCGACCGGTTGCTTCACGCATCCACCGTGATCGGCATCACGATGTAGACGTAGTTCTCGCCGAGGGTGAACTTGCCCGGGCTCGTCTTCTCGTTGAACTCGAGCTTCACCACGTTGCCTTCGCAGTTCTTCAACCCCTCGAGCAGGTAGTCGGGGTTGAACGCGATCTCCGCCGAAGGCGTGCCCTTGAAGTCGCAGTCCATCCGCGCGCGCGCCTCGCCGCGCCCGACCGACTGGCCGAACAACGCCAGCTCGGTCTTCTCGACCTTGAGCTTCACCGCGCGCGCCTCCACGCCCGTCACGTTCGCCACGAGGCGCAGCTTGCGCGCCAGCATGTCCGCGTCCGCTTCCAGGAAGTTGTGCGTCTCGCGCGGGATGACCGCCGAGTACTTCGGGAACTCGCCGTCGATCAAGCGCGCGAAGATCTCCGCGTTCTTCGTCTTCAGCCCGATCTGGTTCTCGCCCAGGTGCAGCTGCACCGACTCGAGCGGGTCCGAGATCACGCGACAGAAGAGCTGCATGCCCTTCGTGGGCACTATGGCCGGCCGCGCGCGCTCTGTCGGACCACGGCGCTCCGCAGCGATGCTCGACATCGCCAGCCGACGTCCGTCCGTCGCGACGAGCCGCAGCTGACCGTCGTCGTACTCCGTCAGCACGCCGTGCATCGCGTAGCGCCCGGCCTCGCGCGCCGCCGCGAACGACGTGCGCTGCACCACCCGCGTGAACGCTCCGCCCTGCACCGCCACGGTCGCCTGATCGCCGAAGCTCGCGATCACCGGGAACTCGTCGCGGTCGACCGTGACGAGCTCGCAGCGGTCTTCCCCGCCTTGGATCGTGAACGTGTTCTCGTGCGTCGAGAGCACCACCTCGTCCGCCGACAGGTCACGCACGAAGTCGAGCGCCACGCGCGCCGGCACCACCGCCACGCCCGGCTCGTCCACGCGCACCACGCCGCCGCGCAGCACCTTCTCGTCCTTCGTGTCTCCCTCGCGGGCGTCCCCGATCGGGATCTTGAACCTCACCGAGCAGTCGAGGTCGGTGCCGAGGATCTCCAGCCCGTCGATCGTGGCCACGAGGCACACGTTCTCGAGCACGGGCTTGGGACTCTTCGAAGGGACGACGTTGTTCACGATCGCCAGACCTTCGCGCAGCTTCTCGCGGTCGCACACGACTTTCATGCTTCTAGGACTCCGGGCAGTCGAGAGAGGCTCGAACGGTTGGGGGTTGGGATATCGAAGAGATCCTTCTCTTTCTCCTTCGTCATCATCTTCAAGGGCGACGCGGAGTGTGGAGAAGGTCGGGGAGACGAAGCGCAAGCCGCCGCGCCGGCACGAGTTGAATCGAGCAGCGCGGTCGGATCCGCTGGCGGAGTGGTCGTGGAGTGGCCGTGGAGCGAGCTCGAGCCGTGCACAACGGTCCACAACGCGGCGCGCTGGGGCGCGAGGATTGCCGAGAAGTGCCGCTGCTTCCACGAGGAACCCGGCGCGTATCCGGAGCGAATGCAGATGTTGCGCACAGGGTTTCCGCAGGCGGTTCCGACGGGACGTCTCGGGCGACCGTGAAGCGCGAAAATGGCTTGGATCCAAGCCGTTTTCGCGCGCCTACCCGAGCCCGACCAGGGTAGCCGACCGAGGACCCCGCGTCGAGGCTCCCGAGGGCTTCGACACGCCTCGCGCGCGGTCTCCCGCGCACCGCCGGATCCGGCCCGCACGCTCCCGCGAGAGCCCTCCCGGTGGCGATCCGGGTTCGCTCGACCGCACCGCGGCGCGACGCGCACGCGACCGTCGCCGCCGCGCGACCGTTCTCGCCGGCGGAGCGGGTTTCTCGCCGGCGACGCGGGGATGAGGCGCCCCCGGGGCCTCCGACGAAGGGGCGCCGGCCCGCTCGAGCCGACCCGGGGTCTCCGGCGGGGCCGTCCCTTGTTCCCGCGCGCCCCGGGGCTCAGGCCGGACGGGCCTGCAGCCGCGCCAGGAAGTCGTCCACGAGTTCGCGGATGCCGACGTCGCTGGCCATCAGGCTCTGGACCTTCTCGATCCCGTACAGCACGGTCGAGTGGTCGCGGCCGCCGAAGTAGTTGCCGATCTCCTCGAGCGAGTGGCGGGTGATCCGGCGCGCGAGGTACATCGCGACCTGCCGCGGCAGGACGATGGCGGCGGTGCGGCGCTTGGACTGGAGCTCGCTGAGCTTCACGTCGTAGTGCGCGGTCACGAGCGCCAGGATGTCCCCCATCGCGGGCTGCGCGCGCCGCGAGGTGAAGAGGTCGCGCAGCACGTCGCGGGCGAACTCGCACGACAGCGGGGTTCCCGACACGGTCGCGAAGCCGAGGAGTCGGGTCACCGCGCCTTCGAGCTCGCGGATGTTGCTCTCGATGCGTTCGGCGAGGAGCGCGGCCACGTCGTCGGGCAGCTCGCGGCCGCGTTCGCGGCTCTTGCGCTTCAGGATCGCCATGCGCGTCTCGTAACAGGGCGGCTCCATCTCGGTGACGAGCCCCCACTTGAAGCGCGACACGAGCCGCTCCTGCAGCGTCGGGATGTCCCGCGGCGGACCGTCGGACGAGAGCACGATCTGCTTGCCCTGCTGGTGCAGCGTGTTGAACGTGTGGAAGAACTCCTCCTGCGTCCGCTCCTTGTTCGCGAGCACCTGGATGTCGTCGACCACGAGCACGTCGACGCTGCGGTACTTGTTGCGGAACTCCTGGATGTCGCCGTTCTCGAGCGCGCTGATGAAGTGGTTGACGAACGTCTCGCACGACAAGTAGAGGATCCGCGCCTTCGGGTTCCGCGACAGGATCGCGAAGCACATCGACTGCAGGAGGTGCGTCTTGCCCAGACCGACGGATCCGTGCAGGAAGAACGGGTTGTAGGCCTTGCCCGGTTGTTCCGCCGCGCCCATCGCCGCGGCGTGCGCGAAGCGGTTGCACGGCCCGACGACGAAGTTGTCGAACGTGTACTTCGGGTTCAGGCCGAGCTCGGCCGCGAGACCCAATCCGCGCAGTGCGTCGGGTTGGCCGCGCGAGCCGTCGGCCGCGCGCGACTCGCCGGACCGGTCCGCGGACCCGGAGGCCGCCGAGGAGGAGCCCGCCGCCTGTCCCGCGGAGGGCGAGCTCGACGCGGGGTTGGCCGCGGCCTCGTCGGCGGCGCGGCGTGCCGTCTCGTCGGACCCGCGCCGCGCGGTCGAAAGCGCGAGCTCGGGGACGACGACGACCTCGATGCGCCGGGCGGACCCGAACGTCTCGCGCGCCGCCAGCGCCAGCGGCTCGGCGTAGTAGCGTTCGAGCCACTCGCGCGAGAAGTCGTTCTGGACACCGAAGCGCAGCACTTCGTCGTCGGCGTGGACCAGGGCGGCGCGCTGGAACCAGGTCGCGAACTGCGCCGGCTCGACGCGCGCGCGGATCGCGTGCTGCAGCTCGCGCCACAGGACCTCGAGGGAGCGCGGCGAACTCGACGTGGACGGCACCGCCGGAGCGAGGACGACCGGAGCGAGGACCGTCGCCGGAGCGAGCGCCATCTGGGCGGCAGGCCGGTCGACCTCGACCCAGCGCGCATCGGGCGCGCGGCGTTCGTCGATGCCTCGGGCCTCGGAGGCGCGACGCTCCTCTTGGGAGCGCTCGTGGGGGCGAGTGGATTCCGGTGCGCGATCGGCGCGAGCAGACTCACGTTCAGGCATGACTGCGGAGACGTGCGGAACGGCGCTGGGGGGGTAGACGAGCCGTGCGTTTCCGGTCGGGACGGATCCCGAGCCTGAACCGCCGGGCGGCCGGATGCGATGCGGAGCGAAGCTGGACTCTCGACGGGGCTTCCGTGCGCGGCACGTCCAGCCTCGGGGGGGAGTGAGGCCGTGCGGGCACGGAGGAGAGGTGGCAGGCGTTCTGGGGAAGTTCGGTCGGGGCCGTCGAGGAATCGGATCAGGGAGTCAGTCGGTGTTCGTGTTGGGCTCGCGGTGGGCGCGTCGCGCGATGCTCGGTCTACCGAGGTTTCGCGCCGCCGCGCTCGAGCTGCGAGGGAGGGACATTCCAGCGCAGGACGGCGCGCTGTCAACGTGGAGGACGGCGTCTCTTCACGTTCCGTTCGCAAGCCCGCGTTCGAAAGCCGAGTTAGCGCGCCGCCGAAATCGTTCTCCTCAAGATCTCCACCGCGTTGTGGACATCTTCTTCACCGCTCGTGCGACCGAGCGAGAGCCGCAGCGCCGCGCGCGCGCGCTCGGAGCCGTGTCCGAGAGCGAGGAGCACGTGCGAAGGCTCGAGCGATCCGCTCGCGCAGGCGGAGCCCGCGCTCACTTCGAGCCCCTCGAGGTCGAGCCGCGCGACGAGCGTGCGGCTCTCGACCCCAGGTAGCGTGACGTTGAGGGTGTTCGGCAGGCGCGGCGCGTCGAACGCCGGGCCGTTGAGCTGGATTCCTGGGATGCAGTTGGATAGTTGTTGCCACAGAGAGCTGCACAAGCGCGCCGTGCGCGCGGCGTACTCGGCCTGTTCGCGCACCGCGAGCTCGAACGCGACCGCTGCCGCCGCGATCGCCGGCACGGACTCGGTGCCGGGCCGGAGCCCGCCCTCCTGACTGCCCGCGCCGAGCAGCGGCTCGAGGGCGAGGCCGATCCGGCGCACCAGGACGCCGACGCCCGGGGGACCGCCGACCTTGTGGGCCGAGAAGGACAGGAGGTCGGCGTGCACGCGCAGGTCCTGCAACCGGATGCGCCCCAGCGCCTGGACGGCGTCGGAGTGCAGGACCGGCCGACCGCGACCGCGGCGGGCGAGCGCTTCCCCGATTTCGACGACGGGCTGCAGGGTGCCCAGCTCGTTGTTCGCCGCCTGGATCGAGACGAGCGCGATCGCCGGCGTGAGCGACGCCTCGACCGCCGCGGTCGCGACGCGCCCCGTCGCGTCCACGGGCAGCCGGACGACGGGGCGGCCCTCGCGCTCGAGCCGGTCGGCCGCGGCGAGGACCGCGGAGTGTTCGACGGCGCTGGTGACCAGCCCGCGGCCCGCGCCCGCCGCGCGGACGACGCCGGCCAGCGCCAGCTGGATGGACTCGGTGCCGCCCGAGGTGAAGACGACCTCGTCCTCGTGGCACCCGAGCGCCGTCGCCGTGCGTTCGCGGGCCTCGTCGAGCCACGCGCGCGCCTCGCGGCCGGCGGCGTGGACGCTGGAGGGATTCCCGCGCAG
>JBGAOR010000079.1:0-22699 GCA_044221705.1 Planctomycetota bacterium
CTACAGCCGCGCCTTCGCGGTCGACGCGCGCGGCGCGAAGGTCGGGATCGAGTCGCGGCTCGCGGACGGGCGCATCGAGCTCGTCGTGCCGCAGTCGTTCGTCGCACAGGCCGAGCTGCCGCTCGTGATCGACCCGTACGCCGGAACGATCCCGGTGGACGTCGACACGGGATCCGATTGGCAGGCGGACGTGGCCTACGACGCCACGACGAACTCGTTCCTCGTCGTGTACGAGAACCAGTTCAGCGCGACCGACCACGACGTCTACGCGCGCAAGTACGTCGACCAGGTCCTCGTCGACACGGCGACGATCGACCTCACGACGAGCGATTGGCGCAATCCGAAGGTCGCGAACAACGGCCTGGACGACCAGTTCCTGTGCGTGGCCCAGGTCGGGGCCACCGGCGCGCGCATCGTCCGCGGGCGCACGCTCGCCGCGGCGGGGCTCGCGCTCGGCGCGCAGTTCACGATCAGCGGCAGCGAGAGCGGCGACAAGTGGAATCCCGACGTGGGCGGCGATCCGGCGCTCGTCGGACCGACCTACTACTGCGTCGTCTGGCAGCGGGAGCGCGCGGACGGCGACTTCGACATCCTGTCGCGGCTCGTCCTCTCGAACAGCACGCTGCTGGGCCCGGGCACGTTCAACCTGGCGAACATCTCGGGCTTCGACGACTCGATCCCCTCGATCAGCAAGACGAACGGGTTGCCGCCCTTCGCGACGCAGAACTGGAACGTCGTGTGGCAGCGCGCGACCACGGCGACGAACGACGACGTGGTCTGCGCCCGGATCCTGTGGGACGGGACGATCACGGACAGCCCCACGCTCCTGGCCTCCACGAGCGAGAACGAGCGCGCGCCCGCGGCCTCGCCCGTCCTCGACGACAACGGGACGCCGCGGTACTGGCTCGCGGCCTACACGATCGGCTCCGACTTGCGGCTGCGCGTCATGAACGGCGCGAACCCGGTCGGGACGAGCGACATCCTGTCCTCCCCGCTCGGCTCGCTCGGCCAGCCGTGCGTGAGCACGGACGGGCGCAAGTTCCCCTTCGCCTACACGAGCACGACCGGCCTGTTCCCGAGCCTCGACACGGACCTGGCGGCGGGCACGCTGAACTTCATCGACGGCCAGATCTCGTACGCCGAGTCGCTCGTGCTCGCGTCGAGCTCGACCCTGGACGAGACGCGGCCCGAGATCGCCGGTACGCACACCGCGACGCTCACCGGTCCGTGGCGCAACTACGTGACGTACGACGTCTACAACGGCACCGACTACGACGTCCTGGCCGCCGTCTACGACACGCCCACGAACGCCGGCGGCTACCTGTACTGCAACGGCGACTCGATCGCCTGCCCGTGCGCGAACGGGAACAACGGCACGTTCGCGATCTCGGGCTGCGCGAACTCGGTGAACCAGGCGGGCGCGCACCTCGACGTCGCGGGCGTGTGGAGCGGGACGCAGGACACGACCACGCTCGTCGCGCAGGGGATGCCGTCGACGACGACGTGCCTCTTCTTCCAGGGCAACGTGCCGGTCACGACCACGAGCTTCTTCGGCGACGGCGCGCGCTGCGCGGGCAGCGGGATCGTGCGCCTCGGCACGAAGACGGCCTCGGCCGGCGTCGCGGCGTACGGGTATCCGGCGGACATCCCGATCCACACGCGCGGGCTCGTGCCGGTCGGCGGCGGCTGGCGGTACTACCAGGCCTGGTACCGGAACGCCGCGGCGTTCTGCACGAGCTCGACCTTCAACCTGTCGAACGCGGCGGCGCTCCTGTGGTCGCCGTGACGCGCGGGAACCTCCGCGCCGCGTGAGGCGGAGGAATCGGCCGAGCGCAGGGAGGCGGATCGCGGCGCGCGGTCCGCCTCCGGCGTTGGATCGCGGACGCCGGTCGCCGCGGCTCGGCCCTCGCGCGCGTCGCATCGACGGCGAGCCTGTGCACGAGTTCCGTCGGACGCGACGGAGCGCCTTGACAGATTCCGGAAGTCGGAGGAAGCTCTCGAAACGATGATCGTCTTCGCCCAGACATCGCGACCGCACGTGGCGCACGGCCACATGCCCGTTCGCATGTGTCCGCGCGACCTCGCTTCACCGCGAGCGACCTAGGCGTTTCGTCCCGTTCACGAGCGCGCCGAGGTCCTCGAGGGACCCCGGCGCGCTTTGCTTGGATCGCTTCCCGCCCCGCGACCGCCTGCTCTGTGCCTGCTCGACCCGCGACCGACCGACGTGTGACTGCCCATCCTGAGGCCACCATGTCCGAGACCCTGCCGAACGGTTCGTTCCAGCCCGGCCCCTACGCCGTGCCGAGCGTGAAGCTGCCCGTCTTCCAGCGCTTCCAGCTCGAGCGCTGGGCCGCCCAGGCGTACCCGTTCGTGGCTTGCGGACTGCTCTACGGGCACGTGGAGGGCGACTCGGTGTCCGTCGTGCAGGCGCGGCTCGCGGCCGAGGCGGCGACCGGGGCCTGCCGCGGCGAGCTCGACCCGTCCGACCACCGCGCGGCCGAGCGCGAGGCGCGCGAGCTCGGACTCGAGGTCATCGGCACGTGGCGTTCGCGCCCCGACGACGCGCCCGTGCCCACGCCCGACGACCGCGCGCGCGCCTGGGCCGGCTGGTCGCACGTGTTCGTCGCGATCGACCTGCACGCCCAGCGCGAGCTGCGCTCGTGGCGCTACGACGGCGACCACTTCGTCGAGGAAGAGCTCGCGACCTGATCCGGGCCTGCCGTCGGCATGGACGGTCCGGCCTCCGCGGCGGCGGTCGCATTCCGCCGCCCGCGGTCTGGAGACGCGGACCTTGCGTCCGTTTCGCGCGCTGCGGCAGCCTCGGCGCGCGGACGCTCGCGTAACATGCAGGTCGAGATCGCGGAGACGTCCATCCGCGCCGCCTCGTCCCCATGCGCACCGCGCTCGTCCAGACCTACCACCCCTACACCCAGTTCACGCACGTCCACCCGCTGGGCGTGATGATGATCGCCGCGAACGCGCGCGCGCTGGGGTTCGAGGACGTGCACGTCCTCGACATGAAGGTCGAGGACTGGACGCCCGAGCAGGCAGCGGACGCGCTCGTCGCGCTGGCCCCCGACGTCGTGGGCCTGTCGGCGATGACGTACGAGGCGGGCTGCATGCACGCGGTCGCGAAGCTCGTCAAGCAGCGCCTGCCGCGCGCCGTCGTCGTGTGCGGCGGCCCGCACCCGAGCGTCGCGGCCGACGACGTGCTCAAGGACGCCGCCGTCGACTTCGTCGTGCGCGGCGAGGGCGAGTTCACGTTCGGCGAGCTGCTCGCGGGCGTGCGCGACGGACGCGCGGAGTGGAGCGAGTGCCAGGGCCTCTCGTGGCGCGGGGCGGACGGCGTCGCCGTCCACAACCCCGACCGCCCGCCGCCGCAGAACCTGGACGAGCTGCCCTTCCCGGCCTGGGACCTGATCGACCACGCGAAGTACCACCTCGTGCCGCGCGGCGGCGTCATCTACGCGCACAAGGAGTTCGCGACGATGTTCAGCTCGCGCGCGTGCCCGTGGCGCTGCACGTACTGCCACAACAGCTACGGCAAGACGTTCCGCGAGCGTTCCGCCGAGCACGTGCTGGCCGAGATCGAGCTGCTCGTCACGCGCCACGGCGTGAAGGAGCTCGTCTTCATGGACGACATCTTCAACTTCCGGCCGGAGCGCGCGAAGAAGATCGCGCAGGGCATCATCGACAAGGGCTGGAAGCTCGCGCTGACGTTCCCGAACGGCTTCCGCGGCGACATCCTCGACGAGGAGCTGGTCGTGCTGCTCAAGAAGGCCGGCATGTACCGCTGCATGGTCGCCGTCGAGAGCGCCAGCCCGCGCATGCAGAAGGTCATGAAGAAGAACCTGAAGGTGGACAAGGTCCGGAAGATCGTCGACTTCATCGCCGCGCAGGGCGTCATGGTGCACGGCGCGTTCATGCTCGGGTTCCCGACCGAGACCGAGGAGGAGATGGAGGAGACGATCCGCTGGGCGTCGTCGAGTTCCTTCCACACTGCGGCGTTCTTCCGCGTGATCCCGTTCAAGGGCACGGAGCTCTTCAAGCAGGTCGAGCACGCCGGCTACGCGCTGCCGACGGACTGGTCGAGCTACGAGCCGTACCAGGCCGAGATCAACCTGTCGGCCGTGCCCGAGGAGAAGATCTTCGCGCTGCGCAAGAAGGCCTACCGGAGCTTCTACCTGAACCCCCGCCGCCTGTGGCGCATCTTCGAGCTCATCCCGCAGAAGCGCACGATGATCCCGTATCTCACCCTGCTGTTCGCGCGCCGCGCGTACGCTCGCTGACATGGCGCACGACTCGAGCTACCTCCTCGTCGACGGCGAGAACATCGACGCGACCCTGGGCATCAGCATCCTCGGCGCGCGTCCGGCGCCGGAACAGCGCCCGCGCTGGGACCGCGTGCGCGAGTTCACGTCGAAGCTGTGGGGCAAGCCCTGCAAGGGCCTCTTCTTCCTGAACGCCTCGTCGGGCGTCTTGCCGGCGTCGTTCATCCAGGCCCTGCTGGCGCTCAACTACCGGCCGATCCCGCTGTCGGGCGCGGCCGACGGATCCGTCGTCGACGTCGCGATCCAGCGCACGCTGCGCGCGCTCAAGGAGCGCGACGGCAACGTGCTGCTGGCGAGCCACGACGGCGACTTCCTGCCCGACATCGAGGCGCTGCTCGGCACGGATCGCCGCGTCGGGATCCTGGGCTTCAAGGAGTTCGTGAGCGCGTCCTACCGCGAGCTCGAGTCGCGCGGGCTCGCGATCCACGACCTCGAGAGCGAAGCGCACGCCTTCAACGCGCCGCTGCCGCGCGTGCGCATCATCCCGGTCGACGAGTTCGATCCGGCCGACTTCCTCTGAACCGCGGCGCGGGCGCCGCGATGCCCGTGCGAACGAGGGCGCTGACGACAGCGCGGGGCGCGCCGCTCGCGCGACGCGCCCCGCTTCCCGTCCCGGGCTCTCTCGGCCCGCGGATCGCTCACTCGTTCAGGGCAGCCACAGGACGCGCATCCCGTTCGAGAGGTTGAACGTCGCGCTCGTGCAGAAGGCCGCGGCGTTGCGGTAGGTCACCTGGTAGTAGCGCTGCGCCCCGACGAGCGGGATCAGCCCCGTGACCGAGACGTCGGGCTCGGCGCCGCTCGGCCACGTCGCCGTGGTGCCGGTCGCGAACTTCGTGCGGATGCGGATCTGCGTGCCGGACACGCAGCGGACGCCATCGCCGAAGAGCGTGCCGCCGCTGTCCGACGTGCCCTGGAACAGCGTGCAGGTCACGTTCGCCGGCACGCCCGTGACGGTGAAGGCGAGGTTGTCGCCCGCGCCGGTCTGCGCGTTGCCGACGACCGCGAGCGCGGCGCCCAGCGGGTTCTGCGAGTTGGCGCAGCCCTGGTGGAACGCGCCGCTGTTGCCGCACGGGCAGGCCACGCCCAGGCCGTCGCCGAAGCAGAACGGCGTGCTGCCGCCGCCGGTCGGGATGTCGTAGAGGCCGCCCAGGATGTCGTGGTTCGCGTCGGACGTCGTCGTGTCCCACGTGACCCAGCAGCGCTTCGAACCGATCGCACCGCCGGAGCGCTTCGCGACGACGTCGGTGCGCAGCGCCTGCTGCGCGCTGAAGTCGAGCGACTGGTGCGCCTCGGTCACCGCCAGGCTCGTGCCGAAGGGCGCGAACGAGCTGACCCAGATGTCGTAGTCGAAGGCGCTGTTGTTGTAGCTCTCGGCGTAGGCGACGACGAAGCGCTCGCCATCCGAGTCGACGCTGAACTCGACCTGGTCCTGGAACAGCGTCTCGTTGGCGTCGAGATTCGTCAGGTTGCCCGAGTCGACGATCGTCGTCCCGTTCAGCAGCGCGTAGACGAGGTCGTGGTCGCCGAAGTTCGCCGCGTAGACGAGCAGCACGCGGCCGTCGTCCAGGGGCGAGGAGACGCACGGGAAGTACTCGGGCACGAGCGTGTTCGCGATCACGGCCGATCCGTTGAGCAGCGTGCCGTCCCAGCCGAGGACCGCCGCGCGCACGTCGTAATTGCCCGCGCCCATGTCACGGTGCCAGGCGATCGTCCAGGCGGCGGAAGCGCCCTGCGTGCCGTTCGACTTCGAGATCGAGGGCAAGGTGTCCTTCGACGAGCCCGAGTTGTCGATCAGCAGGGTCCCCGGGCCGACGAGCGTCGCGTCGGAGGCCACGAGCCGCGCGTGGATGTCCGTGTCGGTGGCCGTGAACGTGCGGTGCCACGTGACGCAGTAGTAGCCGGTCCCCTCGAAGGGATCGCCGCCGACGTCGGCCAGGATCTTGTCGCCGGTCTGGTCCGCCGTGCTGATCACGAACGGCCAGCTCTGGACCATCGTCTGCGCGTCGATCGTCGCGCCGATGATGTTCCAGCCCGGGAGGCCCGGGAACCCGCTGACCTGCGCGACGCACAGGAACTGGTTCGCGCCGTTCAGGTTCGCGGTCTGCGGGTGCCGCCAGTTCTGCGCGGTGGCGTCGACGAAGTTGACCGCGATCGCGTTGCCCGCGGCATCGCGCTCCTGGACTTCGATGTCGCCGTCGGTCGCGCTGAAGGCGCGCTCGTACACGACCAGGTAGCGATCCGTCGTCAGGTCGTAGGCCACATCCGAGTCGAGGTGGTCGGCTCCGATCGTGTCGACCGGGAAGGTCGTCACGACCGGGTCGACGACGAGCGGGAAGCTGGCGTTCGCCAGGTAGTCGCGGCCGACGACGATCTCGACGCCGCCCTCGACGAGGCGCGACGAGACCGGGATGCGGTCGCCGTCGGCCTCGCGCACGAACGCGCGGCCGTACCCGACGGCGCCGTGCTCGTTCGAGAACACGTACCCGTCGGCGCGCTCGCTGCGGGACATCTCGCTGTCGAGGCGCACGACGAGCTCGAGGTCGCCGCTCGCGGGACGCTCGCCGACGACGAAGGTCTGCTCGACCGACTCGAGGCCGATCTCGTAGACCTCGTCGATCGGGCCGCGCTCGATCACGACGCGGTCGCCATCGCGCACGGCCGAGGCCGCGGGAGCGAGCGGGATCTCGACGCCGTCCACGCTGGCCGAGGCCAGCGAGAGCCCGAGCGGGAAGTTGCGCGGCGCGTCCGAGCCGAGGAACGGCACGTACGTCGCGCCGCCGCGGCCGAAGCTGGCCTTGAACGTGCGTCCGAGCACCCACTGCGTGCCGTCGGATTCGGCCGAGTAGTGCAAACGGTCGATCGCGGGCGCCGGAGTGCGCTGCGTCGCGGGCTCGAAAGGCTTGCGCGCGGAGGACGTCGCGCCCTGCGCCGCGTCGCGCGCGGGGCGGACCGGAGCCGGGCTCGGCGCGGGATCCACCGCCGGGATCTTCGCCTGCGATTGCGGCTGGATCGGACGGGCGACGCGGGTGCCGGTCGTCGACTGCGCGACGGCCGGAGCGGCGAGCGCCGCGAGGATGAGGAGTCTCGTGCTGGAATTCATGGAAGCGAACCTGCCTGTGTCTCGGGGTGACGCCGGCGGCGGCCCGCATGCGGTGCGAGCCCGTGACCAACCGGCGGCCCCCAGGTCGCGGAACGGGCGTCCGACCCGACACGGATTCCGGCGCGGTCGCCGTCGCGGACGGCCGTGGCGACGGGGGCGAGCGGGATCTCGACGCCCCGATCCGGGGGAATCCTGTCGGGCTCCGCGATCCGATCGCGATCTGGCCGGACATGCAGGCCATCTGTCGATCCATCCGGACTGCGAGGACCGCGCCCCTGCGCGCGGTCGGCGGTCCGCTGCAGGCGCCGCGGTTGCCGCCCCGGCCACGCCCGGCTACGGTCGGGACCGGGAGCCCGGAAGTGGAGGAGAACCCGGCCGAACTGACGCGCCTTCTGCGACTCGCTCGCTCGGGGGACGGTCGTGCGCGCGAGGACCTGCTCCCGCGCGTCTACGCGTCGCTGCGCGTGATCGCCGACGGCGCGATGCGGCGCTGGGACGCCGGCTCGACGCTGCAGCCGACGGCGCTCGTCCACGAGGCCTACCTGAAGCTCTTCGGCGGCGAGCTCCCGGAGTTCGCCGACCGCGATCACTTCCTGGCCGTGTCCGCCAACGCGATGCGCAACCTGCTCGTCGATCGCGCGCGCGCGCGCCAGGCTCAGAAGCGCGGCGGGGACGCGAAGCGCGAGTCGCTGGACATGCTCCTCCAGGGCTTCGAGGACCGCTCGACGGACGTGCTCGACCTGAACGCGGCCCTCGAAGAGCTCGCCGCGTTCGCGCCCGACGCCGCCCGCGTGGTCGAGCTGCGCTTCTTCGCCGGATCGACCGCCGAGGAAGCGGCGCGCATCCTGGGCGTCTCGACGCGCACGGTCGAGCGCGAGTGGCGCAGCGCGCGCGCGTGGCTCTACACGCGGCTGGGCGGATCGGGGACGGGCGCGACACCGTGAACACGCGGCGCTGGGAGCGGATCTCGAGCCTCCTGGAGCGCGTGGTCGACCTCGCGCCCGCGGAGCGCGTCGAGCTCTACGCCCGCGAGTGCGCCGACGACCCCTCCATCGCCGAGGAGGTCGAGCGCCTGGCCGGCGCCGACGCCGACGCGCAGGGCTTCCTGCGCCCCGCGACCGAGCCGCGCGCGCCCGCGCCGGCGCGACCGGCGAGCGTCGGCGATCGCATCGGCGCGTACACGCTCGTGCGCCGCGTCGCCGCCGGCGGGATGGGCATCGTGTACGAGGCGCGGCAGGAGCGCCCGAATCGCCGCGTCGCGCTGAAGCTCGTGCAGGCGGCGCACGTCGACGGAGCCGCATTGCGGCGTTTCCGCTACGAGGCCGAAGCGCTGGGACGCCTGCGGCATCCGGGCGTCGCGCAGGTCTACGAGGCCGGCGTCGACGTCGGCCCGGGCGGCGAGGAGCGGCCGTTCCTGGCGATGGAGTTCGTCGAGGGCGCGCGGCCGGTCACCGTCTACGCGCGCGAGAAGGAGCTCTCGTTCGCCGACGTCGCGCGCCTCGCGGTCGACATCTGCGCGGCCGTACAGCACGGGCACGAGCGCGGCGTCCTGCACCGCGACCTGAAGCCCTCGAACGTGCTCGTGGACGCGTCCGGCACCGTGAAGGTCATCGACTTCGGCATCGCCCGGGTCGCCGACCATCCGGAGACGCGCGCGACCCTGGCGGGCGAGCTCGTCGGGACGTTGACGTCGATGAGCCCCGAGCAACTCGACGGCGACCTCGACGCGGTGGACGTGCGCTCGGACGTGTACGCGATCGGAGCGCTCCTCTACGAGATGCTCTGCGGTGCGCCACCGCTCGACCTGCGCGGGCTGTCGCTGGCCGAATCGCTGGCGCGCGCGCGCAATGCCACGCCGGCGCCGCCGAGCAGCGTGCGCCCGGGCCTGCCGCTCGAGCTCGAGTGGATCGTCCTGCGCGCGATGGAACCCGAGCGGGGACGGCGCTACGCCTCGGCGGCCGACCTGGCCGGCGACCTCGAGCGCTACCTCGGCCACGAACCCGTCCTCGCCGGGCCGCCGTCGACCATCTACCGCGTCAGCAAGTTCGTGCGGCGCAACCGCGTCGTGGTGGCGGCGACCGTCGCGATCCTCCTGGCTGTGCTGGGCGGCGCGGTGATCGCGCTGATCCAGCGCGACCGCGCCGTGGTCGCCAAGGAGCGCGCCGAACGGGCCGAGAGCCTCGCCACGCAGAGGCTCGCGCGACTCGAGGTCGAGGCGCGCACGAACCGCGAGCTGGCCGATTTCCAGGGCCGCATCCTGCGCAGCGTGGACCCCGACGCGTACGGGCGCGACGTGCGCGTCGTGGACGTGCTCGCGCGCGCGCGCCCCGACCTGGACGGACGAGCCGGCCTGGATCCGAAGCTGGAGCTCGCGCTGCGACGCTCGATCGTCGACGCGTACGACGCGCTCGGCCTGCCGCGCGAGGCGGACGCGCAGATCCGGCACATGCGGATCCTGTGGGAAGCGCTGTACGCCCCGGAGGCTCCCGAACGCCTCGAGCTCGAGCTCATGCGCATCGCGAACGACGCGTTCCTCGCCCCCGCGAACGAGCGCGAGCTGCGCGCGCGCGACGGCCTGGCGCGATCGATCGCCGTGCACGGGGAGGACTCCCCCAGCTCGGCCCGCTGGTCGATGGCGGTCGCCGTCGCGCTGGCGGACCTCGGCCGGCCGGAGGACGCCGAGCCGCTGGCGCGGCGCGCACTCGAGGTGCTCCGGCGCGAGCTCGGACCGGCGGCGCACGACACGATCGACGGGAGCCTCGTGCTCGGCCGCTTGCTGAACGACTCGCGGCGCTACGAGGAGGCCGAGGCCTTGAAGCGCGCGACGTACGAGGAATGCCTGGCCGCCAACGGCCCCGACCACGCCGACACGCTGCGCGCGAAGAAGCTCCTGGCCTTCGCGATCGGGCAAGGCGGTCGGCTCGAGGAGGCCATCGCCATGCTGCGCGAGGTCGTGGACGCGCACGCGGAGCGGACCGGACCGCGGGCGGCGATCGCACTCGCCGCGCGGGCCGACATGGCCGAGTTCCTGCGCCGGGCGAAGCGCTACGAGGAGGCGCTGGAGGAGTTCGACTCCGCGCTCGAGGACGGCCGCACGACCTACGGCGACCGGCACGCGTACGTGTACAAGGTCCGCCAGCGGCGGGCCGCGGCGCTGGCCTCGCTCGGGCGGCGCCCGGAGGCGATCCGCGAGCTCGAGCTGGCGCTCCAAGGCGCCACGGCGGACCTCGGCCCCGACGACTCCGGGACTCTCGACATCGAGGACGCGCTCGTCCGCGCCTACTTCGCCCAGGGTCAGGTGGCCGCGGCTCTGCCGTACGCGCGCGACCTGTGGCTGCGCTCGTCGAGCACGCCGGGTTCGATCTCGGCCACGGCCCTGTCGCGCGGCAACAACTTCGCGGTCCTGCTGATCGACCTGGATCGAGAGGAGGAGGCGCTGCCGGTGATCGAGGCCGTCCTGGAGGGACAGGACCGCCTGCTGGGTCCGCTGAACTCCAACTGCATCACGTCGCTCGCGAACCTGACCGCGTGCCTGCTCGACGTGGGCGATCGCGCCAGCGCCGCCTGCCGCGCGGAGGAGCTGGTCGCGCGCACGCGCGCACGCGGGGAGCGCGCGCCGTCGGAGGACGCGCTCGCGCACTGGATGTACGCGCGCGTGCGCGAAGCCCTCGGCGATCACGAGGGCGCCGCGGCGAACTTCGCCCTGGCGTCCAGCCACTGGGCGCGGAGCCGCGAGGCCGGCTCGCGCCTCGCGATCGCGGGCCTGCTCGACGAAGCCGCCACGCTCCACGAGCTGGGCCGGGAAGGCGAGGCGCGCATGGTCATCGAGCGCGCGGTCGCGCTGAGCTTCGAACCCCGCGTCGCGCCCGACCTGATCGCGCGCGCGCTCGTGACGCTGGCGCGTTCGATGGAGATCACCGACGAGTTGGAGGGCGCGCGCTCGATCGCGGAGTACGTCCTCGACGCGCCGGCCGCGATCCCCCCCAAGCTGCGCGACGACGCCCGACGGCTGGCCGACCTGCGGTGACGAGAACCGGAGCCCGCGCTCGCTTCCCACGGGCGGCGCGGAGATTCCGGGATTCCGGTCGGTCCCCGAGCGCGATCCTCGATCTGGAGGGAGCATGCATCCCGCCTGCCTGGCCGTCCGGCCTCCGAGCGCCACCGCGCGATCCACGGGCGCCGTCCCATTCCGTTTGCTGCTTCCGGGCGCCGCGGCTAGGGTCGATCCCGAGGCTGGAGGCTTGGAGGAGAATCCCGCGGAGCTGACGCGCTTGCTGCGACTCGCCCGTGCCGGGGACGGCCGCGCGCGCGACGACCTGCTCCCCCACGTCTACGCCTCGCTGCGCGCGATCGCCGACGGCGCGATGCGGCGCTGGGATTCCAGCTCGACGCTCCAGCCCACGGCGCTGGTCCACGAGGCCTACCTGAAGCTCTTCGGCGGCGAACTGCCCGAGTTCGCCGACCGCGACCACTTCCTGGCCGTGTCCGCCAACGCGATGCGCAACCTGCTCGTCGACCGCGCGCGCGCGCGGAAGGCGCAGAAGCGCGGCGGCGACAACGAGCGCGAGCCGATCGACGTGCTCCTCCTGGGCTTCGAGGAGTACTCGACCGACGTGCTCGACCTGCACGCGGCGCTCGAGGAGCTGGCCGGGTTCGCGCCCGACGCCGCGAAGATCGTGGAGATGCGCTTCTTCGGCGGTTCGACCGCTGAGGAGACGGCGCGCGTGCTGGGGATCTCCAGCCGGACCGTCGAGCGCGAGTGGCGCAGCGCGCGGGCCTGGCTCTTCAACCGCCTGGGCGGCGCCGACGGGAACGGGGCCCCGTGAACGCGCGTCGCTGGGAGCGGATCTCGGAGCTCCTGGAGCGAGCGCTCGAGCTCGCGCCCGATCGGCGCGGCGAGCTGTACGCCCGCGAGTGCACCGACGACCCGACGATCTGGGCGGAGGTGGAACGCCTGATCGGCGCCGATGCGCGGGCGCGGAAGTTCCTCGATCCGACGCACCTGCGTCCCGCGATCCCGGCCGCGGCGCTGGCGGCCGGCGCTCGCGTCGGCGGCTACACGCTGATCCGCCGGATCGGCGTCGGCGGGATGGGCGTCGTGTTCGAGGCGAGCCAGGATCATCCGCAACGCCGCGTCGCGTTGAAGTTCGTCCAGTCGGTGTTCGCCGACCCGGCCACGCGGCTGCGCTTCCGCTACGAGGCCGAGGCGCTCGGCCGCCTGCGGCATCCCGGGATCGCGCAGGTGTACGAGGCCGGCGTGGACCTCGACCCGGCCGGCGGCGAACGGCCGTTCCTGGCGATGGAGTTCGTGGAGGACGCGCAGCCGATCCTCGCGCACGTGCGCGAGCGCGGCGTCGACTGCGACGGCATCGCGCGGCTCTTCGTCGGAGTCTGCGCGGCCGTGCAGCACGGACACGAGCGCGGCGTGCTGCACCGCGACATCAAGTCGTCGAACGTGCTCGTCGACGCGACGGGCGCGCCGAAGCTGATCGACTTCGGCATCGCCAAGGTGCTCGGCACGGCCGAGACGCGCGCCACGGAGGCCGGCGAGATCGTCGGCACGCTCGCGTCGATGAGCCCGGAGCAGTTGGAGGGACACCTCGATGACCTCGACGTCCGCAGCGACGTCTACGGCCTCGGCGCGCTGCTGTACGAGCTCCTGTGCGGACGGCCGGTGCTGGACCTCAAGGGGCTCTCGCTGCACGAGGCGCTCGTCCGCGCGCGCAGCGCGAGCCCTCAGCGACCGAGCAGCCTCCGGCCCGACCTGCCCATCGAGCTCGAGTGGATCGTGTTGCGCGCGCTGGAGCCGGACCGCGAACGCCGCTACGCGTCGGCCGCGGAGTTCGCGCACGACCTGGAGCGCTATCTCGGCGACGAGCCCGTCCTCGCCAGCCCGCCCTCCACCGTCTACCGCGTGCGCAAGTTCGTGCGCCGCAACCGCCTCGCCGTCGCCGCGTCGATCGCGATCCTGACTTCGGTCGTGGCCGGCGCCGTCGTCGCGCTCGTCCAGCGGGACCGCGCGGTGGTCGCCAAGGTCCGCGCCCAGGACGCCGAAGGCCTGGCGAACGAGCGGCTCGCGCGGCTCGAACTCGAGGCGCGGACGAACCGCGAACTGGCCGAGTTCCAGGGTCGGATCCTGACCAGCGCCGATCCGGACGTCCGCGGACGCGACGCGCGCGTGGTCGACGTGCTGGCGTCGGCGAGCCTGGACCTCGACTCGAAGACGGACCTCGAGCCGCGGATCTGGCTCGCGCTGCGCCGCTCGATCGTGGATGCGTACGTCTCGCTGAGCCTGCCGCGCGAGGTGCGCCGCGAGCTCGAACGCATGCGGCCGGTGTGGGAGGCCGAGTACGCGCCGGGCGACTCCACGCGGCTCGCGCTTGAGCGGATCGCGATCGAGAACGACGTCAACTTCGAGCCCCCGCGCCTGCAGGAGCCGCGCGTGCTCGCCGGACTCGCGCGCGCGACGGAGAACGGCGACGCGTGCGAGATCGGGCGCTGGCGCATCCTCGCGGGGCTGGTGGAGATCCAGCTCGGCCGGTTCGACGAAGCGCAGGAGTTCATCCGCACGGGCGCCGCCACGCTGGAGGCGAAGCTCGGGCCGACGTCGAGCCCGGTGGTGTCGGCGCGGCTCACGCTGGCCAGCGCCCTCAACGGATCGCGGCGCACGGAGGAGGCGGAAGCCCTGACGCGCGCGGTCTACGAAGCCTGCCTGGCGCGGTACGGTCCCGATCACCGCCTGACCCTGGAGGCGCAGGAGGCGCTGGCCTTCGCCGTGGGCATCCTCGGGCGCACGAACGAATCCGTCGACCTGCACCGCGAGGTCATCGCGGCGCACGAGCGGCGGTCGGGGACGGCATCGACGGCGGCGCTCGAGGCGCGCTCGGACCTGTCCGAGTTCCTGCGGATGTCGCGGCGGCCGGCGGAGGCGCTGGCGGAGGTCGACACGGCGATCTCGGACGGGCTCGCGACGATCGGCTTGAACCACTCGTTCGTGCATCACGCGCGCTGCCGCCGCGCCGCGGCGCTCATGGACCTGGAGCGCGTCGACGAAGCCGCGGCGAGCTTCGAAGAAGCGCTGCGCGGAGCCAGCGAGCACCTCGGTCCGGACGATCCCACCACGATCGACATCGAATCGCAGTACGCGTTCGCGCTGTTCCGACTGGGCCGTTTCGACGAGGCGCTGCCGCACTGCCGCGATGCCTGGTTGAAGTCGCGGCGCGTGCTCGGCGACGAGAACGGACACACGCTCGGACGCGGGAACGGCTACGGCGTCGTCCTGGCGAACATCGGCCGCGAGACCGAGGCGATCCCGGTGCTGGAGTGGCTGCTCTCCGTGCAGGACCGGACGCTCGGGCCGACGCACGAGGACAGCATCCTCACGCTGAAGAACCTCACCATGATCCGGCTCGAGGACGGCGACGTCACGGGCGCCGTCTGCTCGGCCCAGCAGCTCGTCGAGCGCGCCGAGGCGGCCAGCGCGAGCGAGTTCCCCTACGCAGCCGGCGCGCACTGGGCGCTCGGCCACGCGCTGCGCAAGAACGGCGACCTGGAAGGCGCGGCGGAGCACATGGCGATCGCATCCGACCGGTGGGCGCGCAGCGTCGAGGCCGGCGGCGAGATCGCGATCTTCGGGCTGATCGACGAGGCGAGCGTGCTCGGCGATCTCGGCCGGACGGAAGAGCGGCTCGCGGTCCTCGAGCACGCCGCGGCGCTGGCCGGCGAACCCGGTCTCTCGCCCAGCATCCGCTCGCGGACGCTGACGGAGTACGCCGAGGCCCTCCAGAAGAGCGGCGAGCCCGACCGGGCACGCGATCTGGCCGAGATGATCCTGGCCGGGTCGACCGAGATCGAACCGAAGATCCGCGCGCGCGCGCGCCGGATCCTGGATCCGGAATGAGCCCCGCGTCGCGGGAGAGCGTCGGCGGCGCCGCGTCCGCGCGATCTCGCCGGTGTCCGCGCGCGGCGCGCGACGCGCGGCCGTAGGCTGTGTCGCGATGGACGTCTCGCCCGACGAACTGGCTGCCCGCGACCGCTACAAGCTGCTCATCGGATGCATCGTGCCGCGCCCGATCGCGCTCGTGTCGACGGTCGATCCCGACGGACGCGTCAACCTCGCGCCGTTCTCGTTCTTCAACGGCATCGGCTCGGACCCGATGACGCTCCTCTTCTGCCCTTCGAACCGCGCCGACGGCGGCGAGAAGGACACGCTGGCGAACTGCAAGCCGCGCGCGGAAGGCGGCACGGGCGAGTTCGTGGTCTGCGCCGCGGTCGAGTCCATCGCGCGCGAGATCGCGGCCGCGGCCGAGCCGCTGCCGCACGGCGAGAGCGAGTTCGACCTCACCGGGCTCGCGACCGCGCCGAGCCGCCGCGTGCGCGCGCCGCGCGTCGCCCGCTCGCCCTGGGCCTTCGAGTGCGAGACGGTGCAGGTCGTGCGCACGAACCCGGGCGCGCCCGCCGGCGGCAACGTCGTGATCGGGCGCGTCGTCCACGTCTTCGTCGACGACGCGTGCGTGGACGCGCGCTTCCACGTCGATCCGGCGCTCTTGCGCGCCGTCGGACGCATGGGCGGGATCGGGTACGCGACGACGCGCGATCGGTACGAGATGCCGCTCGGACGGGAGGCGCTCCGGCGCCCGGATCCGTTCGCCTGACACAGCGACGTCCACCGCCGGTCCGAGCGGCGCCGGGCGCGTGGCGATCGCGCGCGAAGCCTCGCGCGGGTGGCGCGCCCGCCGCCCCGCCTGTATACGAGTCCCGTCGGCGCGTGCCGATCCGAGGAAACGACCGATGCTGCTCACCACCGCGCTCCTGCTCCAGCCCCTCGCCGCGCCGCTCGCCGACCCGCTCCCGCCGTTCGACCCCTACCAGCGGCCGGGCGAGCTGGCGTCGGAGTCGGCCAAGATGCTCTCGTGGCGGTTCGTCGAGGTGCACGCGCTTCTGCGCGACGTCGACGCGATCGACGACGACCTGCGCGGCTACGGCGCGCGCGGCGCCTGGCAGTTCGGCGAGGGCGTCTTCGTCCGCGGCGGCATCGACCTCTACGACGACGACGAGGAGGTGACGCGCTACGACCTGGGCGTCGGCCAGAGCGTGCCCCTCGACAACAACCTCAGCGCGTTCGCCTCGATCTCGTGGGTCTGGCTCGAGCTCGACGGCGCCGGCGGCGGCAACTTCGACGAGAACGGCTGGCGCGCCGAGGGCGGCTTCCGGACCGCGGTGAACAAGCAGATCGAAGGCGAGCTGCGCTTCGGGTACGAGGACGTCGCCGACGACGGCTTCGTGTGGGGCGGGGACGTGCGCTACTGGTTCGTCCCGGCGGTGGCGCTCGGGCTGGGCTTCGAGCGCGAGGTCGACGACGACCAGTGGACGCTCGGCCTGCGCTACGCGTTCTGATCGGAGGCCCGCACGGGCGGGCGCCCGCTCACCCGCCGGCCGCGGCGCTCGCGACCGGAGCGGGCCGAGGCTCCGTCGCCGCGGGCTTCGCCGCCTGACGCGCGTGCAGCTTCGTGCCCAGCTCGGCGATCGAGCACAGGACGGGCTGGATCTCGTGAGCGAGGTCCGTCAGCCGGTACTCGACCGAGGGCGGCGAGCTGGCCAGCACGCGGCGCTCGAGGAGACCGCGCTGCTCGAGCTCGCGCAGCCGCGTGGTCAGCACCTTGGCCGAGATGCGCCCGAGCGCGCGGCGCAGTTCGCCGAAGCGCTTGGGCCCCTGGCGCAGCTGCCAGAGGACTTCGGGAGTCCACGCGCCCTGGAGCAGGCGCAGGCCTTCGTGGATCGGGCAGAAGCCGGCGCCGTCGGGGCCTTGCGTGCAGTCCTTCGTGGCGACGGGGGCGGGGCGAGCCTGGGGAGTGAGGTCCATGGCGACATGGTTACCGTTCCGTACCAGGTTGTCCATGGATACGCCGCGCGATCCTCGCGGACCCGACCCGCTTCCGTGTCCGGGCGCCCGGGATCGGGTCTCGATGCAGATCTCGATGCGGGGACCGGCCCGCGACGGCCGGGAGCCGGCCGGCGACGGACCGCCGACCGGGTCAGCTTCGGGGCGCCGGGGTCAGCACCACGAGTTGTTGATCACCTCGCCCATGCCCCCCGCGCCCGGGACGATGTAGCTCTTCGCGTCGAGCCCCTTCTCGCGGTCCCAGTACGTCCCCGGCACCGTCGCCAGCACCTCGGGGTCGGACATCCCGCGGTCGAGCCGCGCCGTGTACACGACCAGCTCGGGGAACTCCTCCAGCACCGCCCGCAGGTACTCCGGCGTCGCGATCATCGGCAGCGCGACGATCCGCTTCGGGCGGCCGTAGTTCTCGCGGTAGTGACGCAGCGCGCGCACCGTCGTCACGCCCGTCGCGCCCATCGGGTCGGGCAGGATCAGGGTCGCGCCGTCCACGCGCCCGCCGATCTTCGACCCTGAGAGGTCGACGCCCGTGACGTGCCCCGCGGCGTCGGAGAGGCGCGCCATCGTCAGGTGGTCGAGGCGCACGACGGACTCGGACAGCACCGCGGTCAGGAGCTCGAAGCACACCTGCGACGGCACGATGCCGGCGCGGATGATGTCGACCACCACGACCTGCGCCGTCGGCTCGAACACGGGCCCGCGGTAGATCGCGCGGTCGGGGTGCGCGGCGGCCATGCGGGTCGGCACCTCGCTGGCGACGCGCGTCAGCTCGCGGCCGGCCGCGGTCATCAGCAGCGTCTGGTAGACGCTGCGCAGGAGCGCCATCAGGTCGCGGTGGGCGACCGTCGGGCTGCCGATGCGCGCCAGCGCGGAGAGCAGGTAGACGTTGTCGAGCACGTGCACGCGCTCGCCGTAACGGTGCTCGAGCTCCCAGCCATTCTGGTTCTGGACCGTTTCGTGCGGCATGCGTGCGAGATCCTTCCCCTCTTCCCGGTCCTCGACTCTAGCGGATGGCGTCCTTGAGCGCGGAAACGAGCCGCGGGACGTCGCGCGCCGGCGTGGAGCACAGCGCGACGCGCAGCGCTCCGGGCAGCGGCACGAGGAACACGCCCGCGGCCTTCAGCCGCTCGGCGGCCGCCTCGGAATCCGGCGCGAACACCGAGACGAAGAAGCCGCCTTCGTAGCGCGGATGGCGCAGGCCGGCGCGCGCCGCCTCGCGGTTGAAGACCTGGACGCGCTCGTCGAGCAGGCGCACGAGCCGCGCGCGCTCGAGGTCGACCTTCGCGCGCAACGCCGGGTCCGTGAGCAGCTCCGCGATGGCGAGCTGGCCGCCGTGGTTGTGCAGTTCGACCACGTGCCGCGGCACGAGAAGGCCAGCGCGTTCTGGATCCGCGCGCGCTCGGCGTCGTCCGGGTGCACGGCGACCAGCGCGCCGACGCGCGCGCCGTACTGCGCGAACGACTTCGACGCGGTCCAGGCGACGAGCAGCGTCGCGGTCTCGGTCATGCGTTCGGCCTGCGCGACCCAGGCCTGCGAGGCGTCGGCTCCGAAGCGCGCGTAGGCCAGGTCCACGAGCAGCGCGACCGGCGCGCGCTCGCCCGCGCGGCGCACGACGTCGGCGACCTCGCGCCATTCGTCGGCGTCGAGCGAGTAGCCCGTCGGGTTGTGGCACGGGAAGTTCAGGATGGCGAGCGCGCGCCCCTGGCGCTGCACGAGCCGGTCGAGTCCGGCCGCGAACCCGCCGACGTCGAAGCGGCCGCGCGCGTCGAACGTCTCGAAGGTCTCGACCGCGCGCCGCGACTGGCTCGCGATGGTCTGGTACGGGCTCCAGAACCAGTTCGTCGTGAGCAGCGCCTGGCCCGGCTCGAGGAACGTGGTGACGGCCTGGTACAGAGCGCCCGTGCCGCCCGGCGTCCCCGCCGCCGTCGCGAGCTTCGCCACGGAGGGCGCCGCCTCGAACGTGTCGCGCACGACGGCTTCGAGGAAGGTCTTGGCGCCCAGGATCGGCGCGTAGGACGCGGCCTTCTTGGCCGGCACGCGCTGCAGGGCCTCGACCGCGCTGGGCATCACGGCCAGCGTCCCGTCGTCCTCCATCAGGGCGCCGAGCGTCGCGTTGATCACCGCTTCGCCCGCCTGCGCGCGGCGCGTCGCCTCGGCGTTCAGCAGGAAGATCGGGTCGTCCGCCGGACGGGCGGCGGCGGTCGGGATCAGGCTCGAATGGGTCGTCTGGATCAGGGGCATCGGCGCGGTTCCGGCGGCTTCCGGACGCAGGGGTTCAGGCGAACAAACTAACCGCTGGAGCGCCGTTCGCGGGGCTTCGGGGCCGGAAAAGGCGCCGAGCGAGGCCGCGCCCCGGCTGCGCGCTCCGCCCGAGCGGCGGCGAGCGGTCCGGATGCGCCGGTCCGCGGCGAGCCCTTGAGCGGAAAGGCGCAGCAGCGGATCCTCGGAGCCGCATGGAACCGTTCGTCCGCCGCGCACTCCTCGTCGTCCCGATCGCTCTCGTCGCCGCGTGCACCGTGCAGAAGGACGCGCCGCCCGCCGCGTCGTCCGGAGCCGCGCCCGCCCCCGGCGCGCCCGCGGTCCCGGCCAAGGTCTGGTTCGAGGGCAGCTACGAGGACGGGCTCGCGCAGGCGCGCGCGACGAGCAAGCTCGTCTTCATCGACTTCAACACGACCTGGTGCACCCCGTGCCGGAAGCTCGAGAAGGAGACGTTCTCGAAGCCCGAGGTGCAGGCCGTGCTGTCGAAGATGGTCTCGATGTCGATCGACGCCGAGAGCAAGGCCGGCCTGCCGCTGTCGCAGAAGTTCCACATCTCGGGCTACCCCGAGATGCTGGTGCTCGACTCGAGCGGCAAGGAACTCGGCCGCATCTCCGGTTTTCAGCCGCCCGAGAAGTTCCTGGCGCGGATGGAGACGATTCGCGCGCGCGCGAACCGCTGATCGCGGCGCGCAGGGCTCCGCGCGCTCGCGTCACGGCTTCGGCGATGCGCGCTCCAGCTAGGCGAACGGCCCGCCGGCCGTCTCTTCGCGCAGCTCGGCGCGGGACGGGATCGGGCCTGGCGCGGCGGCCGCGTTCCGCGCGGGCTCCGTCCGGGGCGATTCGGTGCGAGCAGGCTCCGTCCGCGGCGATTCGGTGCGCGGCGATTCGATGCGCAGCGCGGGCTGCAGCACGTAGTCGTCGAGCGACAGGAGCGGCGCGCGCTGCCTCTCGGGCAGGCCCGAGTGCGAGAAGCGCTCGGTACCCGACGGCAGCGCTCGACGCGCGAGCGAACGCCAGCGCACGGCGTTCGAGTAGTCGAGCCCCGTGGCGCGCGAGAGCTCGAGCGCGTCGCACGCGGCGAGCCCCTCGAGATCGACGATGCCGACGGCGATCAGCGCGTCGCGCGATTCGTCGGCCAGGTCCTGCAGCACGGACAGCTGCGTGCGCGGCGAAGGATGCGGCGACGGCGCCGACGACTCCTCCACGATCGGCTCGGCGACGGCTTGCGCGTCCTCGAGCGCGTCGAGCTCGCGCCAGCGCACGAGCGCGGCACCGTAGGCCTTGGGCGGCGCGCTGGTCTCCGCGGTCGCGCCGTCCTCGGCTTCGAGCAGCGCCGACTCGGCGCGCACGGTCGCACCGTGGCCGTTCGCATCTCCCGGACCGAGGCGCGCGAGGAGGATGTGCGCTTCGCGCTGGAAGCGCTGCGCCGCCGTCGGAGTGCTCGCGAGCAGGTCCGCGAGTCGATCGATGTCGAGGCCCGCGATCGACTCGAGCGAGGGGCAGCCGGATCGACGCAGACGTCGCAGCGATTGCGGTCCGTCGGCGTGCAGCGCGCACAAGAGAGCCAATCCGTCCATCGGTCACCTCCCTGGGGGGGGAACGCCCAGGGCTCCGGTCTACCTCTCGGGCCCGGAGAAAGCTAGCGCAGGGCCCGGCGCGCCGCGGAATAGAAAGACCCGGTCCCGCGCGCGGTCTCGATGGCGGGCCAGCGGGCGATCGAGGCCAGCGCGCGCGCCGCGCGGCTGTCCGGCTCGCGCAGCGAGACCGGGGCGCGGGCCTGGACGCTGCGCACGACGGCCTCGTCCATGGGCACCCAGCCGACGAGCTCGGGGGCGCGCGTCAGGAAGCGCTGGCTCGCGCCGCGGAACCGCTCCCACGCGGCGTGCGCCGTGGCCTCGTCCGGGGCGCGGTTCATGACCACGCCGACCTGGACGCGCGTGTTCACGGTCGTCACGTGCTTGTAGAGAGCGTAGGCGTCCGAGAGCGACGTCACCTCGTGCGTCGTGACCACGAGCAGCGCCGTCGCCGCCGCGAGGTGCGCCATGGTCGCGTACGACAACCCGGCGCCGTGGTCGACGATGACGAGGTCGAAGGCCTCCTCGAGCGGCTCGAGGCCCTCGAACAGGCGCTCGAGCTCCTTGCGCGTCGGGTTCGCGAGCGCCGCGCGCCCCACGCCTCCCGAGAGGAGCTGCAACCCGCCCGGTGCCTCGACCAGCGCGTATCCGGCCGAGATCTCGCCGTCGAGCACGTGGCCCAGGTCGAAACGCGGCGCCACGCCCAGCAGGAGGTGCGCGTTGGCCATGCCCGCGTCGAAGTCGACCAGGCAGACGCGCTCGCCCATCTTCGCGCGCTGAACGGCCAGGTTCGTGGCCACGATGCTCTTGCCCGTGCCGCCCTTGCCGCTGGCGATGGACAGGACGCGCGAGAGCTTCTTCTGGGGCGGGCGGGCGAGGTCGCCGGCCTGACGCAGTCGTGCGCCGAAGCGGGCGAGGCTCCAGGTCGTGCCGTTCAGCATGGGGGGCGGGGTGCGATGCGGCTCGAGTTGCGGTGCAGGGTGAAGCGGCGAAGCCTACGCAGGCGCGCGAAGCCGCGCCAGGGCTCGCGCGTGACTCCTGGAACCGGGCTTGGGATCTTGACGCGCATGCCGCGCCTCCTCCCGCTGGTCTTGATCGTCGCGCTGCTCTCCGCCTGCTCGTCGACCCCCGCCGATCCCGAGCGGGCGCGGCAGGAACGCGACCTCGCCCTCGCCGAAGAGCGCCTCGCCGCGGAACCGGACAGCGAGATGGCGGCCGTGTGGGTCGGTCGTCGACTCGGGTACCTGGGCCGCTACGAGGACGCGATCGCCGCGTTCACGCGCGGGCTGGAGCGCCACCCCGACTCGGCCTGGCTGCTGCGCTTCCGCGGACACCGCTGGATCACGCTGCGCAAGTTCGACGCCGCGGTGCGCGACCTCGAGCGCGCGCGCGAGCTCTCCGCGCAGCGACCCGACGAGGTCGAGCCCGACGGCAAGCCCAACGCGGCCGGCGTCCCGATCGGGACGCTGCGGTCGAACATCGCCTACCACCTGGGCCTCGCGCTGCTCCTGAACGGCGACGCGGCGCGCGCCGCGGA
>JBGAOR010000006.1:0-111457 GCA_044221705.1 Planctomycetota bacterium
GGGAGGGAGACGCGCGAGGCGCGCCGTCACCGCCATCGGTGGCGGCGCGCCGTTTTGGGTCAGCGCGCCAGCGCGCCCAGAGCGGCCTCCAGCGCGGCCAGCAGCTCGGGATCCGCCGGCGCGACCGTGAGTCCGGCCTCGGCGTACTTCGCGGACGTGCGCTCGGCCTGCAGTTGTCCCTGCACGCTCACGACCTGCCGCCAGTACGCGGGCTGCGCCGGGTACACGCCGGCGATCGCCTGGTCCGCCTCGCGCGCGCTGGATTCGAAATCGCCGGCGCGCTCGAGCACGACCGCGTAGAACATCCGCGCGTTGTGGTTCTGCGGATCCTTGGCCAGGGCGAGCACGTAGTACATCAGCGCCTCGTCGACGTGCTCCTGCAGCAGCGCGTCGAGGCCGAGCTGCGCCCACGAGCCGCCGAGGCGCGGATCGAGCTGCGCGGAACGCAGGTAGGCCGCGTTCGACTCCTCCGTGCAGCCGCGCTGCGTGAGCGAGTTGGCCAGCACCACGTACAACGCCGCCGAGTGCGGATGCCGCGCGAGCCCGCGCCAGCACCAGGCCTCGGCCCGGTCGAACTCGTCCGGCCGCTGGAAGGTCTGAGCGATCAGGTTGTAGATGTCGACCGGCGTCGGATCGAGCGCGTAGGAACGCTCGAGCAGCGCGCGCGCGGCGGCGGGCTCGATGAGCACGAGCGCCTGCCCCGCGTAGTACAGCGCGCGCGGGGAATCGGGCCACAGGCTCACGAGCGCCGCGGATGCCGAGCGCGCGCTGCGCGCGTCCCCGAACTGCTGCGCGCTCGACGCGAGCTGCTCGTGGAAGATCGCGCGCGCGACCGGGGCGCGCGCGACGGATTCCTGGAACAGCTCGAGCGCGCGCTCGTTCAGCGGCTGCCGCTCGTAGTACGACAGCCGCTGTCCCGCGGCGACGGCGCAGCGTCCGCGGATGTAGAGCTCGAACGAGCGCACGTCGGGCGCGAAGTCGGCGGCGGTGCGCGGCGGCATGGCGCGGCCGGCGACCAGGGCCTCGAGCGCGTCGCGGCCGCGCATGGATGGCGAGAGCTCCTTCAGGCGCGCGCTCGCGCCCGAATAGTCGCCGGACTGGATGCCCGCGAGCACGCGGCCCGCGACCGCCTCCTCGTTGCGCGGGTCGAGCGCGAGCGCGCGCGCGAACGCGGCGTCGGCGTCCGCCACGCGCGCGCGGTCGAGGCTCGCGAACCCGTCTTCGAGCGCGGCTTCGACCGCACGCGTGCGCGCGAAGATCGCCGCGTCGCGGATCTCGTCCCGCGACGCCCACCAGTTGCCGGTGAAGACGGCCAGGGCGATCGCGCAGGCCGCGAGCGCCGCGGCGAGCGCCGCCTGTCGCGGCTCGCGACGCGCCCAGCGCAGGATCCGGCCGTGCAGCGGCACGGGCCGCGCGCGGATCGGCCGCTGCGCGACGCACGCTTCGAGGTCGTCGGCCAGCGCGGACGCGCTCGCGTAGCGGCGACCGCGATCGCGTTCCATGGCCGTCGCGGCGACGGTCGCGAGATCGCGCGACACGGCCGGGTTCAGCGAACGGACGTCGGTGGCGCTGCTCGACGTGATCGCGCGGAAGAGTGCGACCGGGGTCGGTCCGTCGAACGGCCGTCGCAGCGACAGGCACTCGTACAGCGTGACGCCCAGGGCGTAGACGTCGCTCTGCGCGTCGGGGCGAGCGCGCTCGCCGCTGACGAGCTCGGGCGCGATGTAGGCCGGAGTGCCCGCCGTGTCCCCGGTGCGCGTCAGCGAGGCGCCGGTCGCCTCCTCGTGGATCGCCAGGCCGAAATCGACGAGCACGGGTTCTCCGCCCGGACCGACGATGACGTTCGACGGCTTGACGTCGCGGTGGATCACGCCCTGCGCGTGCGCGGCGTGGAGCGCGCGCGCGACCCGCGCGATGCACGCCGCGACGGCCGACGCCGCCTCCCGGCCATGGACCGGTGCGCCCGGGATCACCGCGCAGCTCGCCGCGTGCTCGCGCGCGGCCGCGATCGAGCGCGCGAGGGTGTCGCCGTCGACGAAGCGCATGGCGATCCAGGGTCGGTCGCTGTCCACGCCCGTGCCGTAGATCGTGGCGATGTCGGGATGGTCGAGGCGCGCCGCGAGCTCCGCCTCGCGACGGAAGCGCGCGCGCGCGGCCGGGCTCTGCAGCGCATGCGACGGCAGCACCTTCAGCGCCACGCGGCGCCCGAGCGGCTCCTCCACGGCTTCGAACACGACGCCCATCCCGCCGCGGCCGACCTCGCGGACGACGCGGTACGGACCGACGCGCGCGAGCGACGCGTCGTCGTGTCCGTCGCGCTCGCGCTCCATCTCCGACAGGGCTTCGAGCGCGTCGAGCACGTCGGAACCGAGATGCGCGTGGCGTGCCGCGAACGACGTCGCGTCGACGTCTTCGCCTCGTCGCCGGAGCGCGAGATACAGTTCGACGGCTTCTTCGGCGGTGCGCGGCTCGGGTTCCTTCACGGTTCCCGCCCCGCACCCGGATCCAGCGCCTTCAACGTCGGTCGCAGCCGCACCAGCGCGCGCATGAAGCGCTTGCTCGCGGCCGCCGGCTCGATCGCGAGCTCCGCCGCCACGTCCTCGTTCGTCAGACCCTCGAAGTGCCGCAGCGCGACGATCTCGCGGTCCACCTCGTCGAGACAGGCCAGCGCGTCCATCACCCGCGTCCGCACTTCCTCGCGCCGCACGGCCTGCGTGGGCGTCGTCTGGCTGGTGACGAACGCCTCGGCGAGCGCGGCGGCGGTGATCGACGGCCGGCTGTCCATGCGGACCTCGCGCTGCACGTCGCGCTTGTGCGCGCCCAGGTGCTGTCGATGGGCGCGGCTCAGCGCTTCCGCGCCCACGAGTCGGAGCCAGACGCGGAACGGCAGCGCCGGCTGCGCGCACCAGCCCTCGAAGCGCGCGGCCGCGTCGATCCACGCCTCCTGCAGGATGTCGGCGGGATCGACGCGGCGGCGCAGGCTCGGATCCAGCCGCAGGTCGATCATGCGCCGGAGGCGGGGCTCCTCGCGCGCGAAGAGTGCGAGCAGAGCCTCGCGATCGCCCTGTCGCGCGCGTGCGAGCCACTCGCTGGCATCGGCGTCTTCCACCACGCCTGGAAGCCTAACGCGGAGCGTCCAGGGTGGCAGCCCGGCGCCCGCGCCGAGCTCCACGGCGCTTGCGCCAGAGAGTCCGCGCGTGCGCCAGATCGTTCGTGCCTGCGCCCGAGAGGTCGCGGGCCCCGCGGCGCCCGTGGATCGTCGCGAGCGAGCCGGCGGACGAGCCCGTGCCGGCCGCGCGCCCGGCCATCCACGCTAGAATCGCCGGGAATGCGAGCTGCAGGCCGCCGTCGAAGCCGCGGTCGGCCCGCCGCCCACACGAGAGACGTCCTCATGAAGTTCGCGCTGCCCGTCGTCCTGTCGTTCGCCGCCCTCGCCTGTTCCTCGCCCGAGCGCCAGCGACCCGATCTCGCGCGCTCCGAGGTCGTGGTCGTCGCGAACCAGCCGGCCGCCCAGCTCGCCGGACGCGTGTGCGGCATCCTGCACGGCGGAACGATCGGATCGGCGCAGGATCGCGCGGGCGGATGCACGAGCGCGCAACACGCCGCGGTCCACGCGGCCGACGGCAGCTCGCACGTGTCGATGATCGCCGACGCGCGCACGAACTCGATCGTGATGACGGCGTCGCCGGGACACGACGCGGACCTCGAGCGCGCGATCGCGCTCGTGCGCCAGCTCGATCAGCCGGCGACGGCGGCGAAGTGAGGCGCGGGCCATGTTGCGCGGCGTCGGCGTCCTGCTGCTGATGATGACGTCGAGCGCGTTCTGCGGATGCGACGCGCCCCGCGGCGCCGCGCGCGCGCAGCCCGACATCGTCGCCGATGCGAAGCCGCAAGACGTCGAGCCCGCGCCGCCCGATGGTGCCGTGGGGGTCGTGTCCGAGCGCGTCGAGCGCACGTTGCCAGCTGGTGCCGTGGTCGTCGAACTGCGGCACGCGGACGCGAGGGAAGTCGCGCGCATGCTCAACGAGATCGACGAGGCGAGCTTCTGGGCGGCCGAGTCGCGACGCGGCTGCGCCCTGCGCCGTCCTCCCGCCGAAGTCCTCGCGGTGAGGGCCGACGGACGGGAGCTGGCCTTCCCGCCCGAGGAAGGCTGGCGCGCGATCCCAGACGACGACCCCGAGGTCCGGCGCGTCCTCGAGGACCTCGAGCTGGAGCGGCTGCGGGACTGGCTGCGCGACGGACCTCGGCCTGGACCGTTCGAGGTCGCGCCTCCGCCGGCGTCGTTCCGCGTCTGGGACGAGCACGCGCTCGTCGTGCTCGAAGCCGACCGCGACGACGCGTTCCTGGCCCGCGTGCGCGCGTTCGTCGAGCGTCTCGACCAGCCGGTGCCTGCGCAGTCGACCCGATGAGGCTCTCGACCCTTTCTGTCGCGCTGCTCGCGTCCGGCCTGGGGGCGGGATGCGCGCTCGTCGAGACCACCGCGCCGAACCTCCCCGCGGACTCGGAGACGATCGTGCTGGAGCGCGCCGACGCGCGCGAGGTCGCCGCGACGCTGAACCGGTTGATCGAGTCGGCCTACTGGAAGGCGGCGGGTGAGCACTGCTACCTCCCGAGCGCTCCGATGGCCGAGCGCTGGCGCGAGATCACGGCACCGGCTCGGCCAGCCGGAACCGTGAAGGAGGAGTCGGCCGAGTTCGAACCCAAACGCCGCCCGGCGCCACTCCTGGCGCGCGACAGGCGGACGCTCGTCGTCCTCGATGCGTATCGCACCGACTGGTACCTCGAGAGGATCCGCGAGTACGTCGCGATGCTCGACGTGCCCACGATCGACGACTGATCCGCGCGCTGGCGAGCGACGCGACGGGCTCAGAGTCGGGCGGACAGGGATCACGGCCGGGTCCTGCTGCGGTCCCGCGCTGCGAGCCGCGCGAATCTCTCCCGATTCAAGTCAGGCGCGTGGCGCCGCCGGAGTCCCGCGCAGCCGCCGCAGGATCGGCGCCGCCGCGCCGCGGATCTCGGTCAATCCCACGCACACGCCCGTCGCGACGAACCCCGCCACGCAGCCGGCCGACACGAGTGCGCCGCGCACCGCCGATCCGAGGGTCGTGCTGGCCTCGGGCAGCGCGCGCGCCAGCGTCAGGCCGATTCCGAGCGCCACGGCGAAGCTCGTCAGCGCGCGCGCGCTGAACGCGACGAGCCCCGTCGGTCTCTCCGCGCCCTCGCGATTCAGGCGCCGCGCCAGGCTCGCGTACAGGACGACCGCATGCAGCGTGATCGCCAGCGCGCTCGTCGCGGCGAGCCCGGCGATGCCGAAGCGTTCGCGCGCGAGCCCGTACACCGGCCACGCCGCCAGCGCGACCACCGTGCCGAGCACGGCCGGCGTCCACGTGTTGCCCAGCGCGTAGAAGCCGCGCGCGAGGAGCGGTTGCGCGGCCCAGGCCGCGAGCCCGACGGCGCACAAGGCCAACGCGTCCGCGACGGCGGCGATCTCGGCCGGATCGAGCCGCGTGCGTCCGTAGACCATCGCGGCGAGGTCCGTGCCCGACGACACCGCGATCGCCTGCGCGACCAGGGCGAGCAGCGCGACCGTGCGCAGCGCGCGCGAGAGCTGGGCGCGCAAGTCCGTGTGCCGCGATTCCGCCGCGAGCCGCGCGAGCAGGGGATACGTCGCGAGCCCGGCCGCCATGCCGAACACACCGATCGGCACGCGCAAGAGCGCCTTCGCGTACCCGAGCGTGGCCGCCGCGCCGGGCGCGAGGATCGTGCCCTCGGCGCGCAGGAACCAGTCGTCGGCGACGACGATCGAGAACCCGGCCATGATCGGCAGCGAGCGCACGAACCACGCGCGCAGATCGCTCCCGCGCGGCTCGATGCGCAGCAGCCAGCGGAACCCGAGGCGCGCGCACGCGACGAGCGGCAGCAGGAACGGGCCGACGAACGCGCCGACCAGGACGCCCCAGGCGAAGCCCTCGGCCGTGCCCGACGCGAGACCGCCGGCGACGACGACCAGGTTGTAGACGACGGGCGCGAAGGCCGGGATCGCGTGCCGGTCGCGCGCGAGGAGGGCGGCGGAGAAGACGGCGCCCAGGACGTGGAAGATCTGCGCCGGCAGCAGGATGCGCGAGAGGCGCGCGAGCTCGGCGTGCTGCGCCTCGTCGAAGCCCGGCGCCGCGACGCGCACGAGCGCCGGCATCGCGAACCAGGCGACGGTGCACAGCGCGACGAGCGCGATCCCGAGCGCGTTCGCGATGGTGGCGATGGAGCGCCACGCGTCGCCGCCGTCCGTGCTCGAACCCGCCACGGCTGCGGTGGAGCTCGCGCCGTCGGCACTCGCACCGCCGCGCGCCCGCGCGAGCCGCGCGGCCTGCAGCGGCACGAGCACGACCGCCATCGCGCCGCCCGCCAAGAGGTAGTTCAGGAAGTCCGGGACCGTGAACGCCGCCTGGTACAGGTCGCCGTCGCCGCCGACGCCGAGCGTGCGCCCGAGCGCGGCCTCGCGCACGAGCCCGACGAGTCGCGAGAGCAGGATGCTCGCGCTCCAGATCGCGCTCGCGGCGAGGATCTTCCGGCTCATCGCGCCGGAGTGTGCAGGTCGGCGCGCGCCGATTCCATGCTCGTGCGGCCGCGCGCCTCGTTCACAGCTCCTTCAAGTACTCGTGCACGAACTGGATCGCCATCGAGCCTTCGCCGACCGCCGACGCGACGCGCTTGATGGAGCCCGATCGCACGTCGCCGGCCGCGAACACGCCGCGGCGGCTCGTCTCGAGGTGGAACGGATCGCGGCCGGCCGGGCGCGCGCCGCGGATCGACGCTCCGGTCAGGACGAAACCGCGGGCGTCCTTCTCGACCTCGTCCGGCAGCCACTCCGTGCGCGGCGTCGCGCCGATGAAGCTGAACACCGACTGCGTCGCGATCGTGCGCTGCTCGCCGGTCTTGCGGTTCCGGATGTCCGCCTCGGCCAGGAACGCGCCGCCGCGCATCTGCACGATCTCGCTGTCCAGGTGGATCTCGACGTGGTTCGTGTCCTCCAGACGCTTCGCGAGGTAGCTGGACATCCCGTCGTACAGGTCGGATCCGCGCACGACGACCAGCACGCGCCGCGCGTGGTTCGCCAGGAAGACCGCCGCCTGTCCCGCCGAGTTGCCGCCGCCCACGACGATCACGTCCTGCCCGCGGCACGACGTCGCCTCGTTGAACGTGGCCGCGTAGTACACGCCGCAGCCCTCGAACCGGGTGCAGCCGTCGACGGGCAGACGGCGGTAGTCGGCGCCGGTCGCGATCAAGAGGCACTTCGCGACGACCGGCTCGCCCTCCTCGAGCGTGAGCACCGGATACATCCCGTCGAAGCCGAGCTTCGTCACGCGCGCCGGCACGCTGACCTTCGCGCCGAACTTGTTGGCCTGGTAGATCGCGCGATCGGTCAGCTCGCCGCCCGTGATTCCGGTGGGGAACCCGAGGTAGTTCTCGATGCGCATGCTGCTGCCCGCCTGCCCGCCGGGCGCGAGGTGCTCCAGCACGACCGTGTTCAACCCCTCCGAGGCGCCGTAGACCGCCGCGGCGAGGCCGGCCGGACCGGAGCCGACGATCGCGAGGTCGTACAGCGCGTGCTCGAGCGGCTGCAGGATCCCGATCTCCTCGGCCAGCTCGCGATTCGACGGGTTGCGCCGCAACACCATCTCGGCGCACGCGACGATCGGCGTGTCGGCCTCGGTGACGCCGAAGTGGTCGAGCAGCGCGCGCACATCGGGGTCGGCCTCGATGTCGAGCCATGTGAACATCACGTGGTTCTTCGCCAGGAACTCTCGCACGCGGAACGAGTCCTTCGAGTAGCGCGAACCGATGACGCGCAGGCCCGTGAAGTCCGGCGATTCGCGCAGGAGCTGCCGGCGCGCGATGAACGCCTGCATGACGATGTCCCCGATCGCGGGGCACAGGTTGATCATCCGCTTCAGGGCGGCCGTCGTGATCGCGTGGACGATCGTCTCGCCGCGCGCGACGGCCTGGATCACCGCCGGATTGCCGGTCACGTGCGAGACGTCGCCGGTGAACTGCCGGGCTTCGTGGACGACCAGCGTGCGCGGAGCGGAACCCGACACGTCGAGGATCTCGATGCTCCCGCGGATCACGACGAAGCAGGGGAACTCGCGCACGCCGACCTCGATGAGTACGTCGCCGTCGCGGTAGCGTCGGAAGGTCGCGTTCGTGCACTCGGCCAGTTCGGTGACCTGCTGCTCGGTCAACGTGGGGAAGGCGATGCTCTGCAGGACGTGTTCGGCCATGTCGGTGAGTCCGGCGCGATGGTCGGCGGGGGGACGAAGTGTGAGCGCCGGGGTGCGCTTGCGCTACTGCGCGGCTCGGCGAGGGGAGCGGCGCGAGGCCCTCACCAGGGCAGGTGCTCGGCCCGTTCCTGGAGCGCGCGGGCTCGCTCGCGGCACTTGCGCAGTACGGCTGCGCGTTCGGCTTCGTCGGTGATCGACGCCGCCGAGGCCAGCTGGTCGAGCAGCGAGATCAGGTCGCGAGCCGGTCCCGCGTCCGGAGAGTGGCTCGTGCCGTAGTAGCCGTCGGCGTCGAACTCGTAGCGTACTCCGTCGGTACGCAGCACTGGCCCGACCTCGTATCGCTGCTCCCCGTAGTACACGTACGTGGGCCGCGGATGCCGCGCGCGGCGCACGACCATCCGGCAGGCGCCCTCGATCTCCGTGGCGACCTCTCGATCGATCGGGACCGAGGTCCGAGCGACTTGGAAGTCTGTGGGACCGAGCGCATCCCAATCTGCTCTCCAGTCCCTGATCCACAACGAGGCCTTCGAGACCACGAGCGTCCAAGGTCCGTCGGGAAAGTCCCACTCGTCCCGACGGATCTCGATTGGTGCCGGCGGTACGAGGGCGACGGCGTACTCCGGCTGGAAGCTCGGCTCGCAGATCATCGTCACCGCGCGCGAGTCGATGGAATCGAGAAGAACGCGACGCACGCAGCGGTGGTATGGCCGGTCGCTGCCGTCGGATGGTCTCACTTCCTCGACCGTCGAGCTCTCGTAGCGGCTTTCGGTATCGGGAGCGGACTCCTGGGGTGGGTTCTCGGCGGGACGGCTCGGGACGGGTTTCGGCGGAGGGCTCGCGCAGCCCGCACTCGCGAGCCCGAGCGCGAACACCAGCGATCTCGGGAGTCGAGAGTCCATGCGCGCCCGATGCTACCTCGCCTCGCCCGGCGGGTTTCGCGCGCTCGATCCGCGCTTCAGCCGCTATTCTCCGGCGTTCCCAGCATCCGCACGCGATCCCGCCATGAGCCGAATCACCGCCCCGTCCGCCGCGCACCTCGACTCCGCCTCGATCCCCACCGGCCCGCAGCGCGCGCCGCGCGGCACGCAGCGCACGTGTCAGACGTGGGCGGCCGAGGCTGCGCTGCGCATGCTGATGAACAACCTCGACCCCGAGGTGGCCGAGGATCCCGCGAACCTCGTCGTGTACGGCGGCAGCGGGAAGGCGGCGCGCGACTGGCCGAGCTTCCAGGCGATCGTCGCGGCGCTGCGGCGTCTCGCGCCGGACGAGACGCTGCTCGTGCAATCGGGCAAGCCCGTCGGGATCTTCAAGACGACGAAGGCATCGCCGCGCGTGCTCATCGCGAACAGCAACCTCGTCGGTCACTGGGCGACTTGGGAACACTTCCGCGAGCTCGAGGCCGAGAACAAGATGATGTACGGCCAGATGACGGCGGGCTCGTGGATCTACATCGGTACGCAGGGGATCCTGCAGGGGACGTACGAGACGTTCGCCGCGTCGGCCGCGAAGCTGTTCGGGGGCAGCTTGAAGAACCGGCTCGTCGTCACGGGCGGGTTGGGCGGCATGGGCGGCGCGCAGCCGCTGGCGGCCACCATGAACGACGGGACGTTCCTGGCCGCGGACGTGGATCGCGCGCGGATCCAGAAGCGGCTCGACACGCGCTACCTCGACGTGTGCATCGACGACATGGACCGCGCGATCGACCAGGCGATCGCGTGGAAGAAGGACGGCGTCGCGAAGTCGATCGGCGTGCCGTGCAACGTGGTCGACCTGCTCGAGCGGCTGATCGCGCGCAAGATCACGCCCGACGTGCTGACGGACCAGACCAGCGCGCACGATCCGCTCGGTGGATATGTGCCGAATCGAATGCCGTACGACGCGGCTCTGCGGTTGCGCGCGTCGGATCCGAAGCAGTACGAGCGCGAGTCGTTCCGCACGATGATCGACCACGTGCGCGCGATGCTCGCGCTGCAGGAGCGCGGCGCGGACACGTTCGACTACGGGAACAACCTGCGCGGCCACGCGAAACAGGCGGGATTCGCCGGTGCGTTCGGCTTCGAGGGCTTCGTGCCGAAGTACGTGCGGCCGCTCTTCTGCGAGGGGAAAGGCCCGTTCCGCTGGGTCGCGCTGTCGGGCGACCCGAAGGACATCGCCGAGACGGACCGCATCGTGGCCGAGCTCTTCCCGCACGACCGCGCGCTCTTGCGCTGGCTGAAGATGGCGGGCGAGCGCGTCGCGTTCCAAGGATTGCCCGCGCGCATCTGCTGGCTGGGCTACGGCGACCGCGCGAAGGCCGGCGTCGCCTTCAACGAGGCCGTGAGGACGGGCCGCGTGTCCGCGCCCATCGTGATCGGCCGCGACCACCTCGACTGCGGCTCGGTCGCGAGTCCGAACCGCGAGACCGAGGCGATGAAGGACGGCACGGACGCCGTCGCCGACTGGCCGATCCTGAACGCGCTCGTGAACACGGCCGCCGGCGCGTCGTGGGTCAGCTTCCACCACGGTGGCGGCGTCGGCATCGGGTACAGCCTGCACGCGGGCCAGGTCACGGTGGCCGACGGCACGCCCGAAGCCGCGGCGGCGATCGAGCGCGTGCTCACCTGCGATCCGGGCATGGGCGTGATCCGTCACGTCGATGCCGGGTACGACGACGCGCTGCGCTGCGCGAACGAGCGCGGCGTCGACATCCCGGGCGTGACGCGCTGAGGCGCGGGCTCAGGTCTTCGGCGACGCGAAGCCCAGCATCGGGCACATGAGCTCGGTCGTGTTCCCGGACCACAGCCCGCGCATCCACGGGCGCGCGCGGTCCGGGTCGATCGCGACCGTGCCGTCCTCGTGCAGGCGGCCGACCTCGTTCTCCGGGTGATCGAGCACGACCGTGCACTTGCACAGCCGCCCGTCGGCGCGGACCACGTAGCTGTTGCCCTTCGACGCGTAGCACACCTTCGGAGGCGCGGGTTTCGCGGCCGCGTGCGCCGGATTCGCCGCCGCGCCCGCGCGGACGTGCTGCTCCAGCCGCGCATAGCGTCGCGCGTCCTCCTCGCTCTCCAGCACGGGCAGGCGCGCGTCGTTCGATCCGCCGTAGCGCGCCAGCGGTTTCAGGAAGATCTCGAAGCGCGGATCGGACCCGAACTCGGCGCGCAGGCGATCCACGAGCACGTGCATCGTGTCGACGTTGTCGCGGTCGACGTGCAGCCGCAACAGCACGCGGAAGTCGAGGTCGGTCGTGCGCATCGCCGCGACGTTGGCCCAGATGCGCTGGAACGTCGGTTTGCCGTCGAGACGCCGGCGCTTCGCGTCGTGCTGATCGGGCGGGCCGTCGAACGAGATCTGGTACTGGCTCACGCCGAGCCCGACGAGCTCGGCGAACACCGGCGGCGTCAACCTCCAGGCGTTCGTCGTCATGTTCGCCGTGACGAGCAGCTCGGGGTGATCGCGCTGGAGCGCCGCCGCGTGCGCGTGCACGTCGCGGATCACGTCGAGCGCCAGGAGCGGCTCGCCGCCGAACCAGGCCAGGTGCAGCTCGTCGAGGCTCGGCGAGCGGGCCGAGATCAGGCGCTTCAGGCCGAGGACCACCGACGGCGACATCCGTCCCAGCGCGAAGTCCTCGTAGCAGTAGGTGCAGCGGAAGTTGCAGGCTTCCGTCGGCATCAACGTCAGCTCGAGGATCCGGTTCGACAGGCTGCGCGCCAGGACGTCGTCGGGCGCGCGCAAGGTCGCGGTGCTCACTCGCGCACGCTTTCGCCGCCGCCGATCGCGCCGAATGCGTCCTCGTAGATGCCCTGCTGCACGACGTGCAGGATGCCCTCGGGGCAGATGTAGTTCGGGCACAGGGCGTTGGCGGGCTGCGGACAGCCGAACAACGGCTGCGGACAGATGAGGAGTCGGGGCATGGGCTCGACGATCGCTCCGCGCTCCTGCCGGAGCTTGATCACGAGGCGCCCGTTGTGGGCGAGCAGCCACTTCAGCCGTGCCTCGAGCTCGGCATCCTCCACGAGGATGTGTCCGTGTCGATCGAAGCGTATCTCGAACTTCTTGTCGGCCATCGCTGTCTCCTCCCGGTTGCCCCCGACGCCTCAGCGGAATCGCGCGGGTTCACCCGCGACGACGAACCCCGCCCAGGACCAGGGGTGTGTCTCGAGCCCAGCCGCGCGCAGGCGCTGCAGCAGTGCGCGCTGGGCGTCGCGCAGCGCGGACGCCGCGGTGGGCGCGCCGCCGCAGATCAGCTCGTGGAAGCGCACCATGCGCTCGCGCGCCGTCGCGTCGGGGACGGGCCACAGGCTCGTGACCACCGCGCGCGCGCCGGCGAGGCGGAACGCGCGGCGCAGTCCGAAGACGCCTTCGAGGCTCTGCACCTCGCCCGTCCCGGTGTCGCACGCGGCCAGCACGGCCAGCTCCAGCCCTTCGAGGTCGAGGTCGACGAGTTCCTCGTCGGTCAGCAGCCCGTCGTTCGACGGATCGAGTCCGCCCTCCGTCGACGCGCCGCGCGCGAGCACGAGCGCGGCGCCGCCGACGTGTTCGCGCGAGAGGCCGACGCGGAACGGCTCGACGGCTGCGGGACCCGCCACGACGCTGCCGAGCCCGCGCTCGCCCGCGGCCGTCGCGCGCGATCGCACCGACGCGAACGCGTGCGTGGCGACGTGCAGGATCCAGGCCGACTGCGCCGCCGAACGCAGCGCGGGCTCCGTGGCTTCCGCGCCGACGATCGCGTGCGCGAGTCCGTTGCCGCCTTCGCACGCGCGCCATCCGTCGGCGATCTCGAAGGCCTCGCGCCGCGCGCTGGGCAGCCCCGGGAATCCGTCGACTCCGCCGAGCCCGTCCGGGCCGGCGGGATCGGCCACGACGACGACGGGTCCGCGTGCGCGCGCCGGCGATGCGCCCAGGACGTCGCGTTCGGTCTGCAGGACGTGGATCGTCGGTCCGCGCTCGATCAGGAACTCCTCCGGTCCGAGGGGCAGTGCCGCGAAGTCGATCGCGAGCAGTGATCCGTCGGGCACGATCAGGACCTGCTCCGCGCCGGCGACGGACGCCGCGACCGGATCCCACACGCGCTGTCGCAGCGGCGTCGCGGCGCCGATCCAGTCGGCGAGCCGGCCCGGACCGCGGCATTCCGCGCGCGCGGCCGCGACGAGTTGGTCGATCTCGACGGCCGAGCCGAGGTCGAACGCCGCGGGCGCGCCGCCGGGTGCGCCGAGGACGAGCGCGACGTACGCGTCGTGCTCGGCGAGCCGCGCGTAGGCGACGAGCGCGGAACCGCGCGGCAGGGCGCGAGCCACCTCGCCGAACCCCGCGGTGCGGACCGCGCGCGTCGCTTTCCAAGCGGCGCAGCGCGCCGCGAGTTCGCGTTCGAGCGCGGCGCAGGACTGCTCCTCCGCCCGGAGCTGTGCCCGGGACGCCGCGTCGACCGCCGCGCCCGGCCGGAGAACGGCGCGTTGCAGCGCGAGGCGGCCGCGCGATTCCGCGACGCGGCGGACCAGCGCGGCGCTCTCGGGGTCGACCGATTCGCGCGCGAAGGCGCGCCGCACGCGCATCTCGTCGAACACGACGCCGCGCGCTCGCGAGAGCTCGTCCCAGGCCGCGGTCGCGCGCGTCGTTGGTTGCCGTGCGGCGAGCAAGAGCGCCAGCGGCAGCCCGGGTGTGCGGTCGGCCGCGAAACCCAGCGCGTCGCGTTCGCCCAGACGGGCGGCGGTCGAGGCTACGCGCGCGCGCGCCATCGACGCGGCCTCGAGCGCGAGCCGGAACGCGTCGTCGGGCTCGTGCGCGGCGACGGCGGCGCGGGCCAGCGTCGCCAAGCTCCAGGCGAGATCGGGATGCCCCGACGGAGCTGCTTCACGGCCGCGGCGTGCGCGAGCTCGCACTGCGCGCGGCCGGCGCGCACCTCCGCGAGGTCATCCGCCGCGACGCCGGCCTTCACGCGCTCGAACCCGAGCGCGCGCCGTATCGAGGCGGCGTCCGGCGCATCCTCCAGGCCCGCCGCGCGCAGGCTCTCGAGCGCCTCCGTCCAGTCGCGGATCGCGTCGGGACCACGCCCCTCGGCCTGCGCGATCCGGGCCGAGAGGTCGAGCGTCTGCGCGCGCTGCGTCGCGAACGTCGCCGGTGCGTCGGAGAGCATCGCGCAGAGGCGCGCGACGGTCTGGCGCGCGGCCGCGAGTTCGCCCAGACGCACCTCCATGCGCGCGAGGCCGAGGAGCGGCACGCACAGCACCTCGTCCCGCACGTCGCCTTCGCGATCGAGGGCCGCGACCGCCTCGAGCCGCAGCGTCCGAGCGCGCTCGTCGTCACCCAGGTCCTCGCAGACGTTCGCGAGCAGCATCCGCGTCGTGCCCGCGTTCCGCGCGCCGGACTCGCCGCGCGCCGTGCGGATCGCGAGCGCCTCCTCGAGCACGCGCGCCGCCTCGGGGAGGTCGCGGCGTGCTTCGTGGTAGACCCCCAGGTTGTGCAACGCCATCGCGACGCGCGGGTGCGTGTCCCCGTAGCGTGCGCGGTAGATCGCCAGCGCGCGCTCGCCGAGCACGACCGCGTCGTCGTCGCGCGCCGCTCGCAGCGCCGAAGTTGGCTTCGCGCGTCAGCCGGTACGCGATCCGCGGATCCCCGGGATCCAGCGCGGCCGTCTGCAGCTCTCGAGCGCGCGCGTACTCCTCCGCCGCGCGGACGTGGTCGCCCGTGTCGAGCGCGGCCTGGCCCAGGTACACGTGCGCTTCGGCGGCCAACGCGCGTCCGTCGTCGCCGAGGAGCGCGGCCGTCGCGAGCGCTTCCCCGAGCACGGCGCGTCCGGCGTCGGTCTCGCCGCGCACGAGGCGCAGGATCCCGAGGTCGACGCGCGCCTCCGCCGCGGCGCGCGAGTCCGCTCCGCACGCGCCGTCCGCGTCCGCCACGGCTCGCATGGCGGCGTCGAGTGCCTCGGGCGATCGCGGTCCGCTGCGGGCGCTACCGTCGCCGGCCCGCAAAGCGCTCCCATTCGCGCGCGCAACCGCTCGTCGCCGGATCGGTCAGGGCGGCATCGACGGCCGCGCGCTCTTCCTCGCAGAGTCCCGCATCGAGGCTTCGCGCGGCAGGTCGGTGTGCCGGTGTCGCTGTCGGCTGCGCCGCGACACGCAGCGGCGAACAGGCTCGGCGATGCACGCGTGCGACGCGCGCTGCGGCGATCGATGCGGTCGAGGAGCAGACCTGCTGCGAGACATGGTCCACCCGCGGGGAATAGCGGAGAACGGTGTCGGAGGTGCCGTCGAGACTACAGCGAACGCCGAATGGGGGATGCCGGGGCCGTCCGCGCTGTAGATGATGTCGCGAGGGAACTGGCTGCCGCGTCCTTGACCGCCGTTCGGTCTCCCGCTCAGCGCACGTCGAGATCAAGGGCAACGGCCGCGCGACCACGCCGTTCGTGCCGGCCAGCCGGCGCGCGTGCTCGTAGACCGCGAGGGCGTCGGCCAGCACGCCGGCGCTCGTCGCCGACCGGGCACCAAGCGAACGCGTCAGCGGCTCGCGCTCGCCGGCCATGACCTCTTCCAGGATCTCTTCGAAGAGCTTCTTCTCGCGGCGTTCGTAGCGCACCGGCGCGAGTCGGCGCCAGCACCAGCGCTTCTCGCGCGCGATCGCGATGGCGCGGTCGAGGTCGCCGATCTCGTCGACGAGGCCGAGCTCCTTGCCGCGCGTCCCGGACCACACGCGGCCCTGCGCGATTTCGTGCACGCGCTCGCGCTCCAGCCCGCGACCTTCCGCCACGAGGTCGAGGAAGCGGTCGTAGATCCGGTCGACGACCGCCTGGATGCGCGCGAGCTGCGCCGGGTCCTTCTTGTGCCAGAGCGAATCGAATCCGCTGAGCGGGCTGGTGCGCACGGTCTCTGCGCGCAGGCCGTGCTCCTCGGCCAGCTTCTCGACGTTCGGCAGCATCCCGAACACGCCGATCGATCCGGTCAGCGTCTCGGGCTGCGCGACGATCGCGTCGGCGTTGGCCGAGATCCAGTAGCCGCCCGACGCCGCGAGGCGTCCCATCGAGACGACCACGGGCTTGCCCGCGGCCTTCAGCGCCAGCACCTCCGCGCGGATGACGTCGGACGCGGTCGCGCTGCCGCCCGGCGAATCGACGCGCATCACGACGGCCTTCACGTCGTCGTCCTCGCGCGCTTTGCGCAGGCGGCGCGCCAGATCGTCGCCGCCGATGCCGTCCGCGCTCTCGCCGTCGACGATCTCGCCCTCGGCGACGATCACCTCGATGCCCTTGCCCGACTTGCCGTTCTTCCAAACGGCGCGCCCGTAATCCTGCAGCGCGACCTGCGGTACGTCCTTCTTCGCGCCGACGCCGGCGACTTCCTTCAGGCGCGCCAGCATCTCGCCGAACGGCGCGGCCTTCGTCACGATCCCGAGCTCGATCGCCTGCTCGGGCGTCAGCCAGCCCTGCTCGCGCGCGACGGCGTCGAGCTTCGCGACGTCGAGCCCCTTCGCGGCCGCGATCCCGCCGTACAAGGTCGACTGCACGTCGGACAGGATCGTCTTCGAGCTCAAGGCGGTTCTCCCGCCGCTCATGCGACCCAGCATGAACGGCTCGACGGCCGACTTGTACTTGCCGACGCGCGTGACCTGGACCTCGACGCCGTACTTCTTCAGCGCGTCGCCGAAGTAGGGGACGTCGGCCGAGAAGCCGTCGAACGTCACGACGTCGAGCGGCTCCATCCACGTCTCGTCGGCCGCCGACGCGAACCAGATCGCCTTCTCGTCCATCGATCCGTAGTAGGCGAAGACCGGCTTCTTCGCCGCGCGCACCTCGGCCAGCGCGTCGCGCGCCGCGGCCAGCGCCGACATCGAGCCGCTCAGGCCGCCGTGGAGCAGGATGCCCTTGATGCGGTCGTCCTTCGCCGCGTGACGGAGCGCGCTCGCGACCTCGTAGGCCGGCAGCGGCGAGGCCTCCGCGCCCTCGAGCAGCGCCATCGGCGAAGGCGCCGCCCCGCGCTCGGTCACCGGCGCGGAGAGGTCGACCGTCAGGATCGAGCCCTTCTCGATCGACGGCTCGGAGCCCGCCGCCGCGGTCGCCACGCAGCCGAAGAACAGGAGTCCCCCGAGCGAGGCCGCGATGAAGAAGGCCAGGAGGAACGCGAGGGTCATCTGGAGGACGGTTTTCATCGATGGATCTGCGGACGAGGACGAGGCGAGGTGCGAGCGCGAGGGGACAGCGCGAGCGGGAAGCGAATCGAGGGCGAGGGCGGCGCGCTACGGCCTTCGCGCGGCGGCATTCTGCGCCAAGTCGGCGCGAGTTGGTGCTCCCGCGCGCCTTCCGAGGTCCAAGTCAGGGTCCGCAGCAGGCGTCGCCGCCGCGCCAGGCGCCCTCGACGTCCAGCCGCGTGACCCGATCGAGCCGCTTGTGGACGAGGCGCTCGTGCCAGACGCCCTCGTGCTCGAAGGCGATGACGACCTCGAACGGCGGCCACCCCGACCGGTCGCAGGCGCGTTCCGTCACGCGGACGCCGCGAGCCGCGTCGATCCGGCCGGCCGCGCGGGCCCACTCCGCGATCCGCATCCGCGCGCCAACTCCGTTGTTCGGTGCCTGGCTCATTCGTTCGGGGTTCGGCGAGGTCGCGCGCTGCAGGACACGGCCGTCGTCGGCATGCCGGGGAGCATCCTAGCGGCGCGCCCGAGTGGGCGGATCGGGCGCGATCCACGGAACCTGAGGACCCTTGCCGTCCGTCCCAAGGACCGATGATCGACACGCGGCTCGAGGCGACGCTCGTCGAGACGGAGTTCGCGCCGGCGGACCTCCGCGCTCTGCGCGTGCTGCAGCAGGGCGCGGAGAGCGGGGCCTGGAACCGGCGCGTCCTCTTCCGCTGGCTCGCGGCGCCGGGTGTCGCGGCGCGGGTGCTGCGCGAGCGCGCGCGACCCGGGCCGCCGGTGGCGTTCTTCGTCCTGCACGGACCGCCGCCGGGCGAGACCGGCGACGTGTACGTCGCCAACTTCGGCGTCGCGCGCGCGTGGCGTCGGCGCGGGGTCGGGAGGTTCGCGCTCGGCCTCGTCGAGGAGCACGCGCGTCGCCGCGGCGCGCGCCGCATCGTGCTGCACGTGCAGGAGACGAACCTCCCGGCGCAGTGCCTCTATCGATCGATGGGGTACGTCGCGGTCGAGATCGAGCACGGCGGGTACGGCGACCAGGACGCCTACCGGATGGTGCGCGAGCTCGCCTGAAGTCGTCGGCCGAGCGCAGGCTCGGGTGCGCGCCGCACCGCGTCGGCCGAGCGCAGTCCGCGAGTTCAGGCCGCGAGTTCAGGCTGCCGTCAGCCGCTCGGCCGCGATGCGGATGCCGGCCAGGTTGCGCGCGGTGGGGCCGATCACGAGCTCGGCGAGCCCGCCGACCGCGCGCAGGTTTGGCGCCCAACGGAGCGTCGGGTCCAGGAGCGGCGAGCCGCACGCGGCCGTGTCGAGACCCAGGTCCTCGACGGCCGCGTCGATCCACGTGCCGCCCGGACGGCGCTGCTCGACGCCGGTCGCGAGCACGAGCCGGTCGACGCGCACGAGCCGGCCGTCCTCGAGGTCGAGCTCGACGCCGCTCGCGACGTCGCGCGCGCCGAGAACGGACGACTGGATGCGCGCGATCCGGCCGGATTCGACACACTCATGGAGACGCGCGGCGACCTCGGCCGGCATCGAGCCGCGCAGGCGCGCCGTCTCGACCGCGGCGCGGCGCTCGTCGGGCGATCCGATCCGCGCGAAGTCGGTCAGGCACTTCGGCCCGAACCAGCACGGATCCTGGTCGAAACGCGCGACGCGCGTCGCGTGCCGCGTCACGAGGAGCGGCGCCTCGCGCACGTGCTGCGCGAGCTCGATGGCGCACTGCGCCGCGCTCATGCCGCCGCCGACGATCGCGACGCGCTCGTGCGCGCCGATCGTGCACGTCTTGAAGCGGTCGTCGAACACGTGCGCGGTGCGCGCGGGATCGAGGCGGCGCGCCCAGCTCGGCACGTGCAGATCGGAGCCGAGGCCGACCGCCAGGACAACCTCGCGCGCTTCGAGCGCGCCGGCCGTGCTCTCGACGCGGATCCCGCGGGCGACGCGCGCGAGCTTCTGCGCGCTGCCGCGCACGCGCATCGAGCGCAGCGCGTTGCGCTCGATGACGGACTCGGTGTGCTCCTCGAACAGCGCCAGGGTCGGGCGGCGGTAGCGACCGGTGAACAGGTCCTCGCGGCCGGGATAGCGCCGCTCGGCGAAACGGTGGAGCGAGTTCGCGTCCGGATCGATGTGGTGCACGAGCGGCGAGCGCATGACGTCGACGCCGGTGTTGCGCGTGCAGTGCTTCCAGCGCGCCAGCGGATCCTCGAACGGGTCGAGCACGCGCACCCGGTCGCGCCGCACGCCGCAGACGCCGGTGAGCCACAGGGACAGGTAGGTCCCGTGGAGTCCTCCGCCGACGATGAGCCAGTCCAGCATGGGTGCGTGCCGCGGCGGTCCGGTGGAGCGTGCGCGGGGCTCGTAGAGAATACTCCGGTCCGCGCGGAAAGCCCGGGGACGGGTGACGGGCGCCTCACCCCGGAGGACTGACGCAGAGGGGCCATCCACGGATCGCACATCTGGCCGATCCGCGTCCGACACCGTGTGGAGTGCGAGCTCCGCGGGCGTCCGCTGAGGCGTCATGTGATCGTCTCCCGGGGTCTCTTCGTGCGCGTTGGGGAGGACTCGCACAGCGGGCGAGTCGAGCGCGGGATTGCCGTTCCCACGGGATGTTGTCGGCATCTTGGAGCACATGGATCAGCCTGACGAAGTAGCCCTCGGCCACGATCGTGGAGGCAGTCAAAGGGATGAATGACGACCACAAGGCCGGGGGCCGGCAGCCAGGCCATGTCCTGCAGGCGGTCTGCGATTCCGTCCCGGCTACGGCCGAGTTCGACCCTACTGGCTATCCTCGGCGCATGGCACCACTCAAAGCGCACTCGCCCGCATTGCTCAGTCCATTCTCGCTGGGACTCGCCCTTGTCCTGTGCGGCTCGATGGCGAGCCTGCGCGCACAGAATCTCGTCCCGAACCCGAGCTTCGAGTCGAACACGACTTGCCCAGCCGGGCCGGGCCAACTGTCGTTGGCGGCACCGTGGATCTCGCCGACGCAGGGCTCCAGCGATCACCTCCACGCATGCGGCAGTGGAGGAGTCGGCGTGCCGGGGAACTTCGTCGGAAACGAGCCGGCACACCTCGGCATCGGCTACGCGGGAGTGCTCGCCTACTACCCCGGCGCCCCATCCACGGCGGAGTACCGCGAGTACCTCGAGGCGCCACTCCTCGCGCCCCTGATCGCCGGGCGGTGCTATCGGATCTCGTTCTGGGTATCTCTCGCCGATGCCTCGCAGTGGAGTTGTGACGGACTCGGTGCCCGCCTGCAGGTCGGGTCTGCGGGACCCGTCGCGAATCAGGAGCCCTTGCTTCTCGCGCCGCAGGTCGAGAGTGCACCCGGCGTACAACTCGACGGCACCTCCGGCTGGACGCGCATCCACGGTCTCGTGCGGGCCTCGGGAGGTGAAGACCACATCCTCATCGGCAACTTCCGCGACAATGCGAGCATCAGCCTCGCGGCCACGCCCGGCGGCAATCAGCCATACTCCTACTACTACGTGGATGACGTGGCCGTCGAGTACTCGCCCGACTGCCCGTGTGAAACGGCCTTCGGGCAGGCGATCGGCATGCCTGGCCTCTCGGCACCTCCGAGCACGCTCGTCGTACTCGACTTGGATGGTCTGGGTGCCGGCCTCCCCGCGTTGTTCGCCGGCGGTGAGTTCACCATCTCCGGCGGGACATCGCGCGTGATGACGTGGAACGGCGCGACGTGGAGTCCTTTCGGACCCGTGGTCGGGCCGGGCGCCCTCAACGGGACTGTCCGAGCCTTGGCCCTCTTCCAGGGTGAACTCTACGCGGCCGGTTCGTTCACGTTCCCCTCCACGGGCATCGCTCGCTGGGATGGGGCACTCCAAGAATGGGTCGGTGTCGCAGGTGGCTTGGATGGCGGTGCCAGCACGCTCCAGGTCTACCAGGGAGCGCTGCACGTCGGGGGCGACTTCCTGGTCGCCGGAGGAGCGAGTTGCCCGCACATCGCGCGTTTCGATGGGAGCACCTGGAGCTCCGTCGGCGCGGGCCTCGACGGGCCCGTGCGTGCGTTCGCCGTCGCACCCGACGTATTTACGACGGCGCTCTTCGTCGGTGGCGAGTTCACATCCCCGTCGGGCGGGACGCCGGGGTCACTCCGCTACATTGCGCGCTGGGATGGGAACGCCTTCGGTTCCCTCGGCGGCGGGATGGACGCGCCTGTGCGCGCACTCCTGACCTACAACGATGGCTCCACGTTGATCAACCCTCGGCTGCTCTACGCCGCTGGGGACTTCACCACTGCCGGCGGTCAGGCCTGCGCGCGAGTGGCTGCCCTGGAGGGTCCCTCCTCGACGTGGCACCCGCTCGGCCCCCCCGGCGCCCAAGGTACGAACGGTCCGGTGCATGCGCTCGCAGCGTTCGATCCGTGCGGCCCAGCCGGCCCCTTCCTGATCGCGGGCGGAGCCTTCACCAGCGCGGCTGGGACACCGGTGTCGAACATCGCTCGATTCGCACTGGGGAACTGGGCTGATCTCGATGGGGGGACCAGTGGCCCCGTCTCCGCGCTGGCCACATTCGACGACGGGAGCGGGCGTGAGCTTGTCGCAGGCGGTGAATTTCTCCACGTCGGGAGCACACTGCCCGCGGCGCGGGTCGTCACCTGGCGTGGTTGCTACGAGGACTGCGGTGGAAAGCGGCGGCCGCGCTACATCGACTCGCTCTGGCCGGCCGGCGCAGCGGTGGTCGCGTGTACGTCCTACGGACCGAATCCGTCGGATCCCGCCCTGCAACTCATCGATCTATCCGCTCAGTCCACGGCGCTCGTGGGAACCAGTTGGAGCCCGGCTCGCTTCGAGAACGCTGCGTGGTCGATCGGCCAACTGGGAGAGGTCTACGGCGTGGCACTCGACGATGCGGGCGACCTGTTCGTGGCCCACAGCACGGTCTTCGGTCATCCCTCCTTGTCGCAAGATCGACTCGGAGCCGCCGGGATCCCGGGCGTCGTGTACCGCATCGATTCGCACCTGACACTCCCTTACGTCCTGGCGATCCTCCCCAACGCCCCTGATCCGGCCTTCCCACCAGGGCAATTCGTCGATTCCTATCCCGGGCTGGGTGACGTCGCCTGGGACTGCGAGCATCACCGTCTGTTCGTGAGCAATTTCGAGGATGGGATCGTCTACGTGCTCGACCCTGAGACGGGGGACGTCGTCGATCTGTACGACCACGGCCTGCCCGACAGCGGAGCGCCGGGGTTCGTGGCTCGCGGCGAGCGCGTGTGGGCCTTGGCGACGAACGTCGAGCGGCTGTTCTATGGCGTGGTGGGGCGCGACTTTTCGTTCACCTCCTCGCTCCCGAACGAGGTCTGGTCCGTGGCCCTCGGTGTCGAGGGCCGGGTCCTCGCCGGGACTGCGAGGCTCGAGATCAGCCTGCCCGCGAGCGCGTGTCCTCCGGCCGGGCTCGCCTTCACTCCGAGCGGCAGCCTGCTCGTCACGACAGCCTGCACGATCGGCGACACGTACCTCCAGACGGGGGGGCCCCTCCTCGAGTACCGGTGGATCGGGGGGGCGTGGGTGGCCACGAGTGGCACGTTCCAGCCCGGCGACGGAACGGTGGGCGGAATCGATTGCCAGTGGGACGAGGACCCGAACAACCGCGTGTGGACGGCGGCCTCGATCCAGCACACGACGAACTCGGACGTCGACGGTCCGATGGGATTGCCGGCGGTGGGTGGTGGTGTAGCCACGTCGATCTGGATCGACTTGGACTCGGACCCTCTCAACGCCGGTCGGTCTCCGGCCGACCTGGTCGTGTCGTGTCCCCAGCCCATACCCGTGATCCCGGGGTCCGGGTTCTGCGCAGGGGACGGGACCCTCACGCTCTGTCCATGCTCGAACTCTGGTGGACCAGGTCGAGGCTGCGCCAACTCGGTCGAGCCGGGTGGTGCGAGCTTGGTCGCGAGCGGGACCGCCGTGCTCAGCGCGGATTCGTTCGCGCTGTCGGCATCCGGGATGCCGAACGGATCGGCACTCTACTTCCAAGGGACAGCGGCACTGAACGGTGGCGCCGGGACGGTCTTCGGCGACGGCCTGCGCTGCGCGGGCGGATCCGTGACTCGTATCGCGACGCGGACGAACGTCTTCGGATCCAGCCTGTACCCGGGTCTCGCCGACGTGAGCATCTCGGTGCGGGGTGCGTGCACCCCCGGGGCGTTCCGCACGTATCAGGTCTGGTATCGCAACGCCGCGGCGTTCTGCACGGCTTCGACCTTCAACCTGACGAACGGGGTCTCCGTGACTTGGCTTCCATGATTGCGCCGAGCAGAGCCCGTGCTACCCACGTACAGCACGGTCTTCGGCTCGCACACCACGGCATCCGGCGCCTTGGGACGACGCAGCGTCGCGTGCCGACCTCTCTGCACCCGGCGCTCGAAGGCCGTGCACTGTGCGGGCACGTCACCAAGGTCCCGTTGTCGATCCAGCAGCACTCTCGGTCGGGGGCGGGTCTGGGGTCCTTCGATCAGGTTGAGCTGACGGTGTGGTTTCGACCTGGCCGGCCGCATGCGGCCGGCCAGGTCGAGGAGGGGGTGCTCGGGCGTCCTACCGTCGAGAGGCGTGTGCGGTCGGGGCTGACTGCAGTCGTGGCGCCAGCCCTCGGTGGGCGCACGGGATCGGTGCGGTCGATCGGGCGGCTGGCCTCGCTCGCGAAGTCGCTGGAGAACGCGCCGTGTCGGATCCGGCCGGCCTCCGCTCGCCCGCAGGGTCATTCGCGACGACCTCGGTCGTCGGAGCATCCGATGCGCAGGAAGGGAGCGAGGGCAAGAAGCCGAGCATGAGCGTGCCGGCGACGCGCCGGGTGGGGAGGGCGGCCAAACGCAGCCGCCCGGCGCCCTCCCTCCACCACCCGCAATCGGGTACGGGAATGCCATGAATCGACCGCTGACGAAGGCCGAGGCCACGCGGTACCGCGAAACCTCGCTGCACGCCGACGTGATGACGTTCCTCGCCGCGCTGCAGGCGCGCGCCGACCGCCGCTTCGTGCTGACGAGCTTCGGCGCGAGCCCCGAGGGGCGCGATCTGCCGCTCGTCATCTTGTCCAAGGACGGCTTGAAGACGCCCGACGAGGCGCGCGCGAGCGGGCGGCCGATCGTGCTCGTCATCAACGGCATCCACGCCGGCGAGGTCGAGGGCAAGGAGGCGAGTCAGATGCTCCTGCGCGACCTGCTCGACGGACGCCATGCGGGTCTCGCGGACGACCTGGTGCTAGTCGTCGTGCCGCTCTTCAACCCCGACGGCAACGACCGCATCGACCCGAAGAACCGCGCGCTCGACATCGCGAAGCTCGAGGGCCAGATCGGGCCGCCGGCGGGCGTCGGCACGCGCGTGAACGCGAGCGGCGTCAACCTGAACCGCGACTACATGAAGCAGGAGGCGCCAGAGATGCGGCTCCTGCAGGAGCGCGTCGCGCGCGCGTGGAAGCCGCACTGGACGGTCGATTGTCACGCGACGAACGGGTCGGTGCACCGCTTCGCGCTGACGTACGACGTGCCGCACGTCGAGGGCAGCGGGCGGCGCGAGCCGATCGAGCTGATGCGCACGCGCGCGCTGCCGGAGATCACGCGGCGATTGAAGGCGCGCACGAAGCTCGACACGTTCTTCTACGGGAACTTCGTCGCGGACGAAGGCGGCACCGGCCAGGGCTGGATGACGTATCCGCACCATCCGCGCTTCGGCAGCAACTACCGCGGGCTGACGAACCGCTGCGACACGCTGCTCGAGTGCTACTCGTACCTGACGTTCGAAGAGCGCGTCTTCACGACGTACGAGTTCCTGGTCGAGATCCTGCGCTGGGCTGGCGAGAACGCGCGCGAGCTGGTGCAGACGGTCGAGTCGAGCACGGCGCCGCCGCGGCGAATCGCGGTGCGCTACCGGCTGGACGCGTATCCGGGCGACGTCGAGATCCTGACGCGCGAGCAGCGGAAGCTCGACGGCGCGCCGACGAGCGTGCGCATCCCGCACCTCGCCAACTTCGTCGGGACGGAGTTCGTCGAGCGGCCGTGGGCCTACGTCGTGCCCGAGGCCTGCGCGCGGCACCTGGCGCTGCACGGGCTCGTCGTCGATACGCTCGGGAAGGACGTGAAGGCCGCGCTCGAGGTCGCGCGCATCGACGCGACGGTCGCGGGCGGGGCGCGCAAGATCCTCGAGGCGTCGTCGAGCGGCGAGCGCGAGGTCGCGGCGCACTACGAGCTCGTCGCGCGCAAGCTGCCGTCCGGCACGCGCGTCGTCCGCACGGACCAGCCGCACGGCGCGATCGCGACCTACCTGTGCGAAGCGCGCAGCGACGACGGCTTCGTCGCGTGCGGCGTGCTCGCCGAACCGCGCGCGGGCGAGGAGTTCCCCGTGGCGCGCGTGCTCGAGCCGCTGCGCTGACGCGGGCGGCGCACGAACGGGAGAGCGGCGTTTGCAGTCGCGCGCGGCCGGCGCCGCGGCAGGCTCACTTCGCCGTGGCGCGCGCGCGCATCGAGCGCATCGTCGAGACGGTCGACAGCGTCGAGACGCAGTAGGGCACCAGCACGGTCAGCGCGATCTTCGACGCGCGCGGGCCGTCGACGGCGCCGTGGAGGAGCGCGTCGCCGTGGTTGATCGAGACGAGGATCCCGCCCACGACGACCATGTAGAAGAGCGCGCGGCGCACAACCTCGGGGGAGGTCGCCAGCGAGATCCAGCTCGGGTCTTCGTGGTCGCTCATAGGAGTCACGCGCCGGGCTCGATCACACTCGACGCCGGCCGGGCACGCAAGCTGGAGCGTGGGCCGGACGGCGGGCGCGCGAGCACGCCGGCGCGCCGGTGCGAGGGGCGCGAGCGCGACGCCGATCCAAGGCGCGGGCCGCGCGCTGGAGGCGGCTGCCGTCCCCAGCCAGTCCGCGAGCGGTCCCACCGCGACGAGGCCCGCTCACGCCCCCCGGCGCTCTCGGGCGCGTGATTCGGCGCGACGCGGCCGCGCCCCCCGGACCGTACGATCCGCCGCCCCGATCCCGGACCTCCCGCCTGCGATCGCCCAACCGGCCTCGCGGCCCATCGCCGGCACGGTTCCTACGCCCCGCCCCCCAAGCCCTCGGAACCCGGCACCCGCCGCATGCTCACGCTCTTCCGCCGCATCACGCTGACCCACTGGATCTTCGTCGGGATGGCCGGCGGGATCCTGATCGGGTGGCTCGCGCCCGGCTTCGCGCAAGCCCTCGCGCCGCTCTCGACGCTGTTCCTGCGCCTGATCAAGTCGATCATCGCGCCGATCCTGTTCGGCACGCTCGTCATGGGCATCGCCGGCCACGGCGACGACATGAAGCGCATCGGGCGGCTCGCCCTGAAGTCGTTCGCGTACTTCTGGGCGATGACGGCGATCGCCCTCGTCGTCGGGCTCGTCTTCGGCAACCTGTTCCGCCCCGGCGAAGGCGTCGCGCTGCCGCCGCCGGATCCGAACGCGGGCCTGCCCGCGGCCGTGCCGGCGACGTTCGCGGGCTTCGTCGAGCACGCGTTTCCCGCCAGCTTCTTCGAGGCGGCATCGAAGAACTACGTCCTGCAGGTCGTCGTGTGGAGCACCCTCTTCGCGATCGCCCTGGCGCAGGCTCCGGCGAGCCGCGGCAAGGAGGCCGTGCTCGCGTTCTCGGAGGGCATCGCCGAGGTGATGTTCAAGTTCGTCGCGCTGATCATGAAGTTCGCGCCCGTCGGCATCGCCGCGGCGATGGCCGTCACGGTCAGCCACAGCGGGATCGGCGTCATCCTCGATCTCGCGAAGCTGGTCGGCACGCTCTACGGCGCGCTGATCGTGTTCACCCTGGTGGCGCTGCTGCCCATCGCCCTGTACGCGCGGATCCCGATCCGCGAGTTCATGCGCAAGGTCAAGGAGCCCGCGCTGATCGCGTTCACGACGACGAGCTCCGACGCAGCGCTGCCGCTGGCGATGCAGCGCATGATCGAGTTCGGCGTGCCGCGCCGCATCGTGGCGTTCGTGATGCCGACGGGGTACTCGTTCAACCTCGACGGATCGACGCTGTACCTCGGCGTCGCGTCGCTGTTCGTCGCGCAGGCCGCCGGCGTCGAGCTCCCGCTCGGTCAGCAGCTCTTGATGATGTTGACGCTGCTCCTGATGAGCAAGGGCATCGCCGCCGTGCCGCGCGCGTCGATGGTCGTCTTGTCGGGCACGCTGGCGACGTTCGGTCTGCCGCTCGAGGGGCTCCTCTTGATCCTCGGCGTCGACGTGCTGATGGACATGGCGCGCACGACGATCAACCTGGTCGGGAACTGCCTCGCGACGGCGGTGATGGCGCGTTGGGAAGGCGAGTGGGGGAACGACGAGACGCCCGAGTCGGGCGGCGACGTGCCCAGCGCGCCGCGTGCACACTGACGCGGTCGGGCGCGTTCAGCGCCGCTTCGGCAGCGCGATCTTCCCGCGCAGGTCGATCGCGTCGAGGCGTGCATCGACCGCCTTGCCCGCGGGCGGGACGTCGATGCCTTCGAGGCGATGGATCAGCTCCTCCTTCGAGCCCATGCCGCGCCGGAACTCGAGGTCGTAGCGACCGGGAGCGATGGGGGCGATCTGGAACGCGCCGTATGCGACGGTCGCCTGGCGGTACGTCTTCGCCTCGATGCGCGGACCGGGTCCGATCGCGTGCACGTGGATCCCGCCCTCGTAGACGCCCGGGTCGACGAGCACGCGCCCGGCGATCTCGCAGCCTCGGGGCGTGACGAGAAGCACGTCGCGCGCGCCGGGATCGAACTCGACGTATTCGGATTCGGCGCGTCCCTGGCCCCACGCGCGCACGCGGATGCGCGCGAAGTCGGTCGACGCGAGGATGTCGAACCGCCCGTCGCCGTGCGGCGCGACCCGCAGCCGATCGTTCGGATACCAGCCGTTGTCCGACCACGCGCTCGGCGCGAACACGCCGATCTGGGGCCAAGGCACCGGCGCACCGACGTCGTCGACGACCAGCCCCGCGCCGACGACGCGCGGAGACACGACGACGAGATCCCCGAGATCGTGCGCGTCGTCCGTCCTCTCCACGTCGACCGCCGTCTGCACGGCTCCACCCTCTCCGGCTCCGATCCCGATCGGCATGGCGAGCAGCGTTCCGGTCAGGCCCGGTCGCTCAGGCACAGAAGCGAAGAACCGGAATCGGCCGTCGGCGTCCGTCAGGAGCGGATAGCGGAACCGGGAGCCCTGCTTCGCATCGAACACGATCTGGACGAGCCGCTCGCGCAGCGGCCCTCCGGCTTCGGTCAGGAACCGCCCGATCACCTCGGGCTCGCGGCCGGCGAGAGGGAGGTCGAAGTGCACGACGTCTCCCGCAGTGCGCGGGCCGAATCGCGCGTGCTGGACGAAGTCGTTCGTGCGCCATGCCGAAGCGCAGACGTCGAGGCCGAGTCCGACGAAGGTGAACCGCGCTTCGCTCCCGCTCACGCGATCGGGCTCGAAGTCATGTGGGCCGCGATCGCGGCACCGGGGGTAGGTGCCGGCCAAGCTCGGCTCGCCGCACAGTGCGACGCCGAACTTCGCCGCCGCGCGCCCATCCTCCTCGCGCACGTTCACGACGACGGAACCGCACGGAGGCAGCACGAGCCGGATCGGCTCGGTGATCGGCTTCCGCAGGTCGACCTGCGCGGTCACCGGCGCGAGCAGGGGGATCTCGAGGCAGGCGTGGACCGTCCAGCCCGCGCTGTCGGGCTTGCGCGGCTTCGCCAACTCGGCGCGGACGAGGCCAGATTCACCGGTGTTGCCGAGCCACAGCACCGAGGACCTGTCGATGACCGGCGCTGCACGGAGCGACACCGGGACGCCGACCACGGGGACGCCGGCGCCGTCGACGACCTCGATCGGAATCGCACGCTGTTCCCGGATGTAGACGCGGATCGGACTGATCCTGCGGTCGCCGACGTCCTCGGAGCCCGAGCTCTCGCCGTGCAGCGCGCTGACGCGCCCGGGGAAGACGCGCGAGTCGACGCGCGCGATGCCGCGCTCGTCCGTCGTCGTGCGATGCGAGATCTCGAGCGTGAGCACCGGCTCGACGCGACGATCGATGGTCCCCGGGTCGTAGTGGACGCCGTACTCCGCGGGGTTCCGCGGCATCCCGAGCTCCGCGGCGTTGGCCCAGCGGACCTCGGCGCCCGCGATCGGCGCCCACGTGATCGCGTCGAGCACGAGCACGTCGATCGACTCGCGCGGGATCGTGGGTGTCTCGACGGCGAGTCCCGCGTCCTGCCCGTCGTCCTCGCGAGCTGTCGGGACCGGACTGCGTGCACGCTCGCCCGCCGCGTCGCGGACGTTCGGACTCGTATCGTCGGGCGAAAGCCCCATCGGCGCGGCCGTGCCGGCGAGATCCACGTCGGGGACGGATCTCCGCATCCACAGCACGGCGAGCAGCAGCGCGAGCACGCCGAATAGGAGGATCGCGAGTAGCCCGCCTCGCGCGGTCGGGTGTCCGGGACGGTCGGGAGCCTTCGAGGTCACGCGATCAGCAGACGCTGTCCGTCGCGGAGTCGCAAGCCGTCCGCGAACGGCGGGGCGTCCGCGAACGGCGGGGCGTCCGCGCGAGCGGCGGGATGCCTCCGATGGCTTCGGATCGTGCTCACGAGCCCGGCGTCAACGCGAAGACCGCGCTCGCCAGAGCAGGATCGCCGCAGGGATCGTCGCGACGCTCGCGCAGAGCATCAGCAGCGCCACCGTCTCGAGCCTCCACCCGAGCACGTCCTCGGCCGCGCGGATGTAGTCGTTCGTCATCCCGAACGAGCCGTTCGACGCGTAGAGCGCGCGCGAGCCGGCGCTCGTCATGAGCCCGACGCACAGGAACACGTTCTTGCCCGCGAGGTACCAGCCCACGGTGCCGTACAGCGCGCGCTCGAGCTGCGACGACGTGAAGCCGCCATCGAGCGCCTTCCACAAGGCGAGCGTCGCGAACGCGAGCTCGCCCGCGTGGCCGCTCAGGAGGAACACGAGGTCCTTCGCGTGCGTGAAGGCCAGCGCCGGCTGCACGAGCGCGACGACGACCATCGCGACGACGCGCGCGCGGCCTTCGAAGAGCCGCCACGCGCCGAACAAGAGCGCCGCGAGCACGAACAGCGCGAGCGCCGTGCTCGGCTCGCCGTGCACCGCCGCCGCGTGGCCTGCGGGCGAGATCGCCGGGATCGCGGGCATGCCGCAAGTCCACGCAAACGCCGCGTGACCCATCTCGTGCACGAGCGACGCGAGGAACCAGCCCATGTACTGCAGGATCGGCGTCAGCGCGAACACCGGTGCCGTCGCGAGTCCGAGTGCGCAGTACTTCCACGGCGCGTGGCGCGACGCGTTGCGCTCGAGTCGCTCGCGTTCGGCCAGCGCGGCTTCGACGCGGTCGGACGTCGTCGGCGCCGTCGGCACAGATGCGCTTGGGGTAGCGCGCCGCGGAGTCTCGCCCGCGCGCAGCAGGCTGCCGCACAGCTCGCACGCGCGCGCGCCTTCGCGAGCCGGACGGCCGCACTGCGGACAGACGACGGCGAGGGCCGGTGCCATGCCGTCTCCCATCGGCCGCGAGCGGCGTGGAAGTCGAGCCCGGCCCGGCCCCGCCGCGGATCAGTTCACCCAGACCACGGTCACGCCGTTCGACAGGTTGAACGTGTCCACCGTGCAGAACGCCGGGTCGGCGTTGCGGTACCAGCACTGGTACGTCCGCGACTGCGGGCCGCCCGTGATGCCGCCGCGGATCGAGACCAGCGGGTCGAGGATCTCGGGATAGGAGGACGAGCCGCCCACGTTTTGCTTCGTGCCGAGCCGGACCACGGTGCCGCCCGCGCAGCGCAGTCCGTCGCCGAACACGGAGCCCGCTCCGCCGGCGACGGGCGACGTGCCTTGGAAGTAGAGCACCGCGCTGTTCGTCATGCCGGTGCCGACGAGCAGGAGCGAATCGTTGCTCACGCTGGGGATCCCCTGCGCGGCGAGGTGCGCGCCGGCCGCGTTCAACGAGTGCGCGCAGCCGTTGCCGGCCGTCCCGGCGTTGCCGCACGGGCAGGGCGTGCCCGTCCCGTCGCCGAAGCAGACGGGCGTGATCGAGTACTCGCACTCGTCCGGGACTCCGTTCGTGTTCGCGTCGAGGCTCGTGCCGCTCTGGATGTCGCACGCATCGACGATCGTGTTGCCGTTGCAGTCCGCGCCGGCGAGGCGCGGCACGACCTTGTAGATCTCGCCGCCGTGGTCGCAGATGTACAGCTCGCCCGACGCGTCCTCGCCGAACGAGGAGATCGAGTTGATCGCGAGCCCTCCGCCCGGCGCGAGCTCGACCGTGCGGTTCGTGACCGGCGGATTGTTCGTGCCGGTGTAGCGGAAGGACCAGATCGTCGCGCTGCAGTAGTCGGCGTAGAAGTACGTGCCCTGCACGCCGCACAGCGCGCTGCCGCGGTAGACGTAGCCGCCGGTGATCGAACAGCCGGAGGAGTGCGTGTACTGCTGGACGGGCAGCGTCAGCGCGGGCGAGTTGCACGTGCAGCCGCTCGAACCCGTGCAGCTGTTCCCTTCCATGCAGCGCCAGCCGAAGTTCAGGCCGCCGACGCCCGCGCCCGCGACGTCGACTTCCTCGATCGCGCCCTGCCCGACGTCGGCGATGTACATCTGCCCGGTGAGGCGGTCGAAGCTGTCGCGCCACGGATTGCGCAGGCCGTAGAACCAGATCTCGTCGTCGCCCGTGATCCCGACGAACGGGTTCGTGGGCGGGATCGCGTAGTTGCGCGTCGCGTCCGCCGGGAAGTCGTCGCCGTCCACGTCGAGGCGCAGGATCTTCCCGAGCAGCTGGTTCGTGATCGTCTGCGCGCGGTTGCCCGGATCACCGCCCGACCCGCCGTCGCCCATCGCGATGTAGAGGTAGCGGTCGGGCCCGAACCCGATCCAGCCGCCGTTGTGGTTCGAGAACGGCTGGGGGATCGTGATCAGCGTCAGGGCCGACGCCGGATCGACCGTGGTCGACGTGGCGTACGGCGCGTTCGCCGTGTAGCGCGCGATGACTGTCGAACCGACGCCGTTCGTGTAGTCGACGTAGAGGTATCCGTTCGACGCGAAGTCCGGGTGGAACGCCAGGCCGAGCAGCCCCTGCTCGCCGCCGGCCGAGATCCCAGAGAGCGTCAGGTAGAGCGTCGGGCTGACGACGCCGGAGCCCAAGTCGAGCACCTTGATCCGCGCCGAGCCGCTCGAGCCCTGCTCGACGATGAAGAGGCGGTTCGTGTCGCCCGGTGGCGACGTGACGAACACCGGCGACGACAGGCCGCTGGCGACGCGCGTGGTCGTCAGACCGACCTGCGCGGCGGCGGGGACGGCCAGGGCGGCCACGAGGGTGAGACCGACGAGCGCGAAGAGCGACGAATTCGTGCGGAACATGGGGAGATCTCGTGAGCGGACGCGGAACGACCTACGGCGAGGAGGGCGCCGCCGACCCTCCGAGCGTAACCCGAACCGCGCACGGCGAGGGACGTCGGATGCCGTATGCGCGGGATTCGCGCGGACGACCGGCCATCCGGACGCCGCGTCAGCGATCGGCGCGCAGCGCGAGCTCGACCGCGTCCCCGATCGTGGCATCCATGCGCGCGGCGAGCGCGGGTCCGCCTCCCGTGCCCGGGACCTCGCAGGACACCGTGATGCGCATACCGTCCGCGACGACGAGCTCGAAGCGACCCTCGCCGTCCGTTCCGACGGATTCGAGGTACACGCCTGTGGTGGCCTCGTGAGCAGCCACCACGAGGTCGGCCGTCGGACCGCCGTCAGCGCGTAGCACGCGGCCGGCGAGTTTCGCGGGCGGCGGCAGCCGCAGCTCGACGTCCTGCCCGCCGGCTTCGACGCGCACGAGCAGCGGACCGTGCTGGCTGTGCTGGCGGTTGCAGGCGACGACCAGCTCATTCGCGCCCGGAGCCACGCCCAGGAGTTCGAATCGTCCTTCCGAGTCCGTCGCCGCCGTGCTGATCGCGAGGGGAGGACTGGTCCGGCAGGCCGTGATGCCCACCTGGGCGGCCGGACTTCCGTCGGGCAAGTACGCGCGTCCCCGGATCGCGAGCGCCGAGCGCATCGCGAGCACGATGCCGTCGAGTCGCTGGCCCGCTCCGAGCTGCAGGCGCTCGTGCGACGCGGCCAGGTACTCCTCGTCGTTCAACGGCGACACCGTGTACTCGCCGCCGGGGAGGTCGCCGAACGCGAAGCGGCCCAGGTCGTCGGTCCGCGCCGTGCGCTGAGCGACGAAGGGCTGGACGAGCGGGTCGATCGCGCGATCCCCGGGCCCGGACTCCGCGTCCACGCAGAGCAGAACGACGCCGCGCGCGGCCAGCGCGTGCCCACCTTCGTCCCTGACGATGCCCGTCACGCGCGCCGCCGCCCCGAGCGCCACGCGTCCGACGTCGAGGACGTCCGAGGGCGGATCCTCGATGCGCAGCACGCGAGCCGCGCGGCCGTCGCTGCGCACGGTCAGCACGCGCCCGAAGCCCGGCCGCACGCCCGCGAGGCGGAACGAACCCAGTGCATCGCTGTGCGTGGACGAGTCGTCGCTCGTGAAGAAGCGTCCCTCGTGGCGCCTGCCGCTCGTGCCGACGTAGGCGTTCGCGACGGGCGAACCGTCTTCGTCCGTGACCGTGCCCGTGATCGCGAACCCGCGGTCGAGTTCGATCCGGACCGAGCCCAGCACCCGGTCATCCTCGCCGCGCTCGACCTGGCCCGTGGCGTGCCCGAAGCCGTCGGCCCAGGCGTGGATCAGCGAGTACTCGAGCGGGTACGCGTCGATCGTGAAGCGTCCGTCGCCGCCGGTCGTGGTCGTGTCGCCGAACCACGGTGCGCATCCGACGCGCGCTCCGGCGATCGGACGGCCGCCGTCCCGCTCGACGACGACGCCCTCGACGCGCTGGCGCGCCGCGAGCGTGATGCGCTTCTCGGTGACGGCCCCGGCGACGATCTGGGCGTCGCTCCAGTCGGGCCAGCCGCCGCCGGCCGGTGTCACCTCGATCGTGACCTCGCCGGGCGGCAGCGGGGTGAGCAGAGCACGTCCGAACACATCGACCGTCGCTTCGGCGATCGGCCACCAAGCGTCGTCGCGGTCGTTGGGCGGCGACTTCGAGATGCGCACGCGCAGATCCGGGCGCGGGCGGCCGTCGGGATCGACGACCTCGACCGCCAGCGAGCCGGCCGGTACGAGCCGCACGGTCACGCGCTCGCCGGCGTTCAGCCGCGCGATGTGCACCGGCGCGAAGCCGGGCGCGTCGGCGAGGAGCGAGTAGGGCAGGCCGCGCTCGAGCGGGATCGCGAACTCGCCGCGCGAGTCGCTCACGTCCTCGCCCGCGACCTGCGGCCGGCGGTCCTCCTCGATGTCGAAGCCCAGGAAGCCGGCGTTCGTGCGGCGGCCGGCGCGCACGTGGACGCCCGGCACCGGCACGCCGAGCGGATCCACGACGACGCCGTGCAGGTCGCGCTCGCGGTCGAAGACGCGCGGTGGCGCGGGCGAATCGGGCGGCGTCACGGCCGCGAGCACGAGCGCGCGCACACCCGCGTCCGCCGGCGCGCCGATCGCGGGATCGTTCGCCCCGGCCAGCTCGAGAGTGGGGCCGTTCGCCGACGTCCGCGCATCCGGGCCCGCGCGGTCGCCGCTCACCGTCCAGGCCGCGACGGCGACGAGGGCGGCGAGCAGCGCCGCCGCGAGCGCGATCTTGTGCAGGGTCGTCACGGACGCGACTCCGATGGGGAGGATGGGATGGACCGGCACCGCGCGGTCGCCGAGCGCCAGGACGCTCCACGCGGCGCGCGATCCGTACTCGCGGTCGAGGCGTGCGCGCAGACGCGAGCGCGCGCGGCTGAGTCGCTGGCGCAACGCGTCGTGCGAGAGCCCCAGTCGCGCCGCGAGCACGGGCCCCGGGACGCCGTCGATCCAGGCCTGCACCACGAGCGTCCGGTCGGCCGCGTCGAGCTCGAGCAGCGCCTGCGCCAGCGCGCGTTGCAGCTTCACGCGCTCCTCCGCATCGCCGGCGATCTCGGCCGGGGTGCGCGACTCCACGGACTCGCGCAGCTCGAGCCGCGCGTGGTCCTCGGCCCGCCGCTCCGAGCGGCGCACGCTGCGCACCTGATTGCGCAAGACGGTCGCGAGCCAGCGCCGCCAGGCCGAGTCCGGGCGCGGCGGGTGCTCGATCGCGCGGGCGTACGCGTCCTGCACGAAGTCGGCGGCCTCCGAATCGTCGCGCGCGAGCCGCCGCGCGACGGCGCGCAGGCTGGCGGCCTCGTCGAGCATCCGCGTCAGGTCGGGGGCGTTCGCCACGACGTCCAGAATGCGCGAGAGCGCCGACCGTGACGAACAATCCGTGCGCCGTCGGCGAGCCGGGCGCGGCGCTCAGCAGGCCTCGTACTTCCAGTTCCGGCGCTTGCCCTCGGCCAGCCACTCCAGGGCCGTCTCGATGCGCCGTTCGCGCGTCTCGTCGCGCTTCGCGTCGGAGATCCACTCCATGTACTCGCGCTGGTGCGAGGGCGCGAAGGAGTCGAAGGTCTTGCGCGCCTTCGCGCTGCGCTTCAGGGCCTTGGCGAAGTCGGGGTGCATCGCGGCCGGCTTCTTGCGCGCCGTCTTCGTGCGCGGGGCCTTCACGCCGTCCTCGTTCAGCTTGCGCGCGACCTTCAGGTAGCGCAGCAGCACGGCGCGCGAGGGCACGTCGTCCAGCGTGCGCAGGCAGCCGAAGCTGCCCATCGCCTCCTGGGCGCGCGGATCGCCCGCGAGGATCAGCTCGTGCTTCCAGAAACCGAAGACGCAGTGCGCCTTGAACGCGGCCATGCCGGCCAGGATCCCGTGGTACTCGAAGGACGGCATGCCCCACTTGATCGTCTCGACGACGCCCGGGCCGCTCGCGTGCACGACCTCGCGCAGGTGAGTCAGGATCGGCCGGGCGAAGTCGGGCTTCTTCGCGATGTAGGCGTCGACGCGCGGGTCGGGTGTGCTCATGGTGCGCGTGAAGCTACCACCGCGCGCCGCCGCCGCCAGGGAGCCGGCCTGCCCGTCGGCGACGTCGATGCGGAGTTTCTTTCCGGGCGGGAGGGAAGGTCTGGAGCCGCGTCGGGCCTCTCGCCGCGCCTCGTGACCCTGCTCGTCGGCGCCCTGGCGACCCTGTTCCTCTCCGGACTCGTGTGGTCCGTCAGCTCGCGCGAGCAGCGCGCCGTCGAGATCACCGCGCTGCGCACGCGGGAGCTCGAGGAGGCGCGCCGGACGGCGGAGAGCGCCACGCAGGTCAAGGCCTAGTTCCTGGCCAACATGAGCCACGAGCCGCGCACGCCGATGACCGCGATCCTGGGCTTCGCGCACGTGCTGCAGGAGCATGGTCTCGACGAGGAGTAGCGCGCCCAGCACGTCCGCACGATCAACCGCAACGGCGAGCACCTGCTCGCGATCCTGAACGACATCCTCGACTCGTCGAAGCTCGACGCCGGACGCATGACGGTCGAGCGGATCCCGTGCTCGCCGCGTGCGGTCCTCGAGGACGTGATCAACCTGCTCGCGCACAAGGCGTCCGAGAAGGGCGTCCTGCTCGCCTTCGAGGCGGTCGGCCCGATCCCCGACTCGATCACGACGGACCCGACGCGCTGGAAGCAGATCCTCGTGCACGTCGTGGGGAACGCGCTGAAGTTCACCGAGAAGGGCCACGTGCGGCTGCGAGCCGGACTCGCGCCGGGCGCCGCCGGCTCGGGACCCATGTTCCTCGTCGACGTGCAGGACACCGGGATCGGGATGGAGGAGGCCCAACTCGTCGACCTCTTCCGGTCCTTCCAGCAGGGGACGCGTCGACGACGCGCCGATTCGGCGGGACCGGCCCGGGCCTGACGATCAGCAAGGCTCTGGCGGAGCTGCTCGGTGGCGGCATCGAGGTCGACAGCGAGGTCGGCCGCGGCAGCTCCTTCCGCGTGCGCGTCGCGGCGGGGGAGGTCCTGCACGCCGCGGCGGCTCCGGCGCTGGCCCAGACGACCGGCACGGCGTCGACCGACGAGCCGCGGATGCGCGGCCGGGTCCTCCTGGCGGAGGACGGACGGGACAACCTGGTGCTCATCAGCCGTGTCCTGCGCCAGACCGGCGCGACCGTCGAGATCGTCGGCGACGGCGCCCAGGCGATCGAGGCCGCCTGGGCCGCACATGTCGCGGGCACGCCGTTCGGCCTGATCCGCATGGACATGCACATGCCCGAGGTGGACGGGCGCGCCGCCACGCGCGAGCTGCGGTCGCGCGGCTACCGTGGACCGATCATCGCGCTCGCCGCCAGCGCGATGAACGAGGACCGGATCGCGTGCTTCGAGGCCGGCTGCGACGAGTTCGCCTCGAAGCCGCTGCGCACGAAGGAACACGTCGCGTTGTGCCGCCGGTACCTGGAGCCGGTCTCCGCCGCGTGAGGGCGGAGACCCGGATCCAGCGGGCTCAGGCGCCCCAGGTCACGGAGACGCCGTTCGACAGGTTGAACGTGCTGGTCGTGCAGAACGCGGCCGCGTTGCGGTACCAGACCTGGTACGCCCGAGAGCCCGGCGCCGTCACGAGGCCGCGCACGGAGACCGACAGGTCGCCGGCGTCGGGGTACTGCGACGCGCCGGCGCTGTTGAACTTCGTCCCCAGGCGGATGACGCTCCCGCCGGCGCAACGCAAGCCGTCGCCGAACGCGACGCCGAGTCCGCCCGATTGCTGCGCCGTGCCCTGGAAGTACAGGGCCGAGCTGTTCGGCATGTTCGTGCCCAGCAGAGTGAGCGTGTCCGCCGAGAGAAGCGCGGTCCCGCTCGTCCCGATGTTCGCGCCGGCCGACACGACCGAGTTCGCGCAGCCGTTGCCGGATGCGCCCGCATTGCCGCACGGACAGGGTGTTCCGCTGCCGTCGCCGAAGCAGTACGCGACCGGCGGCGGGACTCCGAAGCGCTTGCGCACGAAGGCGTCGGGGGTGCCGAAGCCCGTCGTGTTCAGGTCGACCCCCGCGCCGTTGCGCAAGTTGACGATCGCCCAGACGTAGCCGTCCTGCGTCAGCGCGAGGTCGTTCGCCGCGAAGGCCACGTTCGTGTTCACGCCGCGCCCGAGGAACGCGTCGTCGTCGAAGAGGCCATTGCCGTCGAGGTCGACCGGATCGCCTTCGCGCATCACGACCGCGCCGTTGACGACGATCACGTCGTCGGCCGCGGGATCGACGGAGTTGGTGCGGCCCGAGACCGCCCAGTCGCCGTTCGAGTTCACCGCGACGGCGTAGAGCGAATCGCCCCAGAGCTCGGAGCCGCCCGCCACGGACGTGCCGGTCTGCGCCACGATCGCGCCGTTGCGCACGGCCCAGTCGGGAGCCGAGGTCGCCGTGCCGCTGTTGTCGCGGCCGCGTGCCGCCCACGTCCCGTCGTAGGCCATCGAGGCCTGCAGGACGTCGCCCATCAGGAGCGCCGAAGCGCCGACGGGGGAGCCCTCCTGCAGCACGATCGCGTCGTCGACGACCAGGATGCGGTCGATCGCCGTGTTCACGTTCTCGGTGTCGCCGACCGCGAACCAGTGCGCCGGGTTCGAGGATCCGCCGCAGCCGTCGTAGTCGAACGAGTCCCACGTCTCGGTGCCGATCGCGCTGACGCCCGACTGCCGGAACCCGGTGGTGCTGCGGAAGATCGCCGGATAGCGCGAGCTGTGGCAGTTGCCGATCGGCGTGTTGCCGAAGAAGACCTCGCCGTTGTCGAGCAGCTGCACCGAGCCGATCGAGTTGCCCACCGTCTCGTCGCCGGTCGGGTTCGCGGGCACGTCCTGGAGACCCGTGCACAGGTCGCCCTGCTGGAGCACCTGCGTGTGCACGCCGAGCGTGGAGACGACGATCAGCTTCTCGTTGTCGGTCGTCACGCCGCCGCGCGCCCGGGCGCTGAAGGCGATGTTGCCGGCGGAGTCGTACGAGACCGGGCTGGGCGTGTCGAAGAAGTCGTAGAGCTCGCCCGCGGCCGCGCCCTGGAACGGACGGCCTTCCTGACAGAACATGGTCCCGCTCGTGCCGGAGCCGCGGACCAGGATCGTCTCGAGGTCGGATCCGAGCCGTGTGCGCCCCTTGACGACCCAGTCGCCGCCGTCGGGGCGGACGGTGAAGTCCTCGATCGCGCGCCATTTCGTCGGCGCGGGCGCCCCGGCGAGGTCGAGCGTGCCGGCGATGTCCGAGGTGGGGCTCGGATCGTGCTTCGAATAGATGACCTCCACGTTTTGCGCGAACGCGAAGGGCGATAGCGCGCCGAGGACAGCGCAGCGTGCGACGAGTGTCGTGTTCATGGGCTGGATTCTCCAGGTGTTGCCAGGACCTGCACGCAGTCTAGATGCCGGTCCCGATTCGCGGGACGGCGACTTCGGGCGTACCCCGGCAGCGGACGAATTCGAACGGACCCCGAACGATCGCGGCACCGCCGGCGGACCCGGGTCCGTCGACGGTGCCGCGCTCGAGCGGCCGGCGGTCAGCCGGCGGCGCCCGCGTCGGACCTCAGGGAATCCACTGCACGCGCAGCCCGTTCGTCAGGTTGAACGTGGACGCCGTGCAGAAGGCCGCGCTGTTCCGGTACCAGCCCTGGTAGTAGCGGACCGCTCCCGCCGCGGGGATCGCGCCGCGCACGGACACGTCGAGGTCGCCCGGCCCCGGGTAGGTCGCGGAGCCAGCGGAAGCGGTCTTCGTCGCCAGGCGCACGACGGTGCCGCTCGCGCAACGCAGTCCGTCGCCGAAGACCGAGCCCGCGCCACCGCTCGACGCCGTCGTTCCCTGGAAGAAGAGGACCGGCGCGCTGGCCGGCAAACCGGTGGCGGCGAACGCCAGCGTGTCGAGCGAGACGTCCGCGGAGCCCGTGTGCGCGAGCCGCGCTCCGGCCGCGTTCACGGAGCTCGCGCAGCCGTTGCCCGCCGCCCCGTCGTTCCCGCACGGGCAGCCCGTGCCGCTCCCGTCGCCCGCGCAGAGGGTCGTCACCGGCCCGCCGTTCGGGATCTCGTAGCCGGTGGCCCAGACGTCGTTCGGGCCGCTGACGTCGCGGTCGAAGACGACCATCGCGTAGTCGATCTGGGAACCCGAGGAGCGCGCCGTCGCGATGCGCGGTCGCAGGTCCGTCTCGAGGCCCGGCGACACGGAGACGTTGCCCTCGTTCACGCCCAGCGCTCCGCCCAGCGAGTAGAGCGTCGACACCTTGATGTCCGTCGTGAGGACGAGCGGCCCCGAGCGTTCGTCGTACGCGACGACGAACTGGCCGTTGTAGGTGTCGCAGCTCGGCGTGATCTGGTCGAGCGCGACGGTGGCGAACTGCTCCGACAGGTCGAAGGTCGAGACGATCGCCGCTCCGTTCACGGTCCGGCAGCGCACGTCCCAGCCGTTCGAGGTCGTGTCGATCTGGTAGGCCACCATCCAGGGGCGCGTGCCCCCGTCGTCGTCGACGATCGGGCTGGCCGAGGGGTTCACCTCGTCGAAGGCCGACGACGCCAGCGTGAACGTGGTCTCCGTGAGCGTGCCGTCCCAGTGGATGCGCGCCGCGAGGATGTCGTGGTTCGTGGACGAGACCTCGTTCTCCCACACGACGTTCCAGTCCTGGTCCGCGTTCGCGCCGATCCCGTTCGAGTTGCTGATGGCGGGGTTCGTGTGGATCGTGCTGGCCGTGTTGTCGATCATCAGCGTGCCGGCGCCGACGAGCGTGGTGTCCGTGCGCACGAGCCGCGCGTGGATGTCGTAGTCGCCACCGGCGATGAACTCGCGCTCCCACACCACGGCGTAGTAGGCCGGCGCGCTCGCGACCGGATCGCCGCCGACGTCGGGGGCGTAGGCGTCCCCGGCCTGCAGGTCGCTGTCGATGCGGAACTGCGCCGACATGTTCAGCGACGCCGTGGCCTCGACGGTGCGGCCCCAGATCTCGCGATCGGGTGCGTCGCCCTTGGCCGCGACGACGAGGAACTGGTCGTCCAGGTTGTTGTTCGCGACGGCGGGCGTGCGCCAGGTGTCGCCGGTGAAGTCGACGTAGTCCTGGGCGGAGATGCTGCCGCCCGCACTGTGCCGGACGACGTGGATGTCGTGGTCGCTCGCGCTGAACACCTCCTCGGACACGGTGAGCCAGGCCGAGCTGGTGAAGTCGTAGGCGGTGTCCGCCGCGAACTCGTCGAGCACGCCGCCCTCCACCGTGAACGTGTTCAGCAGGGGATCGATCACGAAGCGGCCGACGGCGCCCTCGACCAGCGCGGCCGGGGCGCGCAGCTCGATCGTGTCGCCCGCGAGGCGGCTCGCGATCGGGGTCGGTGCGAGCTCGTCGTGGAGCGCGAACGCGCGGCCGTAGCGCACATGGCCGTACTCGTTGCCGAAGACGAAGCCGTCGGCGTCGCTGGCGGACGGCATGTCCGACGCGATGCCCAGCGCGACAACGATCTCGCCGCGCCGCGGCAGATCGTCGAACACGAACGTCTGCTCGACGGAGTCGGGCGTCAGCACGTAGCGCTCGACGAACGGGCCGCGCGCGTACTCGATCGAGTCGCCGCGGCGCATCGCGGGAGCCGCCGCGTCGAACGCCAGCTCAGCTCCGGCGATCGTGACGGAGCTCACGCGCATCTCGACCGGGAAGTTGCGCGGGGCGCGCGAGCCCAGGAACGGCACGTACGTCGCGGCGTCGCGCGAGAACGAGGCCTTGTACGTGCGTCCGCGCACCCACACCGTGCCGTCCGCGGCGACGTCGAAGAAGAGGCGGTCGCGGTCGGCCTGCAGCGCGCGGGCCGGGTCGACGCGCCGGGGTGCCGTCGTCGCCGGCGTCGGCGCGGCTTCGGTCGCGTCGGCTTCCTGTTCGTACGCGCGCGCAGGCGGCTTGACCTCGGACGCGGCTTCGGGATCGCGCGCGACCTGCGCGAGAGGTGCGGTCGAGACGACCGCCAGGACGGGGAGCAGCGCAAGCGTGGACATGGGATCCTCGTGGGTGACGATGTCGGCGAGGACCTCCGCGGGATCTGCCTGAGCCCGGGCACACGTCCTCTCCCGTACCATCCGGGAGCGCGTGCTTCCGTTACCGGAAAGGGGCCGGAAACCCGCCGCGCGGAGCGGATCGACGGCGCGACGTCAGCGCGGCGAGGTCGAACGCTCGACCAGCGCGCGGAAGCGCGGATCGTCGCGCAGCGAGGCCCATTCGTCCGGATCCGGCAGCTCGGACCACTCGTCGCGGCCGAGCTCGACGGCGCGCGTCAGATCGCCGATCGCCCGTTCGCGCAGCGCCGACGACTCCGCCGCGCGGCTCGCCTCGTCGAGCGCCGGATCGACCGCGGCGAACCGCGAGGCGCGCTCGCAGATCTGCGCGCGCCGCGAGTACCAGTCCAGGTCGTCGCCGCCGTCGATGAGCGCTGCGGACTCCGAGGCGTCGCGCCAGCGGCCGAGCGCGACGAGCGCCATCGCGCGGTTGTAGCGCATCGAGCGCCGGGCCTCGATCCACTGCGGATGGCCGGGCGCGAGCTCGAGCGCGCGCTCGATGTGCACGAGGCCGCGGTCCGTGCTGGCCAGGCTCTCGGTCTGTCGGCCCAGCCGGCCCTGCAGCGCCGCCATGTTGTTGCAGGAACCGGCCAGCTCGGCGCGCAGCCTCGAATCGTCCGGGTTCGAGCGCACGACGGACTCCTGCAGCTCGAGCGCGCGCTCGAGGTGATCCTCGGCGGCGCGCGTGTCCTGCGCGCGGTACGAGCGCAGGAAGAGCTGCATGTGCACGACGGCCAGCGTCGCGCGGAACGAGGGGACCTCGGGGAAGTCGCGCACGAGCGCCTCGGCGAGTTCGAGGGCCTGCGCGGTCCGCCGCTCGGCCTCGGCGGAGCGCCGCGTGGCCTCGAGCGCGTTCGAGAGGTTCACGCAGGCCGCGGCGAGCTTCTCGCGTCCGTGCGACTCTGACGGTTCGAGCTCGCGATAGCGCTCCAGCCTGGCGACGGCTTCCGACAGCGCGTCGACGGCGTCGGGCCCGCGACGCAGGCGCAGGAGCACCTGGCCCAGCCGGTCCGTCTGTCGCCCGAGCGCGAGCAGCCAGCTCGCGTCGTCGGGGTAGCGCTCGAGTCCGGCGCGCGAGATCGCGATCGCGGCGCGGACGGCCGGCTCGGCCGCGGCGTCGCGACCACGCCGCTGCTCGAGCTCCGCCGTCTTGTCGTGGTTCGCCGCGCGGAGTCGTTCGGAGAAGGCCGTGCGCCGATCGGCGGGGATGCGCTCGAGCGCCGCGATCGCCTCGGTGAAACAGGTCTGCGCGTCGTCGGATCGCCCGCGCCGCGCGCGCACCTCGCCCAGCCGTCCGACGACGTCCGCGAACGCGCACAGCGTGGGTGCGTCCGAGTCCGCGCGTTGCGCGTCCGGTCGGAGCCGTCCGGCGAGCTCCGTGAGCTCGTGCTCGGCGTCGTCGAGGTCCCCGAGCGTCGTGTGCAGCGCGGAGACGCGGATGCCGGCCAGCTCGACGTCGCGCCGCAGCTCGACGTCGCCGGCGCGCTCCGCCAGGAATTCGGTGTAGAAGCGCTGCGCGTCCTCGAGCAGCTCGCGCCGCACCGAGACCATCTGCGGCACGTCGCGCAGCTTGTCCTGCCCCACGCGCGTGAGCATCGTGTCGACGGCCTCGATCGCCTTCTTCAGGTTGCGGTCGGCCGCGGCGCGCTCGGAGTCGGCGCGCGCGCGCTGCGCCTCGGATTCGCGCAGCGCCGCGGCGAGGTCCGTGTTCACGGCCGCCACGCGCCGGTTCGCGGCGCGCTGCTGCAGCCCGAACACGAGCGGCCCGCCCAGGGCGAGCGCCGCCGCGAGCGCCGAGGCCGTCGCGCGCGCCGGATTGCGCCGCGCCCAGCCCGCGAGCCGCGCCGCGACGCCCGGCGCGCGGGCCGCGATCGGCCGCAGCGCCAGCACGTTCTCGAGATCCGCCGCCAGCGCCGCGGCGCTCGGGTACCGATCGGCCGGATCGGGCTGCATCGCCGTCGCGCACACGAGCGCCAGATCGGGCGAGATCCCGCGGTGCGCGTCCTTGAGCGCGCGCGGGCGTCCGGCCAGGATCCGCGCGCGCAGAACTTCCGTGTCGCCCGGATCGAGGTAGGGCGGCTGCAGCGCGAGCATCTCGTAGAGCGTGACACCGATGGCGTAGACGTCCGTGCGGGCGCCCACCTCGTCCACGCGAGCGCGCAACTGCTCGGGCGCCATGTAGGGCAGCGAGCCGATCTGCGATCCCGTGCGGGTCAGCGCGCTCGAATCGCCCAGGCTCGCCAGGCCGAAGTCGAGCAGCACGACGCGTCCGTCGGCCGCGATCATGACGTTCGACGGCTTGATGTCGCGGTGGAGGACCCCGCGCTCGTGCGCGTGCCGCACGGCCAGCGCGAGCGCGCGCGCGATCCGCGTCGCGACCGCGCTCCACGCGCCCACGAAGAGCTCGCCGGCCGGATCCGCGCCGCTCGGCGCCGCGGCCACCACGAGGTCGCGCAGGTCCGCCCCGGTGAGTTGCGCCGGATCGCGCCCGGCGAACGCGGCGATCACGTCGGCGAGCGAGGCGCCGCGCACGTGCTCCATCGCGTAGTAGGGGATGCCGCCCTCCGTACCCGACGCGTGGATCGGGACGATCGAGGGGTGCTGCAACCGCGCGATCGCGTCGATCTCGCGCTGGAAGCGCTCGCGTGCGTTGGCGAAGTAGAGCTGCTCGGGGCGGATCAGCTTGAGCGCGACGGGACGGCGGAGCGACACCTGTTCGGCCAGGTACACGACGCCCATGCCGCCCGCGCCGAGGCGCTCGACGAGCCGGAAATCGCCGAGCCGTTCGGGGACCGACGGAGCGCCGTCGGGGCCGCCCTGGAGTCCCATGCGGCGCAGCAGCGCGATGCGGTCGCGCAGCTGAGCCGCGCGGGCCGGGTGCTCGGCGCACAACGCATCCAGCGCGCCCTCGCCCTCGGTCTCGAGGCGCTCGAGGCACTCGAAGACGAGGTCCTCCAGGTCACGGTCGCCGCCCTGCGCGTCCACGCGTCAGAGACTACCAGCGGAACGGCGCCGGAACCAGGATCGATCAGTTCGCGGGCGTGAACACGCGATCGAACACCCAGTTCGCCACGTTGTTGCCCTGCTCGATGCCCTCGACCTTGTCGAAGTTCCAGTGGATGCCCAGGTAGATGCGGCTCTGGCCGTTCTCTTCCTCGGCCTCGCTGAAGTTCGCGAAGGTGCGCGGAATGTAGGGGCGCGGGTTGCCCTCGTTGTCGAGCGTCACGCCGTTGTACTCGTCCGACACGAACGTGAACTCGATGTCGTCCGTGCCGTAGAAGCGGCGCAGCGTCTGGAAGAGCGCGCCGCCGAACGTCGCGTGCCCCGACGGGTAGGACGGGAAGGGCGGGGTGAAGTTCGGGCCCATCAGGTTGCTGGCGGGAGCGCCCAGCGGAAGGAACGTCTCGTCACCGACGGTGCCGTCGTTGTCGTCGCCGAGGCCCGAGGGGCCCGTGCCCACGTCGGACTCGCGGATGCCGCCGACCGGACGCCAGAACTGGTAGTAGTACTTCGACTCCCAGGCCGCGATGCCGGCGTCGGCCATCGCGAGGTTGACCAGCGCCAGGAGACGCGCGAGCTCCATGCCCGTCGTGCCTTCCTGCGCCGCGATCTGCGCGGTGATCTGGTTGTACAGGCGCGGCGGCGCGCACAAGGTCGGCGTGCCGTCGTAGGCCCAGAAGATGCCGGCGAACGTCTGGTCCTCGCTGCGCAGCGTGGGCGTGGTGTCGCCGTCGCCGCCGAGCACCTTGACCTCGTCGAAGGCCAGCGCGTACTCCGCGCTGTCCAGGTCGGGCGGCGGGATGATGCGGAACTGGTCGGCGCTGTTCATCGCGAACGGCTCGACCTCGTTCCAGCGCGCACCCAGCGCGCGCGTGCTGCCCGTGACCGGATCCGGACGCCACTTCCCGGGCGCCGAGCTCGGGAAGAAGTCGACGCCGACGGTGCCTTCGGGGTGGTCGGATCCGTCGTTCGCGCGCAGGTCGAGGATCGCCTCGGCCGCCGCCGCCCCGAGCGCGATGCCGCGCGTCTTGGCGTCGCCGGCCGCGATGGCGTCGAGCTCGTCGGCGAGCTTGGTGTCGAGGCGCGTGAGCTGCGACGGGTACATCGCGACGAGCGTGTCGTGCGACGCCTGCGCGACGGCCGCTCGGATCGAGGTGGACTCGGTGACGGCCGGGAGCCCGACGTAGCTGTCGTAGCCGCCCTCCACCGCGTTCATCGCCTCGAAGACGGCCACGTGAACGATGGCCATCGCGCGCGCCGCCCGACACGGGCCGACCTGTTCGCCGAACACGTGCTCCGAGTCGGTCGGCTGGTGGTCGAGGCCCGAGCAGTCGATCGCCGTCTGGTTCCAGTGGAGGACAGCCGCCGTCGCGTTCTCGGCCGCCGGAGCGGGCGTCGAGCTCGATCCGCCGCTGCACGCGGCGAGCGTCAGCGCGGGAGCGGCGAGGAGGGCCAGGGAAGTGAAGCTCGCGCGGCTGCGACGTGCTTCGATCGATTCTCTTGTGCGGACGAGCATGTGTGTGCGCTTGTCGACGGACGGAAGTGGAGGTGGATCGCCCGAGATGCCGGGTGCTGGCGACTTCGGGCAGGTCCCCCGAAGCGGGACATGGACGCTAGATCGGTCGGGCCGACTTGCCAATCGGAACTCGTCCCGCCGGAAATTCCCGTAGGCCGTATGCGGCGCTTCCCGCCGCGCTGGCGCTGCGCAGCGACACGGAAGGAAATGCCCGATCGCGTCGCGGAATCTCGACGCGCGCTCGACGCCGGCGCGGTGGCGGGGCTCGCCGGTCCGGTCGATGTCCGGTCCCCGCGGCGAGGGGCTCGTCGGGGCCGGCGAGATGCGCGATCGGGCGCTGGACCCGCGGTCGATGGACGCACCCCCGGCACTCGGGTAGCTTCGTCGGGATCGGCATGACGACCCGGCGCATCAGTGTCGTGCTCCCCGTCTACAACGAGGCGGCGAACATCCAGACGTGCCTCCGCCGGATCTCCGCCGCGCTGGCCGGCGTCGAGCACGAGATCCTCGTCTGCTACGACTTCGACGAGGACGACACGCTCCCCGCGATCGCGTCCATGGCCGACCGGCCGGCGGCCCTGAGGCTCGTCAAGAACGACATCGGGCGCGGCGCGGCCAACGCGCTCCGCTCCGGCTTCCGCGCCGCCACCGGCGACGTCGTCGTCGTGACCATGGCCGACCTGTCGGATCCGCCCGAGGTCATCCCGGCCATGGCCGAGCACCTGCGCGCCGGCGGATACGCCGTCGTCGCGGGATCGCGCTACATGAAGGGCGGGTCCCAGTCGGGGGGGCCGCTGCTCAAGCGGACCATGTCGCGCTGGGCCGGGCTCGCGCTGCGCTGGATCGCGGGCCTGGGCACGCACGACGCCACGAACAACTTCCGCGCGTACTCGCGCAGCTTCCTCGACTCCGTCGGCATCGAGAGCGAGCGCGGTTTCGAGATCGCGCTCGAGCTGACCGTGAAGGCGCAGCAGCGCGGACTCCCGATCGGCCAGGTGCCGACCTCGTGGACGGACCGCAGCGCGGGCGAGAGCCGGTTCCGGCTGTGGGCGTGGCTCCCCAACTACCTGCGCTGGTGGTTCCAGGCGATGCGCGATCCGCTCATCGTGTGGGGGACCTGGCTCGGGTTCGTGATCGGCGCGGTTGTGTTCATCGCGACGTACGCGTCGCCGATCCCGTTCTGGGACGACCTCGAGATCCTGCGCCTGTGGCTGCCGACGCCGGAGCGGAACTGGGACGGGTACTGGGGCCTGCACAACGAGCACCGCATCCCGCTCCCGCGGGCGATCCAGGTCGGCCTGCTCTTCCTGACGAGCGACATCCGCTCGGGGATGTTCATGCAGGTCGCGATCCAGGCCGCGATCTCGGGCGCGATGATCCTCGTCGCGCGCAGGCTGCGCGGACGGACCAGTTGGACGGACGTGTTCTTCCCGCTCGTCTGGCTGCACGTCGGCAACTGCGAGAACCTGCTGATGGGCTGGCAGGTGTCGCTGGTCCTGCCGACGGCGCTCGTCGCGGCGTGGATGCTGATGGCGCTCACGTTGGGCCCGCACGTCCGCTGGGCGCGCTGCCTGGCGATGTCCTTGACGCTCGTGGCGATGCCCCTGTGCGGCGGACCGGGCATCGCGCAGTTCGCGGCCCTGGCCTTCGGGAACGTGCTGCTCGCCTGGCTGCTGCTGCGCGGCAAGCTGAAGGGCGACCGCTCGGGTCCCTCGATCCTCGTCGGCGGCGTGCTGGCGACGGCGGCGATCGTCTTCGCCTACTTCCAGGGGTTCCACTACGCGCAGGGCGAGGTCAAGACGACGAACCCGATCGCGATCCTCGACGTCGCGACGCGGTTCTGGTCGATCACGCTCGGCAACGCGGGGCGCATCTGGTGGCCGTGGTCGATCTGGGGCGTGTCGATCGTGGTCGTGGCCGCGATCACGCTGTGCGCCCGCCGCCTGCGCGGCCCGATCGAGGCACGCGTCCGGGCCGGCGCGCTGCTCGTCGCGATCGGGTGCACGCTCCTGCTCGGTCTCGCGATCGGTCACGGTCGCGGCGGCAGCGGGTACGCCGACGCCGGGTTCGCGCAGCGCTACATCGGCCTGCCCGTGCCGCTCGTGTGCGCGGTCTACTTCGCGGTCCAGCTCCTGGGCGGGCGCATCGTGTCGGGCCTCGTGCGCGGCGTGCTCGTCCTCGCCCTGGCCTGCGCGATCGTGATCGAGGAGATCCCGGCCGGGATCGACTACGGCGAGCGGCGGCGGAGCGAGTCCGAGCTCCTCAAGCACGACATCCTCTCGGGGAAGTCGCCGTACGAGGTCTTCCGCCGCCACGGGACGCACACGTATCCCGACAGCTCCGGGTTCTGCTACCTGCACGGCCTGTGGCTCTCCAACCGGCTGCATCCCTTCGAGGATCTGGCCGAGGAGACGCGCCAGGCCTGGATCACGCGCGCGTTCCGCACGCCGATCTCCTCCGTCGAGAACGGCGACGGCACCGTGCAGCGCCGCCTGGTGCGCGAGGGCTTCGAGGCGATGCTCGCTCCGCCGCGCAGCGCGATCCGCGTGCCGATCCCGAAGGGCGCGACGCGCGTGACCGGCATGTTCGGCGTCATGTACGGCTCGTGGCGCAACGCCAAGGCCGGACCGCTGCGCTTCGTGGTGGAGATCGACGGGCCCGGAGGTCCGACGAAGATCTTCGAGCACGTGCTCGACGCGCTGAACAAGGCCCCCGACCGGATCCCGCAGCAGTTGAACGAGGCCCTGCCCGTCCACGAGGACACCGAGCTCGTCTTCCGCGTGTTCGCCGTGGACGAGCAGGAGGTCCACCCCGGCTGGGGCTACTGGGCCGCGATCGAGACGCCCTGACGGTCGCGCCTCACTCGAACGCGATCGATGACCAGGCGACGAGGTCCTTGCCCAGCGTGTTCGAGAGTCCGGGGCGGACGCGGATGTACAAGCGCCGTCCCTCGCCCGGCGGCAGCTCGACGAAGAGCTCGATCGGGCCGCGATCCTTCTCGTAGTGGTCGGGGTCGAGCGAGCGGTACGCGAGGCGCTCCTCGCGACCCGCCGCGTCGCGCAGCGCGACGATCAGGCCGAAGCCCTTCGCGGTCGTCCAGCGCCACGAGTACTCGGGCACGGAGAAGCGCGCGCGCAACAGGTGCACTTGCGGCGCCAGCGCGTACTCGACCTCGAACGGCGCCGACGTGAGCAGGGCCCGCGCGCCGTCGAGCTCGACGTGCTCCGGCTCGCGGATCGTGCGCACGCGCATCGGCTGCGTGCCCAGCGCCGGGTGCGAGACCTCGAACTCGCGCACCTCGTCCTTCTTGTGCAGGCGTCCGGCGCTCGCGGCGGCGTAGGCCGCGGCGTCCACGGGACGCGGTGCCCAGCCGGCGCCGTCGAAGAGCTGCAGGCGGATCGTCGGATCGAAGTACTCGCGGTCCGCCGCTTCGACGCGCAGGCGGAACGCACGGACGCGCTCGCCGCCTTCGCCCAGGAAGTAGCGCTCGGCCGCGCCGTTCGAGTCGAGGTGCGGCGACAAGAGGAAACGCGATCGCGCCATGCCCGGCTCGAAGCGGTGACGCACCGTGCGGCCGTCGTCGAGGTCGACGTCGATCCAGACGATCGGCGCGCGCAACAGGAGGCGGCGCCGCTCGCCCGCCGCCGACAGGTCGACGTCGAACCGCGCCAGGACGTCGCCGGGAGCGAGCCCCGCGACCTCGACGGTCTCGTCGAACCCGATCGTGCGCTCCAGCAGCGGCGCGGGCTCCGACGCGCCGACGCGCGGGTCGCGCGCCAGGACCAGCGTGCCGTTCTCCGCCAGCACCAGCCGGTAGTCGCGCGCCAGGATCAGCTGCGCCGGCCCGTCCTCGAGCCCCGGCAACCGTCCGTCGAGCGTGCTGTGCCGGTACAGCACGAAGCGCGGCGCGCGCTCGCCCAGGTAGTAGTCGGCGTTCAGGCGCGCGAGCTCGGGCGTGTACGCGACGTAGCTCTGGATCACCGGCCGTTGCCGGAAGTCGAAGCCGTTCAGCAGCGCGATGCCCTGGTCGAAGAAGAAGTGGTCGACGGGCTCCGAGCCGACGAGCGCGCGCGCGGCGGGCATGTCCCAGCTCTTCAGCGCGGTGTCGCGCAGCACCTCTAGGCGTTCCTCGTGCGCGCTCGCGCCGGCGATGGCGGGCAGGTTGCGCTCGAGGTCGTTCAGGAAGACGACGAACGGCTGGCTCGGCAACGCCTGCGGGTTGCCGAACAGGCGGGCGAGCGCCATCAGCGCCGTGAACGAGCACGCGATGCGCAGGCCGACCAGGACCGGCCGCGTGAACCGCGCGAGCTGGCCCGGCGCGCGCGCGGGCAGCAGGAACCACGGCGCAGCCGCCGCGAACGCGAAGAACGTGATCGAGTTGCCGCCGTGCCGCGTGAACCCGGCCTTGAACGCCACGAACGTGGCGAACGCGAACAGGCCGCTCGCGATCCAGCGCGTGGCGTCGCGCGCGCTCTCGATCGCGGAGAACACCGCGATGAAGCCGGCCAGCGACAGCAGGATCCAGGCGTCGGATTCGTCGCGGGCGACGAACTCGCCCTCGGAGCTCATGGCCTGGTTGTGTCCGCTGGCGATCCACAGGCTCGTGCGGATCCAGGCCGGGATGTGGAGCGGGTTCTGGCCGGCGGCGACCGTCCAGCACGCCAGGAACACCGCGGCGGACAGTCCCATGGAGCGCAGCGTGTCCTTCCAGCCGCCGCGCCAGCGTCGCGCCAGGGCGATCGCGATCACGCACGCGGCGAACAGCACGAACGACGTGAACTTCGTCAGCGCGATCAGGCTCAGGACTCCCAGCACGCCCGCCGTCGCGACGACGCCCGCGGCCGGGGTCGCGATCAGCCAGGCGCCGCCGGCGACGATCGCGAGGAAGTTGAGCGTGTCGAAGCCGCCGCTCGCGCCGAACAGCGCCAGGATGCAGGCGCCGCGTTCCAGCGGACCCGACATGCGCCGCGTGAGGAACACGAGACCCAGCGCGACGAGCGCCTTGAGCCCGAGCTCCCACCACAGGACCTTCCACCAGTAGAGCTCGGGGATGAACGTGCCCCGCGTGAAGTAACCCAGCGGCCCGAACGTGAACACGACGTCGCGGCCCCACTGGTCGCCGCGCGCGAAGGCGTTGCCGATGATCTGCTGCCAGCTGTCGTCGAGGTCGGTCGTGGCCGCGGGCTCGACGCGCACGAAGCGCGCGACGACGAAGAGCGCCGCCAGGAGGACGAGCCCGAGCTCGGCCTGGCCGACGCCGGCCGCGCCGCGCCGTGCTCGCGCGAGCACGCGGTGCGCCGAATGGGTCCCGAGCGTCCACCAGCCGTGCGCGGCGGCCAGCGCGCTCGTGACGCCGGCGTCGACCGCGGCCCAACCGCCGGTGAACAGCTCCGCGTGCCAGGGATGCGCCCACAGCGCGGCCTGCACCACGTCGCTCGCCAGGGTGCGCCCGCGCGAGCGGCGCAGCCCGAGGATCGCCGCGCCGCCGAGCAGCGCCCCGACGACGACCACCGCCGCGTGGATCGCCGCGCGATCGCCGTGCGTTCGCGCCATGTGCCAGCCCGTCGCCGCCGACGCGAGGAGGACGGCCCAGACGAACGCGGGCGCGATCGCCGCCGTCAGCCACCAGCGCAGGTAGTTCGGCATCCACTTCCACATGCGGAAGCGGCTCGTGCCGGCGCTGCGGTCGCGCCACGAGCTCGCGACCTCTCCGACGCCGAGTCCGGCGTTGTGGGCCTTCGTCGTGAGCTCGAGCGCGATCTCGAACCCGGCCTTGCTCTCGACTCGCGTCGTGGCCAGGAACGAGCGCGAGTACGCGCGGAAGTTGCTGGTGACGTCGTGCGTGCCGATCCCGGCCAGCGCGCGCAGGATCAGCCCGGCCCAGCGCGAGAACGTGCGCTTCAGGAGCGGCCCGCCCGTCTGCGATCCGCCCGGCATGTAGCGCGAGCCGGCCACGACGGCCAGGTCGTCCTCGCGCAGCTTGGCGGCCAGCGCCGGGATGCGATCGGGCGGATCGGAGAGGTCCGCCATCGTCGTCACGACCACGTCGCCCGTGGCCGCGGCGAAGCCGGCGCGGATCGCGTTGGCCGCGCCTCGGCCGATGTCGTTCTTGACGAGCCGCACCGTGGGCGGTGCGTCGGGCATCGCCGCGATGGCGGGCAGCGTCGTGTCGGCGTCGAAGTCGTAGCAGACGAGGATCTCGTGCTCGAGATCCTTCAGCGCCGCCCACAACCCGCGCAACGAGGTCGGGATGTTCTCCGCCTCGTTGTAGACGGGCAGGACGACGCTGATGCGCCTCGCGGTCATGAGGCCACGTCCGTGGCCGTCAGATCCGTCCCGCTTCGACCTGCTCCTTCACCCACGGCACCACCTCGTCGAGGATCTGCTCCAGCGAAGTCGTGGCCTCGAAACCGAGCAGCCGCTTCGACTTCGTGACGTCCGGCACGCGACGTTGCACGTCGTAGTCGAACGCCTGGTCCGAGGTGTAGCGGAACGGCTTCTTCGTGCCGTGGATCTTCTTCCAGATCAGCTCGGCCAGCTCGAGCACGGTCGTCGAGCGCGCGGTCGAGATGTTGAAGTCCTCGTTCTTGGCCTTCGGGTGCTCGATGCACACGCGGATGCCCTTGGCCAGGTCACCGCCGTACGTGTAGTGACGGACCTGCTCGCCCGATCCGAGGATGTGCAGCGGGTCCTGGCCCTTGAGCACCTTCTGCACGAGGTCCGGCACCACGTGGCTCATCGCGAGCTTGACGTTGCCCGACCAGATCTCGTGCTCGCCCAGAGCGCGGCCCTCGCCGATGCCGACGCAGTTGAAGGGGCGCACGATCGTGTACGGCAATTGGTACTGCTCCCAGGCGCCGCGCGCGAAGTACTCGGTCGCGAGCTTCTGGAACCCGTACGTCGAGAGCGGCGGCGGGGAGCGCAGCTGGGCGCCCTCGGGCGACGGGAACTCGGTCGTCGACTCGTACACCATCGACGAGGAGAGCACCGTGACCTTCTGCAGCTTCTTCTTCTTCTTCCACGCATCGATCGCCGCGTCGAACGACGAGGCCGTGATCCGCTCGTTCTCGGCGATCAGGTCGTAGGCGTACTTGTGGAAGTAGCTGATGCCGCCGATCATCGCCGCGCACACGACGAAGTGGTCGCAGTCGTCGAGGTGCTTCGCGACGAGCGCGGTGTCCTTGACGTCGCCTTCGACGAGCTTGTACTTCGGGTGCTTGTCGTACGACTTCGCGACGCGGCCGTACTTGCCGAAGTTGTCGATGCCGACGACCTCGTGGCCCGCGTTCAGCAGCTCCTCGCAGAGGTAGCCGGCGATGAATCCGTTCGAACCGGTGACCAGGGTCTTCACAGGATGCTCATTCCCGTCTTGGTGATGTTCCAGACGTCGACGACCTGCTTGTCGCCGAAGTCGTAGGTCTTGTAGGGGGTGTGCGGCGCGCCGATGAACACGATGCTGGCGCGCTTCACGGCCTCGTCGATCGGCGTGAACGACGGGTGTTCCATGTAGGGATCGGAGCACAGCACGTGGCGCGCTTCGACCTCGAGGCTCTTCTTGAGCTTGAACGACAGCGAGTCGCGCGGGTCGTCCGAGTCGCCCTTGAACGTCATGCCCAGGATCGCGACGGTGCGGTCGCGCAGGTCCCAGCGCTGCGCCGCGCGGCGCACGATGTAGTTGGGCAGGCCTTCGTTCACGAGCATCGCCGCGTGGCCGAGGAAGAACGCGTTCTGGTTGAAGCAGCTGAGCTGCATCGTGTCCTTGAACAGGCACGGACCGGCGGCGAAACCGGGCTTCGGGAAGCCCTTGGCGCGCGGATAGCGCTCGGTCATCGCGCGGTGGACGTCGTAGAAGTCGACGCCGTAGTCGTTCGCGATCATGTAGAACTGGTTGGCGACCGCGAACTGGATGTAGCGGAACGTGTTGTTGTAGAGCTTCGCCAGCTCGGCCCCGAGCGGCGGCAGGACGATGACCTGGTCGGTCAGGAGCTTGAAGAGCTCCGCCGCGCGCTCTTCGGCGCGCTTGGTGACGCCCGAGACGATCTGCGGCAGGGCGGCGATCTCCTCGAGGGCCACGCCTTCGGCCACGCGCTCGGGGCAGAAGGCCACGTCGATCTTCAGGCCCTCGCGCTGCAGGGTGCGCGCGACGCGGTCCGTCGTGCCGGGATAGACCGTGCTGCGCAGGACGAGCAGCTGCCCGTCTCGGAGGTGGGTGGAGTCGGCCTCGATCAGGTCCTTGTAGACGTCGAAGCGCGGGTTCAGGTGCTCGTCGAGCGGCGTGCCGACGACCGTGACGACGACGTCCGCCTCGCGGATCACGCCCGGATCGGTCGTGCAGCGGAAGTGGCCCGACTTCAGGACCTTGGGCAGGAGCTCGTCCGCGCCGCTGTCCAGGAACGGCATCCGCCCCGCGTTGGTCTCGGCGACCTTCCGGGCGTCGAGGTCCATGGCGACGACCTTCTTGCCGGCCTTGGCGAAGGACATGCCGAGGGGCAATCCGACGTGGCCGCAGCCACCGATGATGACGATGTCGGTCATGGGAAGAGGGGGGTGGTGCGATCGGTTCGACCGGAAATGAAGGCGAACAGCATACCTTCCCCCCGAATCCGTCGAGCGGCCGCCCCGGCGTCAAAAAAGGCGGGTGGCGCGGGCGCCGGGGCGGGCGCGGTTCGCCGCCACGGGGTCAGCGCAGCACGCGGATGCGGGCGCCGTCCACGCGCACTTCCATCTCGAGGCCCTCGTGCAGCTGCCAGGCGAACCGGCCGTCGCCGTGCCGCGCGTCGCGCACGTCGGTCAGGACCTGGCCGTTGACCTCGATCACGTGGCGGTCGCCCGTCACGCGCAGGAAGTAGTGGTTCCAGCCGTCGGGCTCCACGGCCGCGCGCTGGAGGCGGGCGTCGGCCTCGTGGATCAGGCCGCGGCCGTCGCTGGCGTAGAGGGAACCCCAGTAGACCTGCCCGATGTCGGCCTGGTAGCCGACCGGCTCGGGCTCGGCGCGAGCCGCGGACCGGTACTGGAGACCGCTGTTCCCGCCGCGGGTCACGAGGACGTCGAACTCGAGCTCGAAGTCGGCGGCGCTGCGTCGCGAGAGGAGGTACTCCGGTCCGGGAAGCCTCGGCGCGCGGCCGACGAGCACGCCGTCCTCCAGGGCGAAGTGTCCGCCGCCGCCCGTCCACTCGCCGTCGAGCGTCGGGCCGAAGAGCGGCTCCCACGGCGGGAGCGGGTCGTCCGTCGCGCCGTCGGCGGCGAGGAACGCGAAGAGGTCGCGCACCTCCTCGAACGTCAGCGCGGCCAGCAGGCCCTCGGGCATCGCCGACACCGTGGACGCGCGCCGCGCGAGCACGTCCTCGGCCGCGATCTCGACCATGCGGCCGTCGCTCTCGACCAGCTCGACGCCGCGCGCGTCGTCGCGGTGCACGCGGCCCTCGAAGCGCCGCTCGTCGCGCGTCTCGACCACGATGGATCGGAACTGGTCCGAGATCGAGAGCGACGGCCGCGCGACCGCGTCGAAGAGCTCGTCGCCGCGCAGCCGCTTCGTGACGCCGCCCAGGTCCGGCCCCGACGCGCCCTTCGAGATCTCGGCGACGAGCGCACGTCCGCCGATCGTGTGGCAACTGGCGCACGTGGCGCGCACGAACACGCGCGAGCCCGCGTCCGCCGAGGCCGGGCGCGCCCGCGTCGCGTTCAGGAAACGGCGCAGGCGTTCGGGGTCGTACGCGCGCCGCGGCCCGGGCGCGGCTGCTTCGGAAAGCGCCGGAAAACGCCGGCGCACCGCGGCCTGGATCGACGCCAGTCCTCGTCGAACCGTTCCGGGCTGGCCTCCGGCGCCGGGGTCTCGAGCCACCGCGCGAGCACGCGCAGCGCGAGCCAGCCGCGCGGGTGTCCCTGCGCGCGCGCGCGGTCGAGCACGCGCGACCAGATCGCGGCGTCCGACGGCGGCTCGGAGAGCGCCATCAGCGCGTCGGCGCAGGCCTTGGGCGCGCCGAACTCGGACGCGTCGAGGCCGCCCACGAGCAGTGCCGCGTCCTCCGCGCGTCCCGCGCGCGCCAGCGCGATCAGCGCCAGCCCGCGTTCCTCCGCGCTGACCCGTGCGCGCTCGCGCAGCCAGGCCAGCGCGGGCTCGTCGCGCGAGCCGGCGATCTCCGACAGGGCCGCGCGGCGCGCGTCGCCGCGCGGTTCGCGGGCGTGACGCTCGGTGAGCTCCGCGAAGCGGCGCGCCAGGTCCTCGACCCGCACGCCCAGCGTCGCCCGCCGCGCGTCGTCGATCGCGGCGGTCCGCCGCAGCAGGAACGCCAGCGCCGGCGGCGGCAGGGCGGCGCACGCGCCGTCGTCGCGCGCGAGCTCCGCGACCACGGCCTCGTCGCTCGCCGCGCGCTCGCGCAGCGCTTCGAGATAGCCGCGGAAGCTCGCGCCGCCCGACCACGCGCGCGTCGTCTCGTACCACGCGAGGAACTGCGCGAGCGCGCACGCCGTCCAGCCCGGCGCCGCGCAGGCGAGCCACGCGGCGCGGATCGCGTCGGCGCGCGGCGCCGCGGACCGGGTGCGCTCGAGGAAGCGCTCGATCGCGCGCGCGCCGCCGGCGTGCGCGTCGAGCTCGTCCCACTCCCACGCGGCGCTCGGATCGGACCAGGCCGCCACGCTCGGCGCTCGCGCCGCGCGCTCGGCGCTGGTGTCGAGTCCGTCGCGCAGGTCGTCGCGCGCGACGAGCCCGCGCTGCGCCGCGATGGACAGCGCGCGCAACGCCGTCGCCGGGAAGCGCGCGGACTGTCGCGCGCTCTGCAGCGCGCGCTCGATGTCCGCCCTCGTCCACGGATCGACGCCCGCCATCGCGCGGAGGAGCGCGCCGGTCGCGATCGCCTCGGGTGCCTTCACGTTCCAGGCGGCGTTCGCCGTGGCGCGCAGCGCGTCCGGCGCGAGGCGCGCGATCGCCGCGCGGGCCGCGAGAACGAGCGCGGGATCCGTTTCGCTCGTCAGCCGCGCGAGCGGCAACTCGTACCGCTGGTCGACGACGGATCGACGCGCGAGCCGCTCGCAGAGGCGTCGCACGCGACGCGCGGTCGCGGAGGTCGCATCGCCGCGCGCGAGCTCGTCCGGCGACGGATCGCCGGCGGGCTCGACGTTCGCGAGGACGTCGACGTCGTGCAGCCCGCTCTCCGTCGGGACCGGCGTTCCGCGCCACGCGATGCGCTGCATCGGACCGCGCAAACCACGGCCGCCGCGCAGGAAGTACAGCGCGCCGTCGGGGCCGACGCGCAGCGCCGTGACCGACGCGCACGCGGGGCCGTCGGCGAAGTCCTCTGCGCGCGCCGAATACGTTCCGCCGCGCGGCTCGAGCGCGAACGCGACGATGCGTCCGCGCGACCAGTCGCCGCAGTAGAGCGCGTCGCGCCAGCGCGGCGGGAATCGCGCGCCGGCGCCGAACGTCACGCCCGTGGGCGATCCGCGGCCGGCCTCGCCCATCGACCCGGCGCATCCGATGCGCGCGTCGGGCCACACGGAGGACCCGCGCCGGAAGCCGAAATCCAGGCCGAAACGCGCGTGCAACGCGCGCACGGGGCGGTACCACGGCAGGCCCTCGTCGTACTCCATGTCGGAGTCGACCGTGAACAGCTCGCCCTCGCGATCGAAGGCCAGGTCGTAGTGGTTGCGGTAGCCGATCGAGTGGTAGCCCCACGCGCCGCTCGACGGATCGATGCGCGCGACGAAGCCGTAGGGGGCGCGCGTCTCGGCCCCGACGCCCATCGGGTCGGCCAGCGTGGGCAGGAGGCCGCCGTCGAGCACGCGCTCGAGCGACATGCCGCCCGTGGCCCCAGAGTCGATCGAGCCCTCGTTGCCGCAGGCCAGGAAGAGCGCGCCGTCGGGGCCGAGCGCGATGCCGTGCGCGCCGTGTTCGCTGCGCGAGGTCAGCGGGACGAGCAGCGTCGCCGCTCCGTCGCGGCCGATCCGCCACACGCCGGCGCGATCGCCGCGGCGCGCGACGGCGTACGTCGCGGCGGCGCTCCAGGCGAGGCCCTGGCAGCCGGTGAGGTCCGGCTGGAACACCTCTTCGCGCTCGAACAGGCCGTCGCCGTCCGCGTCGGCGAGACGCCGGATCGGCCCGTCCTCGACGCCGACGATCGCGCGCCCGTCGCCGTCGAAGCACAGGGCCAGGAACGAACCCTCGGCGACCGACGCGCGCTCGATCGCGAAGCCCTCGGGGACGCGCGTGGAACCCGCCTCGTCGAGCGTTCCGCCACCGAGGACGGTGCCGAGGCTCGTGAGGACGGCGGTGAGCATGAGGTCGCGCGGATCATCCGCGCGCCCGCCGCGCAGTGCAACGATCGGCGCGGGTCGACGCCGCCGAGGGCCGGATCAGCGCCGGTTGCGGAACACGTGGAGCTCGATCGGCAGGAAGCGACAGCGGATCGTCTCCTGGTATTCGAGCCCTGGCTCCTTCGCGACGAGCGCGCGGATCTGGTCGCCCTTCACGAAGAGCGTGTTCATCGCCAGGTAGCACTGCAGCGGCGTCGCGCGGTCCGCGCAGGCCTTCAGGAACGGGCGCACGATCTGCATCCCGTCGTCGCCGCCGTCCCACTGCGCGGGGCGCGACTCGATGCCCAGGTCCTTGCCGGCCTGCGTCGTGATGTAGGGCGGGTTGAACGTCACGACGTCGAAGGGCGCCTTCACGTTCGTGAAGAAGCTCGAGTCGATCACCTCGATCGGCGCGTTGTTCAGCGCGATGTTCCGGCGCGTCGAGGCGGCCAGCTCCGGGTTGACGTCGACGCAGGTGACCTTGCAGCCCGTCTTCTTCCACAGCGACAGCCCGATGACGCCGAACGATCCCGTGCCGAGGTCGCACAGGTGGTTCTTCGGTCCGATGCGCTTGCCGACCTCGCGCACGACGACGTGCGTCGAGATGTCGAAGTAGTAGTCCTTCGGGCCGAGCGGCGGGAAGTCGATCCCGAAGAGACGCTTCGCGATGAACTTCGAGCTGTACACCTTCATGGCGACAGCCTGGACGATGGACATTCCGGCCATGCTCGATCTCTTTCCTTGGCGCGCGCGGGCGGATGCGGGGTCAGTAGCCGGACTTCTCGAGCAGGAACGAGCCGATGACGAGCGCGTCCATGCCGGTGCCCATGTAGCAGCGCAGCGCTTCGATCGGGCGGCTGACGATCGGCTCGTTGCGGACGTTGAACGACGTGTTCAGGAGGATCGGGACGCCCGTCTTCCGGTAGCAGGCCTCGACGATGTCGTGGTAGAGCGGGTTCACGTCGCGCGAGATCGACTGCGGCCGGCACGTGCCGTCCACGTGGACGACGGCCGGGATCTGGGCGGCCTTCTCGGGGCGCACCTGGAAGGCCTTCATCATGTAGCGCGACACGCGGCCGTCGACGAACCAGTCCTTCTCGTGGCCCTCGAGGATCACCGGCGCGAACGGCCGCCAGCCCTCGCGGAACTTCACCGTGCGGTTCACGATGTCGAGCATGTCCGGGTGCCGCGGGTCGGCGATGATCGAGCGCGCGCCCAGCGCTCGCGCGCCGAACTCGCCGCGGCCCGTGTAGAGGCCCAGCACCTTCTTCGCCAGCAGCATGTCGGCGATCGAGCCCAGGTCCGCGCGGTCGATGCGACGGTAGGGGACCTTGACGGTCTTCAGGTCCTTCTCGATCTGCTCGTCGCCGTACTCCGGGCCGTAGTAGGCGTGCCGCAGCTGGAAGCGCGGATCGACGCCGCGCTGGCGCGTCCGCTCCATCGCCGCGCCGAGCGCGACGCCGGCGTCGTTCGACGCGGGCAGCACGTACAGGTCGTCGACGACGCCGCTGTGCAGCACGTGGCCGTTCAGCTTGCAGTTCATCGCGACGCCGCCCGACATGCAGACCCGCTTGCAGCCGGTCAGCCGCACGGCCTTCTTCACGATCTCGGTCGCGCCGCGCTCGAGCATGTCCTGCGCGGCCCAGGCGATGTCCTTGTGGCGCTGCGTGATCTCGCCGTTCTTCTCGCGCGGCATGCCGAACAGCTCCACGAGCGCGTCGCTGAAGGCGTACCCGTAGCTGTGCGGCCCGTCGATCGTGTAGCGCGACTCGACCTGGTAGCTCTCCGCGCCGACGCGGAAGACCTGGGCCATGAGACCCTGGATCTCGGAATTCGGGCCGCCGTAGGCCGCGAGGCCCATCAGCTTGCCCTCCTGGCTGTACGTCTCGAAGCCGCAGAACTCGGTGAACGCCGCGTAGAACTCGCCCAGCGAGTTCGGGAAGGCGATCTTCTCGAGGCGCCGGATGTCGAGCCCGCGTCCGTGCCAGATCGTCGTCGATTCCGTCTCGCCGCTGCCGTCGACGATGACGATCGCGGCCTCCTCCCAGCCCGACGAGAAGAACGCGCTGGCGGCGTGCGCGCGGTGGTGGGGGACGTACGCGATCGGCGGGATCCGGCCGGGAATGCGCCCGAAACGGATGTTCTGGCGGATCAGCTTCGGCAGGAACGGCGGCGTGAACTGCAGCGTCGTGAGGATGCGGTCCTGCGTCAGGTCGACGCGCCCGATGGGCGGTTCCGCCGGCCAGCCGAAGCGCGCGAACGAGCCCAGCACGGAGCCGACGCCGTACCGGACGAGGTTCATCGAGTACGACCAGGGCGCGCACGGGTACGCGATCTCGTCGACGTCCTCGAGGCCGATCTTCTCGTGCTCGAGCGCGGCGCGGATGGTCTCGACCGGGAATCCGTCGCGCTGCGACTTGATCCGGTTGACCTTCTCCTCCTCGATGAAGAAGGAGAGCTTCCCGTCCGAGACCAGCGCCGCGGCGTGGTTGTAGTAGAAGGCCTGCAGGCCGAGGATCTTCATGCGCGCGACGCCGTTTCGTTGGTCGCGCGCGCGCTCGGAGCGCACGCGGCGCAGCGCCGGACCGAGGCCCAGAAGCACCTGGAATCGGGCCGTTCCCCGGGCAGGCAGGGCTGTGCGGGGTCCGTAGTCACGGGCGAGGATTGCATCGGGGATCCCAAGGGGTGTCAACCCTGCGAGCGCGCGCCGCGGGCTCGGTGGTCCAGGCGAAGGGTACGCGCTGCGCGCGCTCGCGGTCGCGACGGCGCGACGCGATCGGCGTCGAGTTCGCCCGTCCGGGAGCGCGGCACCGTTCGCCGTCGCCGAAGGAGCGCGAGCGCCGCACCCCGGTCGCGCTCAGCGGGAAATTCGTTCCGGGGCCGACCGCGGATCCGACATCGCGATCCGCGGACGTTCGGCTTCACGTCCTCACCGAAGTTCCTCGCCGGACGCCCGCGCCGAACGCCCCTCCCGGCTCGTGCTCGCGGACGACGCTCGGCCCGACGCCGAGCCCGCTTCCGAGCCCGAGCCCGTCCCCGACGGCCCGGTTCCCGCGGGCCGCGGCGGCGTCGCCCGAGCGGATCCGCACGCGCCGGGTGATCGTCGGCACGCGTGCGGCGGGCCGCGACCCCGCGCCCGCTCGCGCCGAGAGCACCTGGCGAGCGGCACGTGGTTTGTCTCCCTCCACGCGCTTCGAGAGCGCCGGATCGTCGCTGTCCGCTCGCTACGGACCGCGATCCCAGCGCGCTGCCCCCCGCTCCCAGACACCCGCACGGAGACTCGCCGATGATCGCCGCACTGCCCTTCGCCTTCCTCGCCCCGCTTTGCACTCCGCAGGCCGGAGTCTTCCCCGACTGGACGATCCCCGCCGGACAGACCGTGGAGTTCAACGCCGGCGCCGGACTCGTCGAGGTCCACGACCTCACGATCGAAGCGGGCGCGCGCTTGCGCTTCGTCGGACGCGCGCCCGTGAACCTGCGGGTCCACGGGCGCCTGCGCATCGACGGCACGCTCGACGATTCCGGTTCCGGCTTCAGCACCGGATTCGGCGTCGTGACGTTCAACACGACGAACCTCCAAGAGCCCGGACGCGTCGGCGGGCCGGGCGGCGGCGGCGGCGGGACCGGCAACGTGATCAACTTCGCCTCGTCGCCGGCGGGCGGAGCCGGCGGCGGTCCGAGCGGCGGACTCGGCGGCGAGTCGGCGTTCGCGCTGCTCTCCGACGTACTGCGCCGTCCCGGCGGCGGCGGCGGCGGCGCGTTCGCGGCGGCGCTGCCGCTCGTCCACCCCGATCCGTTCCATCCGTCGAACAACGGACGCGCCGCGCGCGCCGGCGCGAACGGCTCGCCGGGAGCGTCGAGCGCGGTCCACCCGCTCGCCGCGCCGCTCGGCGGAGCGGCCGGTGCTTCGCCGTTCGTGGATGCCGATCCCGCGAACGACTTCTGGGGCCGGCGCATCGACCCGATCTCGCACCTCCTCGTCACCGGCGAGCTCGCGGCGCCGCGCGGAGGCAGCGGCGGCGGCGCGGGCGGGAACTCGGTCTGGTCCGCGGTCTTCCCGAACCCGAACTGGTCGCCGACCGCGGACGAGAAGGGCGCCGGCGGCGCGGGCGGCGGCGGTCTCCTCATCGTGCGCGCGCAGCTCGTCGAGGTGGGCCCGCTGGGCCGGGTCACCGTCGACGGCGGGCGCGGCGGCACGGGCGAGAACACCTCGGGCCTGAACTGCATCGGCGGAGGATCCGGCGGCGGTTCGGGCGGCATGTTCGTGCTGTCCGCGCGTCGCGTGGACTTGAGCGCGGCGTCGAACGCGTGCCTCAGCGCGCTCGGCGGCGACGGCGGCCGCGGTGCCGACAACCAGTCGAGCGGCGTCGGCGGCGGCGGCGACGGCGGGCCGGGCTTGATCCAGCTCCACCTCGCGAACGGGATCCAGGACGTCGTCCTGCCCGCGGGCCGGACGCTGGCCGACCTGTCCGTGCCCGAGGCCTACGTGCTGCTGCCAGAGCCCGGTCTCTGATCCGCCGGGAAGTCCGAGGACGCTGGCGCGCGCCGCGTGCGGTGCGCGCCAGCTCCGGAACGGAACCGGTGCGACCCCGATGGTCCTGGTGACCCCCGGTCCGCGCAGGGCGGAACGCGGGTCGTCAGGACCCCTCCATGCACCATCGATCCCAAGCCTTCTTGTTCGCTGCCCTCGTCTTGGCCCCGCACGCTCGAGCCCAGGTCGCCGAGACGTTCGGCGCCGAGGACACGCGCGCCCCGAACCCGTCCAAGCCCGCGTTCCAGCCGTTCAGCGCGGCGGCCGGCCTCGATCTCTCGTTCCTCCCCGTGCTCTCGCTCCCGTCCGTGGACCTGAACGCCCTGGGGGCGCAGGACGCGTTCGCCGAGTCCGGCGGCGGCGTCCCGCTGCGCACGGGCATCGTGCGCCAGGCGCGTCTGCGCGACTCCGACGGCGTGTGGAGCGAGCTCGACGGCGGACGCTGGCTGTGGGTCGCCGAGGTCCGCGCGATCGACGCGCTCGGCGTGCGCCTCCACTTCGCGAACCTGGACCTGCCGCGCGGCGCGCAGCTCGTCGCGTTCGCGCCGCGCGATCCGTCGCGCGTCGCGGGCCCGATCGAGGGCCGCGGTCCGCTCGACGCGGGCGACGCGTGGACGCCGACGTTCTTCGGCGAGCGCGCGCGGATCGAGTACCTGGTCCGCGGCGAATCGGGCGTCCAGCCCGCGCTGCCGTTCGCGCTGACCGAGATCCTGCACGTCTACCGCGAGCCGTCGCTGCAGCCGCAGCCGGAAGGCGCGTGCTACATCGACTCGTCCTGCGTCAGCGGCATCAGCACGTTGCGCAAGGCCGTGGGCCGCATCAACTACGTCGAGAACGGCGGCGGCTACCAGTGCACGGGCCAGCTGCTGCAGACGGTTGCCGGCGACTTCACGCCGTACTTCGAGACCGCGAACCACTGCATCGCCTCGAACGCGGTCGCGGTCACGGCCGAGATCTACTGGAACTTCCAGACCTCGACGTGCAACGGCACCGTGCCGGACATCGCGTCCGTGCCGAGCTCGGTCTACTGCTCGTTCCTCTCGACGCAGCTCTCGTCGGATTCGACGCTGCTGCTCGTGCAGGGCTCGCTGCCCACGGGCATCTCCTGGGCGGGCTGGACGAGCGCGGTCCAGGCGACCGGCACGCCGGGCATCGCGATCCACCATCCGCAAGGCAACGCCAAGAAGGCCAGCACGGGCATCTACGTCGCGACGGCGGGCTGCAACGACACGGGCTCGGACCACTTCAGCGCCACGTGGTCGCAGGGCGGCACGGACCACGGCAGCTCGGGCGGCGGCTTCTTCAAGACGGCGACGGACCAGTTCATCGGTCAGGTCCACTGCGGCGTCGTGTGCTCGACCTCGACGCGTTTCGGCCGCTTCGCGGACTTCTACCCGCAGGTCTCGGGCTACCTCGCCGAGGGCTCGGACGACTCGTACGAGGACAACGACGCGTGCGGCGGCCTGCCGGACATCACGGAGGGCACGCACTCGAACCTGGTCGTCAAGGGCAACGACGACGACTGGTACGAGATCCTCGTGCCGGCGGGCGCGAAGCTCACGATCGACCTGAGCTTCACCCACGCCTGGGGCGACATCGACGCGCAGCTGTGGGTGAACTGCGGCGACGCGAACTACACCGACATCTCGGCCGGCGTCTCGAACAGCGAGAAGCTCGAGTGGCTCAACACGGGCGGCGCGAACACGGTCGCGTGGCGCGTGTACCTCTACAGCGACCAGCGCAACCAGTACAGCATGTCGGTCTCGCTCGATCCCGCGAACGACACCTGCGCCACGGCGCAGACGATCACGGACAACTCGACCGTCCAGGGCACGCTGGTGAACGCCACGCACTCGATCACGGGCGGATGCGACATCTCCGCGACCGCGCGCGACGTGTGGTACCGCTACGTGGCGTCGCAGACGGGCACCCTGCAGGTCCAGACGACCGGCTCGGCGCTCGACACGGTCGTCACCGTGTACGACGGCTGCGGCGGCGCGGAGCTCGCCTGCAACGACGACGCGTTCGGCGGCTCGCCGGTCGCGTACGGGACGCTCCAGTCCTACCTCACGGTGCCGGTGATCTCGGGCAACGACTACGCGATCCGCATCGCGGGCTACAACGGGCTCGTCGGCACGTTCCAGCTGCGCGTCGACACGGACTCGGGCGCGCCGTTCTGCCTGGGTGACGGGAACTCGGCCAACAACTGCCCGTGTTCGAACACGAGCTCGACGTCGAGCGAGGCCGGCTGCCTCAACTCGACGGGCAACGCCGGGCGCCTGAGCGCGACGGGTCTCCCGGACGTGTCGAGCGACTCGCTGGTCCTCACCGGCACCGGGATGCCGCCGAACTCGAGCTGCCTCTACTTCCAGGGCTCGGCGAAGCAATCGAGCGGGCTCGGCTCCGCGTTCGGCGACGGCCTGCGCTGCGCCGCCGGCACCGTGATCCGCCTGGGGACGAAGACGAACAGCGCCAGCGGCGCGTCGAGCTACCCCGGCCTCTTCGACGTGGACGTCAGCGTGAAGGGCAACCTCTCGATCTTCGGCGGGACGCGCTACTACCAGTGCTGGTACCGCAACGCCGCCCTGTACTGCACGACCGGGACGTTCAACGTCTCGAACGGCTACCAGGTCGACTGGCGCCCCTGATCGTCGCGCGACGACGTGGCGCGGGCCGTCGGACTTCGCGTCCGGCGGCCCGCGTTCCTTTCGCCGCGGCGGAGGCGCCATCGCGGCCTGGCGGTCGAGTCGATCGCGCTCCGCGTCCGATAGCGGATCGGAGGTCCCTGCATGCAACTCCTCGCCCTCGCCGTGCTGGCGCTCGCGTTCTTCGGTCTGGACCAGGCCTGGAAGCGCGGTCGCATCCGCGCGAGCTTCGCCGCGCTCGGCCGCACGGACCTCGAGATCCGCTGGCTGCCGTTCGTCGGTTCCTCGTGGTTGCGAGCGCGGCGCGACGCGTCGACGTTCCGCGTCAGCTTCACGGCGCCGGGCGGCGAGCGCCTCGCGTGCCTGTGCGTCGCCAGCCTGCGCGGCGAGGTCGCGCTGCAGGAGGAACGCCGCGCGCCAGCCGTCGCCGCGCCCGCCGGCCGCTCGATCCGCATGTCGCTCGCGCCCGAGGCGCGTCGGGACGCCGACGTGCGCGGCGCGCTGCGGTTCCACGCGGCGTGCGCCGCCGCCGCGTTCGCCGTGTTCGCCGCGATGGGCGCGTCGTACTGGTCCGTGCCGTACCGCGCGCTGCGTCTGCCCGACGGGCTCTACGGATTCGGCCTCGTGGCGCTCCTGGCGTCGGCGTGCGGGCTCGGACTGTGGCGGCCGCGGCGCTGGGTCGCCGTGCTGCTGTGGGAGACGAGCGCGGTGGTCGCCGTCGTGGGCGTGCGCATCGCCTTCGACCTCTCCGGGGATCCGGGTTCGCACGGACTGCTCGGGATCGAGATCGCGATCGCGCTGTTCGTCGGCGCCGTCGCGAGCGCGATCGGACTCGGCATCGCGCGCCTGACGCGACGCGTCGCCGCGCCGGCCGCGAGCTCGCCGCGCTAGCGTTTGACCCCGCCGCGGGTCGCGTCGATCGCGTCGAACTTCCCGCGCAGGTCGATCGCGTCGAGCCGTCCGTCCGTCGCGCGGCCGCCGGGCGGCAGCTCGACGCCCTCGATCGTGTGCAGGTCCGCCTTCCGGCCCTTCGAGCGGAACGAGACGTCGACGCGTCCGGGTTGCAGGCCGCGCAGCACGAACGAACCGTCGTCGTTCACCTTCGTGCGCATCCGGTCGAGCTCCGGGCCCGTGCTCGCGCCGCCGCCGGCCGGCGTCGCGCGCACCTCGACGCTCGACGCGGCGACGCCCGCGCCGAGGAGCACCGTGCCGGCGAGCTCGCTCGCGCGCGGCAGCACGACGCGCGCGTCCTGTTCGCCGACAGCGACCTCGACGAACGCGCCCGGCACGAGGTTCTGCCGCGCGGCGCGGACGCGCAGCCGCTCGGGCCGGTCGACGGCGCGGATCGTGAAGCGGCCGTCCTTCGCGACCCTGGATGCGTAGCGCGAATCCTGACGCCAGGTTCCGGCCGCGCCGCTCCAGGCCTCGACGCTCAGCATCGCCTCGGCCACCGGCCGTCCGAGGTCGTCGACGACGAGGCCGCCCGCGATCGCTGCCGGCAGGCGCACGACGACGTCCCCGAGCTCGAGGAGGACGGGCGCTTCGGGCACGTCGAGTTCGAGGTCGGCGCGCGCGTCCCCGCTCGCCCCGGCGCCGAGCGCGAGCCACGTCGTCGTGCCGCGCAGCGGCTGGCCGGCTTCCGCCGGGGTCGCGAGGCGGAACCGTCCTTCGGCATCCGTCTGGAACGGGTGGCTGGACGATCCCGAGCTGGACGTCCCCGAGTACTGCACGCCGAAGTGCATCCAGCGCGAGACGAGCGGCGCACCGGCCTCGTCGACGATCCGGCCCGCGAGCGTCACGAGCGCCGGCCCGGTCGAGAGCTCGACCAGCACCTCGTCGCCGACCGCGACGGGCCCGCGCGCCTTCGCGGAGACGAACTTCGTCTCGCGGCGCGCGTAGACCTCGAGCGCGAGCCCCACGCCCACGAACGGGAAGTGCGCGGACCCGATCGCGATCTCCTCGGGATCGAACTGCACCTGCCCCCAGCGCGCCTTGTCCGCCGGATCGCTGTTGTCGATCCCGATGCCGACCGAGTCGGCGAGCACCAGCGTGCCCTGCGCGTCGCGCAGCTCGACGGTGACGGACCCGCAATCCGGCATCACGAGACGGATCGGTTCGCGCGGCGGATCGGCCAGGTCGATCGCGACCGACGGCGCGTCGCGCGCGAGGATCTCGAGCGCCGCGTACAGCGTCCCCGAATCCTGGCTGACCTCGAGCGTGCGCAGCGTCGCGCGGCCCGACGCGTCCGTCGTCCCGCTCCAGAATCCGCCTTGCAGCCGGCGATCGGGCGTCTTGCGCAGACCGACCGGCGCATCGGCGACGGGGCGGCCGTCGGCGTCGACGACGAGGAACGAGATCGGGCGCTCGGGCGCGATCTCGAGACGCAGCGGGCGCGGCAACACCTCGTGCGCGTGCATCCACCCGAACGAATCGCCACGGCGCGCCGCGATCCGTCCGGGGAAGACGCTCGCGTCGATCGTCGCGCGGCCGTGCTCGTCCGTCGTCGTGCGGCGCGCGGACGACAGGAGTCGCTCGGTGTCCGGCGACCAGCGCGGACGGAGCGGGTCGGTGGCCAGGCCGAACTCCGACCAGCTGGCCCAGCGCACCTCGGCGCCGGCGACGGGCGTGCCGGTGCCGTGCTCGACGACGAGCACCTCGACCGGATCGCGCGGCGCGGCGTCGGCGCGCGCGGCGTTCGCGGGCGAGGGGACCTGCGGTTCCGCCTCCGCCGCGGCGGGCGCGCGCTGCTCGGGCGTCGCGTCCACGAGGTCCGCGCTGGCGGCGCGGGGTCTCGCGCGCGGGCGTCTGCGTGCGCGCGACCGCCGCGGGCGGCACCGCGGGTCCGCCGGCGCCGCGCTCGAGCCACCACGCGAGGCCGACCACCAGCGCGCCGGCCGCGACGAGCGCCGCGACGACATGACGGCTCGCCCGCGCCGCGCGCGCCTCACGTCGCGCACGATCCCGGTCCCGCGGATCGCCGCACGTTCCGCAACCGCCGGACGGCGCCGGATCGCGCCCGGCTCGCCGTGCGACGCCCGATCCGGCCGTGGCGAACGTCGAGAGCTTCTTGCGCGCGCGCTCGGCGGCGCAGCGCGGACAGGCGACGGCCTCGTCGCCGCGGACGAGCTCCTCGAACTCGTGGCCGCAGGCTTCGCAGCGGTACTCGTAGATCGGCATCGTGCGATCGAGTCTAACGCACCCGCGACGCGGCGGAGCTTGACGCCGCTTGGGAGCGCGCATCGAATGGCGGCCTCGATGGGAACCCGCGGGCAAGCGCCACACGCTCGGCGACACGGCCGGCGAAACGGCCGGCGAAACGGTCCCGCCAGCGCGCTCGCCGCGCTGGTGCTGGCGCTGTTCACGCTGGGCTGGCTGGGCGACCGCGCGCACGTCGCGTTCGAGTCGCACAGCTACTGCGCCGACCACCAGCAGATCGAGCACGCCGACGCGTCGATCTCCCACGCGCACTCCGCGCGCGGCGAGCACGCCGCGGAGCACCCCGCCGGCCCGTCGATCGACGCGCTCCTCGGCGGACTCGGCGCCCACGAGGCGTGCTGCGTCCTCTTGGCGCGCGGCGGCGATCCCGTCGCGTCGCCGCTCGCGCCGACGAGCGCGCCCGCGTTCGTGCCGGCGATCGGTGCGCCGGCCGCGATCGCGCCGCGGACCGGCGCGCGCGGTTCCCCGTCCCGTTGCTCGCGCTGGCTCCGAAGCAGTCGCCGGCAGCCAGATCGCGTCCGAGGTCGGTCGCGCCGCCACGAGCCGCGCGGCCACCGTGCGTCCGCTCGGCCGAGCGACGCTCCGCGCCCGCGATCCCGCGGCGCGCGTCCCGCGACGATCCCGGAGTCTTCCATGTTCTCGATCCGCATCCATTCCGATCCGGCCGCGCACGCCGATCCGCTGCGCGACTGCAACTGCGACGAATCGTTCCGCGCGGCGCTCGAACCGCACCTCGCCGTGCTGCACGCCGTGGCGCGGGGCATCGTCCAGAGCCACGACCTCGCCTGCGACGCGGTGCAGGAAGCGCTGCTCGCGCTGTGGCTCTCGGGCGAGGAGCCGGCCGACCTGCGCGGCTGGCTGGTGCGCACGACCGTCCACAAGAGCCTGCACGTCCTGCGCCGCGAGGACCGCCGGGGCCGGCACGAGGAGCGCGCCGGGCTCGAGCGCGGGGAGGCCTGCGTCCTGTGCGATCCGGCCCTGTCCGTCGAGGAGATCGAGCTGCGTGCGCGGCTCGAGGCGGCGATCGCGGCCCTGTCGGACGAGTTGCGCACGACGTTCCTGCTGCGCTCCGAGCAGGGCCTGGAGTACCAGGAGATCGCCGACGCGCTGGCCATCCCGCTCGGGACGGTGCGCTCGCGCCTGAACCGGGCGCGGGAGTCGCTCGCGGCGGCGCTGTAGGCGGCGCCGGCCGGCCGGCGGATTTCCGGCCAGGTTCCGGCATCGGAATCGCGGCCCGCGGCGGTGATGGGGCAACATGGAAACGATGTCCACGTCCGCCGGAGGTGCCCTGCCGCCCGATCTGATGCTGGCCCACGCCGGGTCGATCCGCGCGCTGGCCATGTCGATCCTCGGGGACGAGCACGCGGCCGAGGACGTGCTCCAGGAGACGTGGCTGCGCGCGCTGAACAAGCCGCCGCCGCGCCAGGACTCCATCGGCGGCTGGCTGAGGCGCGTCGCGGAGGGGATCGCGATCAGCCGGCTGCGCTCCGAGGGACGGCGCCGGAACCGCGAGACGCAGTGGGTCGAGGACCGCGACTGCTCGCACTCGAGCTACGACGCGACGGAGCGCGCGGAGGTCCTGCGCGCCGTCGTCGACGAGGTCCTCGCGCTCGACGAGCCGTACCGCGAGGCGGTCATGCGCCGCTACTTCGAGGGCTTGCCGCCGCGCGAGATCGCGACGGCGACCGACTCGACGGTCGCGACGGTGAACAGCCGGCTGCAGCGCGCGCAGTCGAAGCTGCGCGAGCGGCTCGACCGACGCCTGTCGGACCGCTGCGGCGGGATGCGCGGCGCGCTCTTGGCGCTGATCGGCTGGCCCGAGGAAGCGGTCGCGGTCGCGACGACGGGGCTCTTCACGAAGGCGCTGGCGTGGAAGGTCGCGGCGGGCCTCGTCGGCGCGGGCGCCGTCGTCGCCCTGGCGCTGTGGATCGGGAGCGACGGCGAGCGCGCGATCCCGGCCGAGCCGCGCGCGGTGGCGAGCGCGACGGATGGGCGCACGCCGGCTCGCGAGCTCGTCGACGCCGGTCGCGCCGCGAGCGGACGGATTGGCGCCGCGAGCGCGACTTCGACGGCGACCGCGACCGTGGGCACGCCGCTCGAGGCGCCGCGTCCGGGCGCGTTCGCGTTCGACGTCGGCATCGAGCCGGTCGACTCGACGGGGCGCGCGCTCGCGGGATGCCGCGTGTGGCTCGGGCCCGAGCCGGGACCGCTGGCGCTCGTGGGATCCACGGCCTGGGACGGAGCCCTGCGGCTCGCGTGGCGCGGCGACGAGCCCGAGGTGACGCTCGTCGTGCGCGCCGCGCGCGCCGGTTTCGGCAGCACGCCGCTGCGCCGCGTGCGCGTCCGCGCCGACGGTCCGGCCGTCGTGCGGCTCGCGCTCGACGGCACGCGCGCGGAAGAGGGCGGCGTGCCCGTGCTCGGCGACCTGCCGCTGCTGGGCACGATGTTCTCGCCGCGTCCGCGGCGCGACGAGGGCCGGTTCCTGCTCGACGCGGCCGGCAACGGCGTGTTCGAGGACCCGTGGTTGCTCGTCGGTCCGGAGCCGGCCGCGATCGCGAGCGGGATCGCCGGGCTCGCCGCCATCGAACCGCGCACGGAGCCCGCGCCCGCGGAGGGCGGAGCGCGCTGCGCGGTCGAGGTGCGCGCGCTGGACGCGCGCGGTCGCGCGGTCCCGAACGCGCTCGTGAGCCTGAGCGCGGCGGAGGGCGCGTACCGCGAGGACGTCTCGACCGGACCGACGGGCGTCGCGCACTACCTGGCCGTTCCGCCGGGGCCCGTGCTCGTGGCGGCCAGCGGGCCGGGCCGGCCGATCGCGATCGCATCGCAGCGCCTCGAGCTCGCGGCGGGCGCGCGGCGGTCGATCGACCTCGTCTTGCCGGCCGAGTCCGAAGCGCGCGTGCGCCTCGTCGATGCGAAGGGCGAGCCGCGCGCGGGCTGGCTGGTCGAGATGCGCGACGACGCGGGCTCGACGATCGGGCGCGCCGTGCTCGACGCGGAAGGTCGCGCGTCGCTGCCCGTCCCGAACGGCGGGCCCGTGCTCCTGCTCGCGCGCGCGGACGCCACCGGGCCGGGCGTCGTGGTCGAGCGCGCGCTCGCGCCGCAGGGCTTCGAGCAGGTGCTGACCGCCGCGTTCGATCCGCACGTGCGCACGCTGCGCGTCGTCGTGCGCGGCGCCGACGTCCCGAACGCGGTCGTGCGCGTCACGCGCGTCGATTCCGGCGACGCGCTCGACGCCGCCCCGGCCGACGAGGTCGAACCCGGCGAGGAGGGCGCGCTGGCCTTCCGCGTGCGCGGGCTCAGCCACGGCGTCTACCGCGTCGCCGTCGGCACGGCCACGCGCGGCTGGATCGACGCGGGCCTGCACGAGATCACCGGCGGCCGCGGCGCCGAAATCGTCCAGGTCGACCTCGCTTCCACGGCGCTCCTCGAGATCGCGAACGGACGCGTGGACCGGCTGCGCCTCCTGGGCCGCCGCGCGGGGATGCGGATCGTGTCGCCCGACGTGACCGCGGCCGAAGGCGCGGGCCTCACCGCCGCGCCCGGCGAGTTCGATCTGCTCGTCGAACGCCCGCAGTCGGCACCGACGGTGCGCCCCGTGAAGCTCGAACCGGGCGCGGCCGTGCGCGTCGAGTGAGCGGACGGACGAACTCGCTGCAAGTGTGCCTGGCTCACTTGCAGCGAGTTCGGGCGCTCAGCCGCTCGCGTGCACCTTCACGTTCTCGCCGACCCAGTTCAGCATGGTGCGCAGCTCGTCGAAGTCGGGGTGACGCATGCGCACCCAGGCGTTCGACATGAAGCCGCCCTCGACGGTGCCGGTCGGCGAGCCGGGCCCGGGGAAGTGCGAGTCGAGGATCCAGCGGCCGTAGCGCGACTTCAGCGCCTCGACGCCCGCGTAGCTCGCGATGCGGCCGTCGCGATCGGGGCGCAGCGCGATCATGCCGGCCGAGTACTCGCGCGACGGGCGCTTCGACACGCGGCCGTGCACGATCGCGTTGGCCCACTCGACGTAGAGGTCCATGCCGTTCGCGGCCGAGTAGAGGTCCCACACGCGCACGCCCGGCGGACGGCAGCCGATCTCGCTGAACTTCAGGCCTTTCGGCCCGAAGAACCACTCCATGTGCGTCGCCGACGTCCCGATGCCGAGCGCCGAGATCACGTTGGCGCCCATGCGCTTCACCTCGTCGTACGACGGGTCGCCGATGCGGTTCGTGACGAGGATCTGCGGCGAGATCCAGCGCGTGCGCATGGCCTCGAGCACGTTCGGGAAGTAGTGGCAGGCGAAGTCGGCGACGACCTGGCCCTCGACGCACAGCGTGTCGTAGAAGCCCTCGTGGCCCTCGATGAACTCCTCGACGGCGACGCCCGCGCCGCGGTCGACGTGCGAGTCGCGGATCGCGACCTCGAGCTCGTCCGCGTTCGCCGCGCGGTACGTGCCCGACGCGCCCGCCGCGGCGCGCGGCTTCAGGATCACGGGGAAGCCGATCTGCTGCACGAACGCGCGCACCTCGTCCGCGCTGCTCGTGCCGATCGACTGTGCGCACGGGACGCCGGCCGCGCGCAGCGCGTCCTTCATCGCCGGCTTGTCCCGGCACAGGAACGCGGTGCGCGTGCTCGTGCCCGGGATGTTGCACGCCTCGCGGACCTTCGCGGCGGTCTCGATGTGCGCTTCGACCGTGGTCTCGAGGCGGTCGACCCAGCCGCGCGACTGGATGCGCTTCACGGTGTCGTGCATCGACTCGAGGTGCGTGACGGACTTCACCTGCTCGTACGCGCTGAGCCAGCCCTTCAGCTCGCCGTCGAGCGCGTCGACGTGGCTCTCGCCGATGCCGGTGACGCGCGCGCCGACCTGGTGGAGCGCGCGGACGAAGTCGCGCTGGTTCTTGGGAAAGGCCGGCTCGACGAATACGACGTGCATGGGGGGCTCGTTATGGTGGGAGGCTGCGGAGGATACCGGCGAAGGCTCGTGGCGGGCACAACGATGGCGCCCGAGGCGCGAAGAACGTGCGCGGCGCCATGGGTTCAGGCCGCGGGCCGTTGCACATCGATGATCAGGGCTTTCCCAACCCGCGCGTCGAGCGTCCCTCCGGGACTTGCCCGCGCCGCTTCTTCGCGAGTCGACTTCGTGTCCGCGATGCGAACCTGGACATGTGAGCCCCCGGGAAGCTCCACACGTTGCCGGACTTGGGGAAGCCTGATGTCGAGCAGGGCGACGGAAGTGACCGCGGACTTCGGACTCATCCGACTCGCGAGCACGGGCATGTCCACGGCCCGAATCCCAGGATCACCGGGCGATCGTCGGTTCGCTGACACGCCGGCTGGCGTACCGCACTGCAGCGAACACGTCTCTCTCCTCGAGGTCCGGTAGGTCCCTGAGCACGTTACGCGTAGTGTTGGCAGCGCCGCAGGCGGCGACCCTGGGCAATCGATTCGCACACACCAGCGGCTGGCGAAACGTCGCGAATTACACGCTGCCTGAGGCCGTGCGCTGGATCCGTGTGCCACCGAACATGCTGCCCCCCCCCGTGGCTCACCGGCCGGCACGAGCACGTTCGGCGCGTCCGCGGGCGACGCACCGCACTCGACGCTCGCCCAGGTCGCGCCGACCGGCGCGGTGCTGCGCTACCAGGTGTGGTTTCGCAACGCCGCGAACTACCGCACCGCGAGCACGTCGACCTGACTCACGGGCTCGAGGTGGTCTGGTCGTGCTGACGGGGGCCGCGGTCACTTCCCGTCGTAGGCGCGTTGCAAGGCGGCCCAGTCCAGCTTCACCATCGCGCACATGGCGTTCATGACGCGCGTCGCTCGTGCGCCGTCCGCGTCCTTGAGCATGCTCGGGAGCTTCTCCGGCGCGATCTGCCAGGCGACGCCGTACTTGTCCTTCAGCCAGCCGCACTGGATCGCCTGCCCGCCCGGGAGCAACGCGTTCCAGTAGTGGTCGATCTCGTCCTGCGTCCTGCACTTGACGAAGATCGAGGCCGCCAGCGACGGCTTCTCGTCCGGGCCGTTGAGCACCATGAACTCGACGCCGTCGATTTCGAACATCGCTCCGAGGAACGTGCCTTTCGGCATCGGGCCTTCGCCCGTGTAGCGCAGTTCGTTCACGACCTTCGAGCGCGGGAAGATGGCGAGGTAGTACTTCAGCGCTTCTTCGGCGTTCCCGGCGAACGCGAGACATGTGATGACCTTCTGCATGACGTGCTCTTCGGAGTGTGTTGGTTCGCCGAGTGGGTGACGCGTCGTTCACAGGCCCGGCAGCTTCTTGTACAGCTCCACGTACTTCAGGATCTGTCGCTCCCACGAGTAGTCCGTCGCCATCCCGTTCTGCTGCAGCCGACGCCATTGCGCGCCGTCGCGGAACGTCCTGAGCGCGCTCTCGATCGCTTTCGCCAGCGCGTTGGCGTCGAACGCGTCGAACACGAAGCCCGTGCCCTCGCCCGTCCGCGGATTCCAGTCGCTGACCGTGTCGGCCAGCCCGCCGGTCCTGCGAACGATCGGCGCCGTGCCGTACTTCAGCGAGTACATCTGGTTCAGCCCGCACGGCTCGAAGCGCGACGGCATCAGGAACATGTCCGATCCGGCTTCGATCCAGTGCGCCAGGTCCTCGTCGTAGGCCTTGCGGTACGCGACCTTCTGCGGGAATGCGTTCGCGAGCCACTCGAAGTAGCGCTCGTAGCGCTCCTCGCCGCTGCCCTGCACGACGATCCGCAGGTCTTCGCGCTGCAGGAACACCGTCAGCGAATCGTGCAGCAAGTCGATGCCCTTCTGCGCCGTCAGCCGCGAGACGATGCCGAGCACGGGCGCGCGCTCCGTCGCGGGGAGCTCCATGCGCTTCAGGAGCGTGGCCTTCATGCGCGCCTTGCCCGAAAGGTCGTCGGGCGTGTAGCGGTGGGGGATGCGCGTGTCCGTCGCCGGGTTCCACACGTCGTAGTCGACGCCGTTCACGATGCCGAAGAGGTGGTCGTCGCGGTCCTTGAGCATGCCCTGCAGGCCCATGCCGAGCTCGTCGCCCTGGATCTCCTTGGCGTACGTGCGGCTGACCGTCGAGACCGCCGTCGCGTACGTGATGCCGCTCTTCAGGAAGCTGACCATCCCGTTGCGGACGTCGTCCTGCCAGAGCAGGTGACGCTCGTTCTCGAGGTTCAGCTCGCGCAGCACGGAGAGCGGGAAGTTGCCCTGGTAGGCGTTGTTGTGCAGCGTCAGCAGCGTGCGCGTCTTCGCGAAGAGCTTGTCCCACGCGTACACCGAGCGCAGATAGAGCGGCGCGAGCGCCGTGTGCCAGTCGTGCACGTGCACGACGTCGGGCGCCCAGCGCGTGTACTGGCACGTCTCGAGCGCGACGCGCGTCAGGAACGCGAAGCGCAGGTGCTCGTCGCCGTCGTTGGCATAGATGCCCTCGCGCTCGTACAGCTCGGGGCAGCGGATGAACCAGGCGCGCGCCTCGCTCTTCGGCAGCGGCGACGACCAGGCCGACCAGTAGAGGCGCCGGTCGCCGCACTGCATCGGGATCTCCTGCAGGCCCTGGACGGGCTCGAGCGGGATGCCCGACGTGCGCACGCGCTTGTAGAGCGGCAGCACGATGCGCGGCTCGTGGCCGGCCTTGAACAGGTAGCGCGCCAGCGCCGCCGTCACGTCGGCGAGGCCGCCGGTCTTGGCGAAGGGCGCGACTTCCGAGCTGGCGAGCAGGACGCGTAGAGGGGGCATGCGGGTGACGGCTCCGTTCCGCGGAGTGTAGAGTGCCCCGATGCAGAACGTCATCTTCGTCGCGCCGTTCGCGCTCGAGGCGACCATGCGCTTCCTGCGGCCCGCGCTCGCGCTGCCGGGCGTCAAGCTCGCGCTGATCGGCCAGGAGCCGGTCGAGCGTCTGCCCGAGGACCTGCGCGGCAAGCTCGCGGCGCACTACCGCGTCGACGACGCGATGGAGGTCGACCAGCTCCTCGCCGCCGTCCGCCAGGTCGCGCGCGGCTGGAACGGCAAGGTCGACCGCATCATCGCGATCCTCGAGCAGCTCCAGGTGCCCGTCGCCGAGGTGCGCGCGAAGCTCGGGCTGCCCGGGCTGTCGGTCGAGGCGGCGCTGAACTTCCGCGACAAGGCGCGGATGAAGAACGTGCTGCGCGCGAACGACCTGCCCTGCGCGCGCCACCGCCTGTGCTCGAGCGACCGCGAGGCGTTCGCCTTCGGCGAGACCTCCGGGTTCCCGATCGTCGTGAAGCCGCCGGCCGGCGCGGGCGCGAAGAACACGTTCCGCGTCGACTCGAAGGAACAGCTCGCGAGCTGGCTGAAGACCTCGCCCATCCGCGCCGAGCACCCGCTCCTGCTCGAGGAGTTCATCCAGGGCGAGGAGTACTCGTTCGACACGGTCACGATCGACGGACGGCACGTGTTCCACTCGATCGGGCGCTATTCGCCGACGCCGCTCGACGTGCTGGCGAACCCCTGGATCCAGTGGGTCGTCTACCTGCCGCGGCGCATCGACGGGCCGGAGTTCGCCGGCATCCGCGCGGCCGGACCGAAGGCGCTCGACGCGCTGGGCATGAACACGGGCCTCTCGCACATGGAGTGGTTCCGGCGCAAGGACGGCTCGGTCGCGATCTCCGAGGTCGCCGCGCGCCCGCCGGGCGCGCAGTTCACGACGCTGATGAGCTACGCGCACGACCACGACTTCTACCGCGCGTGGATCGAGCTCATGGTGTTCGACACGTTCACCGTGCCGGAGCGCAAGTTCTCGGCCGGCGCGGCGTACCTGCGCGGCCAGGGCCAGGGCCGCGTGAAGTCGATCCGCGGCCTGGAACAGGCGCAGAAGGAGCTGGGCGACCTCGTCGTCGAGGCCAAGCTGCCGCAGATCGGACAGACGCCCAAGGAAGGCTACGAAGGCGAGGGCTACGTCGTCGTGCGCCACCCCGACACGGAGGTCGTCGTGAACGCGCTGAACCGCATGATCGAGATCGTGCGCGTCGACCTGGGCTGACGACCCGGCTCGCGCGCGTGCCGCGAGCCCTCGCGCGAGCCGGGCCGGACGGAATTGCCCGCGGAGATCGAGGTGACGAGCGCGCTGTGTCGCGCGTCGTCGCCAGGGGCGACCGAGTTCACGATCGGCCCCGGACGGTGGGGGATCGCGTGGTGCCGGCGGATCCGCGTCGGCGACGAGGTCTGGACCGCGCCGCTCTGAAGCCGGCGGATCTCCGGAGCGCGGCGTGCGGCGAGAGTCGGCGCGGCCGAGGGCAAGCGGAAAGTGCGCCCGATTCGCGCTCGCGCGCGTGCTCCTGCTCGAGAGAGACGTTGCACAGGGGGCCCGGCCTCTCGACAATCTTCGCCCCACCGTCCCCCTCGGTCGCCGCACCATGAACGTCGTCCTGATCTCCCCCGGCTATCCCGCCGAGATGCCGTACTTCACGCGCGGCCTCGCCGAGGTCGGCGCGCGCGTCCTCGGGGTCGGCGACCAGCCGCGCGACGCGCTCGAGCCCGAGCTGAAGGGTAGCCTGGCCGACTACCTGACGGTCAAGAACCTGTGGGACGAGGACGCGACGGCGCGCGCGATCCGCGACTGGACCCGCGGCAAGACGATCGACCGGGTCGAGTGCCTGTGGGAGCCGGGGATGATCCTGGCGGCCAAGGTGCGCGCGGCGCTGGGCGTCCCGGGCATGTCGGTCGAGGAGACGCTGCCCTTCCGCGACAAGGTCGTGATGAAGGACGTGCTGCGGCGTGCCGGCGTGCGCACGTCGAAGCACCAGCGCGCGAAGACCGCCGACGAGGTGCGCGAGGCCACCGAGCGCATCGGCTACCCGGTCATCGTGAAGCCCGTCGACGGCGCCGGTTCGGCCGACACCTATCCCGTGCGCGACCGGACCGAGCTCGAGAGCGCCCTGGCCGCGCTGCGCAACGTGCCCGAGGTGACGGTCGAGGAGTTCATCGAGGGCGAGGAGCACACGTACGACACGGTCTGCGCGGACGGCGACGTGCTGTTCGAGAACGTGGCCTGGTACCGGCCGACCCCGCTCGTGGCCAAGCTGAACGAGTGGATCAGCGCGCAGGCGACGTGCTTGCGCGACATCGAGCGGCCCGAGATCAAGATCGGGCGCGAGCTGGGCCGCCAGGTGCTGCGCGCGCTGGGCTGGCGCAGCGGCTTCACGCACATGGAGTGGTTCCGCACGGCGAAGGGCGAGGCGATCTTCGGCGAGATCGGCGGCCGTCCGCCGGGCGCGCGGCTCGTGCACCTGATGAACTACTCGTGCGACGCCGACCTGTTCCGCGGCTGGGCCGACGCCGTCTGCCACGGGCGGATCTCGCAGGACCTCTCGAAGAAGTACAACGCCGGCGTCGTGTTCAAGCGCGCCGTCGGCCAGGGCCGGATCCGCGCGTACGAGGGGCTCGATCGTCTGCTCGCGCGGTACGGCGAGCACGTGCCGGTCATCGACCTCGCGCCGATCGGATCGCCGCGCCGCGACTGGAAGTCGAGCGCCGTCGGCGACGGCTGGCTCGTCGTGCGCCACCCCGACCTCGAGACGTGCCTGGCGCTCGGCGACGCGTTCGCCTCCGAGTTCCGGATCGTGGCCGGCTGACCCACCGACATGCACTCCGCACGCGTCGTGCTGCTGGGACCCCAGCGGCTGCACCGGACCTTGAACCAGGCCGTCGATTCGATCCGCGCCCACGGCATGGTCGCGGCCGTGACCGCCGGCTGGGAGGAACGCGAGGGCGAGGACCAGGAGATGCGCGAGCACCTGGGCGGACGCCTCGTGAACCTCGCGCTGTGGGAACGCGCGGAGGACGTCATGCGCCGCGATCCCGAGCTCGCGAAGGCGATGCGCGAGCGCCACGATCGCCTGCGCGAGCAGCACGATCTCTACCGCATGCGGCTCGTGCATGCGATCGACGCGGCGCGCGAGCTCCTGCGCCGCGACCCCACGCCCGGCCGCGAGGAGATGCTCGAGGCCGAGCGCGCCGGCGCGATCGAGGCCGTGCGCGACCTCGACGAGTTCCACCTGCGGCGCGTCTCGCTGATCCACCGCGAGTTCGAGGCGGAGTGGAAGCCCGTCGAGCGCGACGCCGTCGAGCGCCACCGCCGCGAGCTGGCGCAAGCGCTGGCCGCCTGCGAGTGCGTGTGCGTCGCCGGCGGGCACGTCGTCGTGTTGCTGCACCGCTTGCGGCTCTTCGACGCGCTCGGGCTCTTCGGCAGCCGGCCCATCGTGGCCTGGTCGGCCGGCGCGATGGCGTTGGGCGAACGCGTCGTGCTCTTCCACGACAGCCCTCCGCAGGGACAGGGCGCGGCGGAGCTCTACGAGGAAGGGCTGGGAGCCTACGGGGGCGTGATGCCGTTCCCGCACGCGAAGAAGCGACTGCACCTGCACGACCAGCGGCGAGTGGCGCTGCTCGCGCGGCGTTTCGCGCCGGATCGCTGCATCGCGCTCGATCCGCTGACGCGCATGGACTGGGACGGGCACCGCTGGCGCGGCGAGCACGGGACGCTGCGCCTCCACGAAGAAGGACGGCTGGTCCAGGCGGGCTCGGCGTGAACGCGACGCTCGTGCAGGACATCGAACGCCACGCGCGCCTGGGGCCGTGGGCGCTCGAGAAGTGGCTCGCCGGACGGCAGTTCCCGATCGTCGAGGGGCGCACGGTCACGTTCGTGTTCCGCGGCCACGTCGACGAGGTGAAGCTGCGCCACTGGATCCACGGGCTCGCGACCGCGCTGCCCTTCCACAACGTGCCGTCCACGGACCTGTGGTTCCTGGCGATCGACGTGCCCGAGGGCTCACGGCTCGAGTACAAGCTCGAGGTCGTCGCGCGCGGCGAGCACAGGCTCATCCAGGACCCGCTGAACCAGAACCTGGCCAGCGATCCGTACGGCGTGAACTCGGTCGTCTACGGCACCGGATACCAGGTGCCGGAGTGGTCGATGACCGATCCCGAAGCGCGCCCGGGCGAGATCGTCGAGCACGAGATCGTGTCGCACGCGCTGGGCACGAAGAAGGTGCAGGTCTACCTGCCGGCGCGCTTCCGTCGCACGCGCCGCTATCCGCTGCTCGTGGTGCACGACGGGCCGGATTACGTGCGCTACGCGGCGCTGAAGACGTCGCTCGACAACCTGATCCACCGGCTCGAGATCCCGTCGCTCGTCGTGGCGCTGATCCAGTCGCAGGACCGGCTGCGCGAGTACGCCGACGATCCGCGGCACGCGGACTACCTGGCGCGCGACCTCGTGCCGCAGCTCGAGAGCGCGTTCCCGCTCGTCGGCAAGCCGTCGGCGCGCGCGCTGGCCGGCGCATCGTTCGGCGCGGTCGCTTCGCTGGCCGCGGCCTGGCGCTACCAGGGCTTCTTCGACCGACTGATGCTGCAGTCGGGCTCGTTCGCGTTCACCGACATCGGACCGCACGACCGCGGGCCGGTCTTCGATCCCGTCGTGCGCTTCGTGAACGGCTTCCGGCGCAATCCGGGCAAGCCGGCGGCGCACATGTACCTCTCGTGCGGCGTCTACGAGTCGCTGATCTACTACAACCGGTCGATGGTCCCGCTGCTCGAACGCGCGGGCCTCGACGTGAAGTACAGCGAAGCCCACGACGGCCACAACTGGGAGAACTGGCGCGACCGCCTGCGCGAGGGGCTGTCGTGGCTCTATCCGGGACCGTTGTGGATGGTCTACGAATGATCGACGGCCGCCGCGCGGCGGCGAGGAGCGTTCGATGGCGGACGGCAAGCTCGGCGCGAAGGACCTCGCGCGCTATCGGATCGAGGACGGACGCGGGTTCCGCCTCGCCGACCACGACCCTGCGGACACGAACGGACTGAGCTCGAAGGAGGACGCGCAGGAGGTGCTGCTGCGCGGCGTGCAGGCGCTGGCCCAGCATCAGGACCGCCTGCAGGCGCAGGACCGCTGGTCGCTCTTGGCCGTGTTCCAGGCCATGGACGCCGCGGGCAAGGACGGCACGATCGAGCACGTGATGTCCGGGGTGAACCCGGCCGGCGTGCACGTCACGTCGTTCAAGGCGCCGAGCGAAGAAGATCTCGACCACGACTGGATGTGGCGGCACTGGAAGGCGCTGCCCGAGCGCGGGCGCATCGGGATCTTCAACCGCTCGCACTACGAGGAGGTGCTGGTCGTGCGCGTGCACCAGGAGCTGCTCGCCGCGCAGAAGATCCCGCGCGAGCTCGTGGGCAAGAAGGTCTTCGAGGAGCGCCTCGCGGACATCGCCCAGTTCGAGGACTTCCTCGTGCGCAACGGCACGCGCGTGCTGAAGTTCTTCCTGCACGTCTCGAAGGCCGAGCAGAAGAAGCGCTTCCTGGAGCGGATCGACGAGCCCGACAAGAACTGGAAGTTCTCGGTGGGGGACGTGCGCGAACGCCAGCACTGGGACGCGTACCACGCCGCGTACGAGGACGCGATCCGACGCACGGCCGCGCCGCACGCGCCGTGGTACGTCGTGCCCGCGGACAAGAAGTGGTTCACGCGGCTCGTCGTCGCCGCCGCGATCGAGCAGGAGCTCGAGTCGATGGACCTCAGCCTGCCGCCGGCCACTCCCGAGCGGCTGGCGGAACTGCGCGCGGCGCGCGGCGTGCTCGAGCGCGAACCGTAGCGTACGGTGCCTGGAACGACCCCGACGGATTCGCCGAGGCCTCGACGCGCTCGGATGCCACGGCGCGAATCCGTCGGGGTCGTTCCAGGCACCGATCGCACCCCCCGCGCCGGGCTGCTAGACTCCTCGCCCTTTGTGGCGGCCCGCGGGGCCGTCGGAGTCACCTCGCGGGAGAGCATCGTGGGCATCGTCACACGCAAGATCGGGTTGTCGCTGGGCGCGGACATCTGCTGGGCCAAGGCCTACGAGGACATCCTGGCGCGCCTCGACCTCGCGATCCCGATGGGCCGCGGCGAGAAGGTCCGCTTCGACGTCGAGCGCACGTCGATCGTGCCGTTCCACCTGCGGGCGGAGCCCAAGTACGACGTCGTGATCGACCGCCTGACGCACTGGTTCCCGCTGCAGCGCGAGTGGATCAAGAAGGCGGTGCTTCTCGACGGCACGTACGTGCTGAACAACCCCTGGACCGTGCAGTCCATGGAGAAGCACACGACCTACTGCGCGATGATGCGCCTGGGACTGCCGATTCCGGCGACGGCGATGATCCCGGCCAAGGACTACGAGGAGAAGCCCGACCTGCGCGTCACGCTGAACCGCTACGCGAAGTTCTTCGACCTGGGCGCGATCGGCGCGGAGATCGGGTTCCCGGCCTTCTCGAAGCCGTACGACGGCGGCGGCTGGCAGGGCGTCTCCAAGGTCGACGACGCGGGCGAGCTGTCGAAGGCCTACGACGCGTCGGGCAAGATGATCCTGCACCTGCAGGCCGGCGTGATCCCGTACGACCTCTTCGTGCGCTGCATCGGGTTCGGACCGCAGACGCACGTCATCAAGTACGACCCGAGCCAGCCGCTCCACCAGCGCTACACGAACGAGAAGGGCTTCCTGACCAAGGAGGACCGCGCGCTGATCGAGGACATCACGCTCACGATCAACGCGTTCTTCGGCTGGGACTTCAACTCGTGCGAGGCGCTGCTGAAGGACCACGTCTGGCACCCGATCGACTTCGCCAACCCGTGCCCGGACAGCCAGGTGACGTCGCTGCACCGCCATTTCCCGTGGCTCGTGAAGTCGTACCTGCGCTGGTCGCTCTTCTGCGCCGCGACGAAGCGTCCGATGCGCGCGACGCTCGATTGGCAGCCGTTCTTCGACGTCGCCGCCAAGAAGTGGCCGTTGCGCAGGAGGATCGCGGCCTACGGCAAGATCGCGCGCGAGCGCTTCGACAGCGTCGCGTTCCAGCAGTTCTGCGACAGGCACCTCTCCAACCTGGACCAGGTGGTCAACGACTACTTCGGCACCGAGGACGCGAAGGACGCCGTGCGCCAGAAGGTGACCGCGTTGTTCCCGGCCCACGAGGTCGAGCGCTTCACCGAGCACTTCTGGTCCGAGCTCCAGGCCTGGCGCGCGGAAGACGCGGAGCTCCGTGCGCCGAGGAAGCGCAAGCTGCGCAAGTCGCCGGCGAAGCAGGGCGGCACGTCCTCGAAGCTGCCCATCAAGTCGGTGAAGGCTGCGCGCCCCGCGCGGCCGAGCGCGTCGAAGGCGCGCACGAAGCTCGCGGCGCGCCCCGCTGCACGTCCGGCGGCGAAGGCCGCGTCGAAGGCCGCCCGCAAGACCGTGAAGGCCCGCTGATCTCGCTCCCGCGCTCGCTCCACGAACCATCCCCCCGGCCGAATCCACGCGCAGAACCGCACGCAGACATGAGCAAGGAATCCTCGACGTGGCGCTCCGAGCGCCTGGGCAACAAGGAGGTCAAGGTCGTCCGCTGGGGCGAGAGCGGCGTTCCCGTGCTGATCTTCCCGACCGCCGCCGGCGACTGCGAGGAGACCGAGCGGTTCAAGATGATCCACGTGCTCGCGCCGCTGCTCAGCGAGGGCCGCATCAAGGTCTACTCGGTCGACAGCGTCGGCGGTCAGGCGATGCTCGACTCCGAGCTGCCGCGACACGAAGCCGCGCGGATGCAGAACCGCTTCGACTCGTTCGTCTACAACGAGGTGATCCCCGCGATCCGCGTCGACTGCCGCGACAACGACGTCGAGGTGATCGCCGCCGGCGCCTCGATCGGCGCGTTCAACGCGCTGGCCGCCGTGTGCCGCCACCCCGACGTGTTCAGGGCCGGGATCTGCATGTCGGGCACCTACGACCTGAAGAAGTTCATGGGCGAGGACATGACCCTCGACTACTACTACAGCTCGCCGCTGCACTTCCTCCCGAACCTCGGCGAAGGCCAGCACCTCGACGCCCTGCGCAAGCGCTTCGTCCTGCTCGCGCACGGCAAGGGCAACTTCGAAGACCCCCAGGAATCCTGGCGCGTCGCCCACGTGCTCGGCTCCAAGAACGTCCCGAACCGCGTCGACGAATGGGGCTCCGAGTGGCACCACGACTGGCCGACGTGGCGCGACATGCTGCCCAAGTACCTGAACGAACTCCTGGCAGCCAGCGCGACGCGCTGAACTGCTTCGCCCGGTGCCTGGCTAACTTCCCGCGAGTTCGTTTCCGGGGAAACCACCATCACGAGCACGCATCGCGCCTCGGACTCCTCTCCGCTCGACGCCGAGAGCTTCGAACGCCTGCTTCGCGCGGGCCACGGTCGCGCAGCCCTCGACCTGCGTGATCACGGGCTAGGGGATCGCGCGAACCTGTTGCGCCGTGCTTGCGTGCGGAACATCGCATTCGATCCGCAGGTCGAGCGCGACCGCGCGGCCTGGCTGGTCGCGCTGCTCGATTCTGTGGGCGGCCCGGCGCTGTGGATGGAGGACATCCTCGACGCCCTGCCGGTCACCAACGACCGTCACGACGCCCTGCAACTCGCCCAGTTGCTCGAACTTCTCGCGCAGCGCGGCGACGATCGAGCGCGCGCGGTGCTGGAGCACGAGCGACGGCTCGCGCGCTTCGGCCCCGTCGACGAGGGCGGTATCGACTGGACGCTCGGGCCCTGGCCGATTCCGTCCGCGGACGAGTCGCGACGCCGTGCGCCTCCGTCATCGGATCTGCCCCCGCCGTCGCTCACCGAACTCGAAACGGTGCTCGACGTCCTCGTTCGAACGCGGGACCCAGCGGATCGCCGCCGCCTGATTCACCCGCTCTTGCGCGCGCGAGAGCTGCCGTACACACCGCGCGTCGTGGCACTCCTGGAGCACGACGACGCAGCGATCCGGAGCAGTGCTTCCCTCCTCGTGGAGAGGATGAAGGACCCGCGGATGCGCGAGGAGGGGCTGCGGTGGATGCGCGCGGGCGGCTTCCAGGGGCCGACGACGAGCCTGCTGACCCGCAATCTCGGCCCGGACGACGTCGCTCTCCTCGAATCGTTCCTTCCGGCACTGGATGATCCATACGCCGTGCACGATGCATGTGCGGCGATCGCGAGTCTCTCGAGCCACGTTCCTCACTCCAGCTGGTGCAGGCTGTGCCTGTGGGCTTACGAGTGGTCGCCTTGCAGCCACTGTCGTTCGGAGGTCGTCGAGCGGCTGGACGAGATGGGGAGTGTGCCGGACGAGTTGCGACTCGAGTGGTGTTTCGACGTCGACGAGTCGACGCGAGAGCACGGCGGCAGATCGAACGCGAACGGTTGACCGACCCGTCGCGACGTCGGCCGCGGGCGGGTCAGCGCGGTGCCAGCTCGTTCGCGTGCCGATGGTACGTCCGCCACAGGATGTCCCGCGCGATCCTCGCAGCCTCGGCCGCGTAGGCCGGATCCCGTTCCAGCGCGAGCCCGTGCCGACGGCAGCGTCCGGACAGCATCGACGGCGACAGCCCCGTGATCTGGGACATCTCGACGTAGGTGGAATTGCACAGCGCACGAACGAGGCCCGCCTCCATCAGGTCCCATCCGCGCGCGGAGGTCCGCGATGGTCGGGTCGTCCAGTCGGGGTCGCGCGCCCGCTGCTCGCGCACGGATTCGAGAACGTCCAGTGGGTCGGTGAGCGGGACGCCCGGACACAAGCCGTCCGCGAGCACCGCCCTCTCGATGAGCCAGCGCGCGACGTGCTCGGGCGCGCGCGCGAGGAGATCGTCGGTCGGGTCGTCGCGTAGCCCGGCGTGTCGCAGGCGTTGCTCGACCAGGCGACGCGCGCCCGGACCCAGCGGCGCACCGAATGCGAGGGGGTAATCGCGCGGGTCGTAGACGTCCTTGTGGGCTCGGCGGCGAACTTCTCCCTCGATCCACGAGCGCTCCATCCACACCGGGCCGCGGAGGCGCGCGTACCAGGACGCGCTGCCGTCGAGGTGCAGAGGAGCGTCCGTGACCATGCCGGCCTCGACCGGATTGGCGTCGATGTAGCGAACGAGCAGGCTGCGGTAGGCGAAGCTGTCGACGTACTTCGACGTGAAGCGCGAACGGTAGAGCGGACCATCGCGCCCGCGCCGGCGGTTGAAGCGGCGCGTGTGCTCGTGCTGGATGCGCCGCAAGGCGACGTCAAGTTGGCCGCGCGGGCTGTAGGCGAGCAAGTGGAAGTGCGTGGTCAACAGGCTCCACGCGTGGACTTCGATTTCGCCGCGCCGCACCGCCTGGGCGATGCGCGAGAGGAAGAAGCGGATGTCCGCGCGCACCTCGAAGATCGGGCGGTGAGCGATGCCACGGTTCATCACGTGGTGCCAGGTGCCCGGGTTGTCGAGACGAGGCGGTCGCGGCATCGAGGTGCTCCTGCGAGGGAGACGCTCGTGCCGCGCGGCGGTCGCGCGAAAAGTCCCGAAAACGGGCGAACTCGCGTGAAGTTAGCCAGGCACCGGACAGCGAAGTTGGCGCGGGTCACTCGCCCGGGCGGGGGAAGTGGGCGCTGAACTCGAGCGGGGTTTCGGTGCCTTCGAAGACGTAGCGGGAGGGGACCACCACGATGCCGGAGGGTGTCACGGTGAAGCGGCGTTCGTCGTCGGCGCGGTCGTGGCCGATCGTGGCGCCGTCGGGGATGCGGGTCCACTTGTCGAGGATCGCGCGGCGGACCTTGGCGCCTTTCCCGATGTGGACGCCGCCGAGGAGGATCGAGTCTTCCACGACAGCGCCTTCGTCCACGTGCACGCGGTTGCTGAGGATCGAGCGCTTCACGCGGCCGCCGGAGACGACCACGCCGGCGCAGAGCAGGCTGTCGACGACCTCGCTGCGGCGACCCGGGCCGTCGAGCACGGTCTTCGCCGGCGGATCGGCGTGCCAGAGGGAGTAGATCGGCCAGTCCTGGTCGTAGAGGTTGAAGCGCGGCGCGACCGACACGAGGTCCATGTTCGCGTCGTAGAGCGCGTCGATCGTCCCCACGTCGCGCCAGTACGGCTCCTCGGGGTTGTCGCGGTCGACGAAGCGGTGCGCGAACACGTGGCCCTGGTCGATCATGGACGGGATCACGTCCTTGCCGAAATCGTGGCTGGATCCGGCCTTCGTCGCGTCGGCGCGCAGCCGGCGCACCATCTCGGTCGATTCGAAGACGTAGATGCCCATCGAGCCCAGGCACCAGCCCGGCTGGCCGGGGATCTCGCGGCCGACGGCGGGCTTCTCCTGGAAGCCGATCACGCGGCCCTCGGCGTCCACCTCGAGGATGCCGAACCGCCGCGCCTCGCTCTGCGGGATGCGCACGGCGCCGATCGTGAGCTTCGCGCGGCTCGTCAGGTGCTGCCGCAGCATCATCCCGTAATCCATCTTGTAGATGTGATCGCCCGAGAGGATGAGCACGTGCTTCGCGCCGCCGTCCTCGACGAGGTCGAGGTTCTGGTAGATCGCGTCGGCCGTGCCCTGGTACCACTTCTCGACGGTCGCGTGGTGCGGCGGGCTCACGCTGATGAACTGCTCGAGACGGCGCGGCAGGAAGTTCCAGCCGAAGCGGATGTGCTCCTCGAGGCTGCGCGCCTGGTACTGCGTCAGCACATAGATGCGCCGCAGCCCGGAGTGGATGCAGTTGGAGAGCGTGAAGTCGATGATCCGGTATGCGCCGCCGAACGGCACGGCCGGCTTCGCGCGCTGGATCGTGAGCGGCTTGAGCCGCTCGCCCTGGCCGCCGGCCAGGATGAACGTCAGCGTTTCCTTCAGCTCCTGCGTCAGATACGTGCTCGTCATCCTCGGTCCATCTCCGTCCGGTCCCTCGGGTTCCAGAGGATGCCCGGAGCTCCGCTTCCGTGGTAGTCCGGAGCGGGATCCAGCCGCGCAGGGCTGGTAGACTCGCTCGACCCGCACCCCCCCGCGAGCACCATGGCCAAAGAAGAGATCAGCACGCTCCCCGACGATGCCCAGCGCCGGAGCTTCGTGCGCTCCATGCTCGAGGACGTCCGCGCGCTCGAGCGGATGATCGACGAGGGCTGGATCGAGAAGGGCGTGCGCCGCATCGGCGCCGAGCAGGAGATGTTCCTCGTCGACCGCACGCTCCAGCCGGCCAACATGGCGCTAAAGCTGCTCGAGGACCTGCCTGCGAGCCACTTCGTCACCGAGCTGGCTCTGTTCAACCTCGAGGCGAACCTCACGCCGCTGCCCCTGTCGGGGCGCTCCTTCTCGCAGATGGAGGACGAGCTCGTGCGACTCCTCGGCCTGGCGCGCGACGTCGCCGCGAGGAACGCCACGCAGATCGTCCTGTGCGGCATCCTGCCGACGCTCGACAAGAGCCACCTGGGCCTCGACTCGCTGACGCCGATCCCGCGCTACAAGCAGCTGAACCGGATCATGACCGAGCAGCGCGGCGGCCGGTTCCAGGCGCTGATCAAGGGCCTCGACGAGCTGCAGACGGTCCACGACAACGTGATGCTCGAAGCCTGCAACACGAGCTTCCAGCTGCACTTCCAGGCCGGCGCGGACGAGTTCGCGCGCCTCTACAACCTGGCGCAGGTCATCGTCGCGCCGCTGCTCGCCGCGGGCCCCAACTCGCCCGTGCTGCTCAAGCACCGGCTGTGGCACGAGACGCGCGTCGCGCTGTTCCAGCAATCGCTCGACACGCGCGCCGAGCACAAGGTCGAGCGCGGCGTGCGCCAGCGCGTCAGCTTCGGCGACCGCTGGGTCAAGGAGTCGATCCTCGAGATCTTCCGCGAGGACATCGCGCGCTTCCGCTCGCTCATCACCGCCGCCAGCGACGAGTCCCCGCTGTCGATGCTCGACCGCGGCGAGGTGCCGCCGCTCAAGGCGCTGCGCCTCCACAACGGCACGGTCTACCGCTGGAATCGTCCCTGCTACGGCATCACGGACGGCAAGCCGCACCTGCGCATCGAGTGCCGCGTGCTGCCCGCCGGTCCGTCCGTGCGCGACGAGGTCGCGAACGCGGCCTTCTTCTACGGCCTGATGACGCAGCTCGACGCCGAGTACGGCGACGTCTCCCTGCGCATGAAGTTCGACGACGCGAAGGCCAACTTCGTCGCCGCCGCGCGCTACGGACTGCACGCGCGCTTCCGCTGGCTCGACGGCAAGGCGTTCGGCGCGGACGAGCTGATCCTGCGCCAGCTCCTGCCCGCGGCGCGCAAGGGGCTGCAGGCCCAGGGCGTCGATGCGGCCGACATCGACACCTACCTGGGCGTGATCGAGGCGCGCGTGCAGGGCGGACGCACCGGCGCGCAGTGGGCCTTCGACTCGCTGGCCTCGATGGGCGAGGGCGTGCGCACCGCCGACCGCTACCGCGCGCTGACCGCCGCGATGGCGAAGAACCAGGAAGCGAACCTCCCCGTCCACGAGTGGGACCTGGCCAAGGCCGGCGGACAGACGGGCGACCGCGACAGCTACCGCACCGTCGGCCAGCTGATGACCACGGACCTCTTCACGGTCCACGACGACGACATCGTCGACCTGGCCGCGTCGCTGATGGAGTGGGAGCACCTGCGCCACGTCCCGGTGGAGGACCACGAAGGCCGTCTGCTCGGTCTCGTCACGAACCGCGCTCTGATGCGCGTGATGAGCCGCGGCAAGGCGGCCGCGGGACACGTGTCCGTCGGCGAGATCATGGACCGCGACCCGATCACGTGCTCCCCCGAGACGAGCACGGTCGACGCGATCGCGCTCATGCGCAAGCACAAGATCGGCTCGCTGCCCGTGCTCAAGGACGGGAAGCTCGTGGGCATCGTCACCGAGCACGACTTCTTCGAGATCTCCGGCCAACTGCTCGAGAGCTGGCTCAAGGGCGGCTGATGCGCACCGGGGCACTCGAACGCGTCCTCGGCACCGTCTCGACCGGCGAGCGCGGGGGCCCGCTCGTCCTCGTGACGGTCGGCATCCACGGCAACGAACCGGCCGGGCTGCACGCCATGCGCCGCGTGTTGCGCGATCTCGGCCGCGCGGAGGTCGCTCTCTCCGGACGCCTCGCCGCGTTCGTCGGCAACCGCGCCGGCCTGGCGCGCAACGTGCGCTACGTCGACGAGGACATGAACCGGCTGTGGTCGCGCGGGCGCGTCGACGCCCTGCGGCGCGCCGAGCCGGCCGCCGACAGCACCGAGCGCGGGGAGCAGCGCGAGCTGCTCGACCTGCTCGAGACCGAGCTCTCCGCGGCCGACGGGGGCGTGACGCACCTCGACCTGCACTCGACCTCGGGGCACGGCCCGCCGTTCACGATCGCGTCGGGGCCGGTCGCGAGCCGCGCCGCGGCCGAGCGCCTGGGCGTGCCCACGCTGCTCGGGCTCGACCCGCTGATCGCCGGCACGTTGATCGAATACGTGGGCGGCCTCGGACACTCCGCCGTCGTCATCGAGGGCGGACAGAACGAGGCGGCCGTCACGGTCGACCACCACGAGTCGGCCGTGTGGCTGACCCTGTGTGGTGCGGGCGTCGTGGCAGAGCGCGCGGTCCCGGGCGGCCTCGCGCGCCACCGCGATCGGCTGGCGGCCGCGTCCGCCGGATTGCCGGCCGCGATCGAGGTCGCCTACGTGCACCGCCTCGAGCCCGGCGAGGCGTTCGCGATGCTGCCCGGGTTCAAGAACTTCCAGGCCGTCGCCGCCGGGGAACTCCTCGCGCACGCGGGGCCCGGGCTCGCGCGCGAGGTCCGCGCCCCGTCGGCCGGGATCCTGCTCATGCCGCGCTACCAGGGGCAGGGCCTCGATGGCTTCTTCCTCGGGCGCCGCGCGCCCGCGGCCGCCGCCGCGGGGGTCTCGCTGACCGAGGCGACCGCGACGACCCTCGGGTGAGGACGGGGCGGGGGGCCGACCTCCCAATTCCGGGAAGCGCCTTGCCCGAAGGTGCCGAGCCCGGTTTCAGGGCTCGCGGAAGCCCCGGATTCGGGCCACCTTGCGGGAACCGGCGCGCGGAATTACGGTCCACGGGCTTCGCGAGGTTGCACCGCGAGGTCTGGGAACCTGAAGACACCGCAGGACCGGATGCATCGGTCGCACCACCTTCTTTCCCCCCACATGGCCCATCCCCCCTCGAGTGCGCGCCCCAGCATCCTGCGCGCGAGCCTGACCTTCGTCGGACTGACATCCGTCGCCCTGGTCCCGGCGACTGCGCAAGGGACCACCGAGCGCGCGTCGCTCTCGGCCTCCGCGGCCCAGACGATGGGCGACTCGGACCAGGTGTCCATCTCGGGCGACGGGCGGTTCGTCGCGTTCCGCAGCGCGGGCACGAACCTCGTGGCGGGCGACACGAACGGCGTCACCGACATCTTCGTGCGCGACCGCTGGACCGGCGTCGTGGAGCGCGTGAGCGTCTCCTCGACGGGCGCGCAGGCTGGCGCGGAGAGCATGGAGCCGAACCTCTCCTACGACGGTCGCTACGTCGTGTTCGCCAGCGAGGCGAACGACCTCGCCACGGACGTCCTCGCGAGCTCGTCGAAGGACATCTACATCCGCGACCGGCTGCTCGGCACCACGCGCACCGTCACGCGCGCGTACGACGGAACGCCGTCGAACGGCGACTGCCACCATCCGCGCGTCTCGAGCGACGGCCGCTACGTGACCTTCGAAGGCTCGGCCACGAACCTGATCTCCCTGATCCCGACGGCGAACTACCAGGTGTTCCGCCGCGACATGCAGGGCAGCACCGTCCTGGTCAGCGTGGATCAGGCCGGGCTGCCCGCCACGGGCTTCTCGTTCAACGGCGGGGTCTCCGGCGACGGCCGGTACGTCTGCTTCGTGAGCAACTGCCCGACCCTGGTCGTCGGCGACACGAACAGCGCGCCCGACGGTTTCTGGCGCGACATGCAGACCGGACTGACGCGCCGCGTCAGCGTCTCGTCGTCCGGCGTGCAGGGCACCGGCAGCACGTTCACGAACTCCTCGATGTCGCGCAACGGCCGCTGGATCGCGTTCTGCTCGAACTCGTTCAACATCGCCCCGGGCGAATTCGCCGCCGGATACGACATCTTCCTGCACGACATCCAGACGTTCGAGACGTTCCGCATCTCGGTGAACTCGTCGAACGTGGCCGCCAATCAGAACTCGTACGACCCGGTGGTGTCCGACGACGGGCGCTTCGTCGCGTTCCAGAGCTTCAGCACGAACCTGGACCCGCTCGACACCGACCTGCAGAGCGACATCTTCCTGCGCGACCGGACGTTGGGCACGACCAAGCTCGTCAGCCGCAACGCCGCCGCGAGCACGAACGACGACTCGTACTCGTCGGCGATCTCGGCCGACGGCGAGGTCGTCACGTTCCACAGCGAGTCGACGGACCTCGTGCCGTCCGACACGAACCTGCGCATCGACGCGTTCGTGCGCGACGCCGGGCTCGACAACCACCCGGTCTACTGCGCCGGCCTGACGACGACGTGCCCGTGCGGGAATGCCGGCCAGGGCGCCGCCGGATGCGAGAACAGCGCGCAGTCGGGCGGAGCGCTGCTGCGCGCGTTCGGCCGCGCGAGCATCGTCGCGGACCAGGTGACGCTCCTCGCCACCGGGCTCCCGGCCGGCAGCTCGGCCTTGTTCTTCCAGGGCACGGCGCGCGAGAACGGCGGGGCCGGCCTGAGCTTCGGCGACGGACTGCGCTGCGCCGGCGGCACGGTCGTCCGCCTCTCGACGTACGGCGTCGTCGCGGGCACGGCCTCGATCGGCTACGGCGGCACGAACGGGCTCGCGGGCGGCGACACGACCCCGCTCCACACGCAGGGTCTCGTGCCGTTCTCGGGCGGGACGCGTATGTACCAGGTCTGGTACCGCAACGCGGCGACGTTCTGCACCAGCGCCACGTTCAACCTCTCGAACGGCGTCGAGATCAGCTGGATCCCGTAATCGCGCGCGAGGACGGGGCGCGGCCCGCGGCGGGTACGATCCGCGCGCGATGACTCTTCCCATCCTCTCGCTCGACCGTGACGCGCTGCTGCGCCTCGAGACCTCGCTGACGCAGGAATGGCTCGAGACCGACGGCCTCGGCGGCGCGGCGTCCTCGACGGTGCTCCTGTGTCCGACGCGGCGCTACCACGCGCTCTTCATGACGCCGCGCCCGGGAACGGCGAAGCGGCACGTGTGGCTGTCGCGTTTCGACGAGACGATCGTCGTCGAGGGCCGCGAGCTGCCGCTCTCGATGGCGCGCTACCGCGGCGTGTGGGCACCGCACGGACACCAGGCGCTCGAGTCGTTCGAATTGGCGCCGTTCCCGCGCTGGACGTGGCTGTGGGGCGGCGTGCGCGTCGAGCGCGAGGTGCTCGTCCCCGCGGGCGAAGCCTGCGTGCTCGTGCGCTGGCGCGTGAGCGGAGCCGGCGAGCCCGTGAAACTGCGCCTGCGCCCGCTGCTGCCGTTCCGCGAGGCCGACGCCCTGACGGTCGAGAACATGGCGCTCGACGCGCGCGTCGAGCGCTTCGAGGTCGCCGGCGGAGGCGGGATCGCGTGCCAGCCGTACGGCGAGCTGCCGCGGATCTCGATCGCGCTGTCGCGGCCGTTCGAGTTCACGAGCGAAGCGGTCTGGTACCGCGGCCTGGAGTACACGTCCGACCTGCAGCGCGGTTATCCGGGCCACGAGGACCAGTTCAGCCCGGGCGCGCTCGAGGTCGTGCTGACCGACGGCGTGGACGTGGTCGTCCAGGCGAACCTCGGCGCGCCGCTCGCCGACCCGCGCGCGCGTTTCGAGCGCGAGGCGCAGCGCCGGCGCGCGGCCGCCGCGCGCGCCGTGTCGCGCAGCCGGCCGGCGCAGGGCGAGCTGTTCGACGCGCACTCCGACCGCCGATCCGGCTCCGCGAACGCGAGCTCGCCGCTCGACGTGCGCGCCGCGCTCGAGCTCTCGGCCGACGCGTTCCTCTACCGCACGGAGACCGGCCGCCGCGGGGTGATCGCCGGCTGGCCGTGGTTCGTCGAGTGGGGGCGCGACACGTACATCTCGCTGCCCGGCCTGCTCGCCGCGCGCGGGCGCAACGCGGAGCTCGGCGACGCGCTCGCGGGCCACGTCGACTACCTGCGCGACGGCCTCCTGCCCAACGTGTTCGCCGCGACGCCCGCGGAGAGCCACTACGGATCCGTCGACGCCAGCCTGTGGTTCGCGCGCGCCGTGCGCCTGCACGAGCGGGCCGGCGCGCCGACGCGTGAGATCGCCGCGCGCTTCCTGCCGGCGCTGCTCGAGATCGCGACGTGCTATCGCGACGGCACCGGCCTCGGGATCCGCGGCGACGAAGACGGCCTGCTGGTCGCCGGTGCCCCGCACCTGAACGCGACGTGGATGGACGCGCGCATCCAGTCGGTACCCGTGACGCCGCGTCACGGCGCGCCGGTCGAGATCGAGGCCTTGTGGTACTTCCTGCTCGCCTACGTCGAGGACCTCTTGCTGCACGTCGGCCGCACGCAGGAGTCGCGCGCGTGGCGCACCCACCGCGAGAGCGCGGGCGCGGCCTTCCTGCGCCGCTTCTGGATGGCGGCGGAGGAGCGCCTCGCCGACGTGTGGCGCGAGGACGAGGTCGACCGCGCGCTGCGCCCGAACCAGGTGATCGCGGCGGCGCTCGAGTGGAGCCCGCTGTCGCGCGCGCAACGCGGGCTCGTTGCGAAGAGCGCCGCCGGAGTGCTGCTCGTGCCGCGCGGGCTGCGCACGCTCGATCCGCGCGATCGCGCCTACGTCGGCCGCTACACCGGCAACGAGCACGAGCGCGACCGCGCGTACCACCAGGGCACGGCCTGGCCGTGGCTCCTCGGCTCGTTCGTCGAGGCCTGGCTGCGCGGCGTCGGCGACGACGCGAACGACCGCACGTTCTTGCGCGGCGTGCTGGACGGTTTCGCGCCGCACCTCCAGGAAGCGGGCCTGATGCACGTGTCCGAGGTGTTCGACGGCGACGCGCCGCACACGCCCGGCGGCTGCTTCGCGCAGGCCTGGAGCACGGGCGAGATCCTGCGCGGGTACGCGTTGCTCGACCGCGGGTCCTGACGCCTCCCGAATCCGAACTGCTCTCGACGGTGCCTGGCTCACTTGCACCGGGTTCGCTTCCGGGGAAGCGCCGACCCCCCAGAATGGAACCCGGTGCAAGTGAGCCAGGCACCGTCGGGAGCATCTCGGGCCGAGGCCGTGCTGCGTTTCCGGGGCCCGGCCCGGGCCCGTACACTCTGCGGCCCCGTGCTGCGAACCGACCCCCGAGACCGGCCCCAGGCCGCGAGCCGATCCCCGCGGGAGCCGCGGTGAGGGTCCTCATGCTCGGTTGGGAGTTTCCGCCGCACATCTCGGGCGGCCTGGGCACGGCGTGCCACGGGATCACGCAGGCGCTGACCCGCGCGGGCGTCGACGTCCTGTTCGTCGTGCCGCGGGCGCGCGGGGACGAGGAGGCGGGCAAGGCGCGCGTCGTGGGCGCGAACCAGATCCCGGTGGAGGAGCGGCAGCCGCTCCCGGCGCGCAGGGTGCGGAGCGTGCGTGCGGAGTACGTCGCGGTCGGGGGCGAGGGGAGCGCGGGGACGACCGAGGCCGACCTCGCGGACGAGCCGGCGGCGGGCGAGTCCGTGGCGGCGCTCCTGCGGTCGCCGGGCGAAGCCTCGACGGCCGGGGCGGAGCTGCCGTCCACGGAGCGGTTCAGCCCGCGCTCGGAGCCCGAGGGCGAGCGGCGTGCGCGCGCCGTGCTGGACACGCGCGCGATCGACAGCTTGCTGTCGCCGTACCTCGACGCGCGCGGGTATCGAGCTCTGCTGCTCGCGCGCGCGCGCGCCGAGCGGATGGCGGTCGAGGCTGAGCAGCGGCGGATCTCTCCCGAATCAAGTTCCGGCGGACCGCGCAACGGTCGGACGGGTGGGAGTGGGGCGCAGGCTGGCGCGCAGACCGGGAGCGGCGCGGACGCGCAGCGCGCTATCGCGCCCGTGCCGAACGTCCCGCCCACACTGCATGTCCCGCCCACACCGCATGTGCCGAACGTCCCGCCCGCCCTGCCCGCCCGGCGCGAGCTGCGCACCTGGATCGAGGAGCGCGACGAGCCCGTCCCCGACCGCGTCACCACGCGCCTCCTCGACTTCTCCGGCGCGTACGGCGGCGACCTGATGGGCGAGGTCGCGCGCTACGCGCTGGCCGTCGAGTCCCTGGCCCGCCGCGAGACCTTCGACGTCGTCCACGCGCACGACTGGATGGCGGTACCGGCGGGCGTCGCGGCCAAGCGTGCTTCGGGCAAGAAGCTGGTCTTCCACGTGCACGCCTGCGAGCACGACCGCGCCGCGGACCGGCCGGACTCGCGCGTGCAGGCGATCGAGCAGCTCGGGCTCGACGAGGCCGACGTCGTGGTGTGCGTCAGCCACTACACGGCCGGCGTGCTGAAGCGGCACTACCGCGTCGACGAGTCGAAGATCCGCGTCGTGCACAACGCGCTCACGCAGCGCGAGCGGCGCGAACAGGTGCACGTCGTGAAGCCGCTGGACGAGCCGATCGTGCTCTTCCTGGGCCGGATCACGTCGCAGAAGGGGCCCGAGTACTTCCTCGAGGCCGCCGTGCGCGTCGCGCGCGTCCGGCCGGACGTCAAGTTCGTCGTCGCCGGCGCGGGCGACCGGTTGGGCGAGACGATCGAGCTGGCGGCCAAGCTCGGCCTCGCGCGCTGCACGCACTTCACGGGTTTCCTCGCGGGCGCCGACGTCGAGCGCATGTACGCGATGGCCGACGTGTACGTGATGCCGTCGGTGTCCGAACCGTTCGGCATCGCGCCGCTCGAGGCGATGTCGCTCGACGTGCCCGTGATCGTGTCGCGGCAGAGCGGCGTGTCCGAGGTGCTGCGCAGCGCGCTCAAGGTCGACTACTGGGACGTGCAGGGCATCGCCGAGAAGATCCTCGCGGTGCTGGCCTACCCCGATCTCTCGCGACAGCTGCAGGAAGAGGGCAAGGCCGAGGCGCTGGGCATGCGCTGGGACGCGCCGGCCGCGAAGTTGAAGGACGCCTACGCGCACCTCGTGGGGACGGCATGACCGACGTCACCGTCTACTTCCAGGTCCACCAGCCGTTCCGGCTGCGGCGCTACACGTTCTTCGACATCGGGACGAGCGAGGCGTACTTCGACCAGGCCGAGAACGAGCGCATCGTGCGTCGCGTCGCGGAGCGCTGCTACCTGCCGATGAACGCGCTCGTGCGGAAGCTCGTCGAGAAGCACGAGGGCGCGTTCCGTGTCGCGTACTCGATCTCCGGGACCGCGCTGCAGCAGATGGAGCTCTGGGTGCCCGAGGCGCTGCACAGCTTCCAGGACCTGGCCGCGACGGGCTGCGTCGAGATCCTCGGCGAGACGTCGCACCACTCGCTGTGCGCCTTGACGGATCTGGACGAGTTCCGCGACCAGGCGAACGCGCAGTCGGACCGCGTCGAGAAGCTCTTCGGGAAGCGGCCGACCACGTTCCGCAACACGGAGCTCGTGATCGACAAGCGCATCGCGCGGACGTGCGAAGAGCTCGGGTTCCGCGCGCTGCTCGGCGAGGGCGCGGACCACCTGCTCGGCTGGCGCAGCCCGCACGACGTGTACCGGCCGGAGGGCTGCGAGCACATGCGCTTGCTGTTGCGCGACTACGTGCGCTCGGACGACATCGCGTTCCGCTTCAGCAACCGCACGTGGGAGGAGTGGCCGCTCTCGGCCGAGCGCTTCGCCAAGTGGATCCACGAGGCCCCGCCGCGCGACGCGTGCGTGAACCTCTTCATGGACTACGAGACGTTCGGCGAGCACCAGTGGGAGGAGACGGGCATCTTCCGCTTCTTCGAGGGGATGCCGGCCGCCGTGCTGCGCGACGACCGCTTCCGCTTCCGCACGCCGGGCGAGGTCGCCGCGGAGCGCGAGCCGGCGCACGAGATGAAGATCCCGCGGCCCGTGTCCTGGGCCGACGCCGAGCGCGACGTGACCGCCTGGCTCGGCAACCCGATGCAGCGCGCGGCGAACGAGGCCCTGTACGCCGTCCTGCCCGCCGTGCGCGCCCTGGCCGCCGCGGGCGACCCCGCGCCGCTCGAGACCTGGCGCAAGCTCTCCACTTCCGACCACCTCTACTACATGTGCACCAAGTGGTTCTCCGACGGAGACGTGCACAAGTACTTCAGCCCGTATGCCACCCCGCACGATGCGTTCATCGCGTTCATGAACGTCGTCGACGACTTCGGACGCCGCGCTCGCCGCGCGGCCGGCTCGCTCGACCCGGTTCCCGCACCCACGCCAGCGCACGAAGCACCATGACGTCGCCCCTGACCCTGTTCGAAGTGAGCTGGGAGGTCTGCAACAAGGTCGGCGGGATCCACACGGTGGTCTCGACCAAGGCCAAGGCCCTCGTCGAACGCCTGGGCGACGACTACGTCGCGATCGGTCCGTGGATCCTGACCGGTGGTCAGCCCTCGAGCGCGTTCGAGGAGGAGTCGCACCCCGAGTTCGCCGAGCGCTGCCGCGCGATGGGTGTGCCCGTGCGCGTCGGTCGCTGGCGCATCCCCGGACGGCCGCGCACGATCCTCGTCGAGTTCTCGGGGCTCTACGCCAAGAAGGACGCGATCCTCGGCGAGCTGTGGACCCAGTGGAAGGTCGACTCGATCGAGGGCCAGTGGGACTACGTCGAGCCCGTGCTGTTCGGCTGGGCCGCGGGCCAGGTGATCCAGGCCTGGTGCGAGGAGCGCGTCGCGCCGCGCGGACGTCGCGCCGTCGCGCAGTTCCACGAGTGGATGACGGGCGCCGGCGCCCTGTGGCTGAAGAACCACGATCCGTCGGTCGGCACCGTCTTCACGACGCACGCGACGATCCTCGGGCGCTCGATCGCCTCGACGGGCAAGGCGCCCGTCGAAGGGCTCGCCGGCCGCACGCCGGCCGAGGCCTCGCGCGCGTTCGGCGTCGTGGCCAAGCACTCGATGGAGGTCGTGTGCGCGCGCGAGGCCGACGCGTTCACGACGGTCAGCGGCGTGACGCGCGACGAGGCCGAGGTCCTGCTCGGCCGGCGCGCGGAGCCCATCCTGCCCAACGGCATCGACCTGTCCGTCGTCGACGAGCTGGCCGGACGCACGACGCGCGCCGAAGCGCGCGACAAGCTGCTCGAGCTGGCCGGGCGCATGCTCGGCATCGACGTCGGCGACGCGCTGCTCGTGGGCACGTCGGGGCGCTACGAGTTCCACAACAAGGGCCTCGACCTGCTGCTCGACGCGGCGGCGGTGCTGGCGCAGAGGGAAGGGCGGCGCATCGTGCTCTTCGCGCTCGTGCCGGCCGGGAACTCGGGCTTGTGCGGCGGTCTGCAGGATCGCACGCACCATCCGGCGCAGGAGGCGCGCAGCCCGATCGGCATCGCGACGCACAACCTGTTCGACGTCGAGCACGATCCGATCGAGCGGCGCGCGCGCGAGCTGGGCATCGGCAACGCGCACGGTTCGCGCGTGTTCCTGATCCACGTCCCGATCTACCTGGCGCCGGGCGACGGCCTGTTCGACCTGCCGTACGAAGCCGTGCTGCGCGCGCTCGACCTGACGGTGTTCCCGTCGTTCTACGAGCCGTGGGGCTACACGCCGCAGGAGAGCCTGGCCGTCGGCGTGCCGACGATCACGACGGACTGCGCCGGGTTCGGCCGCTGGGCGCGCGAGTCGCGCCTGGGCGCCGGCGACGGCGTCGTCGTGCTCGACCGCGAGGAAGCGGCGCGGCGCGGCGACGAGAGCGAGCTCCCGGCGCGCGTGGCCGGCGAGATCGAGTCCTTCCTGGCCGAATCGCGCGAACGCGAGTCGGTCGAGACGGCGTGCCGCGCCACGGCGCGGCTGACGTCGTGGTCGGACCTGCTGCGGAACTACGACGCGGCGTTCGAGATCGCGGCCAGCGCCGCCGAGCACCGCGCGCCGCTCGCACGTCCCGCGCCGGCGTTCCAGGTGCGCCGTCCGGTCGAGGTCGCGCCGCCCCAGCAGGGCACGCGCGCGCGCCTCACGTCCTTCCGCATCGCGGCGACGATCCCCGAGCCGCTGCGCGGACTCGAGCGCCTCTCGCGGAACCTGTGGTGGTGCTGGGACGCGGAGGCGACATCGCTGTTCCACGACCTCGCGCCGACGCGCTGGGCGCGGCACGGACACAACCCGGTCACGTTCCTGCGCGACGTGTACACCGAGGACCTGACGCGTCTCGCGGCCGACAAGTCCTACGTCGCGCGCGTCGACGAGGTCCTCGCGCGCTTCGACGCGTACATGGCCGACGCGCCGCGGCCGCTGTCGCACGACGGAGCGCCCGCGCTCTCGGTCGAGCATCCGGTGGCCTATTTCAGCGCCGAATTCGGCGTCCACGAGTCGCTGAAGGTGTACAGCGGCGGCCTGGGCATCCTGGCCGGCGACCACCTGAAGTCGGCCAGCGACGTCGGCCTGCCGCTGATCGGCATCGGGCTCTTCTATCGCATGGGCTACTTCGCCCAGGCGCTGACTCCCGCGGGCGACCAGCTCGCCGGCGACCGTGAGAACGACCCGCGCGACCTGCCGCTTGAGCTCGTGCGCGATGCGGACGGCCAGCCCGTCGAGGTCGAGCTGCAGCTGCCCAGCTCCACCCTGATCCTGCACGCCTGGATGGCGCGCGTCGGGCGCGTGACGCTGTACCTCCTGGACGCGAACGTCCCGGCGAACCGGCCGGAGGATCGCGACATCACGCACCGCCTCTACGGCGGCGACCACGAGACGCGCCTGCGCCAGGAGATCGTGCTCGGACGAGGCGGCAAGCGTCTGCTGCAGAAGCTGCGCATCCAGCCCGCGTGCTTCCACATCAACGAAGGCCACGCGGCGTTCCTCGTGCTCGAGCGCGTCAGCCGCCTGGTCAAGGAGTGCGGCCTGACGTTCGACGAGGCGCGCGAGTTCGTGCGCGCCTCGACGGTGTTCACCACGCACACGCCGGTGCCCGCGGGCCACGACCGGTTCGGCGAGGACGTGATGCGCCGCTACTTCTCCGACGTGCCCGGCTGGGTCGGCGTGCCGTGGGAGCGCTTCTGGGCGCTGGGCAGCAGCGAGGAGGACCGCACGAGCTTCAACATGACCTACCTGGCGATGAGCTTCGCCGGGTTCGTCAACGGCGTGAGCCGGTTGCACGGCGAGGTCTCGAAGGCGCTGCTGAAGCCCTTCTGGCCGCGCCTGCTCGTCGCCGAGGTGCCCGTGACGTCGATCACGAACGGCGTGCACCTGCCCAGCTGGACGCACCCCGACATGCGCGCGCTGCTCGGCGTGAAGGGGCGCCCGGTGCGCGGGACGGACTTCGCGAAGTCCGCGCGCAAGCTCGACGACGCGAAGCTGTGGGAGGTCCGGCGCCGCGCGAAGAACCGGCTGGTGGCCACGCTCGAGGCCGAGCTGACCGAGACGTTCATCGCGCGATCGGACAGCGCCAAGGTGCTCTCGCGCACGCTCGACGGACTCGACGCGGACGCCCTGTGGATCGGCTTCGCGCGGCGTTTCGCGCCGTACAAGCGCGCGCAGCTCCTCCTGCGCGATCCCGAGCGGCTGGCCGCGCTGCTCGACCGGCCCGGACGGCCCGTGCGCCTCGTGTTCGCCGGCAAGGCGCACCCGGCCGACAAGCTGGGTCAGGAGATCCTGAAGAAGGTCGTCGAGGCGACGCGCAGCGAGCGCTTCCTCGGCCGCGTCTTCTTCGTCGAGGACTACGACATCGAGATCGCGCGCACGCTCGTGCAGGGCGTCGACGTGTGGTTGAACAACCCCACGCGGCCGCTGGAGGCGAGCGGCACGAGCGGCATGAAGGTCGCCGCGAACGGCGGCCTGAACGTGTCGATCCAGGACGGCTGGTGGATCGAAGCGCAGGAAATCGACGCGCGGAACGGCTGGTCGATCGGCGCGGGACAGGTCTACCCGACGCAGGACCTGCAGGACGACCTCGACGGCGAGGTGCTCTACCGCCTGCTCGACGAGTCCGTGATCCCGCTCTACTTCGACCGCGCGGACGGCGTGCCGAAGGGCTGGCTGGATCGCGTGCGCGTCAACCTGGCCACGATCCCGCCCGCGTTCGACACGGACCGGATGGTGGGCGAGTACCGCGAGCGCGCGTACGTGCCGCTGGGCGCTTCGTGGCACGCGCTGCGCGAGGGCCGATTCGCCCCGGCCCGCGCGCGCGCCGAACGCGCGCAGCGCATCCGCAAGGGCTTCGACTCCGTGCGCATCGTGGCGGCGCAGATCGCCGACCTCTCCGACCTGCACGAGGGCGATCCGATCGACGTGGCGCTGGAGGTCGACCTGGGCGCCCTGGGACCGGAGGACGTGGTCGTCGAGCTCGTGCTGGGCCACAGCGACGACGGGCTCGAGCTGAAGAGCGCCGACGCGATCGAGCTCAGCCCGCGCGGGACGACGGCGACCGGCGCGCGCGTCTTCGAGGGCCGGCACGTGACGCAGCGCTCGGGCGCGTACGCCTGGGGCCTGCGCGTGCGCGCGCGGGCGAACGAGACGTTCGACCTGTCGACGCGCGATCTCGTGCTCTGGGGCTGAGCGATTCGTCGGCGCGCGCGGTCGGCGAAGTCGGTTCGCCGACCGCGCAAACGTTTCCGGGCGACGCCCGTCGGGGGCCGGGCCCGCGGCTCGCGGTCCCGTCGCGTCTCAAGGACGGACGTCCAGAGGCCGATCCGGTTCGTTCCCGCGCTCGCGCCCATCCCCGGGCGCGCGCGACAGCATCGAACCAGGAGTCGTCCACTTGTTTCTGAAGTCCCCCCGCTTCCCCTCGTCTGCGCTCGTCCTCGCCGCGACGTTCGGCGCCACCGGTTGCTCCGGCGGCGGATCGGACCAGGGCGTCGATCTCTCGGGCGTCGAAGGCCTGAGCATCGCCGAGCAGATGTCCGTCGTGACGGTCGAAGGCGGCAGCTCGCTGCCGACGGCCCACCTCGGCGACCCGATCCCGCCCGACGCGGACTACTACACCGACGTCTCGCGGGCTCACGTCTACGACCCGTCGATGGAATCGCTGCAGTCGGTCAACGGGATCCTCTGCCTGCTCAAGCAGACGGCCTACTCGGGCCTCGTGAACGAGGGTCTGTACAAGGCGCAGATCGACGAGGCGACCTGCGACGTCGGCGGCGAGGGCGAGAGCGGCACGGGCCAGTCCTCGGGCAACGAACAGCAACTCTCGGTGTGGGTCGTGGAGAGCACGCGCGGCAGCAACACCTCGGATCAGACGCTCGAGTTCTGGCTCCCGCCCTCCGAGCACGGCGACGGCAACGGTCCGGCGCAGATCCGTGCGCGGATGACGATCTCCGAGAGCGCCTCCGAGTCGAACCCGTTCGGCGTCTTCGACCTGAACTGGATGGACATCTACACCGACAGCGGGAACATCCGCGGCTTCGGCAACCTGCACTCGCTCGACGTCGCCGACGGCTTCATCGGGTTCAGCTTCTACGAGGAGCAGGGCGACATCGGCGCGGTGCCGGACGTCGGGGACAGCTCGTCGCTCGTCCAGGCCAACGTGAACATGTTCGCGGACCAGACGCAGGGCGTCGCGCACATCCTCCGTCAGGACCGGAACGACTTCGGCGGCGGCGACAGCGGCGTGATCGAGACCGAGTACCGGCTCGCGTTCGACCTCTCCAACGTGCTGCGCGGGCAGAACGAGGACGCGCCGGTCTGCCTGTCGCGCACCGAGTTCGCGCAGAACTCGTGGCGCTACAACCTGTACGACTCCACGACGGGCGAGCGCGTCGAGCTGAACTCCGGGTTCGGCTTCGAGACCGCGTCCGGCGACTACGGCTGGGCCGGGTACTACGGCCTGTGGGCGCCGCAGGGCGTCAGCATCGAGCACGGCGACACGGTCACGCGCCAGTCGTACGGCAGCGCGACGGGCGAGAGCTACACGGTGTTCCAGGCGCCGGGCAAGCTGGTCCGGAAGACGCGCAACACGCTCTCGACCGAGAGCATCGCGGGCGTCCAGTTCGAGTGGTTCGACTACGGCACGCCGCAGGAACCGAACCCGATGCCGTACCGCACGCACGTCGAGTTCCAGGCGCCGAACTGGGTCGTGACGGAGTTCCAGGATCCGAAGTCGCAGCAGTGGACGGACGTCGAGCCCCCGGACGTCATCGCGACGAGCGAGTACGGCTTCCTCGGCATGTGGTGCCCCGAGCTGGGCGGCAGCGTCAGCTACGTCCACGGGGCGGAGTACATCACGTACTTCGCGGAGGAGGTCGTGACGCCGGCCGATCCGTTCTGCGCGAAGGGCGACGTCGTGCTGTACGGCTACTTCGATTGCCTCGCCGGCGACATCAGCAGCGAGTCGGCCAACAGCGGCGCCATCTACCTCGCGAACTCGACGGACGTCCAGGAGCCGCACGCGTACCTGCTGGACGTCGAGACGATGACGCTCCACCTGCTCGACGGCGAGCTCGTCGGCGATCCGGCGGGACTCGCCGAGGGCGCGCAGGTCACGCAGGGGCCCTTCACGTGGGGCATGCGCAGCGGACCGCTCGTGACGTCGACGGGGTCCTTCGAGTCGATGTTCGACATCTGGAACTCGGACGTCTTCTACACCTACGAGACGGGCCAAAACTCGTGGAACCGCTACACGACGCTCCTCGACGAGGCGGGCGACGCGGTGGTGTTCGACGCGCCGATCGAGTTCACCTACACGCACTCGACCGCCCACGACGCCAACGGCAGCTCGGCCTTCGACGGCCGCACGTTCCTGCTCCGCTACGGCGGCCCGGGCGATCTGCACGGCATCCCGGCCGAGGGCGCGGACCTCGACGGCAACGGCCAACCCGACCGCTACCTGCCGAGCTTCTCGATCGCGGACGGAACGTACGTGGGTTCCCGGAACCAGTACCGCGTGCGCGCGATCGAGTCGGAGTACACGCTCGAGGCCGCTCCCGGCCAGTGCGGCGCGCTCAACATCGACACGGTCGGCGACCTGCCGCTGCCCGACGACACGTCGTGGACCGCGCCGGACCTCGGCTCGACGCCGGTGGTCCCCGAGGCTCCGCGCGTGATCCAAGGCGTGGTGGTCGGCTCGAATCCCTGAGCCGGGCGGACACGAGAGCGCGGGGCCGGTCGCCTTCCCGGGCGACCGGCCCCGCGCCGTTCGTGCGCCCCGCGGGTCCGGGCGCGAGCGTCCGCGAGGTTCGCTCGCAGCCTCTCAGGGCAGCCTCTCAGGGCAGAGGTCCGCGCAGCTCCGGACCGACGTGGACGCCGTCCTTCGCGAGGCGCACCGTCCCGCCGCTCGAGACGGCGCCGTAGTCGCGACCCAGCACGCTCACGCGGCCTCCGACCAGGCGGATGGGCCAGCCGCGCAGCACGACGAGGGTGTGTCCGTCGCCCGAATCGCCGCTCTGGACCTCGCCCGCGACGTTCGAGGACCTGGACGGCAGGTCCGCCGTCGTCTCGATGCGCACGCCGTCGATGGTGATCGTCTGGGCGCCGTTCTCGCCGACCTTGTACTCGCCGATGGGGGCGGTCGAGGTGACCACGACGGCCGACGAAGTCGTCGTCGTCGGGGATGGCGGCGACTCGTGGTGGCAGGCCGCGGCGAGCGCGGCGATCGCGACGAGGGCTCGCGCGTTCACTTCGGATCCCCTGGCGCGGGCTCGGCCGGCGGGGCTCCCGGCGTGACCTCCTCGAACACCTCTTCCATCGGCTCGTCCGGCTCCAGGCCCTCGTTCGAGGGATCGTCGTCCATGCCGTGGCTCTCGTCCTCAAAGATCTCCATCCCGGCGGGCTCGTCGTGGTCCTCGTTCGCGCCCGCGATGCCCAGGCCCGCGAAGATCAGGGGCAGCGGCCCCATCGCGCCCACCATCCCGGCCATCTGCACGAGCAGCGAACGGTCGCCCTGGCTGCGGACGACGAGGTCCTCGCCCTCGACGCGGCCCAGCGCGAGCGTCGCGCGCGCGCCGCGCACGAACTGCGCGTAGGCGGGCACGATTCCCGTGCCCCCGCGGTCCGGTTCGCCGGCGCTCGAGATGCCGTTCGAGACCGCCGCGCCCAGCATCGCCGCGACGGGGTAGCCGTCGCGCGCGAAGCGCGGCACGTCGACGTAGGACAGCGACACGAGGTCGTCGAGCGAGCCCGTCACCTGTTCGCGGAAGCGTTCGTTGTCGAGCAGGTCGCCATCCGGACGCGCGGCCTGGTCGAGCGCGGCGCGCAGCCCCTGGACCGACGCGCTGGCGAAGAACCAGCCGCCCTGGATCGCCCACGACGGCTCGACCGGGATCGGCCAGCCGCTCACGGTGATCGTCGTGATGTCCGCGCCCTCGTGCTGCGAATGGCGCATGGCGAAGCCGTGCAGGCCCTGGTCGGCGGCGAGATCCTCGACGCGGCCCTCGAGCCGCTCGAGCGCGGCGCGCAGCGCGGCCTCGTTCGTGACGCGCACGAAGGCGACGCCCGAGAAGAACCCGCCGCCGCCCGTCGAGTCGGACGTGTACAGGCCGATCGTGTCCCCCAGGTTGCCGATCACGTCGGCCTCGAGGTCGACGCCGGTGAACTCGCGCAGCATCGCGAGCGGGTCGACGCCCTGGAACTCGCCGGACATGTTCTCGCCCATCTCCGTCGCGCCGCGCAGCGCCTGGGTGATGCTCGCGAGCTTCGTGCGCGCGACGATCGCGATCGTCGCGTCCTCGGGGATCAGCTCGAGCGCGGCCCGCTCGATGCTGCCGTCCGGCAGCGATCCGCTGGTGCGCGCCGCCAGGACCCAGTCCGTCATGCGCACCGTCGCGAAGGACCGGTCCGCGCCGTGGCCGATCGCGCCCTGGATCACGACGTCCTCGAGGCCGGCCGCGCGGAAGGCCTCGGTCGCCTCCGGCCCGCCGAACATCGCGAGCATGTCGCTCAGGCTGCCGTAGTCCAGGCGGAACGCCGCGGCCGGCGCGGCGCCCTTCGGCAGGTCGAGGTTGCCGAGCTCGCGCTCGCCCAGCTCGAGTCCCGTGCCGACGACCAGCGTGTCCGGACGCCCGGCCCGCGCGACGCCGTGCTGCAGCGTGACGCCCCCGAGGTCGAGCACCGAGAGGCCGGTCGCCTCGTCGAGGCCCAGCGAGGGCACGCCGTACTTCGAGAGGATCGCCGTCAGCCGGTCGGCGCGCCGGCGCGCCTCGACCTCGTTCGCGCCGCGGAAGGTCATCTGCCCGCGCACGGGCAGCTCCGCGGCCGAATCGGCCTCGGCCGGACCGATCGAGAACGTCATCGGCCCCAGGAAGAGATCCGCGGCGAGCTCGAGCGCGTCGGCCGGGAACTCCGGGTCCCCGGTCTCGGCCGGCAGCTCGACCAGGCGCGCGCCGAGCTCGTGCAGCGCGTCGCGCACGCCGGCGTCCTTCGGGTCGACCAGGAGCGCGTCCATCCCGCCGGACCACACGAAGAGCGTGTCCCCGGAGGCCATGGGCTGGAACTCGGCCGGGGCGGCCGCGGATCCACCCGCGCCGGGCGCGGAGCACGCGCACGACAGCGCGGCGAAGACGACGGAGGCGAGGAGGGGCGAGAGGCTCTTCATGGGGGGCATCCTAGAGGCTTCCGAGCGGCGGATCACCGACTCGACGTTCGACAGATCGGGGAGCGGCCGAGTACGTTTCCCGGATCGAGCGCATTCCGAAGGACGCGGGGATTTCCCGTCCCGCGTCGGTCCCGGCCTCGAACACCCATCGCGACTCCGAGCGCAGATTCACCGCGACGGCCGCGTCCCGGTCCCACGACCGAGGCCGGTTCGCCCGAGGAGCGGGATCCGCACTTCCTCGCGCGCCTCGTGGCGCGCGACCGGAGTGCACTCGGGCGTTTCTACGAGCTCTACTTCGAGAGGATCCACGGGTACGTGCGCCGCATGGTCGGAGACGAGACGCTGGCCGAGGACGTGACGCAGGACGTCTTCGTGCACCTGCAGCGCGCGATCCCGACCTTCGACCCGGCGCGCGAGCTCTCGCCCTGGGTGTTCACGATCGCCACGAACAAGGTGCGCGACCTGTGGCGCTCCAAGCGTCACCAGCTCGACGGGCGCACGGCGAGCCTCGACGACGACGGTGCCGACGGACGCGTGCGCGAGGCCGTGGACGGGCGTCCGGGGCCCCTGCCCGAGCTGGAGGCGGACGAGCTGCGCGCGGCGCTGTCCGCGGCGGTCGACGCGCTGCCCGCGGGACTCCGGGCGGCGTTCGTGCTGCGTTGGCACGAAGGGCTCGAGTTCACCGACATCGGGCGCATCCTCGAGCGCAACGAGGAGGCGGCCCGCAAGCGCTATTCGCGCGCGCTGGCGGAGCTGCGCCGCATCCTCGAGGACTCCGCGCGGGCGGCCCGGAGGGGAGCGTGAACGACGTGCGCGGAACGCGCGGCGATCCCGAACCGGACGCCGATCTGCGCGTCGCCCTCGAGCACCTCGAGAGGCCGGCCGCTCGCGCGGAGTTCCGCGCGGCGCTCGAGCGGCGGTTCCTCGCCGGCGCGGGTAGTGACGCGATGCCCGGAGCGGAGCTCGAGTCGCGCACGCCGTCCGCCGCGCCGCCGCGTCGCGGGCTGTACCTCCTCGGGGTCGCGCTGGCGGCCGCGGCCGCCGTCGTGCTGACCCTGTTCCTCGCGAAGTCGCGCGCGCCGACGTGGCGCGTGCACGGCGCATCCGACGCCACCGCGGTCGTCGTCGACGGGATCCCGATGCGCGCGGACGACACGGCGCGGCTCGTCGAGGCGCTCGGGTCCGCGCGCGAGCTCGAGGTGAGCGGCGGCAAGCTGCGCCTGTGCGTCCGCGACGAGGCCTGGATCGAGCTCGCGCCCGGCACGCGGCTCTCGCAGATGAAGTTCGCCGCCGCGGGTCCCTACCAGGTGCGCACCGATCGCGGTTCGCTGGCCGTGTCGACGCTGCCGGCGTTCTCCGGCCGCGGGATGCGCGTCCTGACCGACGACTTCGACCTGCAGGTCACGGGCACGAGCTTCGCCGTCGACGTCGACGAGGCCGGGAGCTGTCTGTGCACGCTCGAGGGCAGCGTGCAGTGCCACCCGGCCGGCGAGGCGCAGGCGCAAGCGGTCGCCGCCGGTCGGATGTGCTTCGCCTACCGCGACCGGAGCCCCGCGAAGTGGGGGAGCGCCCACGAGTCGCACCTCTCGCCCCTGCGCGGACTGCGCCAGTAGCGCGAGGATCCGATGCACTCCGTCCCGGCCGAAGTGACGCCCGCGCAAGTCGCCTCGTTGGCGCTGATGCCGCTCGTCGTGATGCTGTGCATCGGGCTGATCGCGTCGCAGATCCTCTCCGGGATCGCGCGCCTCAAGGTCGGCCCGATCGTCGCCGCCGACCGCCGCGCCGCGACGCGCTGGCGCGTCGTGATGACGCTGCTCGTCGCCGGCGTTCTCGCGTGGGTCGCGATCGACCGCAGCGTGTGGCTGGTGCCGATCCTCCTGTGTCTCGGCTGCGCGCTGCTCCTCGTGTTCACCACGCCGACTTCGCGGACGGCAGTCCTGGGCGAGGGCGGCGTCCAGCGCGGCTGGCACGCGCGGCGCTTCGAATCGCTCGAGGAATGGCGCCTCACGGGCGACCATCTGCGCTTCCGACTGTTCGGCGAGTGGACGTCGGTGCCCTGTCCGCCGGATCACCAGGCGGCGCTGCGCGCGAAGCTCGTCCAGCTCGTGCCCGAGCGCGAGAGTCCGTTCCAGGACTGAGAGCCAGTGAAGGACTCGGAGATGCCCGTCTGGCATGTCCGGTTCCTTCACTGGCTCTGAGCCCGGATGACCAGCGAGGCCAGCTGTCAGCGGGTCCAGTCCGTGCCGTCTCCGGTGCCGTGCACCGTCCGGCGGCCACTCGCCCGCTCGGAAGCGTCGGCTCGGCGCGAAGATCGAGGCGAGTACGTGGTCATCCTGCTCAAGCGTGCTCGAGATCCGCGGGTTCCCAGTCCGCTCCGCCACGCGGGATCTCGCGCGTCGAGATGAGGCCGCCCTTCGTCCACCCGAACGAGAGCAACCACGAGTCCGGGCGCGGCAGTGTCCGGTCCGTACGGGAAGGGCGGTCGGCCCAGCCCTCGAACCACGGTCCGGACGAGAACGCGTCGATGCCGAGGATGCGCGCGCCGTGCTTGCGTGCGTTCTGCAAAGCGTAGACGAGCACCTGGCGCACCTCGCGCGGCGTCTTCAGCACCCGCGCGTGGTAGCGGTCGCGGATCACGCGCCCGCTGCGTTCCCAGGCCTGGTTGAGTGCCTTCGCGAGTCGCACGAGCAGCCCTTACATCCCGCGGCCGAGCGCGCGCTCGTTCTGCGCC
>JBGAOR010000080.1:0-22665 GCA_044221705.1 Planctomycetota bacterium
GCATGCCGCTGCCGGCCAGCACGAGCGAGTCGCTCGCGACGCTGGCCAGCCCGCTCCCCGCGAGTCGCGCGCCGCCCGTGGCGAGCGAGTTGTCGCAGCCGCGGCCCGCGGCACCGGTGTTCCCGCACGGACAGGGCTCCGCGCTGCCGTCCCCCGCGCAGAAGGGCGCGAAGTTCGCCGGGCCGCGATCGCGCAGGTACGCGTCCGCCGTCGCGTTCGTGTCGACCGCGACCAGGTCGCTCGCGTAGCTCTCGAACGCGACGAACCGGCCGTCGGCGGACAGGCTCGGCCGTGCGCTCTCGGCGTTCGCGTCTCCGCCCGCGGCGTCGACGCTCGCGCGCTTCGTGCGCCCCGATTCGCGGTCGTGCACGAACACGTCCCACGCGCTGTTCCCGTCGGCGGGCACGAGGTCGGCCGCGAGGCTCGCGAACGCGACGTAGCGACCGTCGGCCGAGATCGCCGGCTGGTCGCTGAAACCGGTGGCCTGCGCGCCGGCGCTGTCGACGCTGGCGCGCGTCGTCGCGCCCGTCAGGCGGTCGTGCAGGAAGACGTCGCCCCACAGGTTCGTGTCGCCCGCGACGAGGTTGCTCGCGTTGCTCGCGAAGGCGATCCAGCGTCCGTCGGCCGAGATCGCGCCGGATCCGCTGCCGCCGTTCGCCTGGATCCCGGCCGAGTCGACGCTGACACGCGACGTCGTGCCGGCGACGACGTCGCGCACGAACACGTCCTCGAAACCGTTCGTGTCCCCCGCGACGAGGTCGTTCGCCGCGCTGCGGAAGGCGACGTACCGGCCGTCCTGCGAGCACGCCGAGAGGAAGCTCGCGCCGTTCGCGTCGCCGCCCGCTGCGTCGACGCTGACGCGCGTCGTGACGCCGGACGCGAGATCGCGGACGAACACGTCGGTGAGACCGTTCCCATCGCCGGCGACGAGCGCGTCCGAGGAACTCGCGAACGTCACGTGCCGCCCGTCGGCCGAGATCCGCGCGAAGAACCCGCCCACGGGCACGCCGCCGGCGTCGACGCTGACGCAGGCCGTCGAAGACAGCATGCGATCGCGGACGAACACGTCGATCGCGCCGTTCGTGTCGCCGGAGACGAGGCCGTCCGCGTTGCTCGCGAACGCGACGTAGCGGCCGTCCGCGGAGACGCTCGCCTCGAGACCGCCGCGCGGAATGCCCAGCGGGTCGACGCTGACGCACTCGGTCGTCGCGGCCGCGAGGTCGCGCACGAACACGTCGCCGATCCCGTCGGCGTCGAGCGGCACGAGGTTCGTGGCGCTGCTCTGGAACACGACGCAGCGCCCGTCGGCGGACACGGCGGGTTTCAGGCAGCCCGCGTCCGCCTGCGCGCCCGACGCGCTCAGGCTGGCGAGGCTGGTGGTCTGTGCGAGGGCCGACGGCGCGAAGGTGATCAGTGCCGCGGCGGGAAGCACGCGCGAATTGGGCCGGTTCATGGCGGAACTCCGTGCGTCGAGCGCGGCCGGCGCTCCGACGACGCGCCGACTGTAGTCCCGGGGCGCGACCCGTGCGCCGGGCTACGCTCGCTCTCCGCCGGCCCTACGGAGCAGTCCGTAGCGCGCAGCATCCGGGGCGCAGTTTTCGTCGCGCGGTGTTCGTCGCGCAGTGTTCGTGGCGCAGTGCGCCGAGACGACGCTCCGCGCGCGGGACGGACGCCCGCGCGCGCGTGCGGCCCGCGCTACCGCGCCGCGTTCGTTCGCCAGCCGATCGCTGCGATCTGTCCCTGGCGCGCCATGTCGGCCGCCTCGCCCAGCACCCGCGCGGCTTCCTGCGGCGCGTGGAAGCCCATCGAGTTCTCGGCCGCCACGAAGTCGATGCGCCACTGCGCCTGGCGCTGGAGCTCGAGCGCCGGAGCCAGCGCCTCGGGCGTCGCGCCCTCCGCCTTGGCCTTCACGATCGCGTCGAGCTGATCCATCAGCGCGCGCGCCGCGCGCTGCAGGAGGTCGTGGTTGCGCTGCTGGATCACGTCGACGCGCGCCGCCATCTCGGACTCCGACGCGTGGTGGCACGTCTGGCACGAGCGGCTGATGTTCAAGAGCGGGCTGCGCACCCAGTGGTCGGAGACCTTGCTCGCGCCCTCGCGCATGTAGGGCATGTGACAGTCCGCGCACGAGACGCCGCTGCGCGCGTGGATGCCCTGGCTCCACATCTCGAACTCGGGATGCTGCGCTTTCAGGACGTGCGCGCCCGTCTCGGCGTGGTCGTAGTCGGAGAACGTCTTGCCGTCGGGGAACTTCGTGGCGTTCCAGAAGGCCTCGATCTGCTCGACCTTCAGGCCTTTCCCCCACGGGAACGTCAGCGGCATCTTCGTCGAGCAGTAGTACTCGACGTGGCACTGTCCGCACACGAACGAGCGCATCTCGCTGCGCCGCGCGTCCACGTTCGGGTCGTACGGATGCTCGCGCGAGCCGGCGCGCCACTCCTGGATGCTGGGCAGGTGCGGAACCTCGGCGTCCGACGCCGCCAGCGCCTGGATGCCGCGGATGAAGCCCGGTCGCGTCACGCGCAGCTGCATCGTGTTCGGCACGTGACAGTCGACGCACGAGACCGGGTGCGCATGTCCCTGCTCGTGCAGCTTCGCGTCGACCTCCTGGTACGTCAGCTTGTGCGTCGACTCGAAGCCCTTCATGGCGTCGCCGTCGCCGAGCTCGCGGTAGAGCGGCATGATCGACGCGTGGCAGTGCAGGCACGAGCCCGACTGCGGCTTCTTCAGTCGCTCGGTCGCCTCCTGGTCGGCCAGCATGTACGCGTGCCCGCGCCGGTCGCGGTAGTCGATCGAGAACGCGTAGCCCAGGAACATCCGCTTGAGCCACGGGTCGCGCTCGATCTTCTCGGCCGGCATCGCCTCGCTGCCGCCGTGGCCGCCGTAGCGCGTGCGCGTGGTCTGCGCCGTGCGCAGGTAGCCGTCGTACTGGCGCGGCCAGTTCACGCCCCACGTCGCCGGGTCGGTGTCGTTCTCCGTCACCGGCTTCAGCAGGACGTAGGGGCTGTGCTCCTCCTGCTTGCGCTCGGCGATGTTCATGAGCAGCGCGGTCGCCCCCGCCGTGGCCGCGGCCACCGCGATCACGACGATCACGAAGAACGTCTTGCCTCGTCCGCTCCGTCCAGCTTCGTTCATCGTGGTTCTCCGTCGCTCCGCACTTCCGTGTTCCCGCCTTCGCGCCCGCCGAGGCCCGCCGTTTCGCCGTGACCCACGCCGCGGTGACAGTGCACGCAGCGGATCGCGTCCTTCGCGGTCGTCGCACCCGCCACCTGGTCGTGCAGCAGGTCGGCATGACAGCGCAGGCAGTTGGCCTGCAGGATCTCCGCGTTCCCCGTCGAGATGCGGATCGGCTCGGCGAAATCCTGCAGGGTGAAGCCCTTGCTGTGGTGGTAGCCGTTCGTCGCCTTCGCGATCCACTTCCCGAGCCCGCTCGCGGGGATGTGGCAGTCGACGCACGTCGCCACCGTGTGGTGGCTGGCCTTCTGCCACGCGTCGTACTGCGGGCGCATGATGTGACAGTTCACGCACGCCCGCGGATCGGTGCTCAGGTAGGACGCACCCTCGGCGTAGTGGAACGTGAACCCGCCGACTCCCAGCCCGGCGCCGAACAGCACCGCGAGCACGAGGGCCGCGCGACCGCGGCGGCCCTGCGCCTCGGGCGAGGACGTGATGTCTCCACGCGGTCGCACGCGCGCGGAGCCTACGCTCCGGCGAGGCCGCACGGAAGCCGCGTGTCGGGAACGGATCGTCGGCAGGATCGGGGATCGATCGGTCGATGCGGGGACCTGGGACGCGCGCCGCTCACAGCGCCGCGAACCACGCAGCCGCCAGTCCGATCACGAGCGCCGCCGCGACGCGCGCGCCGTACGGAGCCCCGCCCGTCGTGAACGCGACGACGGTGCGCACTCCGCTGTTCGTGCTGACGGCGATCAACGCGCCCATCCGCAGATCCCGGTCCGCGAGCTGACCGCCGGCGTGGAGCGCCGAGAGCGACGCCAGCGGCGATTGCGCATCCGCCATCCCGGCCAGCGCCGCACCCGCGAGGACACCCGTCCCCCCGAAGTGCCTCTGCGCGCCGCTGATCAGCAGGGTCACGACGGTCAGCATCGCCGCGACGACGAGCGCCTCGCGCGGCCGCAGCGCGCGCGTGTCGGGCTCCGCATCGCGCTGCTCCGGCGCGGCCCCCCGGCGCGCGAGCAGCCACAGCGCCGCGCCGCTCGCCAGCGCGCCGGCCAACCCCGAGAGCGCCGCCGGCGCGAGCACGCGCGCGGCGTCCATGGACAGCACCGCGCTCATCACGAGGACCTGCACCCACGTGGCCGCGGTCGAGAGGACGGCCCCGGCCGCGAGCAGCGCGGCGCGCGGTCGCTCGTCGCGCACGCGCCGGCCGAACGTCGCGATCGTCACCGTGCTCGAGACGAATCCCGAGACGAACCCCGTCACGACGAGCCCGCGCTCCCGCCCGAGCCAGCGCAGCGCCACGTGCCCCGCGGCCTGCAGCGACAGGATCAGGAAGACCAGCGCCGCGAGCGGGCGCGGGTTGATGCCTGCGAGCCACTCGAACGGCCGGTTCGGGATCAAAGGCAGCACCACGAGCCCCAGCGCGGCGAGCAGGAGTCCGTCGCGCAGCTCCTGCTCGGTCAGCAGGCGGGTCGCGAAGCGGTGCAGCCCCGAGCGCGCCGCCAGGAGCGCCGCGAGCCCCGCGCCGCACGCGGCGCCGAGCGCCGGCGAGACCACGGACTGCACGCCCACGAGGTACGTCGCGAACAGCGCGAGCTCGGTCGTCATTCCCGGATCGCGCGAGCGGCTGCGGAAGTACGCCACGCTCGTCAACGCGGCCACGAGGAGCGCCCCCGCGACGACGAGCCCCGGCGAGCCGACGCCCTGCGCGATCGCGCCGGCGAGGGCCGCGACGGAGAAGGTGCGGATCCCGGCCGCCGCGCGATCGGGGCCCTCGCCCTTGCGCCGCTCGCGCTCGAGCCCGATCAGGAGCCCGCAGCCGAGCGCGACCGCGATGCCGAGCACGGGAAGTCCAGCGAGGTCGGGCATGGCTGCGTCCGCGCCGATCCGAGCCGCGGGGCGCTCGCGACGCGGGCGCGAGAGAGTTGGTCGGGGCGAGAGGATTCGAACCTCCGACCTCTTCCACCCCAAGGAAGCGCGCTAGCCAGGCTGCGCCACGCCCCGACCGAAAGTGGGCGAGGAGTGTACGCACGCCGCGTCGGCGGTGTCCATCCCGAACACCGCGCGCGCTTGTGGCTCGGCGACCCCGCGTGGAGAATCGCCGCGTGGCGCGCCCTCTCCGCAGACTCTGGAACGACCATCCCAAGCCGCGGCGGCGCCACCGGACGTGGATGTTCTCCATGACGATGGCCACCCTGGGCTGGGGCGTCGTGTGGGTCGACCTGGCCCTCGCGCGGCTCGCGCCCAGCGTGGCTCCCGACTTGCGCGTCGCGGCCTGGATCGCGTGCAGCTTCGGGGTGCTCGGCCTGCTCGCGGTCGTGTGGGCCGTGCGCGCGAAGCTGGCCTGGCTCCTCGTGCTGCTCCTGCCGACGCTCGCGAACGCGACGCTGCTCGCCGCGCCGTGGGCCCTGTCGACGCTGCGCGCCGAGCGAGCCGTGCAGGCTCAGGAACCCTGAATCGGCTTCGCGAGGCCGACCATCACGAGGCCCGTGATGGCCGCGAGCACGACGAGCGACAGCGAGATCCACGCCGCGCGCTTGTGCAACCCGATCGTCTTCGGGACGAACAGCGCCCGGAGCCCGATGCCGATCGTGACGACGATCGCGAGCGTCGCGAGCCGCGCCAGGAACAGGTGGATCGGCGTGATGACGCCGGCCGACTTCAGGTCGAGCGCGTGCCCCAACCGGTACGCGTAGAAGATCGTCACGCAGAGCGACGCGACCGTCAGACCGACGGCCGGCACGTGCACGCGCCGCTTCGCGCGGACGCCGCTCCAGGCGACGACGGCGAGCAGTGCGAGCGTGACCAGGAACGCGGCCGCGAAGGCGAGCGTCGGCGTCAACCGGTGACCTCGGAGAGGCCGTCCATCTCGCCGGCGGGGGCGCGCGTCATCAGCTCGAGCACGGCCTCGCGCGGGTCCTTGCCGTCGAACAACACCGCGTGGACCTGCTCGGCGATCGGCATGCGCACGTCGGCCAGGTCGCTCTCCGGTCCGAAGAGGGCCTTCGCGGTCCACACGCCTTCGGCCACGGTGCGCGTCTTGGCGAGCACGGCCTCGAGCTTGTGACCGCGGCCGATCGCCTCCCCCACCGCGCGGTTGCGCGAGTGCCGCGAGCAGCAGGTCGTGATCAGGTCGCCGATGCCCGCGAGGCCGAAGAACGTCTCCGACTTCGCGCCGCGCGAGCGTCCGAAGCGCGCCATCTCGACCATGCCGCGCGTCATCAGCGCCGACTTGGCGTTGTCGCCCAGCTCGAGCCCGTCACTGATGCCCGCGCCGATGGCGATGACGTTCTTGAGCGCCGCGGCGAGCTCCGCGCCGACCGGATCGCGGCTCGTGTAGATGCGGAACGAGCTGGACGAGAACGCCTTCTGCACGCGGCGGGCGAAGGCCTGGTCCTCGCTGGCCGCGATGATCGAGCAGGGCTTGCCCAGCGCGACCTCCTCGGCGTGGCTCGGCCCGGTCAGCACGCACGTCGAGCGCTCGCCGAGCACCTCGCGCAGCACCTGCGCCGGCGTGCGGAACGTCTCGATCTCGATGCCCTTCGTCGCCGAGACGATCGGGACCTGGCCCGGCAGCGCCTCCTCGAAGACGCGCATGATGCCGCGCAGGTACTGCGTCGGGACCACGCTGACGACGAAGTCGACGCCCTGCGCCGCGCGCAGCGCGTCGGCGGTGATCTCCAGGCCGGCGGGCAACGGCACGCCGGGCAGGAAGCGCTTGTTCTCGCGCTGCTCGCGCATCTCGCGCGCCTGCTCGGGGAACGCGCTCCACAGGCAGACGGGGATGCCGTTCTTGTGCAGCGCCAGCGCGAGCGTGGTGCCCCACCCGCCGTCGCCGATGACGAGCGCGCGCTTCACGTCCTGCCGATCGGCCTTCGCGGGATCAGCCATGGGGCCGGGCCTCGGGCGGCGGGTCGCTGCGCTTCTTGCGCGCGTTGGGTTCGGTGCCGTCGAGCATGCGCTGGATGTTGCCGCGGTGACGCCAGACGATCAAAAGCGCCAGCGCGGTCGCGCCGACGAGCATGGCCTGACGGTGGGTGCCGTACATGACGGCGACGACGATCGGGAACGTGACGCCCATGAGGATCGAGGCGAGGCCGGCGTACCCCGTCATGAGCCGCGTCGCGAGCCACACGCAGCCGCCCGCGACGAACGTCTCCCAGCTCAGCGCGACGATGCCGCCGCAGCCGGTCGCGACGCCCTTCCCCCCGGTGAACCCGAGGTAGGGCGAGTAGCAGTGCCCGAGCGTCGCCGCCGCGCCGACCAGGACCTGGAGCAGCTCGATGTCCTCGCGCGTGCTGTCGAAGACGTGCATCACGATCCACGCCGGCAGGAACCCCTTCAGGAAGTCGCAGGCGAAGACGAGGTAGCCCCACTTCCGCCCCATCGCCCGGATCGCGTTCGTGGCGCCGATGTTCCCGCTGCCGATCGTGCGGATGTCGACGCCCTTGACGAGGCGGGCCAGGATCAATCCGAACGGGATCGCCCCGATCAGGTACGCGACCGCGATCGCGACCCACGACCAGGGGCCGGCGAGCAGCACGGGGACAGCGGACTCCACGGGGAGGGCGGCGGGCACGGGGGCTGCGCGGAGACTCCGCGCACCGTGCACGATACCGATTCGGAGCCCGCCCCGCGCGCGCCGGGTCGGTGCATCCGGAAGCGCCCGCCGTACGGATCCCGCGGGGTTGCAACGCGGCCTCAGGGCCCTACCATCTTCCGACTCGAACCCGTGCGAAGCTCGGTCCGAACGAGAGCCGCCGTGCGCCCAGAGAGCACCGCCAGAGGAGCCTGAAACGATGACCTACGTGATCGCCGAGCCGTGCGTGAATACGAAGGACACGGCCTGCGTCGAAGTCTGCCCCGTCGACTGCATCCACCCGACGAAGGACGCGCCGGAGTTCGCCAAGTTCGACATGCTCTACATCAACCCCGACGAGTGCATCGACTGCGGCGCGTGCGCGCCGGAATGCCCGGTCGATGCGATCTTCGACGAGGCCGAGCTGCCCGAGAAGTGGGCCAAGTACAAGAAGATCAACGCGGACTGGTTCACGCAGAACCGCTGAACGCGACCGATCGCCCCGCGCGATCGACGACGAGCCCGACGGCGCGCTGCGCGGTCGGGCTCGTGCATTCCCCGGGGCTGTCGTCCCGCCGCGGCCCGTCTCTCCGTGGAGTGCGGCCACCAGGTCAGCGCAGGTCGAAGTCCTGCCTGGCAGTCGGACCGTCGGCGGGCAGCGTGAATTCGAGCTCCCACAGTCGGGTCCCGCCCTCGAGCCGGCACGCGGCGATGTGCGACGGCGCCGGCACGGTCACGAGCGCGTAGCTGCCGTCGGACATCACCACCGCCGATCCCGCGACGAAGAGCGCGCCACCGGCCTGCTCGAGGCGCGCCCGGATCGAGACCTTCTGACCGTGCTCCGGTCCGGCGGCGCCGCGCGCGAATCCTCGTAGTGCGATCCTCGACCCGCCGTCGAGGATCCCGGCAGGCAGGACGATCGCGAGCTCGGACCCTGCCGTCGACGGCTCGTTCGCGCACTCGAACCAAACTTCGTCGAATCCGCCCAGCGAACGGTTGCCGCGTCCGTCTACGATCGACAAGTGGCGCGCCTCGGGCGGCAGCGCGTCCACGACGAACCCACCATCGGGGTCGAGCGGACACGTGACACTCTCGAGTCCGTACTCGTCCGCGCGGAAGCTCGCGACAACCACGCCCCCGAAGTACGGGGCGCCGCCCGCTAGCCGCACGGCGCCGCGGAGCGCACCGCGTCCGCGCGCGACGCGCAGTTGCGGCTCGCCGGCGACCTCGGACACGCGAAAGCGGTACGAACGGCCGCGCGGATCCTCGACGCGGAGGCGCGCGCCGGCGCGGCAGTCGAGGGGGACGCGGCCGTCGGGCTCGACGGCGACGGGCTCGGCGCCCGGGCGTGACGCGAACGCCCTCCAGCCCTCGAACCGCGTCAGCCCGTCGACGACGAGTCGCGCGTGGCGCTCGGGCGCGGAGCGCGCGCCCGGGAAGTGCGCCGTGCGCGTCGAGTCCGCGCCGAGATCGAACTCCGCGTCGCCCGGCGCGGCCGTGATCGCGGTCCCGTCGTCGCGATGCACCTGCACCGTGTAGCTCCCAGGCGGCAGCGACCCGAAGCGCGCGCGGCCCTTCGCGTCGATTTCGAGCGACTGGTGCACGTCGCGACCCGACTGGACCTGCGCGGAGATCTTCGCGGGCGGCGCGTCCGGATCGACGTCGACGACGACCTCGATCGCCGTGTCGCGCGCGAGTTCGATCTCGATCTCCGTGGGCGACGGGTGCTCGACGAAGCGGCAGCGCGTCCGTCCCGCGTGGTCGACGACGACGACCCATCCGCCGGGCGGCAGGCAGGCGGCGAAGCGGCCGTCCGCGTCCGTCGTCGTCGAGAACTCCGCGCGGTCGGCCTCGCAGCTCCAGCCGCCCTTCCGGCCGGGCGCGACGAGGCACGTCGCGCCGGCCACGGGCTGGCCGCCGTCCAGGACGCGCCCCTTCACGGTCGGACACGCACCGGGTCGCAGCGCGACGACGATCTCGTCCGCTCTCAGCGGATCGGCGCATTCGACCGCACCCGGCTCGAACCCCTCGGCGGCGACCCGGATCGCGAGCGGGCCGATCCGGCTCGATTCGTTCTCGAGGTCGTGCTCCGAGAGCAGCCGCACGCGGCCGTCCTCGGCGTGGACCTGCGCCACGAAGTCTCGCGTGCCGAAGCCGCCCTGCTCCTCGACGAGCATCCGGAACTCGCGCACGGGCGCGCCGTCGACCGCCGAACGCACGACGACGACCGGGTTGCGACGCAGCGGCACCCACGTGAGCGCGCCGTCGCCGGCGGGCTGCACGTGGGGATACACCCAGCGCTCGCGGCGCTCCGGGTGGATGCCGCTGCTCGCCACGAACCAGCCGGTGTCGAGAGCACGGAAGCGGACGCGCGGCGCGCCGACGACGAGCTGGAACGCGCCGTCGGCGTCCGTCGTGACCGTCCACGTGCCGACGGCCTCCTCCGTGTGGAACCCGCCCGGCAGCGGGTCGCCGTCGGCCCGGCCGGCGATCTCGAGTCGCACGACGCGCCGCAGGCGTTCGCCGTCGATGCCGACCAGCTGGCCGCGCACGGCGCGCGGACGGAAGAGCTTCACGACGAGCGCGTCGTCGCGGAACGTCCGGCTCTCGTACTTCGTCGCGTCGCGCCAGCGCACGACGCGCTCGAGGATCGGCGGGACGCCGCGCGCGACGTAGCCTTCGCACTCCGCGACGACGAAGGCCTGGTCGGGCCCGAGGTCGACGACCGCGGTGCCCTTCGCGTCGCTGATCGCCGTCGCGAGCGGCGGCTCGCCCTCCGCCGGTGCTTCGTACGAGACGACCGGCTGGATCCCGAGGCACTGCGACGTGGTCGGGTTCGCGCGGAACCAGGGCCAGTCGTTCCGCTGAAAGACACCGCGCGGATCGTCGTCGAAACGATCGGGCCAGCGCGCGCGAACTTCGGACCAGCTCGAGCGCCGCGGCGCGAAGAACCCGAGGCGCGCACCCGCGAGCGGCGCTCCCGTGTCGCCGTCGACGACGCGAACCGGAAAGGGCAGCAACGCCATCGCGGAGCCCGGCGCGACAAGATCGACCGGCGCACGGTCGGCGAGATCTCCCGGAGCGATCGGCTCGGTACGCGTGGGCGCGGGCCGCCTCGCATCCGACACCTCGATCGCCGCGATGGACTCTCCCCGCGCGACCTCGAGCGGCTCGGCGGGACGCTGCGACCACCACCACGCCGCCGCGAGCGCGAGCACGATCGCGGCGGCCACCAGGAACTTCTTCATGACGACGACTCCCCCGAGCAATGCCCCACCCGCTCCCGCCGCGGGTGCGAGCCGCGCGGCGTCTTCGAGCACTTGATTCCGCACCTTTTCCAGGCCGCGCGCGGAGTCGGCGAGCAGCACGAGCGCGCCCGCGATCCCCGCTGGCAGCGATTTGCGCAACATCTCGCGCGCACGATGCAGCTGGACGCGCACGGCGCCCGGACTCCGTCCGAGCACGTGCGCGATGTCCGCCGCTTCCAGTCCGTGGCGCAGACGCAGCAGGACGGCCGCGCGGTATGGCTCCTCGAGGGCATCGACCGCGCGCGCGAGCTCGCCCGCCAGCTCGCGCCGCGACGCCGACTCGAGCGGCGCGTCCTCCTCGCGCGCGAGCGCCGCATCGAGATCGAAGTGCGGATCGTGCGGACGCCGCGCGCTCCGCCTCAGGTCGCGCGCGTGGTTCGCCAGGATCCCCTGCAACCACGGCCCGAGCGGCCGGCGCGCGTCCCAGCTCGCCGCGCGCTCCATCGCCGTCACGAACGTCTGCTGGACCAGGTCCTCCGCCGCCGCCGGATCGCCGACGAGGTGGATCGCGAGCCGCAAGAGCCCCGGCGCGAGCTCGTCGAACACCTCCGACAGCGCCGCGCCGTCGCCGCGGGTGCGCCAGCGCTCGAAGCGCGTTTCGGAGGTCTCGAGTCCCATCGCACCGGTGTTGGACGGGCTCGCGCGGTCGTTACGCGAATCCCGTCAGTTCTCGAGCACCTTCTCGATCTTCGCGCGCGCCTCGATCTGCTGCGGCTGGTCCTTCGGCATCAGGCAGTTCCCGACCGCGTCGAGCAGCGTCTTCGCCGTCTCCATCGACTGGTCCTTCGGCAAGGCCTTCGCGATCTGTGCCGCGCGCGACTGCATCGCCTTGAACTTCGCGCCCTCGGCCACGGCCGGCTTGCGCCAGGACTTCGCGTCGGGCGGCAGCTTCGCGGCGGCGGCTCTGGCGGCGACCACGCGGCTCGCGAGCGTGGGGTGGTCGCTGAGCATCTCGGGCGTCGTGTCGTAGCCCAGGTCGATCATCGCCTGGAAGAAGTCGCCGAAGCGCGCGGGGTCCCAGCCGGCGCGCGCGTAGAACTCGAAGCCCAGCGCGTCGGCCTCGGCCTCGTCGTCGCGCGTGAAGCCCTGGTTCAGGAAGTTCCCGAGCATCCCGGCGCCGACCGCGGCGAGGCCGGCGTACTCGAGCTTGTCGTCGTCGGCCAGCGTGTATCCCAGCACTCCGGCGGCCAGCGCGCCACCCATCGCGAGGTACTGGCGGTTCATCCCCTTGCGCACGTGGCGCGCGTAGACGTGCGCGTACTCGTGCGCCATCACGGCGGCGAGCTCGTCCTCGCTGCGGCACTGCTGCAGGAGCTGCGTGTAGATGTACATGTGCGAGCCGCCGGTGGTGAACGCGTTCAGCGTCTCGCTGTTCACGAAGTGGAACTTCGAGTTCGCGAACATCCAGGACGGGTCCTCGTCGAAGTGGCTCTTCGGGCCGTAGTGCGCGTCGGACAGCTTCTTGGCCTCGCCGACGATGCGGTCCCCCATCGACTGCAGGTAGCCGGCGAGCTCGGGGTCCTGCAGGACGGCGGGCTCCAGCTCGCGGTGCGCGTCGTCGGCCTGCTGGATCACCTGGCGGTCGGTCGCGCAGGCCGAGAGCGGCGCGAGCAGGAGGACGGCGGCGAGGATGCGTTGGATCGCGTTCATCGAGTGATTCTGACTCTGGATGCGTGGGTCGAGCGGGCGACGCGCGCGACCAAGCTAGCACGCCCTTGCGGGGCGGCGCGCCGCCGCTAACGTCCCTCGCCCATGGGAGCGCTCGCACGGGGTCTGCTGTCGATGCGCGCGCGCGCCACGATCGCGCTGTTCCTCGTGAGCGTCGCCTGGGGCTTCACGTTCCTGTGGATGAAGCAGGCGGTCGAGGCGATGGCGCGCGTCACCGGGCCGGGACACTCCGTCGCCACGTCGGCGCTGTTCCTGCTGTTGCGCTTCGCGCTCTCGGCGGCGCTGCTCGCCGCGTTCGTGCCGGCCGCGCGCCGCGGGATCGGCTCGGGCGCGTGGCGCGGCGGCGCGTGGCTCGGGTTCCTGCTCGTCGTGGGTTTCATCCTGCAGATGGTCGGGCTGGAGCAGATCACGCCGGCCGTGTCGGCGTTCCTGACGAGCCTGTACGTGCTGTTCCTGGCGATCCTCACCGCGCTGATCGAGCGTCGGCTGCCGCGCATCGGCTTCGCGGTGGGCGCGCTGCTCGCGACGGCGGGCGCGGCGCTCGTGCGCGGCCGGCCCGAGATCGGCGAGTGGCGGACGGGCGAGCTGCTCACCGTGGGTTCGTCGTTCGTGTTCGCGGTCCACATCCTGGCCACGGACCGCGTGACGAAGCGGCAGTCGGCGATGCCGGTCACGCTGACGATGTTCGTCGTGATCGCCGGCGGCGGCGCGGCGCTGCTCGCGCTCGAGACGGCGCGGGGAAACGGGATCGGGTTCGGACAGGTCGTCGAGCTGTGCGGCGATCCGTCGTTCCTGTGGCCGCTCGGGCTGACCTCCGTGTTCGGGACCGTCGTCGCGCTGGCGTTCATGAACCTGTACCAGCGCGAGGTCGATCCGGTGCGCGCGGCGATCCTCTACGCGCTCGAACCGATTTGGGCCGCACTCGTGGGCGTGTACGCAGGCGAGGACGAGATCACGGCATGGCTGCTCGTCGGCGGCGGCCTGCTGCTCGCCGGCAACCTCGTGGCCGAGCTCGCCGGATCGCGCGAGCGCGAGTCCAGGCCCGCGGCCTGAAGGAACTTCACGGCGTCCGTCTTGGGCTCTGCGCACCGGTTTCCGCCGCTCGGAAAGTGATTCCGCCCGCGGACCGAACGCCAATCCACGCTGGATTCCTCGTGGTTTTCGCGCGCTTCGAGCGTGACCGGACTTGCGCGAGCGCTCGTGGCATCGACTGGCCCGCACATGGGCCGGGGGTACGGTTCTTCGATCGCTCTCCGGCAGGCAGGCCGGGGTACCGCAGCGCTCCTCCGCACGGGAACGCGAACGCGATCTCCACCCTCTTCTCGTCCGCACTCGCGCCGTCGCTGCCTTCGTCGAGCGCAATCTCGCACCCACAGACCATGTCCAAGATCCTCACCGCTCTCTTCGTCACCGCGACCGCTTTCGCTCTCGCGCCCTCGTCGTTCGCCACCGGCAACAACGGTTGCGGCGGCGGCAACGGAGGCAACGGCAACAATGGCAACAACGGCGGCTACTGCTACGGCGGCAACCACAGTCACTGCAACCACGGTGGCGGCGGCGGCTGGGGTGGCGGCGGCAACGGCAACGGTTGCGGCGGGGGCGGCAACAACACGCTCGAGTGCGACGCCGGCGGCCCGTACGTCGTCGGTGCGCAGGCCCCGTTCGTGACGATCCAGCTCGACGGCCGCGACTCGCGCAACGAGACCGGCTACGCCTGGACGACGACGTACCCCGGCGCGCTCTTCGATGACGCCGCGAGCGGCACGCCGACGCTGACCATCCCGGTCACGGACACCTGCTCGTTCGAGTTCGTCGTGCGCCTGACCGTCTCCAAGAACAGCGAGACGAAATCCTGTCAGACGACGGTGCGCGTCCGCGACCAGCAGCCGCCGGTCATCACCTGTCCGGAGAACGCCAAGATCTTCTGCGGCCACGACGAGTCGCCGAACGCCCTCGGCCGCGCCACGGCGAAGGACAACTGCGACACGAACGTCCAGATCACCTACAAGGACACGGTCACGTACGGCGACTGCCCGGCCGACCGCTTCGACCATGTGATCCAACGTCGCTGGAAGGCGACGGACAACGACTGCAACACGTCGACCTGCACGCAGACGATCGACGTGGTGAAGGAGCTCACGTTCCTCGACGTCCGCCCGGGTGTCTGCCCGAACGAGTACGACGCCGACTCCTGCGACCTGCTGCCGGTCGCGATCGTGGGCCTCTCCGACTTCCAGGTCGGGAACATCCAGTGGAACACGGTCAAGCTGTACGGCCGCAACTGCGAAGGCGGCCCGGTCGCGCCCCAGTGCTTCCAGTTCGCCGACGTCACGGGGCCCTTCTACGCGACGGCGGAGTGCGAGTGCGGCAACGTCGGGCCGGACGGCAACCTCGACCTGGTCACCTACTTCAAGCGCAGCAAGCTCAACCAGCGCTTCGGCTTCGACGAGATGGCCCCGGGCACGACGGTCTCGGTGGTGATCACCGGCCGCCTGTGCAACGGTTGCCGCTTCGTCGCGACGGACTGCCTCGTCGTCCTCTGACCCCAAGGGATTCGGGTTCCCTTCCGCGGGCCGGCCATGCGCCGGCCCGCGGTGTTTTCGTATCCGGGCAGGACGACGGCAGCGGAGTGGGAGCTGGGTGGGCCGGAGCCGCCCGACGCGCGCTCGTCCGGACCGAGCGACCCAAGACGATCCCTCTGGAAACGACGCGACCCGCACAGGGCCGCCGGAGCAGCGTGCGGGTCGAGATGGCGCGCGGGCCGGGTTTCCCCGTCGCCCGAGCGTGAATTGGAGCGGCTGAAGGGATTTGAACCCTCGACATCCACCTTGGCAAGGTGGCGCTCTACCACTGAGCTACAGCCGCGTTGGGCGAGGAAGGATAGCGCCCGGCAGCCTCGGGGCAAGGCCTGGCTGCCCGCCGAATCCGACGCCGTCCGATTCGGCGCTCATCGAGCCGCCCCCGCGGCCGCGATCCGGGCCGCGACGTACTCCCCCGCCTCCTGCGCGGCCTCGGCGAGCGGCCGGCCGCGCGCCAGGGAGCCGGCCATGCGGGAGGCGAAGCGGCATCCCGACCCGCGCAGCTTCCCGCCCGAGGTCCGCGGATGGCTCAGCCAGACCGGCCCGGCCCCGGCCGCGAGGACGAGGTCGCGCACCGGGTCCTCGCCTCCGTGTCCGCCCTTCAGGACGACCGCCCGAGCTCCGAGGCCGAGCAGGAGCCGCGCCAACTCCAGCCGCGCCGCGAGGTCGTGGTCCAGGCTGGCGACCGGCACCCGCGCCAGCTCGGCGGCCTCGGGCAGGTTCGGGGTCACGACCAGGTCGAGGCCGAGCAACTCCCCGCGCAGCGCCTCCACGCCGTCCGCGTCCAGGAAGCGCGCGCCGCTCGAGGCCGCGATCACGGGGTCGAGCACGATCGGGATCCCCGCGCCGGCGGCGCGGCGCAGGCGCGCGACGAGCCGCGCGGCGCGCTCCACGTGCGCGCGTCCGGGGAGCAGGCCGAACTTCAGCGCCGCGACGCCGGCGCGCGCGCGCTCCTCGGCCTCGGCGCCCCACACCGCGGGATCGCGAGCGCCGATCGAGCGCACGCCGCGATCGTCCTGGTCGGTGCGCGCGGTCTCGACGCCGACGAACTCGACGCGCTGCCCGGAGAGGGCGTCGCGGTCGGCGTCGAGCCCCGCGCCGCTCGGATCGTGTCCGGCGATCACGAGGACGCGCGGCGGCACGCTCAACCTCCGCTCGGCTTCAGCGCGACGTGCATGCGACCGGCGGGCGACGCGAGCACGACGGGCTCGTAGCCGTCGGCCGAGACCTGGATCGGCGCGCCACCGCTCCTCAGGACGACGCGCGCGACCCCGTCGACCATGTCGTACGGGCGGCCGCGCGGACGACCCGTGCTCACCGGCCCGACCCAGCCGGTCTGCAGCGGTTCCCCGCGCTCGTCGACGACCTCGAGCTCGACGACGACGAGGCGCTCGCGCAGGTCCACGCCCGCGAGGCGCGGATCCGCGCTCGCGCCGCCGCGCGGGACGCCCACGCGCTCGAGTGCGAGCGCGGGTTCCTCGAAGCCCTGCGGCAGGAACGACACCCGCGATTCGCCGGGCTCGACGTTGCTGAACGCGAAGACGCCCGCGGCGTCGAGGGTCAGCGCGAGCTGCATGCCCGACGGCTGGTCGACGCGCACGATCACGGATCCCTCCGGCGCTCCGGCCGGCAGCAGCGCGCGGCCCTCGAGTCGTCCGTGCACCGCGATCACGATCCGCGCGCGCTGATCGCCGCGGCGCAGCGCGACGGTGACGTCGGCAGCGCGGCGCTCGGGCTCGACGGCGCGGACGAGGATCGCCTCGTCGGCCGGCGGCGGTCCGCGCAGCGTGAACTGCCCGCGCTCGTCGCTGACGGAGCGCGTCCGCGGATCCGGGCGGCCCGTCGCGTCGCACAGCTCGACCGGCGCGCCGTCGAGCGGCCGCTCGCCCTCGTCGAGCACGCTGCCGCGCGCGAGCACCGGCCAGTCGTTCGCCGCGACGTCGCCCAGGTCGACCGCGGTCGTTCCCGCGGTCGGCGGGAACTCGATGCGCGACGACGCCACCGTGCGACCGTAGCGGTTGCGCCCGACGAGCGTGAGCGCGATCGGACCGCGCGCCGCGACCGTGGACGAGACGTACAGGGCCGGCACATCGAGCTCGAACGCGCCGCGGTCGTCGCAGCGCGCGGACCCCTGCTCGACCCAGGATTCACCGGCTTCGACGTGCGCGACGACGTCGAACTCGCGCCACGGACCGCCGCGCGGATCGAGCAGCCGCCCGCGCACGCGCGGCATCGCGTGGGTCGCGGCGAGGATCACGTTCGTCTCGGAATCGCGCCGCGTGGCGACGTCGGCGCGCAGCGGTTCGGGCGAGCACGAGGACTCGGCGACGGCGACGAGCGCGAGACCGCCGGGAACGTCCTCGAAGACCGCCAGCCCGTCGACCGCCGGGCGCTCGCGCGCCGCGCCGCAATCGGCCTCGAGACCGGGCGGAGCCAGACGGACGCGTGTCGTGCGCGCGCAGGGCTTCGCCTCCGTGTCGCGCACCCACACGAGCACGCGCTGGCCGGGTTGCGCGACGAGGCGTACGGCCTCCGTCGGGATCTCGCCGCGCGGGAGCGAGTGCACGGCGCCCGATGGAACGTCGACCGCGACGGTCAGGTCCTCGAAGCGCGAGCGCGCGGCCTGCACGACGCCGTCCGCGTGGCGGAGCCGCACGCGACCGTCGTCGCCCGTGCGCGCGCTCCAGATCGGCCGGCACCGCGCGTCGCGCAGCACGACCGGCACGCGCGCGCGCGGCTCGCCTGCCGCGTCGACGACCGCGACGTCGAGCGTCGTGTCGCGCGCCAGCACGAGCCGGGAATGACCCACGTCCTCGCGCCGGATGCGCACCCAGCCGTACTGGTCGCCCAGCCGCGCATCCATGAGCATCGTGCCGGCCTCGCTGGTCAGCATCGCGAAGCCGGACGAGTTCGTGCGCACCGTGCGCGCCGACGACGAGAGCACGTCGGCCGGATCCATGTCGGCCGGGTCGCGCCCCTGCGCGCGCAGCGCGTCGAGATCGCGCTGCAGCATCCAATGCACGGTCGCGTCGTTCGCGGGCCGGCCGTCCGCGCGCACGACGTGCAGGCCGAAGCCCTCCTCCTCGGCCGGCACGCCGGGCGGCAGCGCGCCGAGACCGGCGATCCCGCCGTCGCGCGGCGGGGTCGCGGCCTCGCGCTCCGGAGCCGGCGGCTGCTGTCGGTCGGCGCCGGCCGCCGGCGGCGTGGACGGCGGGGTCGGGACGGGCGGCGTGGGAGCGGCCTCGGGGATCTTCGGAGCCACGGTCCCCGAGAGTTCGTCCGTGCGCAGACGGCGCCGCCGCGCCTCGGGGTCGACCTCGCGCTCGGGGACCAGCGCCCCGATCGACGCGCGCGGCGCCTCGGCGCGCGGCATCGGGGGCCCCGCCTCGGGCCGCGCGAGCAGCGCCAGGCCGGAGACCGTCAGGAGCAGGATGCTCCAGACCGCGAGCGCGAGAGCGATCCTCTGCATGAGTCGCGCCAGGATAGCGACGGCCCGGACCGGGCGAACGCCGGGCTCGGGGAACCTCCCCGCGCGAGGAGCCATCGGACCCGGGCGGGCTGCTAGCATCGGCAAACGTGATCTTGGCGCTGCTCACGGTCCTCGCTCTCGTCCCGACTCAGAGTCCGCGACCGAACTCGTCCGGCGATCGGCCCCTCGACCAGGTCGTGCTGGCCGACGGCACGCGCCTCGAAGGCCGCGTGGTGTTCGAGGACGCGTCGAAGATCGTGCTGCGCATCGGCTCGCGCGACCGCGTCCTCGAGCGGCCGGAGATCCAGTCGGCCGAGACGCGCCTCTCCGCGTGGCGCGAGGCGATGGACCGCTGGCGGCACCTCGAGAAGGAGGACGCCACGAAGATCGCCGACATCGCCACCTTCGCGACGCGGGTCGGGCTGCGCGAGGAGGCGCGCGTCTTCGCGCTGCGCGCGGTCGCCGTCGATCCGGAGAACCGCCTCGCGCGCGAGATCCTGGGTCACGAGCGCAAGGAGAAGGACAAGGACTGGTCGCTGCGCGAGGACGGGCGGCGCTGGACCTGGACCGAGCGCGTCAAGCGCAGTCGAGACTTCCGCGACGCCTGGCAGCTCGAGACCACGCACTGGTCCATGCGCTCGAACCTGCCGCTGCTCGATGCCACGAACGCCATCCTGGACCTCGAGAACGTGTACGCCACCTTCTTCGACGTCGTCGCGCCCGTGGTGGGCGCGTATCACGTCGACGCGCCGCTCGCGGCGCAGGTCCACGCGGACTCGGGCTCGTACCCGGAGGTCGGCGGCGGGCGCGGGTTCTACGACCGCGTGGGCCGCGTGCTGACCGTGAACGCCGATGGCGGCCTCGACCGCGGGCTGCTCGTGCACGAGGCGACCCACCAGCTGCTGGCCGCGACCGCGGTGCTCGTGCGCGGCGGGAAGGGCGAGATCTCGCCCTGGCTCGACGAGGGACTGGCCGAGTACTTCCGCGCGACGATCGTCGGCCCCGCGGGCCGCATGAGCTACGACGAGAACGCGATCGACGCGCGTTCGATGCGCGCGCAGGAGCACGCCACCGACACGTACAAGCTGTCGCGCATCCTGACGTTCGACGCCGGCGAGTACCTCTCGACCTCGCGGCAGGACCTGAAGTACGCGCAGTCCTACAACTTCGTCCACTTCCTGATGGCCGCGGACAATCGGCGCTACCAACCCAGGTTCTTCGACTTCCTGCGCAGCGCGTGGGACGGGCACGGATCCTCGACGGACCTCGAGTCCGCGCTGGGCGCGAAGATCGACGCGATCGAGAAGGCCTGGATCGTCTGGGTGCGCGACCGCGCGCGCTGAGCCTCAGAAGCGCGCGTCGACGAGGTACTGCACGGCGGCCAGGATCTCGGCGCGCCCGTGCCGCGGATTGATCTCGAGCACGCGCTCGGCGCAGCCCGGGACGTAGTTCGACACCAGCTTGAAGTCGACCTCGCCGGCGCCCGGCGGCATCTCGGTCACGCCGTCGGCCGCGTCCTGCAGATGCACGCCGATCATGCGCGGGGCATAGGAATCGAGCCACTGGCCCTGGGCCGGGAGGCCGGCGCGCTCGCGCAGGTGGATGCGCCCGGTGTCGTGCCAGTAGGCCAGCCCGCGGCGCTCGAGGTCGTCGAGGACCCAGCCCACGGCCTGGAAGTTCAAGAGGTCGAGGAAGCTGTCGCCCGGCTCGATCGCGACCTTGGTCTCGGGGTACTCGCCCATCACCGTGTGGAGCGAGCGGCACAGGTGCTCGACTTGCCGCTGACCGCGGCGCTGGACCTTCGTGACGAGGTCGCGGACGGCTTCCTTGGCCTCGTCGGTCGGCCCCTCGCGGACGAGCCGCGCGCGCAGGCGGTCGGACTCCTCCTGCAGGGCTTTGTCCTCGACCTCGCACCCGCGCACGATCACGGTCGGGCACTGGTAGCGCTGGGCCAGGCGCACGTGGCGACGCAGCGAGTTCACGGCCATCTCGCGCTGGTCCTCGGACAGCGACCCGAGCTTGGTGCCCGACATGTGCTCCGAGCGCGGATCGAGACAGCCCGTGACGATCGAGCGCACGGAGATGCCGGTCTCGCGGCGCGAGTCCTCGAAGCCGTTCAACTTGACCGGCGCGTCCAGCAGGCCCAGCTCGATGCGGCGGAAGCCCATCGCGACCGCGGCGAACGCCTGGTCCTCGATGGTCTTGAGCCGCGACCCGTAGCAGGTCGTGGACAGGGTGAATTCGTTGGGGATCCCGGGTTGGGTCAACACTACCGACCTCGTCCCCCTCGGCGGGGAGCTCCCGCGGGGACTTCTGGGTTTCGACCGGAGGCTTGCGAGACCTCAGCGGAAACGTACCTCAGGAATGGGATGCGGGATCCGGCACCCCAACCCCGTTTCATCGGGGATGTGGAAGCCGATTCCACATGGCCACGCGAGTCGGTGATCGCGAACGGAGGGAGCGCGATCGACCTGGGAACTGGTCCCTCGCGCTGCGCGAGAAGATAGGAACTCCGAAACAGAAGCGCGAAAGGCCGGATCAAGCCGGGGTAGGACGCACGCCAGGCCCGGCCGGTTCCTACACGCGCACGTCGGCCCGCGCGCCGAGGAGCGCTGCGTGGCGCTCGAGGATCGGGTCCACCTCGGCCGCCAGGAACTCGTCGACCTGCTCCGGGGCGCGGCCGACGTAGCGGGCCGGGTCGAGCAGCGTGTCCAGCCGGCCCGCCAGGCGGCCGAGGACCGGGTCCTCGGACAGGAGCGCGCGCAGCGGGTTCTCCTGGCCGGCCAGGATGGCCTCGGACGCCGCGCGGCTGGCGCGCCGGATCGACTCGTGGACGTCCTGACGGTCGGCGCCGGCCTTCACCGCCTCCATCATCACGTGCTCGGACGCCAGGAAGGGCAGCTCGGCCGCCAGGTTGCGGGCGACGACGTGCGGGCGCACGACCAGGCCGCGCGCGACGTCGAGCTGCAGGATCAGGATCGCGTCGGTCGCCAGGAACGTCTCGGCGATCACGATGCGGCGGTTCGCGGAGTCGTCCAGCGTGCGCTCGAGCCACTGGTTCGCCGCCGTGTGCGCGGCGTTGTCGAGCGCGGAGATCACGTAGCGGCCCAGCGAGCAGATCCGCTCCGAGCGCATCGGGTTGCGCTTCCAGGGCATCGCCGAAGAGCCGATCTGGCGCGTCTCGAACGGTTCCTCGATCTCCTTGCGGCTGGCGAGCAGACGCAGGTCGGTCGCGAACTTGTGCGCGCTCTGGGCGATCGACGAGAGCGCCTGCAGCACGCGGAAGTCGGCCTGCCGCGGATACGTCTGTCCCGTGACGCCGAACGAGCGCTCGAACCCGAAGCGCGCCGTCACGCGCGCGTCGAGGTCGCGCACCTTCTGGTGGTCGCCGCCGAACAGCTCGAGGAACGACGCCTGCGTCCCGGTCGTGCCCTTCACGCCGCGGAAGCGCAGGGTGCGCTCGGCGTGCTCGAGGTCCTCGAGGTCGTGCACGAGGTCCTGGATCCACAGCGTCGCGCGCTTGCCGACCGTCGTGGCCTGCGCGGGCTGCAGGTGCGTCCAGCCCAGCGTGGGCAGCGACCGGTGCGTCCGCGCGAACGCGGCGAGCGCCGCGATCACGTTGACGAGCTTCGTCTTCACCAGCGCGAGTCCCTCGCGGATCGCGAGCAGGTCGGCGTTGTCGGTCACGTAGCAGGACGTCGCGCCGAGGTGCACGATCGGTCGCGCGGTCGGGCACAGATCGCCCCAGGCGTGGATCTGCGCCATGACGTCGTGACGCAGCTCGCGCTCGTAGCGCGCGGCGGCGGCGAGGTCGATGTCGTCGACGTGGGCTTCGAGCTCGGCGATCTGCTCCTTCGTGATGGCGAGTCCGAGCTCGCGCTC